>CABUPE010000001.1 GCA_902493515.1 uncultured Collinsella sp.
CTAGCTGCGGAAACGCGGGGTCCGTTCAGGCTGTTGCGTTGAGATTGAAAATCAACCGGGCGTAAACTTTTAGTTGGGCAAATCCGGCAGATTGGAGCTTGAAACATGAGGGATATGCACCTCATGTCGCTCATAAAACGTCTCCTGACCTCGAGGGAGAACGTTTTTTAGCGACAGAAGGAGACATAAATATGATCTGGTTTACCAGCGACACCCACTTCGGGCATGAGAACGTGCTGAAGTTCACCGACCGCCCGTGGGAGACGATTTGGCAGATGAACGACGCCATCGTCGACAGCATCAACGGCAGGGTTGCCGTGGACGACGAGCTCTACATCCTGGGTGATTTCTCATTCAAGATGACCGCCCAGGACGCCTATGGGCTTCGCAAGCGGATCGCCTGCAGGCGCATCCACCTAGTCCCGGGAAACCACGACAAGGACTGGACCCAGCCGGCGGTCGCGGGCGCCTTCACCGTGGAGCCGCCGATCTGCGTGCTCAAGATCGACGGGCAGAAGATCGTCCTGAGCCATTACCCCATGGCCGACTGGCAGGGCATGAGCCATGGATCGTGGCACCTCCACGGGCACATCCACAGCAGCGGCGGCGCGTACAACGAGTTCAACCGCAAGCAGGGCCTTCTGCGCTACGACGTCGGTTGCGATGCCAACGGGCACTCCCCGGTGAGCCTCGACGAGCTGAGGGAATGGTTCGCCGGAGTCGACGAGCCGTGCGGCCGGGTGAAATGACCCTGGTGGGTCAACGAGACCGGCGACAGGCAGGTCGAGCGCGAGCTGGCGGCGTACAAGAGGGAAGAGGCGATCCGATGACGGTCTATGTGACGGGCGACATCCACGGTGGGCTCGACATGCAAAAGCTCCGCGACTGGGAGCTTGGGGATAGCCTTGGCAGCGACGACTATCTGATCATCGCCGGCGACTTTGGCTTTCCGTGGGATTTCTCTGCCGAGGAATGCGCCGACATCGCCTGGCTGGAGTCGCGCCCCTACACGGTACTGTTCGTCGACGGCAACCACGAGCGCTTCGACCACTGGGAGGAACGCCCCATGGAACCGTGGCACGGCGGGCTGACGCAGCGCCTGTCGGATACTTCGTCTATCCGCCGCCTCATGCGCGGGGAGGTCTTCGAGCTCGACGGCTCGACGGTCTTCACCATGGGCGGTGCCACGAGCGTGGACAGGGAATACCGCGTGCCCTATTCCAGCTGGTGGCCTCAGGAGCTCCCGGACGAGCGCGATTTCGATACCGCACGGGCAAGGCTCGACGAGGTCGGCTGGAAGGTCGACTGCGTCATCACCCATACCTGCGCCACGCGCATGCTCTCGCCGACGCTCTACCCGGGCCCAGGCTGGGAACGCCCTGATGTGGACCGGCTGACCGGATTCCTCGACGAGCTCGAGGACCGCCTGGACTACAAGCGCTGGTATTACGGACATTTTCACCGAGACGGCAATCCGGACGAACGTCATACCGTGCTGTACGACCGGATCGTGAGGCTCGGGGACAAACTCCTGCCGTGGGGCGCGTACTGATGACGGCCTATGTGACAGGCGACGTGCACGGCAGGGCCGAGTATGGGGCCAGCAGATTCGCCTTCAAATCTTGGCCGCTGGGGCGCACGCTGACGCGCGATGACGCGGTGATCGTGGCCGGCGACTTCGGCTTTGTCTGGGACGGCTCGAATGCTGAGAGGTATTGGCTCGACTGGTTCGAGTCGAAGCCCTGGACCACGTGTTTCGTAGACGGCAACCATGAGAACCACCACGCCCTGGCAGAACTGCCGGTGCGGGAGTGGAGCGGCGGTCTCGTCCATGAGGTACGACCGCACGTGCTGCACCTCATGCGCGGAGGGGTATTCGACATCGCGGGAACCACGGTCCTTGCCATGGGCGGCGCCGCGAGCAACGACAGGCAGTATCGCAAGGAGGGGAGGAGCTGGTGGCCCGAGGAGATGCCGAGCGAGGAGGAGATGGACCACTGCCGCGCCTCGCTCAACCGCGTAGGCTGGAGGGCCGATTACGTGGTGACGCATGAGGCTCCTGCTGCCCTGGCCAGAGAGCTGTGCCGGGAGCGCGGACGTGAGTACCGTGGGGATCAGCTGCAAACCTTCCTGGGCGAGCTCGATGGGCGGCTCGACTACCGCGCTTGGTTCTTCGGGCACTACCACGGTGACGAGTGGCGTGACGACAGGCACCGTCTGGTCTATCGAGACATCGTGCCGATCGAAAGTGCTGCGCCCGGTTCTCAGTTCTAGAAACCCCCTAGAAATGCTCTAGGGGGTTTCTAGAAAATTAGATGCTATGCGGCCTACTCGATCTTCATCTGGGTCATGACCTCGATCTTGGCCTCGGCCACGGCCGCCCGCTGTTCGGCTACAGCAAGGCGGTCCTTGAGGGCGGCGACCTCGGCCATCAGGTCGCGCTGGGCCAGAAGCGCATCGCTCAGCTCAGCCTGGGCTTTCAACGCGGCGTCACGCTCGCCGCGCAGCCGCTCGATCTCATCGACCATGGTCTCAGCCTCGGCGTGGAGCTGGACGACCTGCCTGTCGAGCTCCCTGGCATCGGCGAGATATCTGACGCTCGCGGCGTGGAGCTCGTTGTTCTCGAGCTCGAGGCTCGCGGTATCGAGCTCGAACTTCTCCTCGATAAAGGCGACCCGCTCATTGCAGTCGGCCTCAAGTCTTTCGTTCCGGTCTCTCGCCTCGACGAGCTTGCGGTTGAATTCGTCGAGCTGGGCCCTGAGCAACGCGTTCTCGGTCCTGAGGTCGCCCGTCTCGTGCAGCAGCTTCTCCCGCCACGTCGCCTCAATCCGCTCGGCGGCCTCATCGAGGACGGACTTCACGCCGTAGATCTCCCTGATTTTCTTCTCGTTTGCCATGGTGCGGCACTCCAATCAACAACGGGCATGGCTCCGCCATGCCATATGGCTGGGAACAATGCACGGCCGCTGTTGATTTGTGTTCGCCCTGCGATCGGTGAGTTCTAAAAGGCGTCTCAAGTCATGCGTTCACGCAGGTTTTCGGTTGGAGAAATACCGCACGTTTTCATGGTAACACGTGCCTTAAAGAACGGGCGGCCATATCGATTCGTTGTAAATAGCGTCTACGACGTGTTGGTGGCAGGAGGTGAGGGCGTTAAAGATGTCGAGAATGATTGTGGGAGTATTTTAGATACAGGCATGAGAAAGGGTCGAATCGAAGTGTCTGGCCGGACGCCAATTGTCCGGGAACTGTTTCGGTTCGACCCTGCTTCATTTTACATCCGCGGCATGTTCTTGTGGGCATCCTGACGGTGACCGACTCTCACGACCTCGATAGTCGGTTTGTGGGCTTAAAGTTTCGGAGGCTCCCAAGCGTTTTCAATCGCGGCGCGGTAGATTGCGGCGTAATTAAGCATCCAGCTGCCATCACCAACTTTTTGAATATACCCCTTATCCTTCAGAGAGGTATAGGCCCGGGATATCGTGTTCTTACTCAGGCGGTAGTGATCCTCAATCCATTTGCTTTTAGCGCAGAAGCCCATGGGCCGTTTGTTTTTGGAAGGTTTTCCAAACTTCCATACAAGGCCGAGGATGAGACGCTCGGCGGCAACGGTGGTGACGCAGCACGCCCACTCGGGCACTGAAATAAAAATAGCCTTATCCATTTTTCCCGTAATCTCTCGTTGCTCAGTAGCATCATCGCTAAATATGTCGGAAATCGACGGAAGCTCGCTCATGTTTACCACCTAATCAAGGTGGGCGGTACGACCTTCAAGCTGCTTGAAAAGCTCGTAGAACGAGCTTTCAAACATGTAATTAGAGCGATGGATCTGGATGAGCTTGCCGGACTCTCGCATAAACTTGCGTGCGGTGTTTTCGCTCCAGCCAGTGAGTTCGCGGATATCGTTAACGCGGAGCAACCGATCGCACTGAGCGGCACCAGTGGGGAAAGTCGGTGTGGACGCCTGAGTGCTAATCTTTGGAGTAGCCATGATGAGCTATCCTTTCAATGAGGGCCCTCCCTGTGCTTGTAAGACGTACCAGGTTCATAAGCACTTGGGGGGCCGGTTTCTATGACTACATGCGTAGCCATCTGACAGCTTTAGCATGTATTAAAACTCATTAGATGTCAATCAAATAAAGCATCTACCTGCGGAAACGGTATTATAGTACCGTAATATTATGAAATAAACGATGAATGAAAAACATGCTATTTCTCGCTTCTCTGTATATAGGCGTTGATGAAGGCTTCGTAGCCTTTAACTGCTTTTATTTCTGATTGTTGAACGAGGCTTGTATACGTTTTGAGCGTGATATTGGGGTCCGCGTGGCCAAGAATACCTTGCACGCTTCTAACGTCCGATCCGTTCGCCAGCATAAAAGTGCTTACACAATGCCTGAGCTGATGCGGGCAGATGCCCTTATATAGTTTTCCGCCAGTCGAATTGTTCGGCTCATAGATTCCAAGATTGCAGCTAACTGCGAAATCGCGAAACCAATGGTTGAAGATGTAGTTTTTCATGTGACAGACAGTAGGGATCCCTTGCTCGACAGCAATATCGCTAATGATGGGAGTACTGCCAGTCTGGGACAGCCCCAGAGAGGCCAGGAGCTCTTTTTGTATGGCTGACCATGATTGAAGACGTTCGGCCAAGGTTTCTCCAACGGGAATTTTGCGTTGGCTTTCTTGTGACTTGGGTGCCCTCAGTTCATGGTCGTTGGTGTACTGCCTGTCAATTTTCAAGGTTTTATTGGCAGGGTCCCAATCGCGCCATTCGAGGCCCAGCATCTCGCCTTTCCGCATACCCGTATACACTAGTACTAGTGTACCAACAGCTTCGGCGGTGAGCTCAATGTGTTGAAGACGTGTGCATAGGGTAGCTACTTGGTCGATTGTAAGTGATTCTCTTTTGTTGCGTGGTCTGCGAACATGAACGGTAGCGCAGGGGTTTCGGTCAATTATTCTCTTTGCGACTGCATTCGACAGAATCTGACGCAGTTTCGCATTGATTCGTACAAGCTCTGATGGTTTGTATTTTCCCGTACGACGAGCTTCGGCATATGTTTCTTCGATTAGATCGGGAGTTAGCCCCTCAATTGTCTGAAACGCACCGAATAGGTCTTCGATATGCCTGCAATCGTACGCTTCTCTTTCATAGCTCGTTGGCGCAAGCTCGGTGTCCCTATTTTCATGAAAGGCCCAGCAGTAGGACGCAAGCAAAGTGGGCTTTTTAGTTTTAGTGATCGTGCCAGAGGAGTTGATTTCAGCCAGCTTGGCCTGCATTGCAGCCTTAGCTTCTGTTTTAGTCTTGCAACGAACTGTATAAGTTGGGGATCGTTTGTAGCGCCCCGTCTTAGGGTCCTTGACTCCAAGGGAAAAATAATAGCGATAGGTGTTAGGTGATCTCTTGTCTTTCCAACACGTGCCTCTTCCGCTAATTAGTGGCTGTTCTGACATCTTTGCGCTCCGTTTCTTTGAATAGTTTTCAACAATTCATTGAGTGCAGTTTAGCTAAAGCTGTTAGTAATATGTTTGTAAAAGCGTAGGCGCAGCTACCGGAGGCAAAAGACACAAACTGCTATGTTTATCTGCGGTTATATGATGTTCAATGATGCTTGATGAATGGTAGGGGGTAGCATTAAATCATATCTCCTAAAGCGGGTGTCGACGGTTCGAATCCGCCCGGGGGCACCAGGGAATATGACGGCGTCGCGGGAGCGGCGCCGTTTCTGGTTTGCGGGGGCCGCCGTGCTGCTCGCCCGTGGGGGATGGGCATCTGTTTCCTAGAGTGTGCTGCGGTAAATCTTTCTCGCGTCGTCCAGCGTGAGCTTCTTGAAGCTGCCGAAGAGCTCTCCGCGGTTGATCTTGAGGTCCGGAATCATCTTTTCGATATCGTCCTCGGTGACTCCGAACTCCGATAGCGTGCGCGGCATTCCCAGCGAGACGTTGAAATCCTGCAGCTCGTCGATGGTCGCTTCGACCGCGTACTCGATTGCCTGCTCGGGGGTTACCTCCACATCGAGCTCGTCCGCGTCCGAATCGACGGGTTCGACGCCAAAGGCCTGGGCGCTGAACTCCAGGAAGCGCTCGGGGTGCTCTCGCCATGCGTAGCGCAACCAGGCGGGGAAGATGACGGCGAGGCCGGCGTCGTGCGTGATCTTGGTGTCCAGTGCGGACAGCTCGTGCTCAAGGACGTGGCAGGTCCAATCGCCGTCGCGCAGGCCGGGGACACCCAGGCCGCAGCCGGCGAGGCCGTTATGGGCGAGCGTACCCACCCACATGATCTCGGCGCGGGCGTCGTAGTCATCTGGGTTCTCCATCACCTTGGACGCCGCCTCCATCGCAGCGCGCACTGGCCCGCAGGCGCTGTTGTCGGTTACGCCCACGGCGGGCTCGCCGGAGAAGAGTCGCTCCATGTATGGGCGATCATGTCGGTCACTCCCGCGGCGGTCTGGTAGGCGGGCAGGGTGAAGGTCAGTTCCGGGTCGAGGAAGGCGATGGCCGGGCGGTTGAGGTCCGTGTTAATGCCGCATTTGAGGTGCTCCTCGTCGTTGCTGATAACGCAGGAGTTAGAGGCCTCGGACCCGATGCGGGGATGGTCGCCACGCAGGCGACGTCGATGCGGTCGGCGGGAACGGCGCGCTTGCGGAAGAAGTCCCATACGTCGCCGTCGTATACCGCCCCCAGCGCGATGGCCTTCGCGCAGTCCATGGCTGAGCCGCCGCCCACGGGCAGGATGATGTCGACGTCGTTTTCCCGTGCAAGCTCGACGCCTTCTCGCACCAAGCCTATTTCGGGGTTTGGACGCACCCCTCTAAGCTCGATGTGCTCCACGCCCGCGGCGTCGAGCGATGCCTTCACGTGGCCGAGCGTTCCGCAGCGGACTACGGAACCCTTGCCGTAGACAATGAGCGCTCGGCGGTGGCCGGAGACGGACAGGGTCTCCCCAACCTTGTCGGTCACTTTTCGTCCAAAGACAAAGCGGGTGGGGGAGTAGAGGGAGAAATCGTTCATGGAGCTCCAATCTGGCGTTTCGCCCTACATGCGCGGAGGAGTTTTTCGGGCGCATCGCCTGCATTCGCGTCGCAATCTCGGCGGCGCGGTGCGGTCCGTGGATTCCATCGTATCGCCCGCGGCATCCCTTACCGACGATTGGGGCGAGTCTGCATTTCGCGGCGCGACGTCCACCTGGCGGACGATATCCGTTCGCGACACGTGGCCGTCCCGGTCGCAATAGCGTATGCGCACCGGGTCGCCGAGATGGGCCTGTGACCCCTTCTCCTGATGCGAGCGCGCGAGACGGACGAGCAGCGGCGCGAGCACCTGCTCGACCGTCTCCTCCCGATACCACGCCGCCACGGGCAACCCGTTCACGTCAAACCCGTACGTTCGCCATGCCATTCGCCTCGCCGCCTTCGCCGAACGAAACCGCGTATCCAGACCGCCGGTCCCCAACCCAGCACTTCGACGAGCCTTCGCGCGCACTTCTGCGGTCGGGATGCGCCCGTGAGGCGCTCGGCAGGCAGCGCCATTGCCGCTCGCTGTGTCGAGCGCGAGTGTCGAGAAGCCGCCACATGCCACTCAGATGTAGCATGGAGTGCCGAAGCGCACGCGCCCGTGACGAAACACTGGCGCCAACCCGTTCCGCGCACCACCCCGCCCGTAAGGTGTGTGGCGAAAGGAGGACCAGCCGCATGAACATCCCCGAGACACAGAGCCTACCTCGATCGCATTCCGCACGAGCTTCTCTGACATTTCCGCCCATTACCACGTGGAGGTCCCCGTCACGGAGATCGCCTACGCATACGACTACATCAATTCCCGGCATGCCCCTCGCAGGCAGGCCACGCTGAACGACGGGTCCGCGGCCCGGCAGGAAGAATGACGCGCCTCGGCACAGGCCATGCCGAAACGCGTCACGCAAGCAAAGGAAGGAAGCCAACATCACATGAGCATCATCGCAGCACGCATCGACAACCGCCTGCTACACGGCATAGTGGCAACCCAGTGGGTACCCGAGTTCCGTCCGCAGCGTCTCATGGTCATCGATGACATCGTCGCCAACGACCCGACCAAGAAGGCTGCCATGCGGATGGCAAAGCCCTCGGGAGTCGCCCTCTCCATTATCAACAAGGAGACGGCTCTCGCGAACTATCGGGCGGGCAAGTACGACGACCACACGGTCTTCATCGTGGCGCGAGACCCCCAGACCATCCTCGACGTCATACAGACGGGCCAGGTTGTTCCCACACTCGTGGTCGGAGGCACAGTCTTTCCCGAAGAGGGGTCAGACGCCGTCCAGGTGAGCAGTCGCGCCTACGTCACCAAAGACGAGCTGCCCGCATATCGAGCGATTGCTGGCACCGGCTGCGATATCACCGTTCGCTATGTGCCGGCCGACAAGCCCGTAGAGCTCTCCAGCATCATCACGCTTTAGCAAGGGAGTGAACTTATGACACCATCCATCATCCAGATAGCCGTCGTTACACTCATCGCCTTCATCTACGGAGCCGAGAAGAACGCGGGACAAATTCTCACGAACATGTCCGTCACGCCAGCATGGTTCGTCGGACTTGCGCTCGGCGACCCCGTAACTGGCCTCGCCGTCGGCGCCATCGTCCAACTCATGAGCCTGGGCGTGGCGGCCATGGGAGGAGCCTCCGTCCCCGACTATCCCACTGCCGCCATCATTGGCGCCGTCGTTGCCATCACCTCGGGTCAGGAGGCGAGCGTCGACGTTGCCGCCGGAATCGCAGTCGGCATGCTCGGCCTTCAGCTCGACGTCATCGCCAAGACGGCAAACGGCTTCCTCGGGCGTGCCTCGCAGCGCTTTGCCGAAGAGGGCAAGTACTCGCAGATGAAGAGCGTACTTTTCCTCGGTCCGGTCTTCTATGGCCTTACGGCGGCCATCCCCACGTTTGCCGTACTGCTCTTTGGCGCCGATGCCGTCAACGCTTTCCTCTCCGTCATGCCCTCCTGGTTCACGACCGGCCTCTCCATCGCCGCCGGTATCCTCCCCGTCGTCGGCCTTGCGATGCTTCTGTCCTTCATGCCAATGAAGAAGTTCATCGCCTACGCCATCGTTGGCTTCGTTCTGGCCGCCTACCTGCAGATAAGCATTCTCCCCATCGCCCTGCTCGGTGCCGCCGCGGCCATCGAGTACTACAAGTCGCACAGCAATCCGTCCGTAAACGCCCTCGACGCTGGAGGTCTGGAAGATGAGTAACGAAGTTAACGCCACCAAGGCAAACGAAGCGCCAACCTGCCTGGCAGACGGAACGTACCAGCCAGTCCTCACCGTTTCCGATCTCGACCGTTGCGGCCGCCGCTGGATGCTCGGCGCGTCCATCTATAACTATGAGTCCCAGTGTGCCCCGGCGGTCATGTTCGCAACCGAACCCGCCCTGCGCAAGATCTATGCAGGAGACGAGGAGGGCTACCGCAGGTCACTTCTGAGCACCTATCGCTATTACAATGCGACTCCCCAGGTAAGCGGCCTGCTCCTCGGCGCCGGCCTAGCCTTGGAGGACAAGGGGCACAATGACGCCATCGACGCGGTCCAAGACCTTAAGATTGGCCTCATGGGCTCCCTCTCAGGAGTCGGCGACACGATCTTCGCCATCCTCATTCCCACCATCTTCGGCTCCATCGCCGCCTACATGGGACAGGCGGGAAACCCCGTCGGCGTGCTTCTCTGGCTTGCCGTCGCCATCGCCATCTTCGTATGGAAGCTCTTTGACTGGCGCATAGGCTATAAGTTCGGCGACAAGCTCTTCACGACCCTTGCCGAGAAGATGTCCGTTTTCACCGAGTCGACGTCGGCACTTGGCATGATGGTCGTCGGTGCGCTCATCCCCACCGTCATCAAGGTCTCGTGTGGTCTCACGTTCACCATGGGTGAAGTTACGCTCGACGTCCAGACGGGCATCCTCGACCAAATCATGGTCGGCATGCTGCCCGTAATAGCCACAGCCATCGTCTACGCCCTCGTCAAGCGCAAGGTCAGCATCAACAAGATTGTCCTCGGCATCCTCATCATCTCGTGGGTGTGCGCGGCTTTCGGCATTCTTGCTGCCTAGCCTAGGGCTAGACCAACCCACAAAGGACGCATTATGAGGCACATCATCATTGCATCGCACTACGGCCTGGCAGCCGGACTCGGAGACACGCTCAAGGCCATCATAGGACCGGGGCACGACATCAGGGTTGTCTGCGCGTTTACAGACGAAACCCCGCTCGAGGAGAAGCTCGCCAGCGCATTCGAGGGCATCGCCGAAGATGACGAGACCCTCGTTCTCACCGACATCCTTCAGGGCAGCGTAAACCAGCTCGTAGCCTGCTCGGCTCCGCGAGGCGCGTTCATAGTGACCGGCGTAAACCTTCCCGTGGCCCTCGAGCTCTCGCTCCACGCCGGACAGCTTACTCCCGATGTGGTGAGGCATGTCGTCACCCAAGCCAAAGAGCAGCTCGTCTACCTCGGAGATCTGACTCCGGACGTTGAAGAAGAAGACGAATAGGAAAGACGCGACAGTAAGGAGGACGAGACATGCGCAAAGTCCCGACCAATAACCAGCACCTGTTCTACCAACCGAAGGACGTGTGGGTGGGAGACGTCATGCCCTTCGGCAAGGACGGCACGTTCTATCTATACCACCAGCGTGACACGCGCGACCCCGCTCCGCTTGCCGAAGGACAGCCCTTTGGGTGGTCGCTCGCGACCACCCAGGACTTCGTGACGTACCAGGAACACGGAACGGCGATCCCCCACGGCGGAGAAGACGACCAAGACCAGTTCATCTACGCCGGAACCGTCTACGAGGCAAAAGGGGAGGTACGCGCTTTCTATACCGGGTTCAACCGCAACTACCTGCGAGAAGGCAAAACGTCCCAGGTGCTCATGCAGGCGAAGGCCTGCTCGGATGATTATGCGACGTGGAAAAAGACGGGTGTTGCAGCAGAGCTCACGCCTCAGCCAGGATACGATGGGCGCAACTGGCGCGACCCTTTCGTAATATGGGATGACGACCGGAAGGAATACCTCCTCGTACTGGGCACGCGTAAGGGAGACGACCCCTCCAAAACCCTCCAAACTGGCAGGCTCGTTCACTTTACGTCGAAGGACCTCGAGCACTGGCAGTTCAAGGGCGACTTTTGGGCCCCCGGCCTCTACACCATGTTCGAAATGCCAGACATTTTCAAAATTGGCGATTGGTGGTACCTGGTCTACTCTGAGTACAGCGACGAGAACAAGATCGTCTACCGCATGAGCCGCGATCTCTACGGTCCGTGGGAGAAGCCGAGAGATGACGCCTTCGACGGGAGGGCGTATTACGCCGGACGGACCGCCTTCGACGGATCGCGCAGGATTCTGTCCGGCTGGGTCCCCACGCGCGAGAACGACGATGACCGGGCCAACTGGCTTTGGGGTGGCTCGTTTATGCCCCATGAGGTGTACCAGCGCCCCAATGGCACCCTCGGCGTTCGCCCTCCCCAAAGCATAAGGGATGCGTTCGAGTGCCCTGATGCCGTCCCGGATATCGAGCTTCGCGGAGACCACGAACGAACGGAGTGCGTAATCACCGAAAACGCAGGCGAGATCTTCTGCTTCGAGGCAGACGTGACGTTCAGGGACGCTTGCGACTTCTCAATTCGAGCCTACAAGAATCTCGAGACCGACGAGTCGTACGAATACCGCTTCGACCTCGACGCGAATCGGCTCTCGTTCGACAAGAGTCCCTGTTACAAGTGGTTCCGCGTAATGGATAAGGGGCTTTGGAGGCCAGTCTGGCTCGAGTCCGGGCGTTCTTACCACCTGCAGCTCATCGTTGACGACAACATCCTCGTCCTCTACCTCGACGGTACCGCACTCACGACACGCGTCTGCGAGAAGTTCGGCCACTCGCTTGCTGTTACGGTAACGAATGGCGAACTCAAACTGTCCAACATAGCCTTGGCGAAGGGGCTGCGCGAACAGGAAAAGTAAGCCAGTGAACCTCGTCGCCACAGCGACTCCCCCAGCAAAACATGCGAACAACGGGTCCGGCCGCATTTCGGCGACCGGACCCGTCCTGCGCCCTGATGGCACATGGCCCCAGGCTGCCGACAGCAAGGCGGCCTTAGGGGCCTCGCTTACAGGTTGCGGAGCGCGTCGACGAGGGGGCCTTGTCCTCGGCGACTCGTTGGCCTGCTTGATGACCTTCGCGGACACGCCGGTCACCACGGCACCGGCCGGCACGTCCTCCACGCATACGGCACCGGTGGCCACCGTGGCGCCCTTGCCCACGCGAACATGCGCATGATGTTGGGGTGGGCGGCCAGACGCTCCACGTTGGCCGCGCTGATGCTGCAGCCGGTGCGCCCGGGGATGTTGTAGATGATGCAGGGGATGTCCACCGCGCTGGCCGTGTGAACGAGGCACTGGTAGATGTCCTCCTCGTTGGACTTGTTGCAGTACGGCGAGATGATGAGCGGGGCGTCGGCGTTCAGCTTCTAGTACGTGAGGCTCTTGCGCGCCTGCGTGGCCGTGCAGTTGGAGCCCGAACCGGCGATGGCCGGCACGTGCCCGGCCACGTGCTCCACGACTAACTTGACGACCTCGTTGTTTTCCTCGTCGGTCATCGTGGCTGACTTGCCGGTGGTGCCCAGTGTGAGGATGGCGTCGGTGCCGCTCTCGATCTGGAGTTCGAGCAGCATCTCGAGCTGGGCAAAGTTGACGGAGCCGTCCTCGTCGAATGGCGTGACGAGCGCGATTATGGAACCCTCGAGCTTGCGGACGTCCATGGTTTCCTGCCTTTCCGAGCCGTCCGGGCGCGGGGCGTCCGCGCCAGCGGCAGAGTCGGTTCGAGCGATGTAGCCAGAGACGGAGCAAACGGCGAGGCGCTCGGCGGACAGCGCCGTTGCCGCTCGCTGTGTCGAGCGCAAGTGTCGAGAAGTCGCCATATGTCACTACAGATGTATCATGGAGTGCCGAAGTGCACGCGCCCGTGACGGAACGCGGGCGCCAACCCGTCCCGAGCACCACCCCGCCCGTAAGGTGTGGGACGAAAGGAGGACCAGCCGCATGAACATCCCCGAGACACAGAAAGACCTGCTTGCCTACCTCGATCGCATCACGCGCGAGCTTGGCAGCACGCGGGGCGGGCGCATCCAGAACCGTCTCGACCACTTCACCACGGCATCTATAACCGACTCGCTCGCCATCTCGCGCAGCCTGGCAAGTCAGTATCTCAACGAGCTCGTGCGCGCTGGCCTCGTGGTGAAAGCAGGGGCGCGACCGGTGTGCTACTTCCACCGCCGCTCCCTCGAACGCTTCTTCCAGTCTCGCATTGAGCGTAGCACCTACCCTTCGGTCGAGCAGCTCTTCGCCACGCTCGGAAACGGCGAGCGACTCGACTTTGACCGCGCAATCGGTCACGAGCTGAGCCTTGCGCCCTGCATCAGCCAGCTCTGCGCCGCGCTCAAGTACCCGCCAGCTGGCCTGCCCATCCTGCTCTGTGGCGCTTCGGGAACCGGCAAGGGTCTACTCGCCGAACTTGCCCTCGAATACGGCAAGAACGTCGGCGTCCTGCAGCAGGAAGCCAAGCTTGTGAGCATCGACTGCTCGCATTACGCAGACGATGCCCGCGCGCTCACTCACGATCTGTGCGCAGATGGCGGGCCTGCAGATCGGGCGAGCGGCGGCATCGTTTATCTCAAGGACGTCGACACCCTCTCACCCGCTGCCCAGGACGCGCTCTTGGAGTGGGCCTCCGCACAGGCGGGCGCCATTGTGCCAGCCCCTGCTGCGCGCCTTATCTTTGCCACCTCAAACGAGGCAGACAGTACCGAGTGCCGCAGCCTCACGCGTCGCATCCCCATGTCCGCCCAGGTGCCGTCTCTGCGCGAGCGCACCCAGGAGGAGCGTGAGGAACTGACTCTCCACTTCCTCAAGGAGGAGGGCCGACGCATAGGACGCGACATCCTCATAAGTCGCGGAGCCTTCCGAGCCCTCGCCGGCACCAACTTCGAGGAGAACGTACGCGGCCTACGCGACTGCATCACCAACTGTTGCGCCGAGGCCTATCTAGACACGAAGGGTGACAGCCTGGAGATTCGCACCTACCAGCTTCCCTCCGCAATCCTTGCCGGCTCCGCACTTGAGCGCAGCGAGAACGATATGCAGCTCATCGACACCACCCGGAGCATCCAAAGCCAGGCGGACGACCGCGCACGGCATGTACTCGACGCCATGCTGGAGCCATACGAGAGCTATCGCGAAGGCACGCTTGATGGGAGCGCGTGCAGCGCTCAGCTGGTGGAGCGAGCCCGCGACCTTGAGGACTACCTGGCGTTCGGGCAAAACCCGGGCCGCTCGAAGTCCGACGCATACGAGCAGATCGCCGACAGCGTCGTCACTTCCGTGAACGAACTCTACTCGATCGATTTGTCCCGAAAGAGCTCGCATCTAATCGCCCAGGGCATCTGCCTCCAGCTGTGGCCGCCCGCAAACCTCTCGCGTTGGAAGAGCTCCCATGCAAGCGAGCTTTCCGGCATGCGCGGCGTCGTGGCCCAGCGCAACCGCTTTGCCGTTACTGTCTGCGCCTGCATCGCTGATGAACTCAAGGCTACGCTCGGCATCGCGCTCGACGATCTCACGTGTCTGCTCGTCCTTGCGCATGCGGCACTCGCACTCGACCCGTCTAAGCGTCGTCGGAGCGTCGGTATCGTCCTCAGTCATGGCTACTCGACCGCCACGAGCATCGCCGACGCTGCCAATCGGATTCTTGACACGAGGGTCTTCGAGGCCATCGATATGCCCTACGACCAGAAGGTTACGGACGTCGCTGCTCCTCTTCAGCAAATCATCGACCGCTTCTCCTACGCAGACGAGGTCGTCATCCTCGTGGACATGGGATCGCTCCAGGATATTTATAAGAGTCTGGAATTCACCTCCGGCATGACACTCGGCATCATCAACAACGCCTCTACCGGCCTTGCGGTGGAGGTTGGCGCCGGACTTATCGCGGGTCGCTCCGTGCGAGAGGTTCTCGACGATGCTGCGGCAGCTTGCACCTGTAATTATCACATCGTGGCGCGCAACGCCCGACCGGACGCGATTGTCTTCTGCTCCGAAGGCGGACTTGACGCAGCTGCGCGGATCCGCGATCTCGTGGCGCAGAGCCTGCCTGGCGAGTCCCCCGCGCGGCTTGTCGCCGTTGACTGGCGGCAGCTCGCCAATAACGGATCTGAGGATGCCGCCTTCTCCCAGTACAACGTGCGCTCGGTCATCGGCACGGACAATCCGCACGCCGACGGAGTCCCGTTCATTTCGCTCGAGGAACTCATCGCCGGCGAAGGAACGGCCCAGATAGACCGCGCCTTCGCACGCTTGCTCGACGCTGACGGCTTGCGCACGTTCCACCAGAATCTCGTCAAGAACATGACCCTCAGGAACGTGGTCGAGTCCATCACAATCCTTAACCCCAACAAGCTCTTCGGCGAAATCGAGAGTGCCGCGGAGCGGCTCCAGCAGCTCACCGGAGACGTGATTGGCGCTCGTGTGAGCATGGGGCTCTACGTGCACCTGTGTTGTCTCGTGGAGCGCCTCGTGACCAGAAGCCCCATCGAGAACTACGCAGACGAGCAGCGCTTCGCCAATGAACACAACGATTTCGTCGAGGCATTCCGCACGAGCTTCTCTGACATTTCCGCCCATTACCACGTGGAGGTCCCCGTCACGGAGATCGCCTACGCATACGACTACATCAATTCCCGGCATACCCCGCGCAGGCAGGCCACGCTGAACGATGGGCCCGCGGCCCAGCAGGACGAGTGACGCGCCTCGCAAGCAAAGGAAGGAAGCCAACATCACATGAGCATCATCGCCGCATGTATCGACAACCGCCTGCTACACGGCATAGTGGCAACCCAGCGGATACTGGAGCGAACGGCGAGCCGCTCGTCGGCCGGGAAGCAGTCAAAGGTGGCAAAGTAGTCGCGCGGCTCCTCGGCGCAGCGGATGAGCTGGCCCGACCCTTCCGGACGCATCAGCACCTCGGCACGCTTGAGCCGGCCGTTGTAGTTGTAGCCCACCGAGAACCCGTGCGCGCCCGCATCGTGGATGACGAGCAAGTCGCCCTCCTCCACTTCGGGCGGGCGCCGGTCGATAGCGAGCTTGTCGTTGTTCTCGCACAGCGACCCCACCACGCCGTAGGTGTGCTCGGCAGCACCGCTATGCGGAACGCCCCGCGATCTCGACCGAGAGCACGTCGGAGAACGGGATGTCTAATTGCTGGGGCCTGTCAGCTTGGGGCCTGCCGCCGCGGGTGTAGCCGGACTGCATGCGTTCGGCGCTGCTAGGCACGATGTCGGGCATCGCCGCGGGCAAGACGGCGGGTCTCACCGTGTTCGCCAAGCGCGAGGAGCGTTTTGGTTTTTCGCAAGCAAATGCGGACGAAATCATCGACCAGATTCCCGATCTGCTCAAACATGCAGGGCCCCTATGTGTTTAACCTCATTTTTCCGTGTGCGGTAGAATGGAGTAGTTGAGATCGCGAACGCCTTAAAGGGAGAGTTTTTGTGGATACGCATCTGGATGGGGGCTCTTCCGCCCCGCTGTATCAACAGGTGCTCGATTTGCTCAAGAGCGATATCGAACAGGGGACATATCCCGTTGACTCGCAGATTCCAACGGAACTTGAGCTTTCTAAGATGTACGGCGTGGGAAGGGTCACGGTTCGTCGCGCAATAGAGGAGCTTGTGGGCGAGGGGTATCTCACCAAGCGGCAGGGGCGTGGTACGTTTGTGACCGCGACAAAGATAATTCGCAAGGTGCATCAGAAGGACGATGTTCAGAGTTTTACCCAAGCATGCGCTGAAAACGGCATGAAGGCGGGCGCTCGCGTCGTTGCCCGCAAGACCGTTGCCGCCGATCGCGACCTCGCTTCTTTCTTTGGCTTGGATGAAGGCTCTGACCTCATCTTGGTCTCACGCGTGCGTACCGCAGACGGCGTGCCGGTCCTGTTCGAGAACAACTACTATCCTGTTGACGGATTCGAATTTCTCAAAGATATCGGTCTCTCCAATTGCTCGATATTCGAGGCCGTGGGGGAGCGTACGGGTAGGTATCCCTGTTCATCCGATCCCTGCAGGCTAGAGATCGCCCGTGCGGGAATTGATACCGCCCGCGAGCTCAAGGTCCCAGTAGGGGAGCCGCTATTCTTCATGAACGCGGGCTTTCTCGATTCCAACGGAGAGCGCTTCTGCTATGGCAGGCAGTACTACGTGGGTTCGCGCTACAGCTTCGATATCTAGCGGCTCTGTCTCGCGCAGCGCTGTTCTCGCCATCGCCGCAACAGGTCCGTTTAGCGCGTAAAAGTTACCACTTATAGAACAACCTAATATGTTTCTTGACCGGCACCTTCATGCAGGTTATACATAGGACAACCTAAGATGTTTGCTTATACGTGAGGGTTTTTTGGCAAGCATCGTTGCTCTGACAGGAGGTTAAGAATGTCGGATGCCAAACAGGAGAAGCCCAAGCGCAGATTCCATCTCCAGCTTCCCCATGTGTACACCATCGCGTTCATGCTGATTGTGTTCTTCGCGGTGCTCACATGGATCGTCCCATCGGGTCAGTTCGACCGTCAGACCATTCAGACGGCCGCGGGCGAGCGAGAAGTCGCCGTAGCCGGAACGTACCAAGAAGTCGACAAGGTCTACACCGATTCGGAGACGGGGGAGACCGTCGATCTGCGACAGGGCATCGATGCCGTCCTGCAGGCTCCCGCCAAGGGCATCCAGGCTGCGGCCGATGTCGTCGCGTTCGTCCTGCTGATCGGCGGATCGTTCGCCATCGTCACCAAGACCAACGCCCTAAACGCCGGTATGAGCCGCGTGATCAAGAAGTTGAAGAACAAGGACATCTTGATCATCCCCATCTCCATGGTCCTGCTCTCGATCTGCGGCACCACGTTCGGCATGTCCGAGGAGGCGCTGCCGTTCTACGCGATCTTCATCCCCATCATGCTGAGCATCGGGTATGACTCCATGACCGCATTCATCATCTGCTTCCTCGGCCCCAACCTTGGTTACTGCGCATCCACTATCGATCCTTTCAACGTGCTGATCGCCCAGGGCGTTATCGGCATCGAGGGAAATCCCCAGCTTTGGCTCCGCGCCATCCTGTGGGCCATCTTCACCGCCGCGGGCA
This sequence comes from uncultured Collinsella sp., assembly GCA_902493515.1. Classification (GTDB taxonomy): domain Bacteria; phylum Actinomycetota; class Coriobacteriia; order Coriobacteriales; family Coriobacteriaceae; genus Collinsella. Next base: position 18,191 of record CABUPE010000001.1, read on the forward strand.
TTTTCTGGGCCATGCGCTACGCGCGCCGCGTCAAGCTCGATCCCAAGTCCTCCATCACCTATGAGGACGATAAGCAGAAGCGCATCGAGTTCTCTGTCACCGACGCCTCTATCGAAGAGGAGTTCACGCTTCGCCACGAGCTCGTCCTCATTGATTTCGCGGTCGGCATGGGCGTTATCGTGTGGGGCCTCGTTACCCAGGGCTGGTATATGGACGAGATCTCTATGGTGTTCCTGGCCATGGGCCTTCTTGCCGGCATACTCGGCGGCTTGGACGAGAAGACCATTGCGGAGGAGTTCGTCCGCGGAATCGCCGACTTCGCCTACGCAGCCTGCATCATCGGTATCGCCCGCGGCATCCTGGTCGTTGCAGAGGGCGGAATGATCATCGACTCTATTCTTAACTGGCTCGTCGGACTCCTTGCGGGCGCTCCGTCCTTCATCTATACCACCTTCATGTACATCGTCCTCGGCCTGCTTTCGCTGCTGGTTCCTTCCAGCTCCGGCCTCGCTGCACTCACCATGCCAGTCATGGGCCCGCTGACCGAGCTTATGGGTCTCAATCCCGAGGCTGCCGTCACCGCTCTGCAGTTCGCGAACCAGACCATCAACACCATCAGCCCCGTTGCGGGCATGACCGTCGCGGGTCTCGCCGTAGCGAAGATCTCCTTCGGGCAATGGTGGAAGACCATCTGGAAGTTCTTTATCTTCATGGTCCTGTTCGGATTGGTCGCGACTACGATCTCCGGCCTACTGCCGATGTAGGAGGTGCCCGGTGTTTGATCGTTCGCTAGTATTGCTGTCCCGCAGCATCTTTACCGGCCTTTCCGATGAACCGATCGACGGATATGTTTCGATTCGCGGTAATCGCATCGAATCCGCGGGCGCCTCTGATCGGGCTGCCGAATATACTGCGCATGCGGACGAGGTTCGCGACCTTGGCTCCAGAACCGTCATGGCAGGCCTTGTCGACGTGCACACGTTCTTTACCGGCTGGGTGCTCCGTCGCATCGGCGCCGATCTTATCGATGCGACCTCGGCAGATGATGTTTTCACCGCGATGTCGAATTGGAAGGAGGAGCGGCCCCAGGCCCCTATGGCGTTGGGCATGAACCTTCCGGAGACCCTTATGGGTGACGACTTGGTTGATATGTTGGACGAGAAGTTCTCATCCACGCCTGCCGTCGCCTTTACTGCCGGCGCGGAGACCTGCGTGCTCAACTCCGCCGCATCTGCGCGCTATGGTTTTACGCCCGAGGCTTGCTATGCCGAGATGATTTGGCACCTTATGCGCGATTATCTACCTCTTCAGGAAGTCCGCGATGCGTATGGCGACTACATGACCATGCTTAACTCCCGTGGCGTCACCGCCATCAAGGAGATGTGCTTTGACGATTATTACGGATTTGCGGACGAGATGTATCGCCGCGAGCAGGAAGGCGAACTTACGGTTAGGGTCGACATGATGAGCCAGCCCGTCGGGCATGGAGCCGACCTTGATTACGCCTGCTCGGCGCGCGACCGCTTCCAAGGAGACTTCGTCAGGTTCTCCGGCTTCAATCGCATGACCGATCGCGGCGTGTGGTGCGGCCTGGCCGAGATGATCGATCCCTACGAGGAGGGGGCCGATGCGGGTGCCGGCGGAAAGACCGTGGTCGAGGAGCCCGAATGGGACCTCATCTCTCGCGAGCTGTCCGAGATCGATGCCCAGGGATTCCGCTACTCCCTGCATTGCCAGGGGGATGGGGCCGTTCGCAAGACGATCGACCTGTATGAGCGGCTACCGCGTGATGAGTCGGGAAGGCTCGCTCGCAGGCATTCGATTACGGACCTTGAGAACTCCGATCCAGCTGACCTGGCGCGCATGGGCGCCATCGGCGGTATCTGCGAGGTCTATCCCCAGATCCTTACTCTTGATAAGCGCGAGGATTGCCTTTCGACCATGCGTCGCCAGATAGGAGAGAAGAGGCTCTCCCGCAGCTGGAACCGTCGCGCCATGGTGGATGGCGGATGTGTGCTGTGCTGCGGAACCGATCTTCCCCTCCTTATCCCGCATCTAGGAGATTCGATCTACAGCGCCTGCGGAGGGTACTTCGCCGACGGTTTGGACGTCAACCCGCAGAATACCGTTAGCGTTGCCGAGCTGCTGCGGGCATGGACTGCCGGGGGTTCCTACGATCTGGTTCGCGAGAACGATTTCGGCACCCTCGAGGCGGGCAAGCTCGCGGACATCTGCGTTTTGGACCGCGATGTGTTTGCGGTGGACCCCAAAGATGCCAGAGACATCCAGGTCTCGCTCACGCTGAGCGATGGTCGGGTCGTGTACGAAGATTGCTAGGAGAGGAGATGCCCAGCATGGATTTAAACGCTTCCGCGCCCCGCCTGCGTCGCGAGCAGGTCGCCGGCATGAACATTCACTACATCATGTGGTCGCTCGATTATTTCCTTGATGTTCAGCAGCGCCTTGGCTTCAAAACCATCGAGCTTTGGGCGGCCGAGCCGCACGTGACGCTGGACCACACGGGGTATTTCGAGGCCGACAAGCTTCGCCGCAAGATCGAGTCCCGCGGACTCTCCGGGAGCTCCCTGTGCCCGGAGAACGTGGTGTATCCGTGGCAGTACGCTGCCAGAAAGCCCCTCCACGCGCAGCGGAGCCTCGCTTACTTCAAGCACGGCATCGAGCTCGCCGAGGTGCTCGGCGCCCCGTATATGTCCATCAACTCCGGTTGGGGCGATTGGGACGAGGACCGCGAGGAAGCTTGGAAGCGCTCTGCCGAGCACTTGGCGATTCTTGCGGACTATGCCGGCGAGCACGGCGTGACCCTCTGCATGGAGAGCCTGAGGCCGGAAGAGAGCAACTTGGTGGTTACACTCGCGGATGCCAGGCGCATGCTTGACCAAGTAGCCAACCCGCACCTTACTCCAATGGTGGACACTACTGCTATGGGAGTCGCCGGCGAGAGCCTTGAAGAGTGGTTTGCCGAGTTTGGCGATGGTGCCATAAGGAACATGCACTTCATTGATGGCGACCCATACGGCCATCTGGTTTGGGGCGATGGAAAGCACAGCATGGACGATTTCGTGCGTGTCCTCAACGCGCATGGGTTCGAGGGCTATCTTGGCCAGGAGATCACCGATGGAAGGTATTTCGATGATCCCGCAGCAGCGGACCGGCGCAACATGGACGCCTTCGAGAGGTATTTTGTCGACTAGAGCGTAGCTCCCATTCGCGTGGGGCAGTCAACACGCTTGACGAGAAGACTTGCAGTAAACGTTGGCGGATTCGTCCGCCGTATCGAAAGGAAGAATAACAATGAACGCACATGATCTCATCGCCGACGCAATCGCCGAAAAGGGCGGTTTCGATAGCGTCTTCTGGGTTGCCTGCGGCGGCTCCCTCATCGACCTGCTGCCCGCCCATGAGCTGCTTAAGCGCGAGGCGACTACGTTTGCCAGTGAGGCGTATACCGCCCGCGAGTTCGATATCATGCGTCCCAAGCGCCTGGGCGAAAAGTCCCTTGTTATCGCTTGCAGCCACTCCGGCAACACTCCCGAGGTAATCGATGCGTGCTCGATCGCCAAGGCGGCGGGCGCAACCGTTATCGCGCAGACCGACAACGCCGGCTCCGGCATCGATAACGGTGAGTGGACGTGCTGGGTATATCCGTGGGGCGAGGGAGTTCCGCAGGCGGAGGTACCCGCCGGCATCTCTTTGGCTCTCGCTGCCGAGCTCTTGGATCAGCAGGAAGGTTATGCTGACCTTGCCGATATGTACGAAGGCATCGCCAAGATGGACCGGATCCTGCCTGCGGCTCGCGAGAAGGTCAACGCCGAACTTTGCGACCGTTTCGCTGCCCTGTGCCAGGACCACAAGTTCCTGTATATCTTGGGATCCGGTCCCGTGTTTAGCCAGACCTATGGCTTCGCTATCTGCTCGCTTATGGAGATGCAGTGGCAGAGCTGCGCCTATATCCACTCCGGCGAGTACTTCCACGGCCCCTTCGAGGTGACCGAGCCCGGAGTCTTCTACTTCCTGCAGATGTCTTCCAGTGAGTGCCGAGCCATGGATGAGCGCGCCCTCGCATTCCTCGAGACCCATACCGACACTCTTATGGTGCTCGACGCCATGGAGTACGGCATGGACCAAGTACCGGCAAGCGTTCGCGCGTTCCTTGATCCAATCCTGTTCTACGCGATGAACTGTGAGCTGCGCTCCGCTCGCGGCAAGGTGTTCGACCATCACCCGGACGTGCGTCGTTACATGGGCATCGAGAAGTACTAGCGATTTTAGAACGGGGCGCGAAGCGCGTTGAGACGTGCGAATCCTCGCGCCTCTTCTGCTCGCCGTAGCCACGGCGGTTTACCTGAATGGAGATAACCATGGCAGCCTATCCTATAAGCGTGCTCGGCTTTGGAGACAACGTTGTCGATAAGTACGAGCATATCAAGACTATGTATCCCGGCGGCAACGCAGTCAACTTCGCCGTCTTCGCCAAGAAGCTCGGTGTCGATCGCAGCGCCTACATGGGAATCTTCGGATCAGATGAGGAGGCCGAGCACGTTATAGCATCGCTTGAGGACGAGGGCGTCGAGCTTCTTCGCTGCCAGCAGGTCCTGGGCGTCAACGGCGCCGCTCGCGTGACCGTTGACAAGACCGGGGACCGTATCTTCCTGGGCTCCAATGAAGGCGGCATACGTGGCGACATGCGCTACGTGATAGACCGCTTCGCCGCCGAGTACGTCAGCGGCTTCGATTTGGTGCACAGCGGCAACTACTGCTTCACCGAGCGCGAGCTCCCCAAGATCAAGGCTGCCGGTGTGCCTATCAGCTTCGACTTCTCCGATGACTCCACCGACGAGTACTTCGAGCAGATTGCGCCATTTGTGACGTACGCCTTTATGTCCATGGGCGACGCTTCCCTGGAGGATATCAAGGCGAAGCTCGAGTGGGTGAAGGCCCTTGGCCCTCAAATCGTATGCGCGTCGCGCGGGAGCAAGGGTTCCGTCGCCTATGACGGCGAAAACTTCTACGAGCAGGGCATCAAGCCCGTGGCGCCCGAGGAGCTCAAAGACGCTATGGCGGCCGGCGATTCACTGCTGACGGCGTTTTTGGTCACCTATCTTTCCAAGAAGAAGGCCGGCGAGTGCGGCGAGGCCGCAATTCGCGAGAGCTTGGACTTCGCTGCCGGTTTTGCGGCGCAGACCTGCAAGATCGAGGGCAGTTGGGGCCACCCGCTGGTCTACGAGAACTAGTTTTTTGTCGTGGCGGGGTGTCTTGGGGCGCCCCGCATTGCGTTGGGAGTCAAGATGTCCGTTCGTGCCTGCGCGGCAGGATTTTGCTGTGCCGATGTCTACCAGAATCTGGATCCCCTGGGTTGCATCCAAGGGGGCCTCTCAGGAGCGCTTCGAGGGGTGCTTCTTGAGTATATGAAGGCAAAAGGGATATGCAATCTTCATATACGGCCTTCTTTTAGAGGGCGTTGTCCTTACTCTTTCATCTCCTTGCTTCTGGACATTTTGTCTATAGGCAAGAGTCCATGGTCGAGACCATGGTGAAGTTCTGCGGCTAGTAATTACTGCATCACATATCTGTTGTTACCTGAGAGGCTCGCTTTTGCGGGCCTCTTTGCGTTGCTATGGAGCCCTGGCCTGTCGATAAATAACGCGCCCGCTTGCTGGGGAGCAAGCGGGCGCCGTTGAGCGAATATGTTTGCGGCCATAGCCGCTGCAGGTGATGGGTTGTCGACTAGTTAGTCGTCGTGTCGGAATCGTCACCCGAGGCAGAGCCAGAAAGCGAAACCGTCAGCGTGATCGTGCTGTCGGTGGACTGCTTGCCGGTGGGGGAGACGCCCGTAACGGTGGCGTTTTCGTTGCCGCTCACGGGGTTGCCGTTCTGATCGCAGAATGCGATGTTGTAGAAACCGGCGTTGTTGAGCGCGGTGACGGCGGCGGAGATGCTCTTGCCGTACAGGTTACCCGGGACGCTGGCCTTGCCGGACTTCTTGGCGATGACGACGGTGATCGTGGCACCGGGCTTCTGCTTGCCGCTAGGGTTCCAGCTAATTACGGTGCCCTCGGTAACCGAGTCGTTTTCCTGGTAGCTCACGTCGACGCCAAAGCCAGCCATGTCGAGAGCGTTGCGTGCCTGGGCTTCGGTCATGTCGGTCAGATCGGGGACGGAGGTGGTGTCAGGACCGCTGGAGACCTTATACGAGATGGTCGTGCCCTTCTCGACTTCCTTGCCGGCATCAGTGCCCTGCTCAAAGACCTGGCCTTCGTCGGCCTCGTTGGCCTCCTCGGTTGCGTTGCCCTTCAGGCCCACGCTTGCCAGCGCGGCCTCGGCCTGGTCCTTGGTTAGGCCGACGAGCTGCGGAACCTCAACTTTCTCGGAGGGCTTGGGGCCCTTGGAGATCACCAGGTTCACCTTGGAGCCCTTGGGCTTCTTAGTGTTGCCGTTGGGGGTCTGCTCGGCAACCTTGCCCTCGTCGACATCGTCGTTATAGCTCTGGTCGACAGTTCCGACCTCAAGGCCGGCCTCCTTGATCAGCTCGATAGCGGTCTGCTGGTCCTTGTTAAGCACATCGGGCACCGTAACCTGCTCGCCCCCAAAGAGCCCGGTGGCGAAGGCCACCACAACGCCAACCACGGCGATTGCGGCGACTACGGCGGCGATAATCTTGTTCTTGTTGGACTTGGGCTGATCGACCTCGTAGGAACCGGTGGAACCCGAGACGGCGCTGCGGGGGTTGGTCTGTCCGCTTACGCCCGATACGGGGCGAACCATAGCGCGCGTGGAGTCAGACAGCTCACGGGTCTTGGTAGCGCCCAGCTCACCGGGGGCGCCGATGATGCGCGTGGGCTCCGAGACGTTGACGGCACGGCCCGACAGGTAGCTGTTGAGCACCTGACGCAGCTCGTCGGCGGTCTGGAAGCGGTTTGCCGGGTCCTTCTCCATGCACTTGAGGATGATGCGCTCAAGGTCGGCGTCGACACCGGAGTTGATCTGGCTCGGCGGAATAGGCAACTCGTTGACCTGCTTGAGTGCGACCGAGATGGCGTCGTCACCGTCAAAGGGAACGCGGCCGGTGGCGCATTCATACATCACGACGCCCAGCGAGTAGATATCCGAGGTGGGGCCGAGGTCCTGACCACGGGTTTGCTCGGGGCTGACGTAGTGGGCGGTTCCCAGCACGTTGTTGTCTTGCGTGAGGTGGCTGTTCTTGGCGCGCGCGATGCCAAAGTCCATCACCTTGATGTTGCCGTCGGGCAGCACCATGATGTTCTGCGGCTTAATGTCGCGGTGGATGATCTCGTGCTTGTGGGCGACCGAAAGCGCGGAGCTGATCTGCGAGCCGATCTGGGCGACCTTCTTGGGGTCGAGGGCGCCGTGGCTCTTGATGCCGCTCTTAAGGTCGGTGCCGCGCAAGTACTCCATGACGATGTAATAGGTGTCGCCGTCCTTGCCCCAATCGTAGACGCCCACGATATAGGGGGAGGAGAGACCGGCTGCTGCCTGGGCCTCCTGCTTAAAGCGTGCGGCGAAGGTTGCGTCGCCAGCATACTGCGGCAGCATGATCTTGACGGCTACCGTGCGGTCGAGGACCTGGTCCTGTGCACGGTAGACGGTCGCCATGCCGCCTGTTCCCACCTTATCCTTGAGGAGGTATCTTCCCCCGAGGACCCTCTGTTCCATTCCTGCTCCTAACATAACTATTCGCTCAACGATGTGTGTAGTACCTACGATGTGGCCGCTGGGGCCGTGTGGCGCGTTGCCGCTAACTCTTCGGCCGCGGCGCGCCTCGGGTGTCCGATTCGATCATGGGCATCACGCTCCCTGTGCGGCAAGCGCCGCGGTCAGGACGATGCCGGCGATCTTGGCGGCCTTGACGTCATGCTTGTCGTAATCCTCCAAGGCCACCGAGATGGCGACCGTGGGTGAATCGTAAGGTGCAAAGCCAACGAACATCGAGTTGACGTTGGTGCCGCTAGTCTCGGCCGAGCCGGTCTTGCCGGCGACCTTGACACCGGGGATTTGGGCATCGGTGCCGGTGCCGGACTGGACGACGGCAAGCATGGCCTGCTTGACCTGGTCGGCCGTGGCGGAGCTGACGGCCTGACCAAGCGAGCGGGACTGCGTGGTCTTGACCACGGTTCCGTCCGGGGCGAGTACCTGGGCTACAAAGTACGGGTCCATGACCACGCCGCTGTTAGCGATGGCGGCGGCAATCACGGCGTTTTGCATGACGGTGGTCTGCGGGCCGGGCGTGTGGTCCATGCCGACAGGCTGGCCGGCGCCGGCCCAGGCGGTCTCCCACTCGGTCATGAGCGACGGGTCGGCCATGATGGAGGCCGCGGAGGTCAGGTCTTGGCCGAGCTTTTGGCCGTAGCCAAAGGCGTTGGCAAACTGTACGAGCGTGTTTGCGCCAACTTCGTTTGCCACCTGGCCAAAGACGACGTTGGAGGACACGGCAAAGGCCTGCTGCAGGCTGATGGTGCCGTAGCTCTCGTTGGCATAGTTGGTGACCGGTGCGTTGCCGATGTCCATGGAGCCGGGCGCCTGGTAGGTGCTGGTAAGGCTGGCGGTACCGGTCTCGAGTGCCGCGGAAAGCGTAACGACCTTAAACGTTGAGCCCGGCGTGTACAGCGCGTCCATGGCGCGATTGTACATGGAGCCGTCCTCGCCGCCGCCCGTCTGCAGCAGGGCATCGATGTTGGTGTTGTCGTATGTGGGCGAGCTGGCACATGCGAGAACCGCGCCGGTACGCGGGTCGATGACCACTACAGCGCCCTTAAAGCCCTTGAGTGCCTGCTCGGCCGCCGTCTGGATGCGCGAGTCGATGGTGAGCTTGGCGGTGTTGCCCGGCTGGGTCTGGCCCGCGAGCGACGCGATGGCGTTGTTCCAGCTGGAGTAGTCCTTAGAACCGGTGAGCGTGTCGTTCATGACGCTCTCGATGGCGGTGGTGCCATACTGCTGACTCACGTAGCCAACCACGTGCGCTGCCAGGTTACCGTTGGGGTAGGAGCGTACGTAGGTGCCGTCCTCCTGCTGCAGCGACTCGGCCAGCGTCACGCCGTCGGACGTGATGATGGAGCCGCGCTGGATGTACTTGGAGCGGGCGATGGTGTGGTTGTTGGTCGGCATGTCCTGATAGTCCTTGGCCTTAATGACCTGGACATAGGTGAGGTTGCCGATAAGGATGGCGAACAGCGCCGTAAAGGCGAGCACCGCGCGGGTTAGACGGTTGGCGAGCGCCACGCGGCCGAGCACACCGGATTCAGGCGTGTCGAGCAGGCGACGGCGCATGCGCGAGCCGACGGAATGGCTGCCGCTGCCGTAGGAAGACGAGGTGGCGAAGCGCGTGCCCGTCGGGGCGGCGGCAGATGCGACCTGATCATCGGTGATGGCGGCCATGGTGCCGGTGCCGGTAAGCTCGGCCTCGCGTCCAGTCGCTTCGTCACCGGCGCGCAGCAGGAGCGCGACGATGATAAAGCTCGCCAGCAGCGAGGAGCCGCCCTGGCTCATAAAGGGCAGGGTGACGCCGGTCAGCGGGATTAGGCGGGTTACGCCGCCAACGATCAAAAAGGCCTGGAAGCTGATGGCTGCCGTAAGACCGGTGGCGCTAAAGGCGGCAAGGTCGGACTTTGCGCGGGCAGCTGTGGTCAGGCCGCGAACGGCAAAGAGCATAAACAGGATGAGCACGGCGCCGCCGCCCAAAAGGCCCATCTCCTCGCCGATAGCCGAGAAGATAAAGTCGGACTCGACGACAGGGATGTTGTTGGCCATGCCGTTGCCGATGCCAACACCGACCAGACCGCCATCGGCAAGCGAGAAGAGCGACTGGACGATCTGGTAGCCCTGGCCCTGGGCGTCCTTAAACGGATCGAGCCAAACCTGGAAACGCACCTGAACGTGAGACAGGAACTTGTAGGCGCCCACGGCTCCAACGGCTAAGAGCGCAAGGCCGATAACGACATACGAAAAGCGCCCCGTGGCAACGTAGAGCATCAGCAAGAAGATGGTGTAGAACAGCACGGCCGAACCCAGGTCGCGTTCGAAGACGACGACGAGCAGGCACACACCCCACACGGCAAACAGCGGCAGCAGCAGTCGCAGGCGAGGGATCTTAAAGCCCAGGATCTTGCGGTTGGAGATGGAGAGCAGCTCGCGGTTCTCGGCCAGGTACCCGGCCAGGAACAGCACGATAAAGACCTTGGCGAACTCGCCGGGCTGGATGGTAAAGCCCGCGATGCGAATCCACAGCTTGGAGCCCGAGATCGTGGTGCCGATAAAGATAGGCAGCATCAGCAGAATGATGCCGATGATGCCAAAGGTGTACTTGTAGCGCATGACTACGTCGAGGTTTTTGACCAGTGCGAGCGTTCCCACCATGAGCGCCACCGAGACAAACAGGATGATGAGCTGTGAGATGGCGAGAGCGGGGGCGAGACGCGTCACGAACGTGATGCCGATGCCCGAAAGTATAAATACGATGGGCAGGATGGCGGGGTCGGCACCGGGCGCCAAGATGCGCACGGCAATGTGGGCCGCGGCAAAGGCGGCAAAGAGGCCGATCGGTACGGCGAGCGTCTCAAAGGAGATGGCAGCGCCCGCGGTGAGGACGTACATCGCATACAGCAGGATGACGGGGAACGCCGAGGCGATGAGCAAGAGCAGCTCGGTGTTGCGGCGACTCATAAGCGGCACTCCCTTTCTAATTCTTATCGGAGGCTTCGGCCTCGGCGGACTGTTCGGCGGTTTTCTCGGAATCTGATTCGGAGGTCGATCCCTGATTGGTGTTGTCGCGAATCGTTTGCGCGTCGATCACCTGGCGGGTCTGCTCCTCGTCGATCTGGTGGCGGTACTTGGATATCGTGTCCTGCGCATCGTCGACACTTGTTTGCGGAATACCCGCCTTGAGGCGGTTTTGCGTGTCTTCGGGCAGGTCGGATAGCTTGATGCTGGTTTCGCTTTCGAGCCAGTGGAGCTTGAGTCCGAGCGGCTTGCCGGGCAGGCCGCGCCAGACGGCGACATTGCCCTGGTAGGTACCCAGGTAGTACGAGCCGGTGACACCCGTGTAGGCCCAGATGCCAGCTGCCAGCACAAAGACGAGGGCCAGGATGGCGGCGATAGTAATGTTGCGGCGACGCACGCGCTGCGCCTCGCGCATAACGCCATCGTCAACCAGGTCAACGACTACTACGGTCACGTTGTCGTGGCCGCCGGCGGCAAGCGCCGCGTCCACCAGGTTGTCGACGCAGATTTGCGCGGTTGAGGACTGCGTGGCGATGTTCTCGATATCGCTATCGGGAATCATGCTCGAAAGGCCGTCGGAGCACAGGATCAGGCGGTCGCCTTCCTCGATATGCAGAGTGAAGTGGTCGGCATACATGGCGGGGTCCGAGCCCAGCGCACGGGTGATGACCGAACGGTTGGGGTGGACGCGAGCCTCGTCTGCCGTGATCTCGCCGGCGTCCACGAGCTCCTCCACGTAGGAGTGGTCGCGGGTCACGCGGATGAGCGTGCCCTCGTGGAGCAGGTAGGCGCGAGAGTCACCCACGTGGGCGATGGCGAGCGTGTCGTTTTCGATATAGGCGCAAGTGGCTGTGCAGCCCATGCCGGGCTTGCCCAGGCCATTCAAGGCAGCCTCGATTACGGCGGCGTTGGCGGCCTCGACGGCTGCCGCCAGGCGTGCGGCGTCGGCAGACTGAGGAGCTGTCTTGGCGATGGTCTCGACAGCGATAGAAGAGGCCACCTCGCCGGCAGCGTGACCACCCATGCCGTCGCATACGCAAAAGAGCGGCGACTGCACCAGGTAGGAATCCTCATTGTGCGGGCGCACGCAGCCAACGTCGGAGCGGGCGCCCCACATGAGTTGCGTGGTGGTGCCGGCATCATAGGTCGAGTCGGTCTCGATGCGCTCCTCGGTTAGGGGTTCAAAGCTCATGGTCGAGCCGGGGTCTTTGAGCTTGGCCTCAACGGCGGCAACGTCGATTTCGGCTGTGTCACCGGGAGAGACGGCGTCGGTCTCGGCGTTTGATTCGGAATCGCCGGTGTCCGGGGAGTCGGGCTCCTCGGAAACGCGGGCGGTCGACTCGTCATCTTGCGGGCTGACGTCTATAGGCTCGGGCGTCGCAAAGTGCGACGGCGCGGGCGTGTTTTGCGACTGGGCGGCGGGCTCGGCCACGGCATCGGACTCGCTTGCGGGCGCAGGCTGCGGGGTCTTGGGTGCAGGGCGGTCCTCGGGGGATGTCCCCGCCTCGGGCGCCGGCGTAGACGCGGGCGCAACCTCGGATGCCGGGGCTATGGGAAACGCCGGCGCGGCGGGCTCGGGTGCCGCAAACACCGCAGCGCTCTCGTTGATTGCCGCGGCGACGGGCTCTGCAAAGTGAGCCGGCGCCGGGGTTGCTTCGGGCGCTGTGGGCTGTTCCGCAGCATGTGCGCCGATGGGCGCCGCTACGGCATCCTCTTCGTCCTCGTTATCGGCGAGATCTGAAATATCATGCGTTACATGCGAAAGAGGCAGGGAGAACACGGTGTCCTCGGGCTCCACGGGTGCGGAGCCAGCCGGAGCGGCGTGGGCCGGCGCAGCTGTGGCGGCGGCCGGTGCCTCGGTCATAGTTGCGGACTTGTTCTCCTCGTCGATCATCGACGGTTCACCTTCATGACCACGTCGCCAATCTGGACTTCGTCGCCCTCACGCAGCGTCGCGGGCTCCACGAGCTGGCGGCCGTTGACGAGCGTGCCGTTAAGCGAGTTGAGGTCCTCGATGATAAGCGCCGGGCCCTGCAGCGAAAAGCGCGCATGCGAGGCCGAGACGAACGGTTCATTGATGCAGATGTCCGAAGATGGCGAGCGACCGACGATGACGGGGCCGAGCATGTCTACGTGGATGCCGCGGATACCGCGCGGACCCTTGTCCACATCAATCGTCCAGATAGCCGAGTCGCGGCGCTGCCCGCGCACAAGTCCCACGCCGGTCTTCATGACGGCGAACAGGAAGATATAGAGCAGGGCGACCAGGACGATGCGGCCTGCAAAAAGGACGATATCGATGTTCATAAGCGACTATCCCCTAAATTCAAAGGTGCTCAGGCCAAACGTCAGCAGATCGCCGTTGCGCAGCGGGCAGCGCGTAATGCGGCGGTTGTTGACGAGCGTGCCGTTGGTGGAATTGAGGTCCTCGATCGACCAATCCGAGCCCGTAAAGGTGAGCTGGGCGTGGCGACGCGACACGTTGGGGTCGCGCAGGGCAATGTCGGAAACCGAGCGCTCGCGACCGATAGTCACCTGTGCGGAGGTGATGCTATGGCTCTCGCCGCTCACGACGTCGACGAGCTGGGCGAGCGGGCGCTGCGGGGCGCGAGTGCTCGCCATGTTGGAGGCGATGCCGGCTGCGGCACCTAGGCCCACGGCGGCACCGGTCGCGGCGGCTCCGCCCATGCCGGCAAGCGCGTCGCGCGAGACGGTCTGCGGCACCGGGATAGGAGCGGCGGGGTCGGGGACGCTAGGCGCGAAGGGATCTGCCACGGCAAGCGGGTCGGGAGCGGCGGCGCGAGGCGTCGGCTGCTGCTGGGGCATGGCGGCGGGGCGCTGCTGCTGCGGGGCAGCAAACTGCTGCTGGCCGGCGCGCGGGGCGCTGGCGGCACGGCTTGCCGCGGAGTTGTTCTGGCCCAGGCCGTTTTGATAGGCGCGCTCTTCTTCGTACAGGCGGCCGAGCGTGGGGGCATCGACGTTCTCGGCAAAGACCGAGAACTTGCCGGCGCGCAGCTGCGGATCGATCATAAAGCGCACGAGGGGCTCGCCGACAAAGACATAGCGGCGCTTTTCGGCCTGCGCCTTCACAAACTCGCGGACCTCGCGCGAAAGCTCGGGGTAGAACGGGGCGAGCATGGGATCGTCGTCGGCGGCGATAAGGATGGTATAGAGTGCCGGCGCCGTGTTGACGCCGTTAATCACCAGAGTTTGATCCTCCATGTCGCGAGCGGCCTGCTTGGCAAGCTTCTTAAAGGAGAACGGGGCACGGGTGGCACCGAAGATGCCGGCCACGTGGTCCTCGAAGATGTTCAGGAAGTTCACGAAAGATCACTCTCCGTATAGGTTCTTTGGTATCCGAGCAAATATAGGCATATCCCAACGATTATAGAGGATAGGGTTCCCGCAACCGCCGCCTTGGCGACGACCGCGGCTGCAAGGCTGGCAATTTCCATATGGTGTGCAAGACAGGACGCCGCTGCGCAGCCGATGCCGGTGACAGCGATGGCGGCGATTGCGGCAAGGTTTGAGCCCTGATCGGCACGCTTGGCATGGGCATTGAGCAGCGCGGATGACGCCGCGGCAGTTGCCGCGACCAGCACAAAGGCAGCCCAAAGGAGCGGGTCTCCCAGCGCTGCGGCAACGTTGCCGAGCCCCAGCACGCCTCCGGCTGAAAGCGCGACCGTGGCCAGACGGCCAAAAAGCGCGCCCATGCCCGTTGCCGCGGCGGCGCTTGCCGGGCCGAGCCAAAATGACGCGACGCCGGCGGCGACCCCAGCTGCCAGGAAGGTATTGCCGGTCAGACAGCCAAGCGCGAGTGCACAGGTGAGCGTGGCGCTCGCGGCAGTCTCGGTGCGACCCCAGGCGATCCACCAACCGGACATGGCGGCGGCAAAGATCACCGCGACGGGCAGCATCGACAGGATGCCCTGTGCCTGCATGGTGGCGTTGGCCATGAGCACCAAAAAGCCCACAGCCGAGATGGCCGAGCCAATCTGGGGGGCCAGGCCGGCCGCCGCTCCGATCGCGATGGCCGCAATGACCAGGCCGGGAAGCGCCGCGACCCCGGCCGTTTGCATCAGCAAAAAGCTAAAGGTGCCGCACGTTAGTGCCGAGATAGTGCGCATGGTGTAGTCGCGCGCATGGCTCCAGCGTGTGCCCGCCCAGCCGAGTGCGGGGTCGACCTCGATGGCGTCGTCCTCGTAGTGTGACGGCTCGATATCGTCGAGCTCCTGCTCGTCATCCGAAAGTTCGCCAACCATTTGCTCCAGGCTGCGACGGCCTTCGCGCACGCTGCCCAGACCGGCAAGGAGCTGGTCGCAAAATGCCTCGATGCTGTTGGGGCGGTCCTGCGGCATGGGGGAGAGCGCGCTCATGAGCGCGCTCTCGGCTCCCGGGGGAAAGTGTGGTATCAGCTCGCTGGGATAGGTGGCGCCGCCGATGATGCGGTCGACCGAGTCGGCGGGCGTGGCCGCCATAAAGGGAGCGCTGCCGCACAGGCCCTCGTAGATTACACAGGCGAGGGCAAAGACATCGGCGCGCTCGTCGACCGTGCCGGTCTCGATATCGAGCTGCTCGGGCGGCATGTAGCCGATGGTGCCGCCGCGTGAGCCGCCAAAGCCACCGGCGGACGACAGTCGCGCCATGCCAAAGTCGGTGAGCTTTACATTGCCCGAGTGGTCGATGAGCACGTTGGCGGGCTTAATGTCCAGGTGGAGTACGCCATTACTATGAGCGAAGGTGAGCGCCTGGCCCAGGGCATCGGCAATGGCCGCGGCCTCGTCAAAGGTAAGTGAGTGGCCGTCCACGCGGTGCAAAAACTCGGCCAGCGACATGCCATCGACATATTCCATAACCAGGTAGGCATAGGCTGTGTCGTGCGTAAAGTCGATGACCTGCACGATGTTGGGATGTTGAAGCATGGCGGCAGTGTGCGCCTCGCGCAGGACATCCATGATGTCGCTGGCGGGCATGCCGGCGCCGTTGATAAGGGGGATGCGCTTAATGGCGACGCGGCGGCGCAGGTGCGTGTCGCGGCAGATCTCGATGGAGCCAAAACCGCCAGTCGCAAGTGTCTCGAGCGGCTGGTACCGCTTGAGCAGCTCGCGAGAGCTGGTGCCCTCCAAGGGAACGTCCGGCGAGAACCGGGCGGTATGTTGCGAGAAAAGCGGCATGGCCAACCCTCGTGCGTTTAAAGTTCGTTTGCGAGCGGCAGGCGCGGGGCCAAGTCGTTCGCGGTGGCATAGATGCTGCTAGTGTAGCACGCTCGGGTGCATGGGGAGGATAGCGGGATGCGAGGCTGCCTGTCTGGCTTGGCCTTAGCGCTTCTTCTTGTTCTTCTTCTGCTTGCGCTGCTTGCCCTTGGTCTCCTGGGGCTTGTCGCCCTGTTTGGCTTCGGCGGCGGCCTTTTCTGCCTTCATCTTCTTGCGTTTGGTCTCGATGCGGAGTTTTTTGTTGATGCGTGCCTTAAGGAAGGTGCCAAACTGCTCGGCATCGCCGCGAACAAAGGTGTCCTTAGGGATCGTCACGCCCTGGTCGGCGAACATGGCCACAAAGATGCGCTCGCCGTCGAGCACGTGGTCGAGCTTTTCAAACGGGAAGAACTGCGACTTGCCGCTCTTGCCCCAAACCATCAGGCCGTCCTCGTTGGCGGCGACGCGGCGATAGCGGCCACCCATGGACTCGTCGGCCTCGACGGCGTCGATAAAGTCGCGGGCGAGGGTGTGGTGCAGGTTTTTGCTCCACCAGACTAAAAAGGCGCCGAATACGATCAGGACGACGCCAAACTTGATCCAGTTGCCGCCGGCCACCAACATGCCGATGCCGATGAGCGCGGCAATCGCGGCGGCGACATACAGCGAGCCACGGCGCCTGGGCGAGGCGACCAGGCGGGCGAAGTCGGTGACGAGGTCGTTTTCGTACTGGTACTCGTTGAGGTACAGGATGCCGTCGTCGGCTGCGGCCTGCTCTTCGAGCGCGACCTCGACCTGGTCGGCTGCTTCGGAGGGAACGAGGTTGCTCTCTGCGTCTGCCATGCTCTTTGGACTCCTATCGCGGCGGGCTCGCCGTACGGGTTATTATGAATGCAGTATGCCGTGCGACCGCATGGCCGTCGCGGCAACAAGACTCAGTATACCCGGGGGAGCACCCATGGAATCGTTGTACCGAAAGTATCGCCCGCTCACCTTCGACTCCGTGGTGGGCCAGCAGCATATCGTCTCGACGCTCGAGCACGCCATCACCGAGGGACGCCTGTCCCACGCCTACCTGTTCTGCGGACCGCGCGGCACGGGCAAGACCACCATGGCGCGCATTCTGGCCAAGGCGCTGCTGTGCCGCAATGCCGAGGCGGCGCGCACCGAGGGTGCAAGCGGCTGCATACCTGACGGTACTTGCGAGGAGTGCGAGCTCATTGCCGAGGGCAACCACCCGGATGTCTACGAGCTCGATGCCGCAAGCCGTACCGGCGTGGACAACGTGCGCGAGGAGATCATCAACTCCGTCAACTTTGCCCCGGTGCGCGGCAAGTACAAGATCTATATCATCGACGAGGTCCACATGCTCACGACGGCGGCGTTCAACGCGCTGCTCAAGACGCTTGAGGAGCCACCGGCACACGTGATCTTTGTGCTGTGCACCACCGACCCGCAAAAGATTCTGGAGACCATCCTCTCGCGCTGCCAGCGTTTCGATTTCCATCGTATCGGCAACGAGGATATTGAGCATCGCCTGGCATGCGTGTGCGAGCAGGAGGGCTTCGATCACGACGACGAGGCGCTGGCTATCGTGGCGCGCCATGCCAAGGGCGGCATGCGCGACGCGTTGTCCACGCTGGAGCAGCTGAGCGTCTTTGGCAACGGTTCTGTGCATGCGGACGATGCCCGCTCGCTTTTGGGCGAGGTTTCGGACCAGATTCTGGGCGAGTTTGCCCGCGCCATTGCCGATCGCGATGTTGCCGAGCTCTATGGACTGATCCGTGCGCAGGTCGAGGAAGGAAACGACCTGCTGGAGCTGACGCGCGACCTGGTGGCGCATGTGCGTGACGTGTACGTTGCCTGCGTTGCCGGTGCCCGTGCCGAGCTGTTTGAGGGCGGCTCCGAGCAGGCCGAGGCGCTTGCTGCCGAGGCCGCTGCCTTTGGTGAGCATCCTGCCGACCGCCTGGCCCGTGTGCTGACAGTGCTCGACGATGCCGCACTGGAGATGAGGGGCGCGAGCGACGTGCGCCTGGTGCTCGAGATTGCCTGCACGCGTCTGGCGCGTCCCGAGGCTGATTTAACGATTGAGGCATTGGCCGAGCGCGTGGCACGCCTGGAGGCCATGGTTGCCAACGGCGCCGTGCCGGCGAGCGTGGCTGCTGCTCAGGCCGCCGCGCCTGCAGCATCCGTACCCGCTGCTGCCCAACAGCCGACGCTAATTTCGGGCGCTCGTGCTGCCGCTCCGGCGGCATCCGCTGCCCCCGCTGCTACGTCCGCGCGCCAGGGCGGTATGCCTTGGGACCGTGGTGTTGCTGTTCCGGCTGCCCAGCCTGCGCCCCGTTCTGCGTCCGTGTCAGTTTCCAAGCCTGCAGCGCCTGCACCTCAGCCTGCGCCGGCTCCGACGTCTCAGCCCGTTGCGGCCCCCGCGCCTGTCACCGCTCCGGCATCTAAGCCCCAGTCCAACAATGCCGCCCAGGTTGCCGCCGCCGGTGCTGCCGAGACGCCCGCGGTCGGGGATGCCGGAGAGCTGCAGCGCAAATGGGCCGAGGTTGTCGAGCGTGTCAAGGCGCGTCAGGCTTCCTACGCAGGGCTTTTGCTCAACGCCCGCGCCACGGCCGACGACGGCTCCAAGCTCACTGTCTCGTTCCCTGCGGGCTCGACCTTTGCCATCAAGATGCTCGGTCGCGCCGATACACAGTCGGTGGTTCTGCCGACGGTCTGCGCAGTCTTCGGTCGTCGTACCGTCGACTATGTCCTGGATGGGGGTGGCACGCCGGCTCCTCAACATGAGGAGCATTCTCCATCTGCACGGGCTGCGGCATCTGCGGACCCGCAACCCGTGTCCTCGGCGGCCCCTGCATTCTCGAGCGCCAGCGCGTCGCAGCAGCAAACGGCACCGGTAGCGGCATCGACCCCGTCGGCGCCTAAGCCCGCGGCGCCCAAACCGGCTGCTCCGACGCCCGCGCCCAAGCCCGCCTCGCCCGCGCCCAAGTCGTCTGACCTGGGCAAAGCCCCCTGGCTACGCTCCGACAACCCCGCCGGCGCTCCTGCCACGGGTAAGCTTCCGACTGAGCCCGCACCCCGTGCGCCCGAGCGCTCTGCCGCTCCCAAATCTCAGCCTGCCGCGTCGTCTGCGCCATGGGAATCCGAGCAGGTTCCCTACGACGATGCCATGGTCGGCGGTTTTGCTGCCGATGCTGGTGGGGACGATCTGCCTCCGTTCGACGTGCCGGGTGCGGCGTCCGCGCCCAAGTCCGCTGCAACTGCCCCCAAAGAGGAGGACGCTCCTGCAGCTCCCTGGGAGTCCAACCCCGGTGCGGGCAGCCCCTTCGGCCATCAGGGTGCAGCCCCGAGCATCCCGCAGACCGAGGACGAGGCCAAAGCCCTCATCCGCAGCGTCTTCGGCCAGTCCACCATCTTCAAGCCGGTGGAGTAGCTGTACGGGCGGGTATACTGCTCAAGAAGAGGACCCTTTGAACGGAGCGAGCTTATGATGTGGGAATATGTCCGCCTTGAGGACGATACGCAGGTTTCGTATTCCGAAGTCCGGGAGGACAACACGGTGAAGGTTGTTGTGGAGCGCCCGCGCGATTGGGGTTTTGACACGGCGGAGTGTATCTTGCCGGCATTCAATTGGGTGTCACACGAGGGCTTTAGCGAAGCGGACCTCAAAGAACTCGATGATTTCGTGCGTAACAATGCCCCGCTCATCCTGCGTTTTGCCTACGAAGGCGGACGAGTCTATGCCTAGTTTGTTTCGACTCGGGCCGTACATCATCTTCTTCTGGACGGGGGAGAACGGCGAACCTGTCCATGTTCACGTTGCGGTCAAGCGCCCCGCTGCCGAGGCAACCAAGATATGGCTTACCCGCTCCGGCGGATGCAAGCTGGCCCATAACAAGGGCGATATTCCTGCTCGGGATTTACGTGATATCATGCAGTTTGTTTCATCTAACCATGCACTGATTTGCAAACGCTGGAAAGAAACAACCGGTGGGCTGTCGTTTTACTGTTAAGAGTCGCTTGCCGGACTTATGGCCTCTAGCTCATCTGGGGCTCTTTGTCCGGGCGCATCTGTATTTCGGACATGTGCAACGTGGTGCCGCGTATATCGCATTCGAGCAGACAGGTGCGTGACGGTCGGCCTAGGATGCTGAGGTCGATACGATACGCCGCATAGCTGTCCGTGTTCTCGACTTGCTCGGCGTTGAGGGTTGCTCCGATTGTCAAGAAAGCGCCTGGTTCGGCATTGACAATCTTGGAGTCCTTTATCTTGACCTTGAGCTCTTGGTAGAGGGACGGGCTGTTGTAGTAAACGGTTCGGGTTCCGTCGACGCACTCGTCGGTCGCCTCCCATTTGACAACGGGCTTATCCGAGCTGGCTACCAGCAGTTCTGCTCCAAAGGCTATAGCATGGGTGATGACAACCAGCAATGCCCAGCCGACAAAGAGATAGAGAACCACATATGCAACGGGGTGTTTTGAGCGGATGTTTTGGAGCACGTCGGGGGCATTCATGGGGTACCTCCAAATTGCTATCTATAGCAATCAAATTATACCCCACCGCCATGTGCGCCGCCTCGAGTAGTGGCTCGGCATTTAGCCATTTAGTGGGACGCATAAAATGTCGGATTCCGGCTCTACAAGATTTAGCTTTCAATATTATGCAGATGCGAATTATTCAACTTTGCATAATTTTTGGGTGCGGCTTGCACTCCAGGACATGTATATCGACTGAGGTAGCGTGACCGCCCCGCTCGCTGGCCGCGCGCCGTGGTACGATTTTTGAGTTTGAAAGTTCCGCCGTGCTCCGGCTGCCCTTGCAGCTCGGCGTGCGGCCGCACGTAAAGGAGCCATCATGGCCGGTATGAACATGCAGCAGATGATGAAGCAGGCTCGCAAGATGCAGGAGCAGCTTGCCGCCGCGCAGGAGAACCTCAAGTCCCAGACCGTCGACGCCTCTGCCGGCGGCGGCATGGTCAAGGTGACCGTTAACGGCGAGATGGAGCTCGTCAACCTCACCATCGATCCCGATGCCCTCGATCCCGAGGACGTCGATATGCTGCAGGACATGATCATGGCTGCCGTCAACGAGGCCGTCCGCGGCGTCAACGAGCTCGCCAACAAGCAGATGGGCGCCATCACCGGCGGCCTCAACATCCCGGGTATGCCGTTCTAAGACACGCATATATATGAGTGCGAATCACAGTCTGCAAAAACTGCTCGATGAGCTGGGCCGTCTGCCGGGCATTGGTCCCAAGTCGGCCCAGCGCATCGCCTATTACCTGCTCGAGGCCGATGCTGAGGAGGCCCGCCGCCTGGCCGAGGCCATCCTGGAGGTCAAGCAGGAGGTCCACTTTTGCAGCCGTTGCTTTAACTACGCCACGGCCGATGAGTGCTCCATCTGCCAGGACCCGATGCGCGATACCACTCGCATTTGCGTGGTGGGCGAGCCGCGCGACGTCCAGGCGATCGAGCGTACGGGCAGCTACCACGGCCTCTACCACGTATTGGGCGGCGTGATCAGCCCCATGGACAAGATTGGTCCCGAGCAGTTGCACATCCGCGAGCTGCTGGCGCGTCTGGGCCGCGAGGATATCCATGAGGTCATCATCGCCACCAACCCCAATATTGAGGGCGAGACCACGGCGAGCTACCTGGCCCGCACTATCAAGCCGCTGGGCGTCGAGGTGTCGCGTCTGGCAAGCGGCCTGCCCGTGGGCGGCGACCTGGAGTATGCCGACGAGCTTACGCTTGGCCGCGCCATCGAGGCCCGTCGCACGATTTAGGTGGCGAGCCTGCCCCTGCCGTATGTTTTCCTCGCGACGCACGGGGTAGTCATAATTTCCCCGTGCGACTGTGAGTTTGTTGTGCAACAAAGATGCTTCGTATCCGCTTATCGCATGGATGCTTCCGCTCGTATCCTTAATTTGCCCATTCGTTGCGCAACCTTTTGGGTTCGCTGATACACTCAAATATGGATTCGAATGAATGCGCCGCTTCTGAGCGGCGTGTTTTTCTTGGAGGAGAACGCATGCGGCCCGGTGGCACTCAGACAAAGCGCGGCGCCGCGGTGCGCATGCGACGCCGACTGGGCTTGGCGCCGCGGGCGTACGCACTGCTATCGTGCTCGCTGGTGCTGGTCATAGCTGGCGTTTCTGCCTATGGCATGACCGTGCCGTCCATGATGCAGGCGCATGCCGCACGCGAACCGCGCGTGGGGCATGAGGTCAAAAGTGACCTGGGTACCACGACTGGATATGCTTGGGCAAGTGTGGTCGCGCATATTGTGTTTGGCACCGACGATGCGGACGGCGCCGAGGCCCCGGACAACGAAGTCACGCTTGCCAATGGCAAAACCATCGTGCTCACCAACACCAAGATCATCGATCGGTTGTCCAACAATAGCGTGGCGGCAACGGTGAATAAGGTTGAGCAGCAAAAGGAGCAGGACGCCCAGCAGTCCGGAAAGCCCGGTAGCTCGGATAATTCTGGCTCTGGCTCGGATTCATCGAGTTCGGGCGGCGGCTCTGGGTCGGGTTCCTCTACCGGAGGGTCTGGAAACGGCGGCTCGACGGGCGGCAACACTGACAACGATGCAAACTCCGGTGGCCTTTCCGCTGCTGAGGAAGAGAGCATTCACAGTTGGCTTGTGACTAAGTACAACATGCTCGACGGCTATGTTTCTCGTGCTAATGACGTGGTCTCGACCTATAACTCTACGGGAGATCCCAGGCCGTGCGACAGCCTGGTCGGGGAGATGTTTGTCATTCGAGCCGAGTTCGGTCGTCAGACATTCTCGCCCCGGTCAAAGTGGTATCAGCAGTATGCCAATCTGTGGGGCTGTTACACCAACCTATGTCAATGGGTCGGCCATTACGGCGATGATGACGTCGCGCTCGGTAACTTCAACAATAACGTGGCGGCGCTTGCCCTATGATGACCGATCTTGCATCCACCACACCACAATCGCTCGGTCGCGATCCCATGGTCGGCCTGCGCCTGGCGCGTGTCGACGGGTTTGAGCCGGCCATTGCGCTCGGTCAGGACGAACTGCCTGCCTATCTGCGTCGTTTTACGATACTGTTTGCCGACGATGCCACCATGCGCCGTGGCGGTATCGGCCGCGTGACGCGTGCCGTCAACGCCCAAGGCGAGGCCGTGGCGCTCAAGCAGCTCATCTTGCCGGCGCGCGATGAGTTCGACGACGATGCCGCTCACGAGGCGCTGGTCGCCAAGTTCAAGGCAGCGTTTCGCGAGGAATACGAATGCCATCGTGCCCTTTCGGGCCTTAAGGGCTTTCCCCGCCTCTATGGCTGGGGCGAGGTCGACGGTGTGCCTGCAATTGTCATGGAATGGGTCGAGGGCGAGACGCTTGCCCGCTTGCGTTCGCGACTCGCCGTGGATGATGCCGGACGCCTGTCGCCGCTTGTGGCGGCGCGTCTGGGTCGCGACCTGTTCGATCTGCTCTGCCGTATGAGCCTGGTGGGTGAGGGCTTTGTCCATCGCGATATCTCGCCCGCTAATATTATGGTGCGTACGGCGCGCCTGCCGCTTGACCGGCAGCTTGCCGAGGGCACCTTTGACCTGTGCCTGATTGACTTTGGCTCGTCGCTGGCGCTCGAGCCTGCGTCGGCCGCGGCCGGTACCGGCGGCAAGGCGTCGTTTACGGAGCGTTATGCCACGCTGCGTCGCGCGACGGTTGCCTATGCCCCGCCCGAGATGCTCACCGACGATATTCCCGATCTGCGCGCTTTGCGTATGTCGCCGGCGATCGACGTCTATGCCGCGGCAAGCACGGTTTACGAGCTCATTGCCGGCGTCGCGCCATACGAAGCCGCGCCGGGCACTTCGGGCACCTCGGGTTCGCGCAAAAAGACGCGCGACATCGCCAGCCCCTATCGTCTCAAGATGGACACGCGGCCCGACTATCCCATTGGTGCCCATGCGCCCGGTTGTGATTTGACTCAGCTGCTTTGTCGTGAGCCCGATGTGGCGCTCGCCGCGGCCGAGCAGGCCCAGCAGCTAGGGCTTGAGCCGGATTCCGAAGAGCTACGCGATGCGCTGGCGTTTGTCGATGCCCAGCTGTTCGACGTGGTGATGGCCTGTCTGTCCAGCCATCAAAAAGATCGTCCCGAGCCGGCGGCGGTCGAGGCGGCGCTCTCGGCGTTTTGTGACCACTATGCGCAAAATGTCGGTCGTTCGCTCCGCGGCGAGCCGCTCACGCCGTGCCCCATGGATGCGTCTGGCCGCGCGGTTCGTCGCGCGCTGATGGTCGGCGCGACGGTCGTCTGTGGCGTGGTTTGGGCTGTGGTCGTGGTTTCGGCCGCGCTGCTGGCGTCGGGCGCTCGCGTGACAGCGACTTTGGGATCGCTCGTGTGGTCTGGGTCGCTACCGGGTATTATTGCCGCACTGGCGTTGGCGCTGCCAGGCATAGCCGGCGTTGCCGCGGGGGCACTTGCGCGCGATCGGCGCTCGGGGCTCCTGCAGGGTGTGCTTGCGCTTTCTGCCTGCGAGGTTCCGGTGCTGGTTGTGGCTGCATGTAGCGTATTTTCCCAACGCGCCGTGATGGGCGGCCTTATTGCCGCCCTGGTTGCAACCTATGCGCTTACGTGGTTTTTGCTTGCGATGGGCTTTGCCTTTGAACTTCCCGTTTCGGCACCGCGACGCACAAAAGCCCAGATGGCGACTCCGCTTGCCGGTGGAGCCGCAGCTGCCCGTACTTTTGGCAGACCTGTCGAGGTATCGTCCGATTCTATTTCTACGACCAAGGAGGCCTAGGTCATGGCATCTCAAGTTGAGCTCACCCCATGCGGGGCCATGTTTGACATCTTTAAGCGCGCGGCGCATCTGAGCCATATCGAGCTGTGCGGCTTGGTGCTTTCGTCCCGTCCGCTCGCCGACGGCCGCAGCCCGCAGAGCCGGGCCGCCGATCGCTCTTGGGTTTCCCGCTTTATCGTTCGCGCGCCGGTCGGCACGCTTCAGCAGCGCTACTTTGCCGAATACGGTACCTCGGCTGCGCGTATTATGTCGCAACTGGCCCTGCGCCAGCGAAATCCCATGGACTCCACGGCTGTGATCAATATGGTGTGCGGTCCTGCAGGTGAACCGATGGTACGCGCACTCGAAGAGTGCCACCAGGACACGAATCTCTATCGCAACGCGCTCGATCGCCTGTCCCAGGCGGCAGAACTCATGCCTGCCGAGCGCGCCGAGGCCGTGCTGGTGCTGTTTGTCGCCGTCGGCTGTTCGGCGGATGTGCGGTCCTCGGTGAACTATGCCATCGACTACGCGCACGCGACCTGTGGCGGAGGCACCTCCACGCCGCGTTCGCTTGGCATGTCGATGGCCGCGGGCGAACGCGAACCCGCCCCGGCGCACCCCTTGGGCTTGCTGCGCGTGCAAAACAGTTTTGTCGTGAGCGTCCCGCGCTGGATTCAGCCGAGTGAGGAAGGCGTTGAGATCGGCGCGCTGGCAACGGGGGAGGGCGGCATCACCGACGACGTCTCGGCCCGCCATGCCCATATCTGGTGCGACGAGTCTGGCGCATGGTTTGTCGAGGACCTGTCGTCCACTAACGGCACCGTGGTGGTAAACGGGGCCACGAGTGTGTGTATTCAAGTAGAGCCCGGCCGCTCCGCCCAGCTCAACCCCGGCGACGAGCTCAAACTCGGCGAATCCACCACCTACGCCATCCTGCTCGGCGCCCTCTAGCCGGCAGTTGGGGACGTTCCTTTCCTGCCGGTACTTGGGGACACTCCTTGGCGCGTCAGAGCCAGTCGTCCGGGGATGGAGGGACCATTCTGGCCTTTGGCGGTCACCCGAGGTAAACCTTTACCGCCCGCCTATATTTGCCGAAATTACACTTGACGGCGGGGTACAATAAACCCGCATGCGGATTTCCGTTGCGGGCGCTTCCCATCGCCGGGGCGTGCCCGGGAGCATCCGGCATGCGGCCTTTGCGGCGCTCGGTCATGTGCAAGACGGGCGGTCGGGTCTGTGGGGCGCATCAGCTGGCCCTCGCCTCGGCATGTCTTCTCTCCACGCCACGTACCTGCTGCTGAGCCTGCCTGCCAGATGATTGGAAGCAACAGCGTAAATCCCATCACGCCAACATCCCGGCGATCGCCGGGGCCTGTATACCTATATGAGAGGAGAGGGGTATATGGCGCGTAAGTTTAAGTCTATGGACGGCAACGAGGCGGCCGCATATGTTTCGTATGCGTACACCGAGGTAGCGGGAATCTATCCCATTACGCCGTCCAGCCCGATGGCCGACCATGTCGACCAGTGGGCGGCCCAGGGTCGCAAGAACATCTTCGGCACCCCGGTCAAGGTCGTCGAGATGGAGTCCGAGGCAGGTGCAGCCGGTACCGTTCACGGTTCGCTGGGCGCCGGTGCTCTGACCACCACCTACACGGCTTCCCAGGGCCTGCTCCTGATGATCCCGAACATGTACAAGATCGCGGGCGAGCAGCTCCCGGGCGTCTTCCACGTCTCCGCGCGTTGCGTCGCTTCGCACGCCCTGAACATCTTTGGTGATCACTCCGACGTCATGGCCTGCCGCCAGACCGGTTTCGCCATGCTCGCCGAGGGCAACGTCCAGGAGGTCATGGACCTTTCGCCGGTGGCTCACCTTGCCGCCATCGAGGGTAAGACCCCGTTCCTTAACTTCTTCGACGGCTTCCGCACCAGCCACGAGATCCAGAAGGTCGCCATGTGGGACTACAAGGATCTGGCCGAGATGTGCGACATGGACGCCGTCCAGGCTTTCCGCGACCACGCGCTCAACCCTGAGCACCCGCACACCCGCGGCAGCCACGAGAACGGCGATATCTTCTTCCAGAACCGTGAGGCCTGCAACAAGGTCTACGACGAGCTTCCCGCCGTCGTCGAGGGCTACATGAAGAAGATCAACGAGAAGCTCGGCACCGATTACGGCCTGTTCAACTACTACGGCGCTCCCGATGCCGACCGCGTCGTCGTGTGCATGGGCTCCTTCTGCGACGTGCTCGAGGAAGTCATCGACTACCTCAACGCTCACGGCGAGAAGGTCGGCCTGGTCAAGGTCCGTCTGTTCCGTCCGTTCTCCATCAAGCACTTCGTCGACGTTCTCCCCGAGACCGTCAAAAAGATCGCCGTCATGGACCGCACCAAGGAGCCGGGTTCCATCGGCGAGCCGCTCTACCAGGACGTCGTCTCCGCTCTCTACGAGGCCGGCAAGACGGGCATCAAGGTCGTCGGCGGCCGTTACGGCCTGGGCAGCAAGGACACGCCTCCCGCGTCCGCGTTCGCTGTCTTCGAGGAGCTTAAGAAGGACGAGCCCAAGCGCGAGTTCACCATCGGCATTGTCGATGACGTGACCAACCTGAGCCTGCCCGAGGCCGAGGATGCGCCCAACACCGCAGCCCCCGGCACCATCGAGTGCAAGTTCTGGGGCCTGGGTGGCGACGGTACCGTCGGCGCCAACAAGAACTCGATTAAGATCATCGGCGACCACACCGACAAGTACGTCCAGGCCTACTTCCAGTACGACTCCAAGAAGACCGGCGGCGTCACCGTCTCGC
Organism: uncultured Collinsella sp.; assembly: GCA_902493515.1. Taxonomy (GTDB): domain Bacteria; phylum Actinomycetota; class Coriobacteriia; order Coriobacteriales; family Coriobacteriaceae; genus Collinsella. The sequence goes on from CABUPE010000001.1 coordinate 45,705, forward strand.
ACCTGCGCTTTGGTGATTCCCCGATTCGCTCGCCGTACTACGTGACCAAGGCCGACTTTGTCGCCTGCCATAACCCCAGCTACATCGTTAAGGGCTTCAAGATGGTCCGCGACGTCAAGCCGGGCGGCACCTTCCTGGTCAACTGCCAGTGGAGCGACGAGGAGTTCGCCGAGCACATGCCCGCCGTGGCCAAGCGCTACATCGCGAACAACAACGTCAACGTCTACCTGATCGACGCTATCGACCTGGCCGCCAAGGTCGGCATGGGCAAGCGCACCAACACGGTGCTCCAGTCCGCCTTCTTCGCGCTGGCCAAGGTCCTGCCCGCCGAGGACGCCCTGCAGTACATGAAGGACGCGGCTACCAAGTCCTACATGAAGAAGGGCCAGGCTATCGTCGACGCCAACCACAAGGCCATCGATGCCGGCGCTACCGCCTTCCGTAAGTTCGAGGTTCCGGCCGACTGGGCTACCGCCGAGGATGCCGCTCCCGTCGAGCTCTCCGAGGAGACCAAGTCCGCTATCGCCCAGCAGGTCAAGAACCTGCTCGAGCCCATCGATCGCATGGACGGCGACAGCCTGCCCGTTTCCGCCTTCGTCGATTGCGCCGACGGCCAGTTTGAGCTGGGCGCCTCCGCATACGAGAAGCGCGGCGTCGCCGTGGTCGTTCCCCACTGGGACGAGACCAAGTGCATCCAGTGCAACCAGTGCGCCTACGTGTGCCCGCATGCCACCATCCGTCCGTTCGCGATGACCGAGGACGAGGTTGCCGCCGCGCCCGAGGCTACCCGCACGCTCGACGCCATGGGCCCCAAGGCCAAGGGCATGAAGTTCACCATGGCTGTGTCCCCGCTCGACTGCATGGGCTGCACCAACTGCGTCAAGGTTTGCCCCAAGGGCGCCCTCGAGATGGTTCCCACCGAGCAGGAGATGGACCAGCAGCCCGTTTGGGACTACATGGTCGAGAACGTCTCCGAGAAGAAGGAGCTCATCGCGGCCAACGTCAAGGGCAGCCAGTTTAAGCAGCCCTACTTGGAGTTCTCCGGCTCCTGCGCCGGCTGCGCCGAGACCGCCTATGCACGTCTGGTGACCCAGGTTGCCGGCGACCGCATGTTCATCTCCAACGCTACCGGCTGCTCTTCCATTTGGGGCAACCCCGCTGCCACCGCTCCTTACTGCAAGGACAAGGACGGTCACGGCCCGGCGTGGAACAACTCCCTGTTCGAGGACAATGCCGAGCATGGTCTGGGCATGGCCGTTGGCTATGAGGCCGTTCAGCACAAGCTGATCGCCGCTACCCAGGACATCATCGCTGCCGATGGTCCGTCCGACGAGCTCAAGGCCGCCGGCCAGGCTTGGATCGACTCCGTCAACGACGCCGAGGCCTCCAAGACCGCTGCCGCTGCCTACGTTGCCGAGCTCGAGAAGTGCGGCTGCGACGCTTCCAAGGCGATCCTCGCCGACAAGGCTTACCTCACCAAGAAGTCCTTCTGGATTTTCGGCGGCGACGGCTGGGCCTACGACATCGGCTTCGGTGGCCTGGACCACGTCCTGGCTTCCGGCCACAACGTCAACGTCTTCGTCTTCGACACCGAGGTCTACTCCAACACCGGTGGTCAGGCCTCCAAGGCCTCGAACCTGGGCCAGGTCGCTCAGTTCGCCGCTGCCGGTAAGGTGACCAAGAAGAAGTCTCTGGCCGAGATTGCCATGAGCTACGGCTACGTCTACGTGGCGCAGGTCGCCATGGGCGCCAACCCGGCTCAGACCCTCAAGGCCATTCACGAGGCCGAGGCCTACGACGGCCCGTCCCTCATCATCGGCTACAGCCCCTGCGAGATGCACTCCATCAAGAAGGGCGGCATGCAGAACTGCCAGGCCGAGATGAAGAAGGCTGTCGAGTGCGGTTACTGGAACCTCTTCCGCTTCAACCCCGAGGCTGCTGCCGGCAAGAAGTTCTCGCTCGATTCCAAGGAGCCCGCGGGCGGTTATCAGGAGTTCCTGATGAACGAGGCCCGTTACGCTTCGCTGACGCGTTCCTTCCCCGAGCGCGCCGAGGAGCTCTTCAAGGAGAATGAGCAGGCCGCTATGGACCGTTATCAGCACCTGCTGAAGCTCAAGACGGTGTACAACGAGGCCTAGGTCTCCCACCGCAGGATCTGAGGGCTGACCTTCGCGGACGTCCTCGGACATGAAAGAACCCCCGCTGCGCATTACGTGCGGCGGGGGTTCTTTCGTCCTGCGGAGTGTCCGCGAAGGTCAGCCCTCAGATCCTGCTACGACTATGTCCTCGGATTGTGTGGGCGGATGAAGGACGTAGTTGGCCGGGTATCCCGTTCCTTTCGCTGTTTCGCGGCTTTGCCGCGAAACCTCGCGCCACTTTGGGGATGGATGGGGGACTTGGCTGTTGCCGCCTTTTCGGAGCGCTTCTTTATTCCTTTTGCTGGATGAAAAGCCCCTTGTTTTTGCAGTGGTGCATACTTGACTTATAAGTGCATAGAATCTCGCATAGCGCGAGTAAGATATTGCGCTGTCCGTTTTGTGTTTAGCAGAGATGTAGTTTGCATAATCCGACATAATCCTCGCTTCATTTAAATAAAGTCGCACGTAAATTACGTAGATATGTCTGAGCTGGAGTTCTGTACGCTGAGCGGATAAAAACGACCGTTCACCGTTCCGCTATTTTCAAAATGAATAAAATGAGCGATAAAGAGAATATAAACCTTAATAAACTCGCGTATCGCACGGACGCAGGTTATTAATGGGTTGTAGGCCTTTTACAGAAAGGATTCCAGCAATGTCTAAGCCTCTTGGCAAGCCCGATCGTATCGTCGTCGCCCTTGGCGGCAACGCCCTCGGCAACAACCCCGTTGAGCAGATCGAGGCCGTGAGCAACACCGCTCACGCTCTTCTCGGCCTGATCGAGCAGGGCAACGAGATCATCATCACCCACGGCAACGGCCCGCAGGTCGGCATGATCCAGAACGCCTTCGCCGCCGCCCACGACGCCATCGGCACTCCCGAGATGCCGCTGCCCGAGTGCGGCGCCATGTCCCAGGGCTACATCGGCTATCACCTGCAGCAGGGCATTGGCCGCGAGATGCACAAGCGCTATAAGCGCTGGCACGCCGCAACCGTCGTCACCCAGATCGAGTGCGACCCGGACGATCCCGCGTTCAAGAACCCGACCAAGCCGATCGGCCCCTTCTACACCGAGGAGCAGGCCAAGGAGTTCATGGCCGAGGACCCCTCCAAGGTCTTCGTCGAGGATTCCGGCCGCGGCTGGCGTCGCGTCGTCGCTTCCCCCGATCCCAAGAAGATCGTCGAGGCTGACTCCATCCTCAACCTGCTCGACAACGAGTTCATCGTCATCGCCTGCGGTGGCGGCGGCATCCCCGTCGTCCGCGACTACGAGAACAAGGGCTGCTACAAGGGCGTTCCCGCCGTCATCGACAAGGACCTGGGCGGCGAGCTGCTGGCCGAGGACTGCGACGCCGACGTCCTGTTCCTGCTGACCGCCGTTGAGCATGTCGCCATCAACTTTGGCAAGCCCAACCAGGAGGAGCTCGAGGACATCACCGCCGACGAGGCCGAGCGCCTGGCCGACGAGGGTCAGTTCGGCAAGGGTTCCATGGAGCCCAAGGTTCGCGCTGCCATCAAGTTCGCGCGTTCCCGCAAGGGCCGCACCTGCATCATCGGCGCCCTGGACAAGGCCGCCGAGACCATGGCTGGCCTCTCCGGTACCCGCATTCACGAGTAGTCTCTACTCTGTTGCCTCTCTCGTGGGCGCCAGGCAAGGCGCCCACAAACTAGCCTCTCTTCATGAGCCCCGCAGTCCGCTCCGACTGCGGGGCTTTTGCTATTCACCTAGTCATTGGGGACGTTCTTAGTCATTGGGGACGTTCTTAAATGACTAGTCAACCAAGAGCGTCCCCAATGACCACTCATTTAAGTCTGTCCCCAATGACTAGTAGTAGGCCCACATGGCTTCGACTTCGTTGAGGACCTCTACGACGCCCCAGCGGCGGGCGCTGCGGCTGGCCGAGTTGGGGTCGTAGACGCCAATCTGGTTGGCATCGTCGATGCCGTAGAGCACGATGTAGTGGCCTACGTTGGTAAACGTACCGGGGCGCACTGCAGCGATGACGGGCGCACCCGAGCGAAGTGCTTGTGTAATCGATTCGCGATCGTTATAGAGCTGTGTTCCGTTGAGCCCCAGCTGCCACGCACCGCCTGTCATAAACGACCACTCGGTGGCACCGGTGGGGGCGTAGTTGCCGGCTTCGGCCAGTGCGCATACATCGACCGGCGTCTTATCGGTATGGCCGGTCTTAAAGATATAGACCATGGTGAGGCAGGTGGGACCGCAAGCGTTTTCGCGAATAGTGCCACCGGCATAGGGCAGCTCCGACCATGCGGGGTCAATTTGGTAGATGTGGGGCATGGTGCCGGCCTGCCATTGCGAGCGTGGGGTCGAGAACGCAAAGGAGTAACCGGGCGCGACGGGAGCTTCAAGCAGCTTGTCCTCGGCAGTGGGCTCAAGACCGGCTGACCCGTGGGAGATACAGGATCCCAAAAACACAAAGACGAGGCAGGCGGCGATGGAGCAAAGCGCAAGGCGTAGGCGGCGGGCCGGAAGCGCGTGGCTTGTGGTGTGCGACGCGGGGTGAGGGGCGGAATTGCCGCGATCGCGTTGAGGTCGCGAAAAGGAGCGCTTGACGTTGTAGTCGGTCGTACGGCGATCGTAGCGGCGTGGCTGCGATGCGTCGGTCTGGCGTTGGCGTGTGCTCGTGCTCACGCGGTCTGACTGCTGCACGGTACGGCTTTGCTGCCGCGAAGAAGCCCCGAGCTGCTCTTGGGGGCGCTGCGGGTTGTCGTTGTCGGAGGTGCTTCTGGGCGTTGGCATGGTGCGGCCGGCAAGGCGCACGCTTTGTGGCCGTTGGTCGCCGTCATTGTATCCGTATGCCATTCGAATCACCTTGCCTCATGTGTAACTTGTCTATCCTACATAAAAAGATGCACGACACATGGGTATGTGCGCCAAAAGCCTGACAAATGGTATGAACGTTGCCGCGCCGCGCGCCAAGCGTCACGGCAACAGGTATTCAAAAGCAGACAAGATGAAAGCGTCCAAGACGAATGACGTCTCCCGCCGTTCGTCCCAAAAACGGCGCCGCTCGTTTTGCAGTTCTGCCTTCGGTCGAGCTACAAGCGGCGCTGCTGTGCCAAGGTCGTATCTTAAAGCCACGAAATAAAAGCGCGCGGCAAAACAGACCGCGCAAGGGGTGACGTCAAGGGGCGTCAAAAAGGAAAGGAGGGGAACAATGGCGGACAAGAACGCAGAAGTTGCAGTCGAGGATAACGGCGGCATGAAGAAAACGCTTTCGCTCTGGAACTTCTTCACCATCGGTTTCGGTGCCATCATCGGTACCGGTTGGGTTCTGCAGGTCGGCGACTGGATGGTCGTGGGCGGCGGTCCCGTTCCCGCTATGATCGCATTCCTCTTGGGTGCAATCTTCCTCGTGCCCGTCGGAGCTGTTTTCGGTGAGCTCACGGCTGCTATCCCCATCTCGGGCGGCATCGTCGAGTATGTCGATCGTAGCTTTGGCCGTACGCTGAGCTACATCACCGGATGGCTTTTGGCCCTGGGCAACGGCATCCTGTGCCCGTGGGAGGCCATTGCCATTTCGACCCTCGTGTCCGAGATGTTCGGTAGCCTGCCCGGCCTTGAGTGGCTGCGCGCCATCAAGCTCTACACCATCCTGGGGGCCGACGTTTACCTGTTCCCGACGCTGATCGCGCTCGGCTTTGCAGTCTACGTCATCTTCCTCAACTTCCGCGGTGCCAGCTCGGCCGCCAAACTCCAGGCCTTCCTGACCAAGGCTCTGCTCTGCGGCATGCTGCTCGCCATGGGCGTCTCGCTGTTCACCGGCTCGCCGGACAACGCCATGCCCGTGTTCTCCCAGGTCACCGGCGCTGGCGGCGGCAAGGCCGCTACCGAGAGCACCAGCCTGTTTGCCGGCATCGTGTCGGTCCTGGTTCTGACCCCGTTCTTCTACGCCGGCTTCGACACCATTCCTCAGCAGGCTGAGGAAGCAGCCGAGGGCCTCAACTGGAACAAGTTCGGCAAGATCATCTCCCTGGCCCTGCTGGCCGCTGGCGGCTTCTACATGGTCTGCATCTACTCGTTCGGCACCATCCTCGACTGGCATGAGTTTGTTAAGAGCCCGGTTCCCGCGCTTGCCTGCCTCAAGGGCATCAACATGCTTCTGTACCTGGCCATGCTCGTCATCGCCACGCTTGGACCCATGGGTCCGATGAACTCCTTCTACGGCGCCACGAGCCGCATCATGCTCGCCATGGGCCGCAAGGGCCAGCTGCCCGAGCAGTTCGCCGAGGTCGACCCCAAGTCCGGCGCTCCCAAGCTCGCCTGCGTCGTTCTGGGCGTCATCACCGTCGTCGGTCCGTTCCTGGGCAAGAACATGCTCATCCCTCTGACCAACGTGTCGGCTCTCGCCTTCATCTTCTCCTGCGGCATGGTCGCCCTCGCTTGCCTGCGTATGCGCTTCACCGAGCCCGACCTGCCTCGTCCCTACGAGGTGCCCGGCGGCAAGTTTGGCATCTCCCTCGCTATCGCTGCCTGCGCCATCATCATCGGCCTGCTCGTGATTCCGTTCTCTCCCGCCTCCCTCAACATGGTGGAGTGGAGCATCGTGATCGGCTGGTTGGCTATTGGCCTGGCCCTCATGGCTTTCACCAATTCCCGCAAAAAGTAACGCCTAGCCGGGGCGGATCAGGTGCGCGGGACCCTCTCTTCCGCGCACCGAACCCGGCGCCACTTGGGTAGCTTTGTGAGGCCTTAACCCAACACGGCCTCGCCCACTATATGGATCCATAAGGAGGAACCATGTCCACTAAGTATGCAATCGTTGGCGGTAAGCTCATCGACGGTACCGGTGCCGAGCCGGTCGAGAACTCCCTCGTTCTCGTCGACGACAACGGCAAGATCGAGTACGCCGGTGCTATGCAGGACCTTCCCGAGGGCGTTGAGGTTATCGACGCCGCCGGCAAGACCGTCCTTCCCGGCCTGATCGACACCCACCTGCACTTCTCGGGCAACTTGACCGACGATGACACCGACTGGGTCATGCAGCCGCTCCTCGAGAAGCAGGCTGTCGCAGTCAAGCAGGCCTACGACTGCCTCACCCACGGCCTCACCACCGTCTGCGAGATCGGCCGCTTTGGTATCCAGATCCGTGACTGCATCGACAAGGGCGTCTTCAAGGGCCCGCGCGTTCTGGCCACCGGCCTTGGCTTCTGCCGCGTTGCCGGCCACGGCGACTCCCACCACTGCAGCCAGGAGCTCAACAAGGAATCGCACCCCTGGGGCGATCAAGTCGACGGTCCTTGGGATCTGCGCAAGGCCGTCCGTCGTCGCCTGCGCGAGAACCCCGATGCCATCAAGATCTGGGCTACCGGTGGCGGCATCTGGCGCTGGGACTCCGGTCGCGACCAGCACTATTGCTCCGAGGAGATCCAGGCCGTGGTCGAAGAGGCAAAGATGGTCGGTATCCCCGTGTGGAGCCACTGCTACAACAACCACGCCGCTGCCTACGATTCCGTTCGCTTTGGCTGCGAGCAGCTGATTCACGGTTTCGATATCGATGAGCGCACCATGGACCTCATGGCCGAGCAGGGCACCTTCTTCACCCCGACGATCGCCTTCCTGCCCACCTGGTACGCCACCTATCCGCCCGTCTACGTCCCCGAGCTGCACGACAAGTACGAGGGCACCCTGGTCGAGAAGGAGCTGCAGCGCAACTACGACTGCCTGCGCGAGGCCAAGAAGCGCGGCGTCGTCATGACGATCGGCTCCGACTCCTTCTCCTTCGTCACCCCGTACGGCACCTGCTCCATCGAGGAGATGTACGAGTTCGTCGACAAGATCGGCTTCACCCCGGTCGAGACCATCACCTGTGCCACCCTCAACGGTGCCAAGATGTGCCACATCGAGGACGAGACCGGTTCCATCGAGGCCGGCAAGTGCGCCGACCTGCTGGTCGTCAACGGTGACGTCGCCGCCGACATCCACGTGCTCAACACCGACAACATGGACGTCATCATGAAGGACGGCTGGATTGTCGAGGCTGGTACCTTCGGCGAGGCAAACAAGTACAGCGCCTAAGCTACCGTTCATCGATGGCTTGATGTAAAATACAGTATTTGATTGCATAATGCAATGGAGAGGGTCGCTTGCGGCCCTCTTTATTGCTATGGGGTGCGTCAGTGGGAAGGAGATGACAGTGGATCTCAATAGGCTGATTCTGGGCAAGAGCTACAACTCTACCAAGGTCTTTCGTACCGCTCAGCATGTGGTTCAAGCCATCTTGCTCGGTATTGTCGTTCCGCTGCTTATCCTGCTGCTCATCTGGGATCTAACCGATAATCCCAATCCCGTTCCGGCCGTTGTCGTCATTGCCGGCTTGGTCATGCTGTGCTTCTTCTTCTCGTACGTCTTTGTCGTTCCCGACGACCTCACATCGAGCGCTACCGACCGCACGCTCGCCATCGCGTCGAAAATATTCGCCTACACGTCGCGCGGCCTTACGCCCGAAGCTGCCCTGGGCGCCTCTAAGATCATCCTGTCCGAAACTATCGCCTCTGCCATCTGCTTTACCGACGGCAAGCAGGTGTTGGCAAGCTGGGGCGAGGACTCGGCAAAATGCCCCGCGGGCACCCCGGTGGTGCTGCGGACCACGCTCAATGTGATTAACAGCGGTGAGCAAAGCGTGTTCTCGCGCGATGCCTCGACCGAGACGGGTGGCTACTTTCCGCGCCTGCGCGCCGGTATTGTCGCACCGCTTACCGTGCGCGGGCATTGCGTGGGCACGCTCGAGCTGTATTATCCCCGTCTGAGCAGCATCGATATGCGCCAGACGGCGCTTGCCTCGGGCTTTGCCGACCTCATTTCCACGCAGCTTGCAAGCTTTGAGCTCGAGCGCCAGGACGAGCTTACGGCCCGCGTGGAGCTGCGCGCCTTGCAATCGCAGGTCGATCCTCATTTTCTATTCAATACCATCAGCACCATCGTGTCGCTCGTACGTACCGAGCCGGACAAGGCCAGGTCGCTGCTGATCGACTTTTCCAATTACTACCGTCAGACGCTTTCTGATTCCGATACCCTCACAACGCTCGAGCACGAGGTGGAGCAGGGCACTCGCTATATCAATCTTATGCAGGCTCGTTATGGCGACGGCCGTCTGCGCGTCTCGGTCGATATCGACTTTGAGGTGCGCGATTGCATGGTGCCGCCGTTTATCTTGCAGCCGTTGCTCGAAAACTGCATCAAGCACGCGCAGCGCGAGACCGAGCCGCTTTCTATTCATGTTAGGGCTTTCGAGACCGATGACGGTTTGGAGATCATCGTCGAGGACGATGGCATCGGTATGAGCGAAGAGGTCTGCGCGCATCTGTTTGAGCAACATCGCCGAGAGGAGCCCGAGAGCATTACCGCCGACGGCTCCGTCAAGCGAGGTTGCGGCCTGGCGCTCTTCAACGTGCTTCAGCGCATCCATTTCTTTTACGGAGAAGATTCCGGCATGCGCGTGAAGTCCCAGGAGGGCGTGGGAACGCAGGTCATCGTCGAGCTGAACGGCGAGCCGCATGAGCCCGCGCCGTTGACGGCGTAGTACGCGGTTGGATTGAGAGAAAAAGAGGGGAAGCACATATGTCCGAAGGCTGGAACATCTTGGTGGTTGATGACGAGCCTCCAATTAGGGCTGAGCTACGCTATCTGTTGGAAAAGGATATGCGTGTGGGTCAGATTGCCGAGGCGGGCAATGTCACCGAAGCCGTGGAGTCGATTCTGTCGAATAAGCCCGACGTGCTGTTTTTAGACATTACCATGCCCGGTCGCTCGGGAATTGAGCTTGCCGAGACGCTGCAGAACCTAAAGACGCCGCCGGTGGTTGTGTTTGTGACGGCGTTTGCCGAGTTTGCCGCCGATGCGTATAACCTCGATGCGGTCGACTATGTCGTCAAGCCGGTCGAGGACGCACGCCTGTCAAAGGCACTCGACAAGATCGAGGCAGCCTTGGGTGCCCGTCGTGTTATCCATGCTCCGCGCCAGCCTTTGCGTCTGACGGTGGACCGCGGGGGCAAAAAGGTGTTCATTCCCGTGGCGGATGTCTGCTACTTTGAGGCGCGTGCCGATTTTTGCAACGCCGTCTGCGCCGAGGGAACATACCTGATCAATGAGTCGATCTCTTCGCTCGAGCGGCGCCTGGCCTCCGAGGGCTTTATTCGCGTTCATCGCAGCTATCTGGTCAATTTGGAAGACGTGCACAATGTTGAGATTGGCTCCACGGGGTTGATGGAGCTCAGGCTCGACCGCGTGAGCTCGACGGTGCCCGTGTCCCGCCGTCGCGCTGCCGAGGTCAAGTCGCACCTGGGGCTTGCGTAAGAGGCTTGCGTGCCGTCGTTTACCATCGCGGGTTTGGCATGGGCGCGCGGTGGGCATAATGGGTGGCATCGAATGAAATCGAAAGGATCATTATGCCCGCGCTTATCACCCATCATCTGTTTGGCGAGGAAAGCATCGACCGTCTTCCGCAGGGCGTCATCACGTCCGATGAAGAGCGCATTGCCTTTATCTTGGGCAACCAAGGCCCCGACCCGTTTTTCTTTCACATTCTGACACCGCGTGTTTCCGACTGCACGCTGCTGGCGCAGGTCATGCATCGGTCGCGCATGTCTCGCCAGTTCGCGTGCCTGCGCGACGGCGTGTCGCATCTGCTGCCGCGCGACGCCAGCTTGGGTCGTGCCTTTGCGCTGGGCCTGCTGTCTCATTACGTGCTCGACCGCAACGCCCATCCTTTTGTCTATGAGCAGCAGTTTGGCATCGTGGAATCCGACTCAGAGCTTGAGGATTCGAGCAGTCAGGTCCATGCCGTGATCGAGAGCGACCTGGATGTACTGATGCTGCAGCTTAAACGCGATGGCGCTACGGTCGACGATTACCCGCCGGCGGGCGAGATCGTCACCACCGATCGCATCAATCGCGTGGCCGGCGTGCTGATGAGCTATGTTGCCGGACGCGTGTATGGCATTGACATTCCGGCGGGGGAGTACGGTGCTGCCGTTGCCAATATGCAGCGACTTTACCGCGCGATTGAGCCGGCCGGCTCCGCAAAGACGCGCGCGATCTCGCTGGTTGAGGGCTTGGTGCACGACTACTCGCTGCTCGACGGCCTTGCCCATCGCGTGACGACGGAGCTGCCCGAGCGCACCGGTAACCTGGGCCATCTGACATGGAAGAATCCCTTTACCGACGAGGTCTCGAACGAGAGTTTCCCCGAGGTCTTTGATCGCGCGCTGGTCGATTACGAGTGCACGGTCGCACGTTTTATCGAGACCGGTGACATGGATGCCGTGACCAGTCACGTCAACTACAGCGGTCGCGTGCTCAATGCCGATGAGGAGTTCGACCGCGAGGAATAGGGCTCGTGCGTGCCCCTTTGCCGAATCCTTACCGGCGGTTCTGGACAATTGGGGTACGATGATCTAACTGCATATCGGGCGAATACGAAGGGTCCCTGTCCATGAAATACACCAAGCTCGAGCGTAACTGGGTTATGTATGATGTGGGCAATTCGGCCCTCGTGCTGCTCAATACCTCGGTGGTGCCCATTTACTTTAACGCCATCAATACCGGCGCTTCCTCGGCCGACCTGGTGGTCGCCTGGGGCAATGCGCAGACGATTGCCTCGCTGGTCATCGCCATGCTCATGCCCATTCTGGGCGCGCTTGCCGACTACGCCGGCAACAAGATCAAGTTCTTCTTGGGCTTCTTCCTCACGGGCCTGGTGCTTTGCCTGGCGCAGGCTATCCCAATGTCCGCCATGGCATTTTTGACCGTGTACGTGCTGTGCACCATCGGCCTTAACTCTTCTATGACGTTCTACGACGCCATGCTGCCCGACATTACCACCGACGAGCGCATGGACGCCGTGTCCAGCTCGGGTTATGCCTGGGGCTACATCGGTTCCACCGTGCCGTTCGTCATCTGCCTGGCGCTCATCATGGGTGGCCCCGCTCTTGGTGTCCCCACCATGCTGGCAACGCGTCTGTCGTTTATCATCACCGGTGCCTGGTGGCTCATCTTTACCCTGCCGCTCATTCGCACCTATAAGCAAAAGTACGGTCGCGAGCGCGGTCCCGAGGACACCATCGGCCACATCGTGGGCGGTGTGTTCTCCGAGGTCGGACACACCATGCGCGAGATCGCCCACAACAAGACCGTGCTGGTCTACATGATCGCGTTCTTCTTCTATATCGACGGTGTGCACACGGTCATTTCCATGGCAACCAGCTACGGATCGGCCTTGGGCATCGATTCGACCCAGTTGGTCCTGGCGCTGCTCGTCACGCAGTTCGTGGCCTTTCCGTCCGCCATCATCTACGGCAAGCTTGCCGGACGCGTGGGCACGCTCAACATGATCTTGGTGGCAGTCGCCGCCTATATGGGCATTGTGCTGTTCGCCGCGTTCTTCCTAAAGACCGCCTTTGAATTCTGGGTGCTTGCCATTATGGTCGGCCTGTTCCAGGGCGGCGTGCAGGCGCTCAGCCGTAGCTACTTTGGCCGCATTATCCCCAAGGAAAAGTCCAACGAGTACTACGGCTTCTTTGACATCTTCGGTCGTTATGCAAGCGTCATGGGCACTTTCCTAGTGTCGGTCGTCACCTCGCTGACCGGCAACCCGTCGCTGGGCGTCCTTTCCATTGGCGTGCTGCTGATCGTTGGCTTTATGCTGCTGGTCCGCCTGTCCCGCATGACTCGGGCGGCAGAGCATGCCGCATAGGAGCGAGCGGCTATTGTGCCTGTCCACGGTACTCTTTTGGGGTTATCCGCAATAAACATTGCGACTTGCGAGCAATGATTTGCCCAAGTGGGTATGATGGAATCAGCTAGGTCGCGGGGCGTCGCCTGTGTTTGGCGGCGTCCCGTTTTTGTGTTGCAGGGAGGGTAAGGCATGAACGCCACAGTCGTGATTCCAACGTATTGGGCGGGCGATGACGCTTGCGCAAACGCCCCTGGCACCTATGACCATTCGACGCGACTCAACGCCGACAATCCCGAACTCGACCGCTGCCTGGCCTCGCTTGAGCAGGTACGTGACATCCCTCGCATCATCCTTTTGGTGGTCTGTCCCGTTTCTGCCACAGTCGATGTGTCGCTGCACGTGCGCGAGATTGTCGACGCGCATCCCACGCTCAAGGTCACCGTTGTCACCAACACCCAGGCCTCGCGCATTGCAGACCGGGTTGCTCAGATCGCGCCCAAGGGTTCGGGCGAGTGCGTGAGCCTGCGAGGCTACGGTGCCATCCGCAACATGGGGCTAGCCTGTGCCGCTGTGCTGGGGCATGACGCGGTTATCTTTTTGGATGACGATGAGACTGTCATCGACGCCGACTTTATGAAGCGCGCGACCTATGCGTTGGGGCAGCAGACGCGTCAGGGCTTGCCGATCTTGGTCAAGAGCGGTTATTTCTACGATCGCGACGGCTCACCGCTGGCTCCCACGGACAAGGCGGGCATCTGCCATCGTTGGTGGACCAAGCGCATCGAGTTCAACCGTTGGATGAAAAAGGCGCTCTCGGGCACCCGCATCTCGCGCTCCAACTACGTGTGTGGCGGCCTGATGGCCCTGCACGCCCGCGCCTTTACGCGTGTGGCCTTTGACCCGTTTATCACCCGCGGCGAGGACTTGGATTACCTCTTTAACATGCGCATGTTTGGCTACGACGTGTGGTTCGATAACGAGTGGACCGTGCGCCATCTGCCTCCGGAGTCCGAAAAGCGCTCACCGCGCTTTATGCAGGATGTATACCGTTGGTACTACGAACGGGCCAAGTTGACATTCGCCGCGCATCAAAAGGAGCTCATTCCCGTTACGGCGGCATCACTCATGCCCTACCCGGGCCCGTGGATTTCGCGCGAGCTCGACGACCGCGTGCGCAAGACCGCTATGGTCCGCAGCGTGTTTACCCGCGAGCATGAGGGCTACCTGCGCATCTGGCGCCATGGTATCGGCGAGGCAAAGGCCTATGCGCGCCAAAACGCTGCAAGCTATCTGCGTTTCCAGAGCTTTTGGCCCAAGATCATGGACGGGCTTTGGCGTGACGCACAACTGATCAGTATCCTGGAGGGGGCCGAATGATCGACCGCCGCGCCCAGCGCGATAGTTCAATATCAATCTTTCGCATCATTGCCGTTGCCTGCGCCATTTGCGTGCTGGTGTACTTTATTTTTGCCTTGGTGACCGGTATCGAGCCGATCGCCACGGTGATTGCCTGCGCGCTGCTGTGCATCTTTCTGTGCATCTTTATCTTTTTGACGCTCAATCCCGATTCGGTGCGCTCCCAGTACACCGAGGAGACGCTCTCGGTGGCCTCGGCCATGCTCGAGGACATTAAGGGCGGTCTGACGCAGGAGTCGGCGCGTTTGGTGTGCCGGCGCATTTTGCCCGAGACGCGCGCCATGACGGTGGCCATCACCGACGAGGACAACGTGCTTGCCTGCGCGGGCGAGTTTGAGGAAAAACTGCTGCCAGATTCTCCCATCCACACGCTTGCCACACGCTACGTTATCGAACATGGCATCGTGCAGTCGTTCAACCGTATGGTGGATGTCGTGGGCTCGGACGGCTCGCACAACCAAGTCCCCGCCGGCATTATCGCCCCCATCAAGGTGGGCGATCGTACCGTCGGCACGCTCAAGTTCTACTACAAGACCCCGCGCGCCGTCGACCGTACCCAGTATGCGCTTGCCTCGGGCTTTGCCGAGATCTTGTCCACACAGCTCGCCATCCACGAGCTCGAGGTGCAAAAGGAACTCACGGCGCGCGCCGAGGTGCGTGCGCTGCAGGCGCAGATTAACCCGCACTTCCTGTTCAACACGCTGAACACCATTGCATCGTTTACGCGCACCGACCCGCTGCGGGCCCGCGAACTGCTTCGTGAGTTCTCATCGTTCTATCGTGTCACGCTCGACAACTCGGGATCGCTTATTCCGGTCTCGCGCGAGGTCGCACAGACCAAGCGCTACCTTACCTTTGAGAAGGCCCGCTTTGGCGAGGACCGCGTGCTTGCGACGTTCGATGTGTCCGAGGACGTGGAAGATACGCTGGTGCCGGCGTTCGTGATCCAGCCGATTGTCGAGAACGCCGTACGTCATGGTATGGGCGATGACGACGCCCTGAGGATCGACGTGACCGTTCACCAAGACGGCGAGGATGCAATCTTGATTGCCGTGGCCGATAATGGCGTGGGCATGGATGAGGGTACCGCCGCCAGACTGTTTGACGAGCGTTCTGCCCGTCCCGACGCCAGTTCTCCCCAGGGTGGCGGCGCCGGTGTGGCCATGCACAATATTTCGGAGCGCATCCATCGCTTTTATGGGCCGCACTCCTATACGCGTGTCGAATCGGCGCCGGGCAAGGGCACCAAAGTGCTCCTTCATCTTGATTTGTCAGAGAGCATCTTTGACATTCAAGAGTAAAATAAAAGGCTACGGGCTCAACGTCATGCGACGGATGCCCGGCGTAGTTAGTTGACGAAAGGTTTTATCCCTATGCTGCGTGCGATGATTGTGGATGATGAGGCGCCGGCTCGCTCGGAGCTTCGCTTCCTGCTCGAGCAAACGGGCAAGATCGGCACGATCACGGAGGCGTCGAGCGTCCGCTCCGCCATCGAGATGCTTATGGAAAGTCGCGTGGATGTCGTGTTTCTCGATATCTCGATGCCCGGTGCCTCGGGCCTGCAACTTGCCGAGGCGCTGCATAAGCTCAAAAATCCGCCGGCGATCGTGTTTGTGACTGCGTATAGTGACCATGCGGTCGAGGCATTCGACGTGGATGCCGTCGATTATCTGATGAAGCCGGTCGAGGAAGCTCGCTTGGATCGCGCGATCGAGAAGGTCATGCAACGCGCCAAGCCGGTTACGGACAGCAAGGTGACCATCGAGCGTATCCCGGTGGAAAAGGGCGGCCGCAAGGTGCTCATTCCCGTGGACGACATTCGCTTTATCATGGCCAAGGACGATTACTCCTGCATCTATACCGTCGATGATCGCTTTTTGTCGACGACCTCGCTGGCGCAGTTTGAGGCCAAGCTCTGCGACTTTGGCTTCTTCCGTGTTCACCGCCGCTATATCGTCAACTTGGCGTGCGTCACGGATGTGGAGACGGTGCCCTCGGGCGCCATCCAGCTGGGCATTACGGGCGTCGACGAACGCGTGCCGGTTTCGCGCCGCCGCGTCGTGCCGCTCAAGAAGGCTCTGAGTCTCTAGTACACTGGCCCCGCAGCCCTGTAGACCCATCGTCTGCGGAGTTGTGGGGCCTTTTTTGTATGTATCTGCCGAATCGTTTTTTTGCGGAAGGGATCCCATGAACAGTGCAAGCGCCAAGCGCATCGACATCATCTCGGACACCCACGGCTATCTTTCGCCTGCGCTCTTGGATGAGCTTGAGGGCGCAGACCTGATCATCCACGCCGGCGACCTCACGTCAGAGATAGACTACGAGCACCTATGCACCATCGCCCCCGTGCGGGCCGTACTGGGCAACAACGATTACTACCGCGACTACGGTCCCGATGTAGACCGTCTTGCGCTCTTTACCTACGAAGGCCTCAAATTCGCCGTAGCCCACTACCGCGAAGACCTTCCGGTGGGATCCGTAGACGTAGCCATCAACGGCCACACCCACGTAACCAAAGAAGCCCAAGTGGGCCGTTGCTTAGTCCTCAACCCGGGCAGCGCCAGCTACCCCAGAGGCACCCGAGGCCCCACCATGGCCAGAATGCTAGTAAAAGACGGCAAGATCCTAAGCACTAACTTTATTGACCTAGAGTAATCACAACAAAAACGGGGGATGCAGATGCGTCCCCCGTTTCCATTTGAGCCAATGGCCGAGCTTCAACAAGAACCTTAGACAACCCCGCCGCGGAGAACGGGGCCGCCGAGCCGCGAAGCGGCGAGCAACAACAACGGCTCGAACAAAGTGACGGCAGGGAGGGCTTCCGGGGCCGAGGGCGGGGGTTAAGTTTGTCGCGAGTTCCGCACGCAAAGGAAAGCACTTAATGTGCTTTCCGTCTTGCGCAGGACTGTAGAGCAGCAAACTTAACCCCCGCCCTCGGCCCCGGAAGCCCTCCCGGATGGCCCCAAAAAATTTTTCAAAAAAGTTGTTGCGCGCCGGACAGACTTCTGTGTATACTAATCCCCGCAGCGCACGCGAGCGGAAACAAACGCGAACGTCTGCCTGGGGAGTTAGCTCAGTTTGGTTAGAGCGCCGGCCTGTCACGTCGGAGGTCGCGGGTTCGAGCCCCGTACTTCCCGCCAACGCAATTAAAGCCACGTCTTCGGACGTGGCTTTTTGCGTTTGATGCACTTTGTTTTGATAGAACGATCGCCCTGGTGCATCTTCGCCCAGAACCCCCGCGCCTTCGGGAACGCAAGTAAAATCTAATGAGTATATCTGTCTGAACAACAGCTTTGTTGCGCAACACCTGTTCTACGAGACAGGGGGTTAGGTTATACTAAATTGCACTGTGCGCCGCATCTGATGCATTTCGCTCCAAGCGCGGCACTCAGTGGATATCCGATTTACCATTTGGATGTCCTGGCGGTCATTTAGCGTCTCGACACAAGCTCGGCCCCGGAGCTCGTTCGAGCTGTTCGTATTCCTTGAAAGGGGAAAAATGGACATATCGAGGAAGACTGATTACGCCCTTCGCATGCTGGCGATGCTTGCCGAGGATCCGGAGCGTTTGCTTTCTGTTCGCACCGCTGCCGAAGAGGTCAATGTCCCGTATTCGTTTGCCCGCTCGATTCAGCACGGTTTGGTCCAGGCCGGTATTGTGGAGAGCCTGCGTGGCGTCCACGGTGGCATGCGTCTCAAGGTCAGTCCGGACGACGTCACTATCCGCCAGGTCGTCGAGGCCGTTCAGGGTCCTATGGTTATGAACGATTGCACCGCGCCCGATGGTGACTGTGCGCGCATGGGCGCGTGCTGCTATCATCCCCTGTGGGCCGGAGCCCAGGCGTTGATGCGCGACTACCTCGATTCCGTTTCGCTCGGCGACATCGTCGCTCACCGCCAGTTCCCGGCCGTCGATCCCAAGTTCGCCGACCGCGAAGCGTTTCCCGAGTACGCCACCTGCGCGTGCGCTTACCGGGAGGAATAGCGCCGCATAAGGAGCATAGCCATGATTCAGGACCCCTTTCGTTCGATGATTCGTTCGGAAGGGGTCCTGCGTTATCGCGACCTTCCGTGGCGCCGCACACGCGATCCGTACATCATTTGGCTTTCTGAGGTCATGCTGCAGCAAACGCAGGTGCCGCGTGTGGAGGCGCGCATGCCGGTGTGGCTCGATCGTTTTCCGACTGTGCAGGCGCTTGCCCAGGCCGCGCCTTCCGATGTTTTGGACGCTTGGCAGGGCATGGGCTACAACCGACGCGCTCTGGCGCTTCATGGGGCCGCTCAGCGCGTTGTAGAGGACTGGGACGGGGAGTTTCCGCGTGAGACGCGTGACTTGGTCGCTCTGCCCGGCATTGGCCCGGCAACGGCGCAGGGCATCCGTTCGTTTGCGTTTGATCTTCCAGGCGTGTATCTAGAGACCAATGTGCGCACGGTCTTTTTGCATCATTTCTTTCCCGATGTGCCGGCCGTTCCCGATCGCGAGCTGGTGCCGCTGATTCAAGCCGCCTGTCCGGCGGCCCCTGGTGCGGCGGCGGATGAGATTGCGCCCTTTGCCGTGCCTCAAGACGATGCCGACACGCCGCGCGCATGGTATTACGCGTTGCTGGATTACGGCGCGTATCTTAAAAAGACGCTGCCCAATCCGTCCAGGCGGTCGGCGGGCTATAGTCGTCAGTCCAAGTTTGAGGGCTCGCGTCGCCAAAAGCGCGCCCACATTGTGCGCATGCTGCTGGCGGCGCGCGATGGGCAACCGGCAGGTATTACGCTCGATGAAGCCGTTGCAGGCGTTAACGAGATGGAGACGGCAGCCGGCCGAGAGCCGGTCGAGCGCGAGCTGGTCGCAAGCATTCTTGCCGATCTGGAGCGCGAGGGCTTTTGCGGCTCCGAGGGCGATCGTTGGCTGAGTGTGTAGCTCACTCGAATCTGAAGAACGGGATTGTAAGGTTTAAATTCTCGGCATGAGGGCATCCTTAAAGCAAGGCCGCTCAAAGTCTGTGGGCGGCATGCGTTGAAGGGAAGTACACCTATGGATTTTGAGAATTCCCAAACCAAGAAGAACCTCGAGACCGCTTTTGCCGGTGAGTCCCAGGCACACACCAAGTATCGCTACTATGCATCCAAGGCCAAAAAGGACGGCTACGTTCAGATCTCGAATATTTTTGCCGAGACGGCGGGCAACGAGTCCGAGCACGCCAAGCTGTGGTTTAAGTACCTGCACGACGGTGCCGTTCCGGGTACTCTGGACAACCTGCGAGATGCCGCGGCAGGCGAGAACTACGAGTGGACCACGATGTACGACGAGTTTGCCAAGACCGCCGAGGAAGAGGGCTTTGCCGAGATTGCCGAGAAGTTCCGTGGCGTCGCCGCCGTCGAGAAGGCCCACGAGGAGCGCTACAACAAACTCGTCGAGCGCATCGAGTCGGGCGAGGTGTTTGAGCGTGAGGGCGTGAAGGTGTGGAAGTGCCTGAACTGCGGGCACCTGCACGTTGGTGCCGAGGCGCCTGAGGTGTGCCCGGTGTGTAACCACCCGAAGGCGTACTTTGAGGAGCAGGTGGTGAACTACTAGCGCTTGGCGCTGGCGTGAGCTGGGCCGGGAGGGCCGGACTACCTTCCCTCCTCGCTCACGGCTTCGCAGGGTCGCGTTGAGGGAAGGTAGTCCGGCCCTCCCGGCCCGCTTTGGTTCGTTGCGTGCTCGCTACAGAAAAGCTGATAACTAAGTTTGTGTGCCGCCCCTTTTGGGGCGGCACGTTTTTGTATGGGGACTGGTTGGGACGGCGCTGTTCATGGGTGGGGTACACTGGGTAGCGACTTTTAGTTTATCTACTACCTGATGGGGTGTTTTTTATGGGCAAGAAGTCTCGAGCTCGGGTTGCTGCGGCGGGAACTCGCAAGGATCCTGGTCGTCGGGTTGCCGAGGGTAAAAAGGCCGATCGTGCTGAGAAGGACAAGAAAGTCGGCGCGCATGCTCATCCTGAGTGGGCGCCTCATTTGAATTCGGCTAGTGAGGATTTGACTGCCAAGTTGTTTACTCTGGTCGAGGTAATTTTGGGCGTGGTGCCCCTTGTGGTTATCGGTTTATTCTTAGCTTCGAAGGACGCCACGAGTGTCGATAAACTCACCGATGTCTTTTCTCAGGACCCCTCGATGGTGGTTACGTTTATCTCTGCGTGCCTGCAGCCGTTCGTGGCGTACATGTTGTATATGGTCTACCGCAAATACTGCGAGGGTGATGCGGGCTTTGCCGCCGGTAACCTGATCGGTCTTTTGTGCTCCGAGATCCTACTGCTCAATATCCCGGGCGTCATCGGTATGGGCATCTTGCTGTGGCGTGTTTGGCGCAACGTCGCCCCGCACTTTGAGAGCTGGTTGTTTGAACGCCGTGCAATGGGCGTGCTGGCAGACATCGCGGGCTCGCTCGTGATTCTAGCCTTGGCGTTTCTGTGCGCCACCGCCGCCCGCGGTCTCGCGGGCATGTAAGGCTGATTAGAAGTTTGTGTACCGCCCCTTTGGGGCGGCACTTTTTGTGTGGGGTCCCGGTCTCCACAATTTTCGTCAAGCTTTTGGTTAGATTTTGGTCAGTTGGCGTAAGGGTGGAAGGCCAAAAGATTGCTGGCGAAAAAAGCTCAGAGAAAGTGCTGGTAGGGGAGTTGTTGAGCTTTTCGACAGCTTTTGAGCAAAAGAAACTTTGTGGCTATTGCCGGCGATTGCGTTGTCGCGGTCATGGCGGTGCGGGATGCTGGTCGTAAGCGTCGAACGCTCCGATTTTGGAGGCCAACATGGACCTGTTTCTTGAGACTCCGCAGCAACAAGCTGAGCGCATGCTGCGTCAGCAGCAACGACTCATGGAGATGCAAATGCAAGGGGCGGCAGCCCAGCCCTTTGCGCAAAATGTCGTGCCCGCTGCTGTACCTGCAGCTGTGCCCGGGTGTAAATCGGCGCCAGAGGCCTATTCCGTACAGCAAGATTCATATGCGCAGGAGCTCGCGTTCGACAAGCGTCGTGCGCGTCGTCGCCGTGTGGGCCAGCGCTTGCGCATATTGGCGATGATCGTGCTCATCCCGTTAGGGCTTGCGGCCATCTTTCTGGCGTCGTATGCCCTCACGTGCATCCTCAACGGCGCATCGCCCAACGAGGTGCTCCAACATCTGTCAGCCCTGGGCCAGCGCCTAGGCGACGTCGCAACAACCATCCGCGCCGGCTGGGAGAGTTAGCGTTTGTCACATTAGGACTTCCAGGGTGTACGAATTATCGCCACGAGCAGAATTCTTGCATCCTGTGGGTCCTGTCGTGCGACTGAATAGTATTATTGAAGATAAATAATAATAGGATTTGCTATGTATAAGCAGGATTTAGAGCAGACTCTTTTGGGCATTGACGAAGAGGCGGAGCTGGAAATAGGTCCAAGAGACGACAGGCCGAACGTTGTATTGGTGGGAGGAAGCGCCTTCATGCTAAACGATGTGACGAATCGTTCGGTTACACATGACATTGATGTGTTTGAGGCAGATAGGTGCCTCCGCGAGATCATAGCTCGATACCCCGAGGTGAATGGTATGGCGGTGGCATATTGTAATCAGATGCCGTTCAATTACGAAGATCGTTTGATTCCCTTGGATATTGGGGCGCGCTTTATCAGGTACTTTACGCCATCCTTGGAGGACCTGGCGGTAATGAAGCTCTATGCCTTCCGTCCGAACGACATCATCGATCTTCATAGCCAGGCATTCGTCGACCGACTTGATTGGGGACTGCTCGAACGGCTTATATTCGACGAGGGCGAGGCGCTGGCGTCGTCGCCTTCGGAGCGGAGTTATCAAGAGATGGTCTGCGCATACAGCCAATACAAAAAGGAGGTGCTCGGTTGAATCTGACCTTTGAGGGATTCTTAAAAGGCTATTGCCGAGAGCTATCCGGACAGCAGTCGCTCAGTTTTAGAAAACTGGTTAAGCAAGCGACGACGGTTGCGCCGCGCGTGGCGGAGCCCCTGTTTTTGCTCGCTTTGGCACAGGGTAAAGCCGAATACGTTCTGGGCTTATCCGAGGGTTCGTGGATGGAAGAGGGTTACCGAGGCGTTTTGTCCTTGTACGGCCAAACGGGTAGCCTGGTATCTCTATGCGCCGAAGACAAACTCCCTAACCGTTATGCCAACGTTTGGCGCGCGTATAGAGCGGCGAAGGAAAAGCCGGCGGCCGACAGAAGAATCAACGCCCTGATGCGAAAAAGAACGTTGGGAGCGCTAGAGGAATCGGGTGTAACGCGCTACGGTCTCTGCCGCGATTTGAATCTGAATAAGGGAAACGTGTACGCATATTTAGCCGGTGATGACTCAAAGGTGAGCAGGGAGACGGCGCGCCGCATTATGGAATATGCGGAGGAGAGGGGCGCCCAAGAAGGGGCCGGGCGCCCGGTGCGTATGGCGGGGTAAGATTGATCGCGGTTTTGATTGGTGCTCGATTGGGTTTGTTGGGCGGAGTTTATGTCTGCTATTGATATTGTGCTTGTTGTGATCGCCTTGGTGGCGGTGGGGGTTGCTGTGGCTTGCGCCCTCCAGCTCAAGAGCCTGCGTGCCGAGTTGCGGGAGCGTGGCGACAGTAGCGCGGAAACGCTGGCAGCACTCGAGCAGGCCAACAACGCGCTCGATGCCCTGAACGTCGCGCTGGCCGAAACTCGCCGCACGGCCAATGCCATCGCGCAGCAGCAGACGACAGATGCGGCCGTGGAGCAGCAACGTTACCTGACCATCGCACGTGAGTTTTCGCAAGCTGGTGACCGGATGGATGACCTGCGCCGCGAGACGGCCCAACAGCTCGGTGCCAACCGCGAGGGTATCGAGCATCGCCTGGACAAGGTGCGCGAAACGGTCGATGCTCAGCTGGGCGCCATCCGCAAAGACAACAACGTGCAGCTCGATCAAATGCGTGCGACGGTGGACGAGAAGCTCTCCCGCACGCTCAACGACCGACTGTCGGCATCGTTTAAGCAGGTGAGCGACCAGCTCGAGGCCGTGTACAAGGGCCTGGGCGACATGCAGTCCATCGCCACCGGCGTGGGCGACCTTAAGCGCGTGCTGGGCAACGTGAAGGCGCGTGGCATTTTGGGCGAGGTGCAGCTGGGTGCAATTCTGGCGGACATCCTTACGCCCGACCAGTATCTGGAAAACGTCGCCACCAAGCCCGGCGCCTCGGAGCGCGTTGAGTTTGCCGTCAAGCTGCCGGTGGACGAGGGCGATCCCGTGCTGCTGCCGATCGACTCCAAATTCCCGGGCGACGCGTACGAGCACTTGCTCGACGCGCAGGAGTCGGGCGATGCGGAGACCGTGGCGGCTGCGCGCAAGACGCTCGACACCATGGTCAAGCGCGAAGCAAAGGACATTTGCGAAAAGTACCTGAGTGTGCCGGCAACGACCAACTTTGGCATCATGTTCGTGCCGTTTGAAGGGCTGTACGCCGAGGTCGTCAGCCGCTCCGGGCTTATCGAGACCCTGGGCCGCGACTATCACGTCAACGTTGCCGGCCCCAGCACCATGGCGGCCATTCTCAACAGCCTGCAGATGAGCTACCAGACGTTTAGGCTGCAAAAACGCACCGACGATGTACTGCGAGTGCTCTCCGCCGTCAAGGCCGAGCTGCCGCGCTATCAAAAGGCGCTGCGCCGCGCCCAGCAGCAGATCGAGACCGCGGGTAAAACGGTCGAGGGCATTATCACCACGCGCACCAACGTCATGGAGCGCAAACTCAAGGATATCGACGCGCTGGAAGACGCCGACCAAGCCGATGAGATCTTGGGACTCACGCCCGCGGGCCTTTCCACAGACCAAGAAGACGAGGACTAATTGCAACAAGGCAGCGGGGCACCGGCGCAAACGCGGGCACCCCGCTGCCTTTCACATCGCGCTTGCCTGAAGTGCGCTTTAGTGTGCAACAATGGCGTTTCGCCCTATCAGACGCGAAAGGAAGCCCATGTCTCAGAGAAACACCAGTCCGCTGAAACGCTCCACCGTGCGCCGCACGCTGCAGCGGTTTTGGGGTGTCACGCGCACGCAGCCGCTGATTGTCTTTCTCTCGGTGTTCTCGTCGGCGGGCTACATCTTTTTGCTGACGTTTGCCAATACCTATGTGATGGCCCTCATTGTCGACCGCGTTCAAGCCGGTCCCGTGGCGGGTGATCAGGTGTTTGAGGTCTTCGGCCCCTATATCCTGGCGCTCGTACTCGTTAACCTGGTGGGCCAAATCCTCTCCAAGCTGCAGGACTACACCGTCTACAAGCTCGAGATTGCGGGCAACTATCACCTGGCGCGCCTGTGCTTCGACACGCTCTCCAATCAATCCATGACATTTCACACCAGCCGCTTTGGCGGATCGCTCGTGAGCCAGACGAGCCGTTTTATGAGCGGCTATACGGGGCTGGTCGACGTGACGGTGTATTCGCTCATCCCCACCATCACCTCGGTCATCTGCACGGTGGCGGCGCTCGCCCCGGTGGTGCCGACGTTTACCGTGATCCTGGTGTGCATCATGGCCGTCTACATCGCGTTTGTCTGGCTTATGTACAAGCGCATCATGCCGCTTTCGGCCGCGACGTCCGCCGCGCAGAACAAGCTCTCGGGCGTGCTCTCCGACGCGGTCACGAACATCTTGGCCGTCAAGACCTGCGGGCGCGAGGACTTTGAACGTGATCTGTTCGACGCCGCTGATCGTGCCGCGCGCGATGCCGAGACGGTCTCGATGCACGCCATGATGCAGCGCAACTTTACGACCTCGGGTCTTATCGTCATCACCATGGCCGTGGTGAGCGTATTCGTGGCGGGCGGCAACGCGTGGTTTGGCATCTCGGCCGGCTCGCTCGTCATGATCTTTACCTACACCTATAACCTCACCATGCGCCTGAACTACGTAAGCTCCATGATGCAGCGTATCAACCGCGCGCTCGGCGATGCGGCCGAGATGACGCGCGTGCTGGACGAGCCACGTTTGGTGGCAGATGACCCGGACGCCCCCGAGCTCAAAGTGACCGAGGGCGCGATTGATTTTGAGCAGCTGAGCTTTGCGTACCGTGACGCTGCGGCGGGCGAGAGCGTGTTCGATGACCTGACACTTCATGTGGCGGCGGGCCAGCGCGTGGGCCTGGTGGGCAAATCGGGCTCGGGCAAGACGACGCTCACCAAGTTGTTGTTGCGCCTGGACGATGTACAGGGCGGCCGCGTGCTCGTGGACGGCCAGGACGTCTCGCGCTGCACGCAGCAGAGCCTGCGCCGTCAGGTTGCCTACGTGCCGCAGGAGGCGCTGCTGTTCCACCGCTCCATTCGCGAAAACATTGCCTACGGTCGTCCCAACGCCACTGATGAGCAGATTCGCGAGGCGGCTCGCTTGGCTAATGCGACCGAGTTTATCGACCGCTTGCCCCGTGGCTTTGACACTATGGTGGGCGAGCGCGGCGTCAAGCTCTCTGGCGGTCAGCGTCAGCGCGTGGCTATCGCCCGCGCCATCCTAACCGACGCGCCGATTCTGGTGCTCGACGAGGCGACGTCTGCCTTGGACAGCGAGTCCGAGGCGTTGGTGCAGGAGGCGCTCGAGAATCTGATGCGCGGCCGCACCTCCATTGTGGTGGCGCACCGCCTGTCCACCGTGGCGGCGCTTGACCGCATTGTGGTGCTGGCCGATGGCGAGATTGTCGAGGACGGCACGCATACGCAGCTCGTCGAGGCGGGTGGCGAGTACGCGAGCCTGTGGAGCCGTCAGACCGGCGCATTCTTGGAGGCGTAAGCGTCTCGGACGTGGGACAATTGTGCCCATAAGTTTATTGTGCCGTTGAGCCGAGGAGTCGTTATGCCACGCGAGACCAATGCCGCCAAACGCGAGCGCGCCGTTGAGGTGTGTGAGCGCCTCAACCGTCGCTATGGCCCGGTCGAGTGCTTTTTGGACCACGAGAATCCCTTCCGCCTGCTGATCGCGGTGTTGCTCTCGGCGCAAACGACCGACGCGCAGGTCAACAAGGTGACGCCGAAGCTGTTTGCCCAGTGGCCCACGCCCGAGGCCATGGCCGGGGCGAGTGTGGCTGACGTGGCAGACACCATCAAGTCACTCGGCTTTTATAAGAGCAAGGCCAAGCACGCCGTGGAGGCCGCGCAGATGATCGTCGCCGACTATGGCGGCGAGGTGCCGGCCGACATGAAGGAACTCGTGAAGCTGCCGGGCGTGGGACGCAAGACGGCGAACATCGTGCTCAACGTGGGGTATGGCATCGTGGAGGGCATTGCGGTGGACACGCACGTCAACCGCATTGCGCATCGCCTGATGTTGAGTCCCAAGACACATGCCAAGGAGCCGCTCAAGACCGAGCAGGATCTGCTCAAGATTTTGCCGCACGAGTATTGGGAGTCGGTCAACCATCAGTGGATCACCTTCGGTCGCGAGATCTGCGACGCCCGCAAACCCAAGTGTGACGAGTGTCCGCTGGCAGATTTGTGCCCCAGCGTGCGCGTAGCGGGGTAGGGCGGAACGCATCTTCGTCTGGCGTTTTTTGCGGGGCTGGGTTTGCTCTTGAGCCGGAGTCCTCTCTATGCGCTACCATGACAGGCAATGAAATCCGCCGCATACCCGCCGAGCTTGCCCCGGCGGGCTTTTGGCGTTGCAATGCCGGAGGAACAGCATGCTCATTCACCGTATAGCCGCGCAGCTCTACACTGCCGAGGCACTGCAGACCGTCGAGGCCGGGCTCGATGCCGGCGAGGACGTGACGCTGGCCGTGTCGCAGTCGGGTCGCACGCTTACGGCGGCCGCCCAGTTTGCGCGCCGTCCGCGCCCGACGGTCTACATTGTGAGTGGCGAGGATGCGGCTGATCGCGCCGCACGTAGCCTTGCCGCCTACGTGGGCCTGGCGCACGTGTGCCGTTTTCCCGAGCGCAAGGACTATCCGTGGCGCGAGCAGGCGCCCGACGACGCCGTGGTGGCTCAGCGCTGCGAGGCCCTGGGACGCATCGTGCGCGGCGACAACTGCATCATGGTTGCCTCGGCCCGCGCGCTGCTGCGTTGCGTGCCGCCGGTCGAGAGTCGCTATTGGGAGTCCACCACTTTTGCGGTGGGCGAGGAGATTCCTTTTGACGAGGTGCCGCAGCGCCTGGTGGGCATGGGCTACACCAATGCCGGCGCCGCCGACGCGCCCGGCCTGTTCCGCGTGCACGGCGACACCGTCGAGGTATTCCCCGCGCAGGAGAAGGCGCCCGTACGCATTGAGTTCTTCGGCGACGAGATCGATCGCATTCGCCGCATGGTGAGCTCCACGGGCCAGACCATCGGCAATGAGGACAGCATCGAGATCTTTCCCTGCCGTGAGCTGGCGCTTACCGACGAGGCCGTCCACAACATGCATGTGGCGCTCTATCGCGCCAGCCAGGACGACAGCAAACTGGCGGCGCTGCTCGAGATGGTGGATGCGCGTATCGTCACGCCCGAGCTCGACCGCTTTTTGCCGGTGATGTACGGCCAGACCGTAAGCCCGTTGGCGCACGTGAGCGGCAAGGCACTCGTGGTTCTGTCCGAGCCGCGCTCGCTGTTCGACGACTGCCTGCGCGCCTACGAGGATATCGAGGCCCGTGCCGGCGAGGCGGGGATTGACCGCCTGGACGGTCTGTACGTGCGCGCTCAACAGCTCGATTTTGGTGCCCAGCAGCGCCTGAACTACGTGAGCCTCATTCGTGCCGGCGGTGCGGTGACGGCCGAGCTCAAGATTGAGCAGCCGGCCATTGCGGGCTCGGACAATCGCTTTATGACGCGCATTCAGGAGGTCGTGGGCAAGCGCTATGCCTGCGTGTTTGCCATCCCCGACCGCGGTGCGCGCGAGTCGATGGAGCTCACCTTTGGCGACGAGGGCATTACCTTTGAGGAATCGCTGACCGCGGCGCCCGAAAACGCCGGCGCTATCGGCGACCGCGTGCGCGTGGCAGCGGCGGATTCCGCCGATCGTGCCGCACGCCAGGAGGCCCATGCTTCCATTCGCGAGCGTCGCGCCGACGCGCTCAACGCCCGCTCGCTCGAGGCGGGCGCCGCGCAGGCTGCCGCCGGAGCCGCTGTGCCCACCATCTCGCGCGGGCGTGTGACCTTTGTGGACGCGGCCCTGCCGCAGGGCGTGGTGGTGCCCGACGCCAATTTGGCCGTGTTCTCGATCGCCGACCTCAACGCCCGCATGGATGCCAACCGCGCGCGTAGCCGCCGCAAGGTTGACATTACACAGATCACCTTCCCGTTTAAGCCGGGTGACTACGTCGTTCATGCCACCCACGGCATCGCGCTCTTTAGCGAGATTGCGCGCCAGGAAGTGGGCGGCAAGGAACGCGACTACTTTTTGCTGGAATATGCCGATGGCGACAAGCTCTACGTGCCGTTGGAGCAGGTCGACCGCATCACGCGCTACGTTGGCCCCGACGGTGACAAGCCGCGTCTGACCAGGCTCAACACCGCCGACTGGACGCGGGCTACCAACAAGGCGCGCAAGAATGCCAAAAAGCTGGCGTTTGACCTGGTCGACCTCTATACGCGCCGCTCGTCGATTACCGGTATCGCCTGTCCGCCCGATACGCCCGAGCAGATCGAGATGGAGGAGAGCTTCCCCTACGACGAGACGCGTGACCAGCTGGAGGCTATCGCCGACATCAAGGCCGACATGGAGGCGCCCAAGCCCATGGACCGCCTGCTGTGCGGCGACGTGGGCTTTGGCAAGACCGAGGTCGCCCTGCGCGCGGCCTTTAAGTGCGTGGACTCCGGCCGCCAGGTCATGGTGCTCTGCCCCACGACCATTCTGGCCCAACAGCACTACGAGACCTTCTTTGAGCGCTTTGCCCCGTTTGGCCTGGAGGTCGAGGTACTCAGCCGCTTCCGCACGCCGGCGCAGCAAAAGCGCGCGCTCAAGGCGTTTGCCGAGGGCACGATTGACGTGCTCATCGGCACGCACCGTCTGCTTTCGGCCGACGTGAACCCCAAGAACCTGGGCCTGGTGATCATCGACGAGGAGCAGCGCTTTGGTGTGCAGCACAAGGAGCAGCTCAAAAACCTGCGCGAGCAAATCGACGTGCTCACGCTCTCGGCAACGCCGATTCCGCGAACCATGCAGATGGCCACGAGCGGCGTGCGCGACATGAGCCTGATCACCACACCGCCGACCGGGCGTCGTCCCGTGATCGTACACGTGGGGGAGTACGACCCCGACGTGGTGAGTGCGGCGATTCGCCTGGAGGTGGGCCGCGGCGGTCAGGTGTACTACGTGTCCAACCGCGTCAAGACCATCGACGATGCCGTGGCGCGCGTGCACGAGGCTGCGCCCGAAGCGCGCGTGGGCGTGGCGCACGGCAAGATGAGCCCGCGCGAGGTCGAGGACGTGATGATCGAGTTCGCGACCAAAAAGATTGACGTGCTTATCGCCACGACCATCGTGGAGAGCGGTATCGACAACGCAACGGCCAACACGCTCATCATCGAGGACTCGCAGCGTTTGGGCCTGGCGCAGCTCTACCAGCTCAAGGGCCGCGTGGGCCGCTCGGCCACGCAGGCCTACGCGTACTTTATGTTCCCGGGCGAGCTGCCGCTCACCGAGGAGGCCACGGCGCGCCTGACCGCACTTTCCGAGTTCCAGGACCTGGGCAGCGGCATGCGCATCGCCATGCGCGACCTGGAGATCCGCGGCGCCGGTTCGCTCATGGGCGCCGAGCAGCACGGCAACCTGTCGAGTGTTGGCTTTGACCTGTTTACGCAGATGCTGGGACAGGCCGTGGCCGAGGCGCGCGGCGACGACGATGCCGGCGTGGAGGCGGCGAGCGTGGGCATCAACCTGCCGGCCGACTACTTCTTGTCCGAGGAGTACATGCCGGCGGTGGACCAGCGCGTGCTCGTGTACCGCAAGCTCGCGGCCGCCGAGGACCTGGAGAGTATCGACGAGGTGCAGGAGGAGACCGAGGCCGCGCATGGCGAGCTGCCGTTGGCGGGACTCAACCTGTTCAATCGCGCGCGCATCCGCATTCGCGGCGAGCGCCTGGGGCTCGAGAGCGTCACGCTCAGTGGCGGCCGCATTACCTTCCTGGGGGTTGACGTTCCCAAGAAGGTAGCCTTTGAGCTTAAGACCCGCTATGGCGCGGTGAACTTCCCCAAGAGCCGCAAGTTATCGGTGCCCTACAAGGCGGGCGCCGGCGCGGGCAGCGGCCTGGGTCGCGGCCTCGATGCCAACGACGGCACCGGCCCCGTGGCCGCGGCGCTCATGCTACTGCAGCAGCTCGGTGCGTCCGACGATGACTAACGGGTCGACGCTGCAAACGCCCCATTTGGGCAATCTGGTTCCATCGAAAGGAAAGCATGTTCGGATACATCTACAAGAAAGATGTCGCCATTATCGCGGTTGTCCTGTGCCTTTGTCTGGGCGTGGGCAGCTTCTTTGATTATCAAATCTCGAGTGCGCTGTTCAACATCGGCAGCATGTACGGTCGCTTTGTCGAGGCGGCCGGTGAGCTGCCGTTCGAGCTGACGGCGAGCATCGCGGGCGTTATGCTCGTGCGCTCGGCACGCCCCGATTCCAAGGCGAGCAAGTGGCTCGCTGCGCTGGGCGTTTTGATCAACGTGGGTCTGGTCGGCTACGAGATTATCGGATCGCTGTGCGTCGGCGGCAAGCTTATTGCGTTTCAGCTGGTTCTGACGTTTGCGTTGGTCATCGCAGCTAACTTCATCGCCTATCGCCTTACGCGCGACACCGAGCCCGACGAGCTCACACGCTGGGCGTTGATGGTGCTTGCCGTGTGGGTCGCTCAGGCCATTATCCTCAACGTGATCGTCAAGCCGCTGTGGTCGCGCCCGCGCATGCGCGTGATCGAGGTCACGCCGGGGCTCAATTTTCAGCCGTGGTGGGTGATCGGCAATCCCGACAAGTGGACCTATATCGCCGCCGGCGTGATCAAGGACGGGTTCAAGTCGTTCGCGAGTGGACACACCGCGCATGCGGCGATCGGCCTTATGCTCGCCGGGCTTCCCGCGGCGGCCTTTAAGGAAAAACCGTCGCGCCGCCGCGTGGTCTTTTGGACGGCGGTTGTGGTCGCGGCGCTCGTCGCCTTTGGGCGCATCGTGATTGGAGCGCACTTTTTGACTGATGTGAGCTGCGGCTTTGCCCTGGTACTGGCACTTGAGTGCCTTGCCGCGCGCATTGCCTATCCCAACGGCGTACAATAGCTCCGTTTGAGTCATCTGGCCGATACCCGGTAAGAGAGGATTGCCATGCTCGCGTTCAACAACGACTATTCCCACGGCGCACACCCGGCAGTGCTGCAGGCGCTCGTCGACACCAATATGGAGCCGCAGCCCGGCTACGGTACCGATGCGCACACCGAGCGTGCCAAGCAGCTTATCCGCGAGGCCTGTCAGGCCCCCGATGCCGACGTGTTTTTTCTGGTGGGCGGCACGCAGGCCAACGCGACGGTGATCGACATGCTGCTCGCACCGTACGAGGGCGTCGTTGCTGCCGAGACCGGCCACGTCGCCTGCCACGAGGCGGGTGCCATCGAGTTTGGCGGCCACAAGGTACTCACCATCCCCGGCTACGAGGGCAAGATGCACGCCGAGGACCTCGAGAACTATATCCAGGTGTTCTACGAAAACGAGAGCTACGAGCACACGGTGTTTCCGGGTGCCGTGTACGTGAGTCTATCGACCGAGTACGGCACGCTGTACTCCAAGGCCGAGCTCGCGGCGATTCACGCAGTGTGCCAGAAGCGCGAGATTCCGCTGTTTGTGGATGGCGCCCGCCTGGCCTATGCGCTGGCGGCCGATGAGTGCGACATTACCCTGCCCGAGCTGGCGCAGCTATGCGACGTGTTCTACATCGGCGGCACCAAGTGCGGCGCTCTGTGCGGCGAGGCCGTGGTGTTTTGCGGCATGCACGCCCCGGCGCATCCCATTCCGCGTATTAAGCAGCACGGCGCGCTGTTGGCCAAGGGCCGCCTCACGGGCGTGCAGTTTGAGGCGCTCTTTACCGACGGCCTGTATTTTGAGATTGGTCGCCAGGCGATCGAAACCGCGCAGGCGCTTCGTCGCGTGCTGCACGAGCACGGCTACCGGTTCTTCTTGGAGACGCCCACAAACCAGCAGTTTGTGATTCTGCCCAACGAGGACATGGCCCGCATTCGCGAGCATGCCTCGGTCGAGTACTGGGAAAAGTACGACGATACCCACACGGTGGTGCGTTTTTGCACCAGCTGGGCCACGACGCAGGAGGATATCGACGCGTTGGCGGCGGTTCTGTAGCCTGATGTAATGACGAGGGGCCGCCTTGCGCTGGGTTTGGCGCAAGGCGGCCTTTGTTTTTGAGGGAGAAGGGTTGTATGACCGAGATGTCCGAGCCGACAATTCGCCTGGCGACGCCCGAAGACGCACCGGCGTTGCTTGCCATCTATGAGCCGTATGTGCGCCAGACGGCGATTACCTGTGAATACGAGGTGCCGAGCGTTGAGGAATTCGCCGGGCGCATCGAGCGTACGCTCAAGCGCTATCCGTATCTGGTGATGGAGCTGGACGGGCGTCCGGTAGGCTATGCCTATGTGAGTCCGCTCAACAGCCGCGAGGCATACGACTGGTCGGTCGAGACATCGATCTACCTGGCACGCGATGTGCGCCATGGCGGGCTGGGTCGCAAGCTGCACGATGCGCTCAAGCAATGCCTGGTCGCGATGGGCATCACCAACATGTGCGCGCTCATTGCCGTGCCGCACGATAAGGACGACGAGTACCTGACGCACAACAGCCAGGATTTCCATGCCCATATGGGCTACCGCCTGGTGGGCGCCTTTGACCGCTGCGCTCAAAAGTTCGGCCGCTGGTACGACATGTGCTGGATGGAGTTGGTCCTAGCCGAGCGCGTCCCTAACCAACCTAAGCCAACCTGGTTCCCCGACCTCCCCAAACCTACCATTTAGGGACAGGTCTATTTTGGCAGGTTAGCCGATGGGCTCGGTGTATTTGGCGCGGTCGGTTCGTTGGATGCGCTTGGAGACGTGGAGCGGGCGGCCGTCGGTGTCGTAGACGTAGTCGGTGATTAGGATCAGCGCCTGCCCGCGCTCAACGTTGAGCAAAAACGCCTCGTTTTGCGAGGCATAGCACACCTCAAAGGTCTTGTGCCCCTGTGCCGGCGCGCGATGGAACTCCTGTCGCAGCGTGGCGTAGAGCGAACCGTTGATATCGCGATCGATGAGCGTCTCGAAGCTTGGCGGCAGGTAGGTGGTCTCCAAGCACAGCGGCGCGTCGTCCAGGTAGCGCAGGCGGACAAGTTTGACGAGCTTGCTGCCCACGGCGGCGTCAAAGAACTTAGCTATGCTGCCGGCCGCCTTGGCAAAGCCCGAGTCCACGGTGCGCGTGGTGGGCTTCATGCCCTGGCCTTCGACCTGTGCCGTATAGCTCGAAAACACCAGGTTGTTCTCGTGGAGTGCCGGCGTGTCGGCCACAAAGGCACCACGTCCGCGCTCGGTGCGAACCAGGCCCTCGTCAACGAGCACCTTAAGGGCATGGCGCACGGTGCTGCGCGACAGCCCCGATTCGTCCATGAGCTCCATCTCGGACGGCAGCTTGTCTCCGCGTGCGTAGACGCCGGCGGCGATGCGGTCACGCAGCATGCCCGCC
The DNA here is from genome assembly GCA_902493515.1 of uncultured Collinsella sp. Lineage (GTDB taxonomy): Bacteria > Actinomycetota > Coriobacteriia > Coriobacteriales > Coriobacteriaceae > Collinsella. The sequence goes on from CABUPE010000001.1 coordinate 79,599, forward strand.
AAGCGCTCGTATTGGCTCAGTTTCTTTTTAGATGAGACGCTCATATTGCCAACCTATATCTAACTTGTATGCTTAACTAAGCAAGCATGTATTCAACACAACAATAAAACCGCTGGTAACGAGTAATCGAAAACCACAGCGGCAAAATATCTAAGTCAAATATAGCATACAACTAGTCGACATAACCAAAACATGTATGTAACTTGTATGCCATCAAGAGCATCAAACGAGAAGAAAGGCTGATGCGCGATGACTACTCAGGAACAGGTTAAGGATGTCGTCTCCCAGGTTTTGGCTGACAAGGCAGACAAGGGCGGCATCAAGCGCGTCGTGTGGATCGGCGCCGGCGGATCCAACGGCGGCAACTATCCTGCCCAGTATTTTATGGAGCACGAGGCCACGCAGGTCGTGAGCTCCAGCTACACCAGCAACGAGTTCGTGCACGCCACGCCTGCCTATGTCAACGAGAACACCCTGGCCGTTGTCGTGTCCATGCGCGGCACCAAGGAGACCATCGTCGCCGCCCAGGTCGCCAAGGACCACGGCGCCAGCACCATCGCCATCTATGTTGACGAGTCCGGTCTCACCGAGGTTTGCGACTACAAGATCCAGTACGACAGCCTGGCCGTCGACGAGTCCTGCATGGGCCGCACCAACTCCGCCGTCGTGACCATGATCGCAATGGAGCTCACGCAGCAGACCGAGGGCTATGCCGAGTACGAGACCGCTATGGCCGCGTTCGACTTGGTCGACCCCATCTATCGCAAGGCCGTCGAGTACGCCCGTCCGCTCGCTGCCAAGTGGGCCGAGCAGAACGCCGACAAGCCCTGCATCAACGTGATGGCTCAGGGCCCGCTCTTTGGTGCCGCCTACGTCTTTAGCATCTGCAACGTGCAGGAGATGCTGCAGATCGACTCTTGCACCATCAACACCTGCGACTTCTTCCACGGCCCCTTCGAGATCCTGGACAAGCGCACCTCGCTGTTCCAGCTCATCAGCGTCGGCCGCAGCCGCTGCAACGACGAGCGCGGCATCCGCTTTGTCAACCAGTACGGTGGCGAGCGCGTCTATCAGCTCGACGCCAAGGAGCTCGGCCTCAACGACATCAAGGACAGCGTGAGCGAGTACTTCAACCACCTGATCTTTGCCCCGATCCTCAACAACGTGTATATGCGTGCGCTCTCTGCCGTCACCCACAAGGACTACATGACGCGCCGCTACATGTGGAAGCTGGACTACTAGGGGATATTGGTTCCGCCGTTCTACCGAACGGCGGACCGGCCGACGCTGCGCACCCGGCATTTGGCCAATCTGCCGTTCAATTTCAAAGGCGCGACCAGAAGGTCAGCGTCTTTTCATTTCACGGCACCTTGGCTCAAATGACGGGCGCTCGCTGACATTGCCAAAACGTCGGCGTTGCCGTGGTTGGCACTTGGGGACGTTCCTTTTGTGCCGGCACTTGGGGACACTCCTGGGAATCATTTCCTCGTTCGCCGATTTGTGTCTTGAAAAATGTATATAACGACTATAACGTAGTGTGAAACATATTGGAAACAATACCGAGGAGGCTGCGTTGAAGAAAAGCAATCTGGGCTATGTGCTGGTGCTGATCGCCGCGCTTATGTGGGGCAGCATCGGAATCTTTGTAAACGGCATCTCGGCCATGGGCGTTTCGTCCCAGAGCATGGCTGCCTTTCGCTTGTTGGTCGGAGCGCTTATCTTGGCGCCGGTCCTGATGTTTATGGGCTGCCGTCCGGGTGAGGGGTCTACCGTGGCTCAGGGTCCGCTGGCACTGTTCAAGGCAAGCCCTAAAGAGCTTGTTCCCTGCGCGCTTGTCGGTATTGTCGGCCTGGCCGCCGCCAACACCTGCTATTACGAGTGCATGGGCGAGGTGGGCATGTCCACGGCCTCGGTGCTGCTCTATACCTCGCCGGTGTTTGGCGTCGTGCTCGGCCGCGTGCTTTATCGCGAGGACGTGACCCCCAACAAGCTCGTCGCCATTGTCTTTAACATCGTTGGCTGCGTGCTTGCAGTGACCAATGGCGACCTTTCCGGTTTTCATTTTTCGGTTTGGGGCGTCACGTCGGGCGTGATTGCAGGCCTTTGCGGTGCGTCGCTCGCGGTGTTTAGCCGGATAGCAACCAAGACAGTCCACCCGCTGGCTGTCACGTTTTGGGGCTTTGTTTTTGGCGGTGCGGTTATGGCGGCTATCGCGGCTCCGTGGCCGGATGTCGCCGCGGCAATGTCGCCACAGCTGCTGCTGCTGTTCCTTGGCTTTGGACTCATCCCCACAGCCGTGGCTTACATCTTATATATGCAGGGTCTGTCCATGGGGCTCGAGACGTCGAAAGTTCCCGTCGTAATGTCTTTCGAGACGGTCGTCACCGTACTGGTGGGCATTGGCATCTACGCTGAGCCCGCCGGCGCGATCAAGGTCCTGGGCATCGTGCTGGTGCTCGCGTCCATCCTGATCATGAACACCGATTTCTCCAAGCTGCGCAACAGTGCCTTTGTCGGCCATATCGTTGAGAGCATGACCTTTAAGCCCAACGCGTGGTGGACGGAGAAATCGCAGGACATGGATCTGTTCCGCGAGCGCACCGGCATCGCGCTGGAGCCCACCGTGCAGGAAAGCCCCTGGTACTTCGTGCGATAGGGGATTGGCGAGGCGTCTGATCTGGGGTTATCCAGCCAGCGCCGGCCCACCCAGCCCCAACGTTTCGATTACGTTAAACCCGTCAACGGTCGATTTTCACCCGCGAGCGGTCTTTATACTAATTAGCAATATCCGCAACGTATAAGACGTTATAATGACCATAACGAAAAGGAGGAGGCAAGATGAATCAGATCATTCTCGCATCTCATGGCGGCCTGGCCGCAGGCGCCAAAGACACGCTCGAGATGGTTCTCGGCGACGTGTCGAACGTCCACGTCGTGTCGCTTGCTCGTGACGACAAGGAGCCCATCACCAATAAGGTGGACGCCATGATCGCCACGTTCAACGCGGACGACACCGTCTATGTGCTGACCGATATGCTCGGCAGCTCGGTCAACAACAGCATGGTCGAGCTTTCCAAGAACGGCACGAAGTTCACGGTTGTCAGCGGTTTCAACATCCCGCTGGCACTCACGCTCGCTATGAGCCCCGTCCCCGTCAAGGGCGCCGAGCTCGCGGCCCTCATCAACGAGGCCCGCACCGGTCTGACCAACCCCAACGCACCGGTCGAGGCTGCCGTGGCTCCCGCCAAGAAGGCCAAGGCGTCCCGTCACAGCTCCGGTCCCGCCAAGATCGTCCTCGCACGTCTTGACTACCGTCTGCTGCACGGCCAGGTCGTCTTTACCTGGACCACCAAGGTTCAGGCCGAGCGCATCATCGTCGTCGACAACGCTGCCGCCAACGATGACATCAAGAAGGGCGCTCTTAAGCTGGCCAAGCCCCAGGGCGTGCGTCTGAACGTCTTCACCGTCGAGCGTGCCCTCGCCAAGATGGACAAGCTCAACACCCTCGGCGAGCGCGTCATGTTCGTCTTTGGCAACACGGCCGAGATGCTGCAGTTCTGCCAGGGCTACAAGCTCGACGCCATCAACCTGGGCGCCACCGCCAACCACGACGGTGCCGATCAGGTCGGCGGCAAGGACAGCTCCGTCTTCCTCGACGCCACCCAGAAGGCCGACGTCAACCAGCTGCTCGACATGGGCATTAAGCTCTATGTCCAGCAGACCCCTACGTATCAGAGCGTCGACATCGACGCCAAGCTGTAATCAACCAGGCTTTTGCCTGACTGAAAGGAGAAGGGTATGAATACGTTCATCAGTGCGGTGCTCGTCGGCCTCGTCGGCGTGTTCTGCATGTGGGACTCCCGCCTGCTCGGTCGTCTTAACTTCGAGCAGCCCCTCGTTGGCGCTACGCTCGTCGGTCTGCTGCTGGGCGATGTGCCCACCGGCCTTGCCGTCGGTGCCGCCGTCGAGCTCGTGTCCATGGGCCTGGTGCAGGTCGGCGCTGCCGTTCCGCCCGATATGGTCCTGGGCGGCATCGTGGCCGCTGCCTTTGCGTGCCTGACCGATGCTTCCGCCGAGACCGCCATGACGATCGCCATCCCGGTCGCCGTCCTGGGTCAGCTTCTCGGCATCGTGTTCCGTTCCATCATCGCCGCCCTCACCCATGTGGCCGATAGCGCGATCGATAACGGAAAGTTCAAGACCGCCTACCGTATGCACATCTGCGCCGGCTCCGGTCTGTACGCCATCATGTACTTCCTGCCGATCTTCCTCGCCGTCTTTGTTGGCACCGACCTGGTTCAGGCCATCGTCAACATGGTTCCCGAGTGGCTGTCCACTGGTCTTAACGTTTCGACCAAGATCATGACCGCCTACGGCTTGGCCCTGCTGCTCACCATGATGATCAAGAAGGGTATGACTCCGTTCCTGTTCATCGGTTTCCTGCTCGCCGCTTACCTCAACCTGTCCGTCATCGCGGTCGCTCTGATCGGTGTGTGCCTGGCTGTCGTCTTCATGGGCTTCAAGTTCAACGGTTCCCATGCAGCCGCCGGTGTCGATTCCGACTACGATCCGCTCGAAGACGACGAAGACTAAGGAGGAACACACTATGGCAACCGCAACCAAGGACGTGTCCCTGAACAAGAAGGTCAGCCAGTTCTTCTGGCGCTCCTGGGCCATCCAGGCCTCTTGGAACTACGAGCGTCAGATGAACATGGGCTTCCTCTACGGCATGGTTCCCACGCTCGATCGTCTCTATCCGGACGAGTCCGACCCCAAGCAGCTCGCTGCTAAGAAAGAGGCTTACCACCGTCATATGGCGTTCTACAACTGCACCCCGCAGACGAGCGCCTTTATCCTAGGCCTCTCCGCCTCCATGGAGGAGGAGTACGCCAAGGATCCCGAGAACTTCGATCCCGATTCGATCAACGCGGTCAAGACCTCCCTCATGGGTCCGCTTTCCGGCATCGGTGACTCCTTCTTCCAGGGCACCATCCGCGTTATCGCCTTTGGCCTGGGCGTTCAGCTGGCTCAGCAGGGCTCCATCATGGGCCCGATCCTGGCCATGCTCATCTCCATCGTCCCCTCTGTGCTGATCACTTGGTTCGCAGCCAAGATGGGCTATCAGGGCGGCCACGAGTACCTGAGCAAGCTTCAGGGCGGCGACCTCATGGAGAAGCTCATGTATGTCTGCGGCATCGTGGGTCTTATGTCCGTGGGTGGCATGATCGCTACGCTGATCGGCGCCACCACCCCGCTGCAGTTCGCTGAGGGCACCGTTGTTATCCAGGACATCCTGGACGGCATGATGCCCCAGATGATCTCCCTTGGCCTCACCGTCCTTATGTACTGGCTCATCAAGAAGAACGTCAACACCGGTTGGCTTCTCGTGATCGCCATCGTGGGCGGCATCGCCCTCTCCGCGGCCGGCATCCTGGCCTAGTCGCGACTAAGCGCCTATTCGCTTTCCCCCGGGGGCCTGCCTGACATCCCATACCCCAGGCAGGCTCCCATCCCTAAATGTGTCAAAGGGACAGTTCCTTTGACACATCCTCAACGGGCCGGCGACTCGGTCCAAATCACGGTAACCCTGCGAGCGCCCGGCAATGTGGCGCCGCAAAAAATCGAAAGGAATGTGTCAGATGTACGAGATCGACCTTAACCTCCCTAAGCAGATCGTCGCTGACGTCCTGTCCAACCACGAGATCCACAGTGTCGCCTTCGTCGGCTGCGGTGCTTCCATGTCCGACCTGTACCCCGCCAAGTACTTCCTGGCCAACAACACGGACAAGCTGAACGTTCAGATCTTCACCGCTAACGAGTTCAACTACGACACGCCTTCCTGGGTCAACGAGCACACCTTCGTGATCACCTGCTCCCTCGGTGGCTCCACGCCCGAGACCGTCGAGGCCAACAAGACCGCCAAGAAGCACAACTGCCCGGTCGTCTCCCTCACCAACAAGGCTGGCTCCGCTCTGACCGTCGACGCTGACTACGTCATCGTTCACGGCTTCCACGCCAACTTCGCTGCCAAGTGCGAGAAGCCCGGCTATGCCATCGCTCTTGCTCTCGAGATCCTTCAGCAGACCGAGGGCTATGACAAGTACGACGACATGATCACCGGCCTCACCAACGTCTTCGATCTCTGCGAGAACGCTGCTCAGTCCTGCAAGAAGCTCGCCAAGAAGTTCGCTGAGGACTTCAAGGACGACAAGATGATTTACTTCATGGCCTCTGGTGCCTCCGAGAAGATGGCTTACTCTCACGCCGCCTTCCTGTTCACCGAGATGCAGTGGATCGACGCCGCCGCCTACAACACCGGCGAGTACTTCCACGGCCCGTTCGAGGTTTCCACCGAGGGTAAGCCCTACGTCTTCTTCATGTCCGATGGCGCTACCCGTCCGATGGACGCCCGCGCCCTCACCTTCCTTGAGCGCATGGGCGCCAAGGTCGCTCTGATCGACTCCAAGGACTACGGCCTGGCTGACGCCGTGCCCGCGAGCGTCGTCACCTACTTCAACCCGCTGCTGCACCTCGCCGTTATGCGCGAGTACGGCAACCAGATCGCCGAGGCCCGTCAGCACCCGCTGACCATGCGCCGCTACATGTGGAAGCTTTCCTACTAATCACAAGTAAGTAGACCTTACGGGTTGATTGAGAGGGGATGGGGTTTGCGCCCCGTCCCCTTTTTTGCTCTGGGGAGGGCGTGTCTGTCGCGTCGCAAATCCCAGATAAAACCTGCCAAAATAAACCTGCCCCTTTTTGGCAGGTGGGAGGAGATGCGTATGATCAAGGCAGTGCTGTTTGACATGGACGGCGTGCTGGTCGATACCGAGTGGTTCTACAACCGTCGTCGCGTGGCGTTTATGGAAGAGAAGGGCTTTCACTTTGACGAGATCCCCGATCTTTCGGGGTCTAACGAGCCCGCCATTTGGAAGTCGCTGGTACCTGACGATGTTGAGCTGCGCGAGCGCCTGCGCGTGGAGTACAAGCAGGTCTATAGCCCGGACCATCCCGTTCCGTATGCCGAGCTGCTCAACGAGCAGACGGAGCCGGTGATGCGCGCACTGCACGAGCGCGGCGTGAAGTGTGCCATCGCGAGCTCGTCCTATCGCGAGTTGATCGACGAGCTGGTGGAGATTGCCGGTATCCCCGACGTGCTGGACTACACCATCAGCGGTCACGAGTGCAGTGCGTTTAAGCCCGACCCCGAGATCTACCTGCGTGCCATGGAGGCACTGGGGGTGGAGCCTGCCAAGTGCCTGGTTATCGAGGATTCGCCTTTGGGCATCGAGGCTGGTAAGCGCTCCGGCGCCCGCGTCCTGGCGCTGCGTCCGCACGAGGGTGTCAACCTCGATCAATCGCGAGCCGATGCCGTTATCGATAATCTGACCGACATTTTGGCCGCTTTGTAGCGTCAATCCGCCGCGAGAAGCACTGATTCACGTGTCTTTTGCTGCGGATTGGCTTAATTTGTCATCTATTTGGATCCGTTTGGCTTCGATTCGGACTAAGTGAGTAGACTTTTTGGCGCAGGCCGAGCACAAAGCGCATCTGCTCTAGTAAAACCGCAGGTCACAGGGGTGGCGGTTTTGGGTGTGCTCTGCAGGTCGCGTAAAGTCTACTCACTTGTAATTTGGGCCTTTGGTCGTGGGGTTGCTGGTTCCGCTTTGGTTGTCGAGAGAGGGTGAATTGAAGCGCCCCCGCACGCTCCATGCTACAATCGCGGACATACCCCACAACTACATCTGCCTTCGAAAGGAGCCTGCGTGGCGAACGCCATCGATCAGCTCACGGACCGAGTGCTCGTACTCGGCCGCCTCACCATCGTCCGCCGCGCTATTACTGCCGTGGCGGTCACGATTTCCGCCGTTCTCCAGACATTCCTGATCCAGGCGTTCATTCAGCCCGCCGACTTGCTTCCGAGCGGCCTCACCGGCGTTGCGGTCCTGCTCGATCGCGTTACCTCGCTGGGCGGCGTTCACATCGACATCTCGCTCGGTATGCTCGCGCTCAACATCCCCGTGGCGCTCCTATGCTGGAGCGGCATCAGCAAACGCTTCGTCATCTTCTCGATGATGCAGGTCGTGCTCTCGTCGCTGTTCCTCAACGTCTTTCACTTCGCTCCATTTTTGGGCGACAAGATCATGCTAATCATTTTTGGCGGCGTGGTCTCGGGTCTGGGCGCTGCCATCGCGCTAAAGTCCGGCGCATCTACCGGTGGCACCGACTTTATCGCGCTGTGGGTCTCCAACCACACGGGCAAGACCATCTGGGGCGTTATCTTTGGTTTCAATTGCTTTATCCTGGCGATCTTTGGCTTTATGTTTGGCTGGGACAACGCGGCGTACTCCATCGTGTTCCAGTTTATTTCGACCAAGACCATCGACAGTTTCTATCGTCGCTACGACCGCGTGACGCTGCAGATCACGACGCGCAAGGCTGACGAGGTCATGACCGCCTATGTTGACCATTTTCAGCACGGCATTAGCTGCGCCGAGGTCATCGGTGGATACAGCCGCGAAAAGATGTACTTGCTGCACGCCGTTGTATCGACCTACGAGAGCCAGGACATTATCAAGTTGGTGTGCGACGTTGATCCCGGCGCCGTGATCAATGTGTTCCACACGCTCAACTTTGTGGGCGGCTGGTGGGGCGGTCATGTCGACGAGCCCATGCCCACGGCCGTACCCGATCCCGACAAGCCAGCGCGTATGGCCAGCAGACAGGCGCGCCTCAGCGAGCAGGACAGCCTGCAGCAGGACGACGGCAGGTAGAGTGTTGGTATTTTGCCGGCACGGCGCAATCCTGTCCGCTTGAGCCTCCCGAAAGCCTCGCTGCTTTCGGGAGGCCTTCGTTTGCCCAGATAAAACCTACCAAAATGAAGCTGTCGCTTTTTGGTAGGGAGGGTGTATCGTTTTATCAATATGAGGTAACATGAAACTAGACGTTATATACGTATTAGAAATTTAGCTATTTTGATAAGAGTGATCAGATATGCCTGCGCCCAAAAATGCACCGCTTTACCAGCAGATTTATGACGAAATCAAGGATGCGATCGAGAAAGGTGTTTATGCACCCAAGGAGCGTATTCCGTCCGAGCTTGAACTAGCCGAGCAGTACGAGGTGAGCCGTATTACGGTGCGCCGCGCTGTCGAGGAGCTGTACTCCGATGGTTACCTGGTTAAGCAGCAGGGCCGCGGCACCTTTGTCTCCACGCCGCACATCAACCGCCAGTTTCACGCCTCGACGCTGCAGACGTTTACCGCGCTGTGTGCCGGCAACGGCATGAAGGCCGGTGCGCACGTGATCGATCGCCAGATCGTTCCGGCGCGCCAAAACGAGATGGAGTTCTTTGGCCTGCAGAAGGATGCGCTGCTGCTGCATATCAAGCGCGTGCGTACGGCCGACGGCGAGCCCATCTTTGAGGAGAACATCTTTGTGCCGTTTGACGCCTACCGTGAGCTGTTGACGGCCGATCTTGAGGACAAGTCGATTTTTGCCGAGGTCGAGCGTGTTGGCGGAACGCCGATTGTCTCGGTTGGCTACCGTACGGTCGAGGCCGTTCGAGCTAACGCCGAGCAGGCGGCCGAACTGGGCATTGCTCCGCACGATCCGCTGCTCAACCTGCGTGCCGGCTTTACCGGTCCCGATGACGAGCCGGTTTTGATGGGTAAACAGTACTACGTGGGATCGCGCTACGTTATGGTCATGTAAGTTACGCGGTTTTACCAAACCGCGTAACGGCTCGACGCTGCAAACGCCCCTAAGCGGCAATCTGACGTTCAATCGTCGGTCGCGTACCGAAGTACGCTTCCCTCCTCTTTCACGTCACCTTGCTCGCTTAGGGGCGTTTTCGCTGACCTATGCTCAACCAGCGACGTTTGCGCGCTTGTCAAGAGATTAGCCGTTGGGAAAGTGTCCAAAAATCCCACGCTCGTTCCTTTTGGATTGCGTTGCCCGTGGCCGACGGCCGTGCGGCACCGGTCCGCGTGGCGGCGTATAATCGGCGGCAGATGACTTGGACGTTAGGAAACCATGACCGATAGCATGCAGCAGATGGCGCTCGACACGCTCGGCGCCTATTTTGGCTACACCTCGTTTCGCCCGGGGCAGGACCGCATGGTGGATGCGATTCTTGCAGGCCGCGATGCGCTGGGTGTTATGCCCACGGGCGCCGGCAAGTCCATTTGCTACCAGGTGCCCGCGCTCATGCTGCCCGGCATCACCTTTGTGGTGAGTCCGCTGCTGTCGCTTATGGAGGACCAGACCCGTGCGTTGCTCGCGGCGGGTGCGCGACCTAGCTATCTCAACTCCAGCCTTACCCCGGCCCAGCAAAACACCGTGCTCAAGCGGGCGCGCGAGGGCCGCTACCAGCTTATGTACGTGGCGCCCGAGCGCCTGCTCGAGCCGCGCTTTTTAGCTTTTGCGCAGGAGGCCGCGGCGGACGGCGGCATCGGCGTGCCGCTCGTGGCCATTGACGAGGCCCACTGCGTGAGCCAATGGGGCCAGGATTTCCGCCCCGCCTATCTGCAGATTCGCGAGTTCATCGATTCCCTGCCGCAGCGCCCTATCGTGGCGGCCTTTACCGCTACGGCGACCGAGCGCGTGCGTGCGGACATTCAGCAGATGCTCGGACTGCAAAACCCCGCGACCGTGGTGACGGGCTTCGATCGCAAGAACCTCTACTTTGGCTGCGAGGAGATGGGCGACAAGGCCAAGGCCGCGTGGGTGCGCGACTATGTGATCGCGCATTCGAGCGAGAGCGGCATCGTGTATTGCTCGACCCGCAAGACGGTCGATGCGCTGGCCGCGGAGCTTGCCGAGGCACTGGGCCCCAGCGGCATTCGTGTGGGGCGCTACCATGCCGGCATGGGCAACGACGCCCGCCGCCAGAGCCAGCGTGCCTTTATCGACGACGACATCCAGGTGATGGTTGCCACCAACGCCTTTGGCATGGGCATCGACAAGCCCAACGTGCGTTACGTGATTCACAACAACGTGCCCGAGAGCATCGAGGCCTACTACCAAGAGGCGGGTCGCGCCGGCCGAGATGGCGACCCGGCCAGCTGCCATCTGCTGTGGAACGGTAACGATTTCCGCATGCGGCGCTTTTTGATCGACCGCGGCGATGCGGCCGACGAGGCGCTTGACGACGAGCAGCGCGCGTGGGCGCTCCAGAACCGTTATCGCCTGCTCAGCCAGATGGAGGGCTACTGCAATACCACCGGCTGCCTGCGCGAATACATGCTGCGCTACTTTGGCGACGAAGCCGCGGCCGAGCATGCGGTTGCGGCTGCTGCGGGCGGCACCACAGACGACGCCGAGGGCTGCGGCAACTGTAGCAACTGCCTCACGCAGTTCGAGGTCGAGGACGTCACCGATATGGCCCGCGCCGCCGTGCGCTATGTGGCCACGCGCCCCATGCGCTTTGGCAAATCGCTGGTCGCCGACGTGCTCCATGGCGGCAACACCGAGCGCATTCGCCAGATGCATCTGGACGAGGACCGCGGCTACGGTGAGCTGTCGAGCGAATCGGTCGGGCGCATCAAGGACATCATCGGCCAGCTGTGCGGCCGCGGTTATCTGGCCACCTCGCAGGGGCAGTACCCGGTCGTGGGACTGGGTCCGCGTGCCGGCGAGGTCGAGGACGAGGCGTTCGCCTTTACCGTTAAGCGTCGCGCGTCCAAGCGCAAGGCCTCGGCCCGCGCCCGCCGCGCCGTCGATCTGCTGCGCGAGGAGGCCGAGCTGGATCAGCGCCCGCGCGTTGGCGACGATACCGAGCTGTTCGAGCGCCTGCGTGCCCTCCGCAAGGAGATCTCGACCGAGCTGGAGATGGCGCCGTATATGGTCTTTTCCGACAAGGCCCTGCGCGGCCTGTGCCGCCTGCGTCCGCAGACGCGCGAGGAGCTGATCCAGGTCAACGGCATTGGCGAGAAAAAAGCCGACGCCTTTGGCGAGCAGTTTATGGCGGCGATTGAAGAATTTGAGTCCGAGCATGCGCGGGATGGAGCGTAACGATGGCATTCGACGATAAAACCGACCGCACTGACGTGCCCGCCGTGCCGCTGTACCAACAGGTCATGGATGACCTAAAGGGCGAGATCGCGCGCGGTGTGTACCCCGCCGGCTCGCGCATTCCTTCCGAGATGGAGCTCGTGAAGTACTACGGCGTGGGACGCATCACCGTGCGCCGCGCCATCGAGGAGCTGTCGCGCGCGGGGTATCTCAACCGCCAGCAGGGGAGGGGCACGTTTGTGTGCGCGCCCAAGCTCAAGCGCAAGATTGTCCAGAAGGGTGACGTTCAGAGCTTTTCCGAGGGTTGCGCTGCCAACGACATGGTGGCCGGAGCACGTCTGGTGTCACGCACGGTGGTTGCGGCGACGCGCGAGGACGCGGCGTTTTTTGGGGTGGAACCCGGCTGCGAGCTCATCGTTGTCGAGCGCGTGCGCACGGCAGACGGCGTGCCCGTCATGCTCGAGAACAACGCCTTCGTGCTGGCCGACCATCCCTATCTGCAGACGCTTGCCGACAAGGACCTCACGGACAATTCCATCTTTGCGCTCGTTGCCGAGCATTCGGGCCGCGCGCCGCTCAAATCCGACCCCTGCACCGTGGAGATTGCGCTTGCCGATGCTCAGGCAGCCCCGCTGCTGGAGGTGCCGGTCGGCGAGCCGCTCTTCTATATGGAGGCGTACTTTACCGATGCGGACGAGCGGCCCTTGCTGCTCGGACGCCAAAAGATCGTGGGCTCGCGCTACGTGTTCGACATCTAACGTCCATAGATAGAACAACATAGAACAAGTTTGGTGAAATGACTTCACGAGCGTCGTCGTGCGTGCTATAAATAGGACAACATAGAACGACCGCAGGTACGAGCTGTCGTCGTTCAAAACCGCCACACAAGGAGGAGCATCACCGTGAACGCACGCGATCTGGTTCAGGAAATTATCGAGCGCAAGGGCAAGATTGAGAACGTCTTTTGGATCGCCTGCGGCGGTTCGATGATCGACCTGATGCCGGCCAACGAGCTGCTCAAGCGCGAGGCCACCACGTTTGCCTCGACGGTCTACACGGCGCGCGAGTTTTGCCTGATGGCTCCCAAGAGTCTTGGCGAGAAATCACTCGTCATCGCCTGCAGCCACAGCGGCAATACGCAGGAGGTCGTCGACGGTTGCGAGATGGCGCTGGCAGCCGGCGCCGAGGTCGTGGCCATGACCGACTGCGAGGGCTCCAAGATTGATAACGGCAAGTGGACCACCTGGGTCTATCCGTGGGGCGAAGGCGTGCCGCAGGCCGAGGTTCCGCAAGGCATCGGCGTCCTGATGGCTGCCGAGCTGCTCGACCAGCAGGAGGGTTACGAGGCACTCGCCGACATGTACGCCGGCCTTAAGCAGATGGATGCGCTGTTGCCCGCTGCCCGTGAGAAGGTCAACGCCGAGCTGGGCGATCGCTTTGCCGAGCTCTGCCAGCAGCATAAGTTCTTCTATATCCTGGGTTCCGGCCCCAACTTTAGCCAGACCTACGCCATGGCGATTTGCTCGCTTATGGAGATGCAGTGGCAGCACTGCTGCTACATCCACTCCGGCGAGTATTTCCACGGTCCTTTCGAGGCTACCGAGTCCGGCGTGTTCTACTTTGTGCAGCTCGGATCGGGCGAGTGCCGCCCCATGGAGGAGCGCGCGCTGGCGTTCCTCAACACGCACACCGATACGGTTATGGTGCTCGATGCACTCGAGTACGGCGTGGGCGAGGTGCCCGCCAGCGTGCGTTCGTACCTGGAGCCGATATTCTTCTACAACATGAGCTGCGAGCTGCGCGCCGCCCGCGGAAAGGTGTTCGACCACAGCCCTGAGATTCGTCGCTACATGGGCATCGAGCAGTACTAGGTAACGGGAAAAGCATTCACCTTCGATTCGCAAGTGAATAGCGTGCGTAAAAAGCGGGCCGCGCCGGGGATTTCCGGCGCGGCCCGCTTGGTATTGCGCTTAGATTCGCGAGGTGTCGCGGCAACCGACGCTTACTTGGCGTCGTAGGCCTCGGCATCCCACCAGTCGAGCTGGGCGATGTTGTCGCGAATGTGCTGGCAGCTCTTGTGGAAGCCCTCGAGCTCGTGCTCGGACAGGTCGAGCGTGTAGACCTCCTCGACGCCCTCGGCGCCGATCACGCACGGCAGGGAGGTAAAGATACCCTCCTCGCCATAATGGCCGGTCATGAGCGTGGATGCCGAAAGCACGGCGTGCTCGTTGTGCAGCACGGCGGCGCAGACGCGCGCGGCGGAGTTGGCGACGGCGTACTCGGTGCACTGCTTGCCCTGGTAGGTCACATAGCCGCCCTTGCGTGCAAGCTCCTCGATCTCCATGTGGTCGAAGGCGTACTTGTCGGGGTTCTCGGCCTGAAGTTCGTTGAGGCTCTTACCGGCGATGGTTGCGGCTTTAAAGGCGGCAAGCTGGCTAAAACCGTGCTCGCCGATCATGTAGGCGTCGATGGACTTGGGGCTCACGCCGACCTTCTTGGAGATCTCGGTGCGAAGGCGGGCGGAGTCCAGGCCGCAGCCCGAGCCGATGATCTTCTTGGGATCATAGCCGGTCAGGTGCCACAGCTCGGTGCACACGACGTCGCAGGGGTTGGAGATGCTCACGAAGATGCCGTCAAAGCCGGCGTCGACGATGCGCTTGGCAAAGGTGCGGGCGGCGTCGGTGGTAAAGAACAGCTCGCCGTCGCGGTTGCCGGCGGCCAGCGCGACCTTGCCGGCGGCGTTGACGATGACGTCGCAGCAGGCAAGCTCCTCGTAGTGGTCGTAGCAGTTGACGATCTTGGTGTTGTACGGGACAAACGAAAGGGAGTCGCGCAGGTCCTGGACCTCGGACGTCACCTTGGCCTCGTTGATATCGCACAGGTACAGCTCATCGGCAATGCCCTGCATGAGCAGACTGTTGGCAACATGTGCTCCTACGTGGCCCTGGCCGACCACACCGATCTTACGCGTCTGGTACATATATGTATCCTTTCGGCCGAGTTTTTCGCGTCGAACCATTGTAGCGTCCTGCTGCCACTTTGCTAGGCTAAAGCGCCGTAGATTTTTGGACATGCCTTAATCTCTACTTTTGGAGTGATCTGGGCCGCTGACGGCATCGCTGGGCGATGTGCTCGCGCGGATGGGGCCGGTCGTTGTACCATAGCTGCAACTGACTCGTAAGGAGCATCCATGCCCATTCGCATTCCCGACGCCCTCCCTGCCGCCGCGCAGCTCGAGAGCGAGAACATCTTTGTCATGACCGAGTACCGCGCGCTGCACCAGGACATCCGTCCGCTGCGCGTGCTCATCCTCAACCTCATGCCCACCAAGATCGCTACCGAGACGCAGATCATGCGCAAGCTCTCCAACACGCCGCTGCAGGTGGAGGTGGACCTGCTGCGCACGAAAACGCACGAGGCCACGCACGTGAGCGCCGGCCACCTGGAGACGTTCTACCGCACGTTCGACGACATCCGCGACATCCACTACGATGGCCTGATCATCACGGGCGCGCCGGTGGAGCAGATGCCGTTCGAGGAGGTCGACTACTGGCCCGAGCTCTGCCAGATCATGGATTGGTCCACCACGCACGTGCACTCTACGCTGCACATTTGTTGGGGCGCGCAGGCCGGCCTGTACCATCATTACGGCATCCAGAAGTACGACCTGCCGGCAAAGGCGAGCGGCGTGTTCGAGCATTATCTGGTGAAGCCGCAAAGCCCGCTGGTCCGCGGCTTTGACGACCGCTTCTATGCCGTACATTCGCGCAACACCGACGTGCGCCGCGAGGACGTGGAGGCCGAGCCGCAGCTTGAGGTCGTGGCCGTGTCCGACGAGGTGGGCCTGTACATCGTCAAGTCGACCGACAGCCGTCGCTTCTTTGTCTTTGGTCACCCCGAGTACGATACCGACACGCTGCGCCTGGAGTACGAGCGCGACGTGAAGCGCGGCCTCAACCCTCAGGTGCCGGCGCATTACTTCCCGGGCGACGACCCCTCCGCCGATCCGCGCAACGTCTGGCGCAGCCAAGCTCAGCTGTTCTACACCAACTGGCTCAACTACTACGTCTACCAGACCACGCCCTACGACCTGGCCCGCGCCGGCGAGGAGCACTAGGCTGCGATGGTACTGCTGTAGCCGTGGCTGATATGGCGGCGATTAGGCGCTGATGATGTGGGGTAGCGGCAGGTCGTGAGCGTCGGTGGGAACGCGGTCGACACGCTGCTCGTCAAAGGCGATGCCGATGATTTGGCATGCGGGCGAGAGCATGGGCAGGTAGCGGTCGTAGCAACCGCCGCCGTAGCCCAGGCGCGCGCCGGTTTGGTCGAAGGCCACGAGCGGCACGACGATCATGTCGAGAGCTTCGGCAGGCACGATAGGGAAGTGGTTGCTGTCGATGTCCGTGGCCGCAAAGGCCCGCGTAGGGTGGGCGATAAACGGAGCCGCGGACGCATCGTCGGCGGCAACTGCCCGCATACACATGCGCTGGCCACAAGCTGCGGCATCAATTGCCGAGAGCATGCACGGATAGGCTACGCGCCAGCCGCGCACGGCGGCCGCAGCGGCAAACGCGGCAGGGTCTGCCTCGGAACCCATCGCGGCATAGACGGCAACGGTGCGCGGCGCCGCGGCATCCAAGCGGCCCAGCAGCTCAACCAGCCGCGCACAGATATCAGCAGACTTCGCCGCCCGTACATCCAAATCGAGATCGTCGCGCCGAGCAATCATTGCCCGCCGCAACTCAGCCTTGTCCATCCCAGCCTCCTCTAGCAAACCTGCCAAAAAGGGACAGGTTTATTTTGTCGGGTTTTATCTGGGCAAACGTCGAAGCCGCCACAAAGGCGCCCTGTGTGGCGGCTTCGACTCGACGTTGGCTTCACAGCGCCGCAGCGATCGCTTCAGTCACAAACTTATTGAGTGACTCACCCTTCTTTGCCGCTGCCAGCGCTGCTTGCTTGTGGAGCTCAGAGCCCGTTCTTACGTTGAACGAGCCCTTAAAAGCCCGCTCGGGTTCCTTGCCCTTCTCGGCGCAAAACTCAAGGTAATCGTCGACGGCGTCGTGGAAGCATTGCTCCACTTCTTCAGCCGTGGAGCCTTCAAATACGATTGCGTCCCTAATGCCGGCGACCATACCTGTTAGCACATGCTGTTCGGCATTGAACTCGACCGGGGCGAAATAACCTTTGTATGCCAAAACGTTACTCATGACTACCTCCGACATCTTGCAGAAAGCGAACGATGTTTCGAATGGTCCCCGCTGTCAATTCGTCAGATGGATGAGGCGCGTGCATTACGAACATCCTGCCATCTGATGGCCTGTAGAAGCGAACGCGCGATCCGGATGTCTTGCCTTTGCTGTCCATTTCAAAGCCATATGAAGCCATGACTTTTAAAAAATCCGCATACCGATAAGTTGAAGGGCAGCTAAACAGTTGGGCGATGAGTTTATCGGATCGAGTCATCCCGCCTCACATTCTGCAACTATATTCTAGTTGCAATTTCAGGTCGTTGCAAGCACCTCTACTATAGAACATGTGTGCGTATAGAACAAGTGTTCGAATCACCACTGAGAATGGGGACAGGCATCTTTGTGGTGGTCTGTGCTGTGGAGTGGGCGTCTGCGGCAGTTCGTCTCGATCTGTAACAGTAACTCGGCAAAATTGGACCTAGATGTTACAGATTGAGACAAAGGGCCGGCGTCATCCGGAAACGTCTCGATTTGTAACATCTGGAGCCAATATTGCCGCCTTAGCGTTACAGATCGAGACAAATCGGCAGACTGCGGCAAAAGAAAAAGGTAGATTTTCAGACATGTCCCAAAAATCTACCTTTGCCGTGCGTTAGCCCATCAGGTCGACGACGTTAAAGTCGGCGTTGCTCTTGGCGATGACTTCGCGGCCGCCAAAGACGCAGGTGGGCGACTCGGCTGCGATGCGCGTCACGTCGGCGCCGAGCGAGCGGAGCTCACCGGGCGTGGCGGCGAGCATCTGGGCGCGGCGCTCCTCGCGTGCGTGCGGATCGAGCCCGGCCAGGTAGGTCGTGTTGCGGCGCTTGGTGAGCGCGTACGGCTTCACCGGTGCGTCCATGCCGCTCACGCAGCTCACGATAAAGCCCTCAAAGGCGGCCTCGTCGGGCTCAAAGCTGCCGAGCCATTCGCCTGCGCGATCCACGCGCTCAATCGAAGGATCGATTGCCGGGTCGCGGTAGGTGTAGAACGCCGCCTGACGCTCGCCGGCTGCGCGGAATCCGCAGCCGTACGCACCGCCCTTCACGCGAATCTCGTTCCACAGGTAGTCGTAGGAGAGTGCGTTGGCAGCCACGGCCCAAGCGCCTGTCACGTCAATGCCCAAGCGACGCGGATCGCACGCACACGCGGCAAAGCAGATGTCGCTGGGGATCACGAAAGCCTCGTGGCGGTCGCACGGCGCCGGCACCACGAGCGCGTCGCGGCCGGCATCGGCGCCGTCGCCAGCGTCCAGCCCCAGGTCGCCCGCGGCATCCCAGTATGCGTCAAAGTCCTCGTCGCTGCCGGTAAAGCTCGCCATGCAGCCATCGGCCACAAAGATGCGCTCCGCCAGCTCGGCAAGCTTGGTACGCAGCCCGTCCACGCGCTCGTCAAAGTGCTCGAGCAAATCGCGCAGGAACAGGTAGAAGTCTACGCCCGAGAGCTGCTCACGCACCACGGCCGAAGGCGAGCTGTAGCTCATCGCGCGGCCGAGCGCCGCCGAGTGGCCGTTGTTGATAAAGCCCTGCTCAAGCCCAATGCGAATCTGCGTGAGCACATCGCGCACGCGGTCGGCGTCGGCATCGAGCAAAAGCGTGCTCGACCACACCTCGCGCGGCAGGCTCGCCAGCGCATCGATCTTTTCGGACAGGGCGCCGGCGCTCACCAGCAGGTAGGGGCGCACGCCGTACACGTCGGGCTGCGTCATGACCTCGGTCGTAAAGCTCAAAAAGCCCAGCTTGCCGGCGAGCAAGTTGTCGAGTTCCTCGGCCGAGTGCTCGCTCGTGGGCAGCTGTTTGAGCAGGCGGCAGAGCAGCGTCACATAGGGCAGGTCTTCAAACGCGACGCAGCTCAGGTCGAAATACTGCATGGCGTAGGCCAGGCGGTTGGTGGGGATGCCGTGGCGCAGGCAGGGGATGGGCGTGGTCGTGTCTACGACCAGCGGCGGCTCGGGGCGCGCCTCGCCAATGTCGGACACGCGCAGGCGCGGCAGCGTGGCCTTGGCCTCGGGCGTGTCTTCGGCCTCCTGCGCGGCACGCAGCGCGGCCGTGCGCTCGACCACGTCGGCCAGCTCGGCATCGGTCATGGCATCGCGCTTGGCTGCCAGCTCGGCGGCCTCGGCACCCTCCGAACCCTCGGTGGCGTCCACCGGCACCAGCTCGACCAGTGCCATGTGATCGTTCTGCAGCACCAGCTCGCGCAGCAGATCCTCAAAATAGCTGCCGTCCAGCTCGCTACGCAGCTCCTCGTACACCGGGCCGTACTTGAGCGCCAGCGTCGCGGCGTCGTCATCGTAGAGCCACGTGCTCAGCGCGTCGCACGCAATGGCCACGCCGTCGGCGATACCGTAGTCGCGCTGGCGCAGGTCGTATTCGTTGCTGCTGATGATGGCTTCCAGGCGCTCGCGCGGAACGCCATGTTCGCATAAGTCGCGGCAGGCGTCCTGGAACACGCGGCGCAGCTCGCGCGCCACGCCGGGCTGCGCGTTTTGCAGCATGATGAGCTCGTAGGGCTGCAGGCTCTCGGCCGCCGTGTAGCTCACCACGTTGCCGCCCAGGCCGGCGGACAGAATGGCCTTCTTAACCGGCGCTTCGTTGGAGCCCAACAGTGCTTCAAACAGGATATCCGCCGCGATCGTGCGTTTGCGGTCGAGCGCGTTGCCCAGCACCAGGCCCAGGCCCACCAGGGCGTTCTCGGGTGCGGTGGCCATCTCGACGCGCTTGTACTCGCAGGTCACGGGCGCCTGCACGCCCAGCGGATTGGGCGCCATCGTGGACGGGTCCTCGCCGGCGGCGACGGCAGCGTCCATGCGGCGGCTCGCGGCACTCGGCTGCGACAGATAGCGCTCGTCCAAAAAGGCCAGGGCGCGGTCCACGTCCAGGTCGCCGTAGAGCGTTATATAAGAGTTGGAAGGATTGTAGTGGCGCGCGTGCGTGTCCAGGAACTGCTCGTAGGTGAGCGCGGGAATCGCGCGCGGGTCGCCACCGCTCTCGTGTGCATAGGCGGTGTCGGGGTAGAGCGCGGCGTTGACGGCGTCGTCCAGCACACTCATGGGGTCGGACAGCGCACCCTTCATCTCGTTGAACACCACGCCGTTATAGCGCAGCGTGCCCTCGCGCAGGCTCGCGGAGCCGCCGTCGCCCTCGCCCTCGACGCTCTCCGGCAGGTCCAGCTCGTAGTGCCAGCCCTCCTGCTCAAAAATGGTGGGCTTGGTATAGATGGCCGGGTTGAACACCGCGTCCAGGTACACGTCCATCAGGTTGTACAGATCCTGCTCGTTGGTGGTGGCAACGGGGTAGATGGTCTTGTCGGGGTAGGTCATGGCGTTGAGAAACGTCTGCATGGAGCTCTTGATCAGATCGACAAACGGCTCCTTGACGGGGAACTTAGCCGATCCGCACAGCACCGAGTGCTCAAGAATATGGAACACGCCGGTGGAATCGGCCGGCGGCGTCTTAAAGCCAATGGCAAAGGCCTTGTTTTCGTCGTCGCATGCCAGGTACAGCAGGCGAGCGCCCGAGGCAGTGTGTCGCAGCACGTAAGCGTCCGAGTCGAGCTCGGGCACGGTCTCGCGGCGCTCGACGGCAAAGCCGTGGCAGGTAGTGCCGGGCACCAGCAGTGTAGCGGCTGCGGCGCGCGGGTCGTTTGAGGTGGTGGGCATATGCAGTCTCCTTTGACGCCCCAGCGGGAGCGAATCGAGTCGAATCCTCGAGAGTATACCCATATGGGGCCGCGACCCTGCGGCGAACTGGAGACGATGCAGCCGGATTGGGCATAGGTCCCGCGTGCCCGCCGCACGAGCGTGGAAAATTGGACACTCGCCAAACGAGAGTGGATATTTGGACGGAATTTGCCGCAAAAGCCCCAAAAACCGTCCAAATATCCACTCTCGATATCCGACCGTCCGAAAATCCTCGCTCATCCATCACTTGCGTATCTCTCGTCTCTCATTCGTCTCTAATATGAAAGATGACAGGAAGATGAGAGAAAAATATGAGAGATAACTGAGCAGCAAAGAGACAGGCAATCATGGTATTGTCTCAATACCGATTGTTCTACCAGCAAAAATATGTATAGATGAAGCAAATGGTAGACATTCCATCTCTATCTATCTCTTATCTCTAAGCCGAGAGATAGAGAGATAAATGAGAGATAATTACGAGAGATAACTGAGAGACGAGGGAAATCTATCCGCGGCATTCTCTGCAGGACCGAGCGAAAGGACGTGCAGATGAACGAAAACGAGCTGACCGGTCTGCTTGAGTCTTTAAGGCGTATGGGCTCGGATGATCTTAACGTCGAAGCGAAGGAGAGCGCCACGACGCTTTCCCGCGACGTGTGGGAAACGGTGAGCGCATTCGCGAACACTGCCGGCGGAACCATC
The DNA here is from genome assembly GCA_902493515.1 of uncultured Collinsella sp. GTDB lineage: Bacteria > Actinomycetota > Coriobacteriia > Coriobacteriales > Coriobacteriaceae > Collinsella. The sequence goes on from CABUPE010000001.1 coordinate 101,223, forward strand.
GTGCTCGGAGTGAGTGAGCGCGCAGGTTTTGTCCCGGTTGAGAACTTCGAGACCGAGAAAGTGCTCAACCAATTCGTGGCGGGCATGGGCGATGCCGGCGGTCGCGGAAAGCTGGCCAATCCGCCCAAATACACCATTGAGCGCGTGGAGCTCCAGGGCACCGTGGTTCTGGTCATCACGATTGAGGAGCTCGACCCGTCGAGCAAGCCTTGTTATGTCATAGAGCGGGGCGCCCAGGGCGGCAGCTACAAGCGCATCGATGACAAAGATGTGCCGCTTTCATCGACCGAGGTGCTCGCATTGGCGTCATACGGTCGAGCGACTCCGAGCGATCGCGACGCGGTGGCGGGTGCGGGCGCGGACAATCTCGACGAGACGCTGGTCGACCGTACGATAGATCGGGCTTTCTCGTTGACGCCCCGGGCAATGCGCGGCGCGCCGGACAAACAAACGAAGCTGGAGCGCCTAAATATCCTTGATTCCCAGGGCAATGTCACCAAGGCTGGACTCCTAGTTGTGGGCACCTACCCTCAGCAGTTCTATCCCAAGCTCTTCATTGACGTGGCTGTCCATGCGGGAACTCAGAAGGGCATGGCGGGGTCGCTGAGATTCATGGACCGCACAATCTGTGAGGGAACGTTGGGCGAGATGATCTCGGATGCCGTCGCAGCCGTCGCCAAGAATTTGCGGCGAACCTCGACCGTCCAAGGTGTCTCGCGTGTCGACTCGCTTGAGATTCCCGAGGAGGTTCTGCGCGAGGCAATCGCCAACGCCGTAATCCATCGAGAATACGGGGATCGGTTCTGTGGACAATCGATTGCCGTCGACGTCTTTGACGATCGTGTCGAGGTGACGAATCCTGGCGGCCTTTACGGGGGAAAGACTCGCGAGAACTTGTTTGACGGCAGCTCCCGATGCCGTAACGCGACGCTCGTGAAACTCATGTCGATTGTCCCGCTGCCGGATGGCGCAGGTTCGCCGGCTGAGGGCAATGGCTCGGGCATCCCGATGATGATCGATGCCATGCGCGCGCATGGTCTGGCCGAGCCCCTGTTCTGCCCGGGGTTCGATCGGTTCAAGGTCGTACTTTACCGTTCAAAGATCGAGCCGGTCGATCATGGCGGGGGCTTAATTGTGGCGGCACTCAAACACTACGGCGAGCTGGGGACGCGTGAGCTGGCAGAACGCACGGGGCTTACAATTTCCCAGGTTAGGTCGCGCGTCAACGCGCTCATTGCTCAAGGCGAGCTTGAGCCCACGGCGCCGGCGACGAGCCGCAACCGCAAGTATCGACTGTCAGAGCGCGTGGAATAAATGCGTTAGTGGACGAGGCGACCCAATAATCGACCCTCAATTGGCGTCCACTAAGGTAAAGCGGTTGTTGCTCAGTCGACGGTGATGCTAAAGACTCGGCTTACGCCGGCATGGCCCCGAACCCGTCCATCAAGAACAGCCTAAGAACCAGCTTGATGACATTTCCCGGTTTGACTTCTGCCGCGTCAAAGACGTGGCGCTCGGCGAGCTCGCTGCAGTATGCATAGATGTCGCGGATAAGGTCCGCGCCCGAGAGCGTAAACATGTAGCCTGCGTCCGAAAGCGTATTGGGCGCGGCGGGCAATTTGGTCATGCGACAAAAGGTCAACAGGTCGGGCGCCATAGCGTCCTGGTAGCCAAGATGGCTGCCGTCTTCTTGTGCGACGAGTTCCAGCTGGCGTACTCGATTCAGCGCCGCTGCCAGCACAAAGCTCGGTGTGGGAGCATTGACGTCCTCCGTGCTCGCCACGAGTCTGCCTGCTGCCTGCGTGACAAGCCAAGCGACCTCGCGCTGGCAACGCACGGCCTTGCGCGTAACCGGCTTGATGGACGAAGAAGAAACGCTTCCCTTAGGCGGATTCGAAACAGCCACAAGAACCTCCCATGAACGACCCGGCCCAACAAGCCCGGATGAAACACGTGCTACATCAGTATACAGGGAAGTGGGGTAGCGGGGTACAAGCGCGCCAGCGGCAAACCGAGAGCATCAACGATGTGCCGATCGCGGAATGAGATCTCGTAATAATTGACTCTCGACCATATTATTGAGGGGTATGACTCGCATTCGTATGGTTGTAGGTGCTGGCGATGAACGACATTGACCTTGCTGTTCCGTTGATGGATGGACCAAGCTATGACCGTGCCTGCAGTCTCGTGCCTTCCGAATACGTTGAGGCATGGGAGTGGTTTCTGGGTGAGGAGCAGCGCGGCGGCGTTTGGACCAGCCTTCCGCACCACACCAAGGAAGATAGCCCTCAGTATCAGTATCGTTTGAGAATTGGCTCGGACTTCTTTCCCGTAACGCGGGATTCAGGGATCTTCTGGCCGGGCCAGGATCGGGTGAAGCAAGACCCCAATAAGATCTTTGCGCTCTCGGTCCATAACTCTAAAAAGAGCTTCTACACCGATGTGCCTCCGCTCTATTTGGACGATGGTACGTGGGTCATTAAGTACTCGGTTCAAGCGCCGGGTACCGTTGGTTTTCGAGACCAGAATTACAACCGTAAAATGCTCAACTGCATGGAATGTGGCGTCCCAGTCGGAGTCATATTTGCAACCGAGGTGGGCTATAAGGTGCTCGGCCTTGCGTTTGTTGAGCGGTTCGAGCCCGAAAACGGATGGTTTGTTCTGCACGGTCCTGTTCATAAAGGCGGACCGGACCCTCGTTTTGCGCCCGACATGAGTTATCTGAAGCACATACCCGTCGATATTGAGTTTGCCGGACAGGGTGTGACCGACGACGAAAAGGTCCGCTATGCGTTAAGGCGCGAGCGATTGGGGCAGCAATGGTTCCGCAAGCAGCTCGTTGCCGCCTATGATGGCCGTTGCGCGGTGTCGGACTGCGGCGTCAGCGAAGCTCTGGAGGCTGCACATATCGAGAATTACTCGGGACCCAAATCGCAGGTTGCCAGCAACGGCATTCTGCTTCGGCGCGATCTTCATTCCCTATTTGATGCTCACCTGATTTCGTTTGAGCCTGTTTGCGGCGAATATCGGCTGTGCGGATCGTACCTGCTGGATAAGACCGACTACGCTTCCTTTGCGGGTGCGACGCTAAGGCAGCCGAATGAGCGTCAGTGGCGACCCGATACGGTGTTTCTTGAGGCCCATCGCATTGAGTTCGATCGCTCGGAAAAGAAGCGTGAAAAGGCGGGGCTTCTGCCGTATTAGCGTATTTGGCTTTGGCATTCTTTGACGATCGTGTTGTTTGATCGGATCGCGTGGCGATGCAATCTCGCGCCCGCCCGCCGGTGCATGCTCTTCCTGATTTGTATAGCGAGAAGGGGCATGTATGAGCTGGCGAGGCGATATTGCGATGGGGAAGTACGGAAAACTGCCGTGTGCCCTTATCGACAACAATATGTTTCCGGGCGTAGAAGTTGATTGCGGGTCGTTTGTCGTCGCCTGCCCTTGCTGCGGCTCGCAAATACCGTGTCTCGACATTCGGTTCATCGATGCACGTGACAGGTTCAGCGACGAAGTGAGGAAACGTACGGGCGTTCATATGCCGGTGTATCCGGAGAAATGCCCTGTTTGTGGCCTCGATATCGTGTACGACGCCGGCGACGAGGGATAGGTGATGCGGAGGAGTTGGCTGTGAGTGTCTTTTGCCTCTACAAATAAATCCCCTCACCGAGTTGCTTGTGGAACTCGGCGTGATGGTCGCGTGCCCAGGTAAAGAGCGCCTGGTCAAAGTCGGTACGCGTGGCCGGGACGCCAAAGACGCCGGCAACTTCGACGCGTATAAACTCCAGTGCCGGCAGCTTGTTGATGGCAGTGAGGGCAAACGGGGACGAGGGCTCCTCGAACAGATAGCGGCTGCCTTGCAGCGCGTCGCAACTGGTGCACGTGTTGCCGAGCGACGGGGCTTTGGAGGCTCGCGCGCCTACGGGCTTGTAGCCGCAGCGCTTATGAAGGTAGTCGCGGATCTCGCCCGGTACGCAGCCAAGAGCGGGCACGATGGCGAGTGCGTTGGCGTTGGCCGTGTCGATGGCAATGTACCCGGCTTCGTTGGGCGCGTGCGCGATGGCGATGCTCTCGTCGTTATCGGTTCGATAGGGAATGCCGAAGGCCGCGACCGAGGTCTCTTTGTGACACTTCCAGCACTCGCGCTTGCCCAGTACTAGATATATATACGGCGCTGAGGGGTCGGATCGGTCAACACCGGGCAGCCACTCGGCAAAGGGCTCGGGGTTGACGCCGCTGGGTACATACCAGATCTTCTTGGTCCGGTCCCATTTGGCGCCCAGCGCCTTGGCTTCTTCTTTGTGCGAAAAGGGGACATCGAGCTCGGTGCGCATGGTGGCTCCTTGGTGCTGCAGGTGTAAGTGGCTCAAGGATACCGCAGGGCGCAGACATCGCGGCGTTTTGCTGAGGAGTTGCGGCTCGGATGGGTTCGAGACGCGTTGGCCTCGGCCTCGGTGGCTATTGACGCGGTTTTGTGTATGGGCAGGGTGGTTGCTTGGGCGGTTGGAGCTGCCAGCTGATTTGGCGACATAAAACAAAACAGCCCAGAGGACATAGCCTCTGAGCTGCGAACATTTGGTGGGCGTTAGAAGATTTGAACTTCTGACCTCTTCCGTGTCAGGGAAGCGCTCTCCCCCTGAGCTAAACGCCCGATCAAGGGTGCGCAAGCGCGCAAGGGATAATATAACGGAGCCTGAACTCGGTGGCAAGAACATTTTTAAAAATCGCTTACATTGTGGAATTCGGGGGCTTTGTCGCATCCATTTCAAAAGAGCCTGCTGCCGCGATTTGGCTGTCGCATAATGCAAGGCCATTGCGGTATCGAGCTATGGAAAGACGCCTGCGGAATTGTCCTACCGATAAGCGGACAAGCCTCCAGCTGGTGACTTCGCCGTGGTAAGGTAAGCCGAATTGTTTCCAGGCTGTTTCGGGGGAGTGGAATGAGCAAAGAGTGTGTCGAGCAGGTCGAAGGCGCAGGGGCTTCGGTGCCGATGACCGATATATCGAACATTGATGTGCCCGAGGGCACCGACGAGCTCAGCCGCAACACCCGTCGCGCATGGCGCGACCGCCTGAACAGCGCTTCGACGCGCAAGATGATCACGGGCGTCTTGGCTACGCTGGTGGGCGGTTCGTTTTGGGGCTTCTCGGGCACCAGCGCGAGTTTTTTGTTCGATACCTACCACGTCGACACCTTGTGGCTTATGAGCGTGCGTCAGATTCTCGCCGGTCTACTCTTTATGGCCGTGGTTGTTACGCGCGACCGCGAGCGCCTGATTAAGCTCTGGACCACACCCGCCGATCGCAAGCAGCTGCTGCTCTTTACCGCCTTTGGCCTGCTGTTCAACCAGTTTTGCTATCTTTCGGCCGTGCGCCTGACGAACGCCGGAACCGCGACGGTGCTCCAGTGCCTGCAGCTCGTTATCATCATGGGCTACGCCTGCGTGACCGATCGCCGCATGCCGCGTACTCGCGAAGTCATCGGCATTGGCCTGGCTCTGGGTGGAACCTTTTTAATTGCCACCGGCGGCGACCCTACCAGCCTGAATATCTCGCCGCTTGGCCTGGCAGCAGGTCTTATGTGTGCGGTCAGCGCCGCGTGTATGGCGGTGATTCCCGCCAAGATCCTGCCCGAATACGGTAGCCCCATCGTCACGGGCTCGGCAATGCTCACGGCGGGCGTGGTCTCATGTGTCTTCGTGCAGCCCTGGGCGCATATGCCGGCGCTCGATGCCGCCGGTATCGAGGCGCTCGCGGTGTTCGTGGTTATCGGCTCGTTTTTTGCTTACATGCTCTATATGCAGGGCGTTAAGGACATCGGCTCGGTGCGTGCGAGCCTCATCGGAACTGTGGAGCCGGTTTCGGCGACCATCACCAGCGCCGTTATGCTGGGCACGGTGTTTTTGCCGACCGACCTTATCGGCTTTGTCATGATCATCGTGATGATGTTCCTCACGGTGTAGTTGACGCCGCCGCCAAGACAGAAAAGGTGTTGTGCCGCATTTTCGCCAATTGATGTCCGTGTCTGGAGTTTAGCTGTCGATGCTCAAAATGCCATAAACTAGTAACGTTATGGACTTTTTCATTGCGACTCAATTGCGAGGATTTCTTTATGGCTGGTAATCACTTTAAGGGCAGCGATGGCGGCCGTCCTGCAGTTCCGCCGCGTCCGAACGGGGCTGGTAAGGCCGGCACGCCGGGCGACGCTGGACAGGGCGGCTCCGGTAAGCGCGTGTCCCCGGGCGAGACGGCGATGTTTACCGCTCTGTACGAGCAGTCTCAAAAGGCAAAAAAGACCGGCCGTGCAAGAGGGAATGTCTTTGCGGGCGGTGCAACCTCCGCGTCGCAGTCGAGCGGGGCTCCTTCGGTACCTGCGAACAACGCAGGTGCTGCCAACGCCGCGAATGCCGCCGGCAACGTTAATGCCGGCAAGGCCGACAACAATACTCCCTCTGCCGGTGGCGCGGGGCTTACGGGTAACCTTGGCACGATCTACACCGGCGCCTCCGAGACTGGCACGTTCGCCCGCCTGGATGATAGCGGTACCGAGTTTGCGGGCTCGGGTTCCAAGGAAGATTATTACGATTTTGGCTTGAACTACGGTAGCGACGCTTCGTCGAGTTCGACCTCTGACGGTCTGGTCCGTCATCGCCATCGCAAGGGCGAGCGCAAAAAGCGTCACACCGGCGCCATTATTGCCGCTGTAGTCGCGGTGCTTCTCGTTGCGCTTGGCGCAAGCGGCTTTATGCTGCTTAACTCGGCAAAGACCGTAAAGAGCGAAGCGAAGGAGGCTGTCGAGATCGTCGGTGGCCTTAAGGACAAGGTCACGTCGGGCGATTTTTCGACGCTGCCCGACGACGCGAAGAAGATCGATGAGCTCTGCGACAGCATGAAGGCGGAGACCTCGAGCCCGCTGTGGACGGCGGCTTCGTTTATCCCGGTGTATGGCAGCGATATCAATGCGGCCCGCACCATGATTGACGCCCTGTCCGATGTCTCGAGCAATGCGCTGGTTCCCATGGCCGACAACCTCTCGCAGGCTACGCCCGGCAAGCTGTTCCAGGACGGCATGATTAACGTGTCCGCGCTGCAGGCGGTCGCCGATTCGCTTTCCAGCAGCTCGAAGGTGTTCAAGAGCGCCAACGAGAAGGTCCAGGGCATTGGCGATACTCATATTTCCCAGGTGACCGAGCTGGTCGATAAGGCCAAGGACGGCTTTGCCACCCTCAACGGCGCGGTTGACGCGGCGGAGAAGGTTGCCCCCGTCCTTCCCCAGATGCTCGGCGCCAACGGCCAGACGCGCAACTACCTTATGTACGCCATGAACAACGTCGAGATTCGTGCCTGCGGCGGCTTTGGCGGTTCGCAGGGTCTGATTTCGGTCACCGACGGCCAGATGTCGATTGGCGAGTTTGTTCCCTGCATTGCGCGCAGCAAAGACGAGGCGGTTGAGAGCGTCGACGAAGAAGATGAGACGCTGTTTGGTGACCACAGCAACCTATACATCTCGGGCAACACCTATTCGCCCGACTGGCCCCGTAATTCGCAGCGTGTCGCCGCGCTGTGGAAGTCTGAATATGGTCAGGACGTCGATGGCGTCATTGGTATCGATCCGGTATTCCTGCAGTATCTGTTGGGCCTCGTGGGTAATGTTTCACTGCCCGACGGTACAGTCGTTGACGGTACTAACGCGGCGAAGGTGCTTATGCATGATGTGTACTGGAACTATCCGGTCGAGGAGTCGGACGGCATCTTTGCATCCGTCGCCAGCGCTGCCTTTGACAAGATCCTTGGCGGTATCGGCGACGTCGATGTTGCGAACCTTGTCAGCGCCGTTGAGCGCGGTGCCGAAGAGGGCCGCCTGATCGCGTGGATGAAAAACGATGACGAGCAGAACGCTATCAAGGAGATGAACATCGACGCCTCACTGCCCGATCCGGATGACCCGAGTGAAGATCCCGTTGCTGGTGTCTACTTTAACAACCTGAGCTTCTCCAAGCTCGACTGGTATCTGAACGCCGATACGCAGATTGGTCAGGGCGTGAAGAACGGCGACGGCGCTTGCTCGTATCGCATCACCGTTACCCTGACGAACATCATGACGCAGGAGGAGGCAGGTAAGCTGCCCGACTACGTAGCGGCCAGTGCGCCTGGGACCTCGCGTGACGATGAGCGCTTGTATGTATCACTGTTTGCGCCGACAGGCGGCAGCATTACCGATCTAACCGTCGAGGGGACTCAGTTTGGACTGTTCGCTGCCACTTGGCACGGAGTTCCCTGCTATTCAGGAACCGTTGACCTGCATGCTGGCGAGACGACGACGATCACGTATACGCTGACCACGTCGGCCGAGGCGGGGGACAAACCGCTTACGCTGCGTCAGACTCCTACATGCCAGGCGGCTCGCGACAGCGCGTCGGCGTAGGGTTTTTCTGGTAGTGCAGATAATCGAGTACCATTTTGGGGCGGACAGGCAATCTGTCCGCCCCTATTTTGTAAGGAGAGCGCATGAAGTACTTTGGCACCGACGGCTTTCGCGGTGAGGCCAACGTTGGGCTGACGGTAGAGCACGCTTATAAGATCGGCCGCTTTGTGGGCTGGTATTACGGCGCCAACCGCGGGGCCAAGGCGCGCGTGATCGTGGGCAAGGACACGCGTCGCTCGAGCTATATGTTCGAGGCGGCGCTGGTGAGCGGCCTGGTCGCGAGCGGCGCGGACGCCTACATGCTGCACGTGATCCCGACGCCGGGCGTGGCGCATCAGACCGTGGAGGGCTGCTTCGATTGCGGCATCATGATCAGCGCGAGCCACAACCCGTTTTGCGATAACGGCATTAAGCTCGTCAACAGCGACGGCTTTAAGATGGACGAGGACGTGCTGGAGCTCATTGAGGACTACATCGATGGCAAGAGCGAGGTGCCGCTGGCAACGGGCAACCACATCGGCGCCACGGTGGACTACATGCAGGGTCGCAACCGCTACATTGCTTCGCTCATCGCCAGCGCGAACTTTTCGCTGCAGGGCGTCAAGATCGGCATCGATTGCGCCAACGGCTCGGCATCCTCGGTGGCCAAGCCGGTGTTCGACGCACTGGGCGCCGATGTGCGCGTGATCAATGCCGCGCCCGACGGCTTTAACATCAATGTCGACTGCGGCTCTACGCATATTGAGCGCCTGCAGCGCCACGTGGTGGAGCAGGGCCTGGATGTGGGCTTTGCCTACGATGGCGATGCCGACCGCTGCCTGGCCGTGGACGAGCGCGGCCGCGTGATCGACGGCGACCAGATCCTGTACGTGTGCGGTGTGTACCTGAACAAGCACGGGCGTCTCTCGGGCGGTACCGTGGTGCCGACGATCGCCAGCAACTTTGGCCTGATCAAGTCGTTGGAGCTTGCCGGCCTGAGTGCCGTGACCAGCGGCGTGGGCGACCGTCACGTGTATGCCAAGATGCGCGAGGGCGGCTACAGCCTGGGCGGCGAGCAGACGGGCCATACGATCTTTGGCGATATCGAGCGCACGGGCGACGGCATTATGACCTCGCTGCGCGTGATGGAAGTGATTCGTGCCGAGCGCGAGACGCTCTCGCAGCTCACGGCTCCGTGCAAGCTGCTGCCACAGGCGCAGGTGGCCGTGCACGTGGCGGACAAGGACGCCGCACTCGAGAATATGGGCGTGCAGAACGCCATCGCCGAGGCCGAGGCTGCGCTGGCAGGCGAGGGCCGCGTGCTCGTGCGCAAGAGCGGAACCGAGTCGGTTATCCGCGTGCTGGCCGAGGCGCCCGACCAAGCATCCGCCGATGCCGCCATGAAGCGCATCGCCAACGCGCTCGAGGCTTTATAGCTACACGGTTTTACCAAACCGCGTAGCTGCTCGACGCTGCAAACGGCCCCAAGCGGCAATCTGACGTTCAATTTCAAGGGCGCGACCAGAAGGTCAGCGCCCTTTCATTTCACGTCACCTTGCTCGCTTGGGGCCGTTTTCGCTGACGTTGCCAAGACATTAGCGTCAACGAACTAGTCATTGGGTACCTAGTTATTGGGTGAAAAAAGGGGACGCTGCGGATTGGTTCCGCGGCGTCCCCTTTGCGTTGGCGTGTCGGTTATGCCTTACAGCTCGTAGAGCGTGGTGAACTTGTCCTGCAGGTAGCTGCAGTAGTAGCGGGCGTCAAAGTCCATGCCGCAGGCGCCCTTGATGAGCTCCGGCGCGTCCTTGACGCGGCCCCACTGCCAAATGTGCTCACCCAGCCAGACACGGACGGGCGCCAGATCGCCGCTCGCGCAGGCACCGGTAAGGTCGACGCCGTCGCGGCACATGGCCGGCACGAACATGGCGTCGTAGGCGCTGCCCAGCGCATAGGTGGGGAAGTAACCAAACGAGCCGCCGCTCCAGTGCGTATCCTGTAGGCAGCCGTGCGTGTCGTCAGGAACGGGAATGCCCAGGTACTCATCCATAAAGCGATTCCAAAGCGCGGGGATGTCCTTGGCCGTGGCCTCGCCGGCAAACAGCATGCGCTCGATCTGGTAGCGCACCATAATATGCAGCGGGTAGGTGAGCTCGTCGGCCTCGGTGCGGATCAGCGACGGCTGTGCGATGTTCACGGCGCGGTAGAGCGTGTCCTCGTCGACGTTGCCGTAGACCTCGGGTGCGTGGCGGCGCAGCACCTCGAGCAGCGGTCCCATAAAGGCGCGGCTGCGACCCACGGTGTTCTCGAAAAAGCGGCTCTGGCTCTCGTGGATGCCCATGGAGGTGCCGCCCTCCAGGCAGGTGCGCGCATAGGCGGGGTTCACGCCCAACTCGTACATGGCGTGTCCTGCCTCGTGGATGATGCTGTAGACGTTGGAGATGCAATCGTCCTCGTAGATGTGTGTCGCGATGCGCGCGTCACCCACGGCAAAGCCCTCGCTAAACGGGTGCTCGGTAAAGGCAAGCGTGGTGTCGTCCAGGTTCAGGCCGACGAGCTTCATCAGGTCGAAGCTCATGGCGCGCTGGGCGGCCTCGGGCACGCGGGCGTGCAAAAAGTCGGCATCGGGCTGCTGGCCGCGCTCGCCGATGGCGTGCACGAGTGGCACGACCGTTGCCTTGACCTCGTCACAAAACGCATCGAAGCTCTTGGCGGAAAGACCGCGCTCGTACTGGTCGAGCCAAACGTCGTATGGGTCGCGCTTGGGGTCCATAAGCTCGGCCTGATGCTTGAGCTGGCCCACAATCTTGTCCACATAGGGCTCAAAGCTCGCCCAGTCGTTGGCCGTCTTGGCCTTGCGCCACACGCCGTCGGCCTCGCAGGTGAGCCTGGTCCAGGCCTCGGCCTCCTCGGTAGGAATAACGCTTGCCTCGCGCTGGTCGCGGCCGAGCACGCGGATCTCGTCGAGCAGCTGCGGGTCGTCTACGTGTCCGCCTGCAACCGTCTCGCGCGCTAACGAGCGTACGAGCTCAACGGACTTCTCGCTGGTCAGTAGCTTGTGATGCTCGCCGGCAAGCGTGCCCATGGCGTCGGCACGGGCGGCAGCACCGTTGGCAGGAGCAATCGTCGCTCCATCGAACTCGGCAATCTTGAGCAGGTACTCGCGAGTCCACAGCTTGCCCTCGAGTTTGCGGAACTTTTTGACGGCCTTGTCGACTTTAGCAGCCTTGACGCCCTTGGCAGCCTTTGCCACGGCGGCCTGGGCCTTCTTATCGAGTTTCTTTCCCATACCGTATCCTTAATCTCGCAGGCCGAGCGCCGCAGGCGGGTGCGCGGCCAATTTGCACAGCTACTTGCCTTGTACCCAGCGCGAACAAAACGGAACGCGGCGATGCGCTCGCGAAATGTGTTATCCTATAGCCCAATGCGTTGACGGAGAGGGTTTTGCCCGCCGAGTCGCCGGCAAGAGAGGGAAGGTCATGGGCTGCAAGCCTTCCTGCGGTGGCAAGGGCCAAGCGTTCACTCCCGAGCAGCGACCTCAACGGGCGCGCGGCCAGCGGCGGCGATGTCCCCAGTAGGGAAGCCGTGAGCCTCGCGACAAGGGGCAAAGAGTGGGCGCGGCGGGCCAGACATCCGCTGGGTCAAACAAGGTGGTACCGCGGAATTCAACCGTCCTTGGGCAATGTACATGCCCGAGGGCGGTTTTTTGTTACCGAACCGGGCCGCACATCCGCAGCTATCGGGTGCTAGCCGCCCCGGCAAGCGAGATGCGCGAGAGACGAAAGGGAAGACATGAGTCTGATTGATGATCTGGTCAAACTCGAGGAAGAGGCCAAGGAGCTCGTCACTAGCGCCGACGACGCCGCCAAGCTCGAGGCTGCGCGCGTTGAGCTGCTCGGTCGCAAGGGCCGTATCACCGGCCTGATGCGCATGATGGGCAAGCTCGCCCCCGAGGATCGTCCCATGATGGGCAAACGCGCCAACGAGATGCGCCAGCTGATCGAGGGCATGCTCGACGAGCGCACCACCGAGATGAAGGCCGCCGCCCTCAAGCACGCACTCGAGCACGAGGCCGTCGACATCACGCTGCCGGGCATCCGTCCGCAGATCGGTCACCAGCACCTGATCAAGCAGATCATCGAGGAGGCCGAGGACATCTTCTGCGGCATCGGCTACACCGTCGAGTCCGGCCCCATGGTCGATACCTCCTACTACAACTTCACCGCGCTCAACGCGCCCATGGATCACCCGAGCCGCTCGGCTCGCGACACGTTCTATGTGGTCGACAACAACCCCGGTAGCGTCGCGCACCCCGAGGCTCACGCCCACGGCGAGTCCGACGTGCTGCTGCGCACCCAGACCTCGGGCGTGCAGATCCACACCATGGAGTCGCAAAAGCCGCCCATCTACATGATCTGCCCGGGCACCGTCTATCGTCCCGACACGGCCGACGCCTGCCACCTGCCGCAGTTCAACCAGATTGAGGGCCTGGTCGTCGACGAGGGTATCACCTTTGGCGATCTTAAGGGCACGCTCGACTACTTTGTTAAGTGCATGTTTGGTGAGGATCGCAAGACGCGCTATCGCCCGCACTTCTTCCCCTTCACCGAGCCTTCCTGCGAGGTGGACGTGAGCTGCCACGTCTGCGGCGGCAAGGGCTGCAACTTCTGCAAGCACAGCGGCTGGATCGAGATTCTGGGCTGCGGCATGGTCGACCCCAACGTCCTGATCAACTGTGGCATCGACCCCGAGAAGTACACCGGCTTCGCCTTTGGTATTGGCGCCGAGCGCGTCGCGGCACTACGCTACGACCTGCCCGACCTCAGAACTCTCATGACGGGTGATATGCGCTTCTTGAATCAGTTCTAGGCTGCGGCTTGCCCAAGCACGGCACCTCGGCGCTCATTCGTCGCTTGCGTACCAAAGTACGCGGCGCTCCTCTTTCGGGCCGATCTGCCGCACTTGGACAACCCTCGCTTTGTAAGGAATGTTCACAAAGTTGAAGTTTCCACCTGCATCTCTTCGCAGGCTTTCAGTATGAAAGGAGAGCTAGATGCGTGTTTCTTACGACTGGCTCAAGACCATGATCGATATTCCGGAGGATCCCAAGACCCTTTCGGACGAATATATCCGTACCGGCACCGAGGTCGAGGCGATCGACACCGTGGGCGAGTCCTTCGACCACGTGGTGACCGCCAAGGTGCTCACCAAGACCCCGCACCCCGATAGCGACCACATGTATGTGTGCTCGGTCGACGTGGGTGACAAGAACCTCGACGCCGACGGCAACCCCGCTCCGCTGCAGATCGTCTGCGGCGCGCAGAACTTCGAGGCCGGCGACCACATCGTCACGGCCATGATTGGCGCCGTGCTTCCCGGCGACGTTAAGATCAAGAAGAGCAAGCTTCGCGGCGTCGTGTCCATGGGCATGAACTGCTCCGCGCGCGAGCTCGGCTTGGGCGGCGACCACTCCGGCATCATGATCCTGCCCGAGGATACGCCCTGCGGCATGCCGTTTGCCGAGTACGTGGGCTCGAGCGACACCGTGCTCGACTGCGAGATCACGCCCAACCGTCCCGATTGCCTGTCCATGATCGGCATGGCCCGCGAGACCGGCGCCATCTTCGACCGCGATTTCCACGTTGAGCTGCCCGCCATCAAGGCCGAGACCGGCCGCGCGACCGACGACGAGCTTTCGGTCGAGATTGCCGACGAGGGCCTGTGCGACCGCTACGTTGCCCGCATCGTGCGCAACGTCAAGGTCGGCCCGTCGCCCGACTGGATGGTCAAGCGCCTTAACGCCTTGGGCGTGCGCCCGCACAACAACATCGTCGACATCACCAACTATGTGATGATGCTCACCGGTCAGCCGCTGCACGCCTTTGACCTGGACACCTTTGCCGAGCGCGATGGCCACCGTCGTGTGGTGGTTCGCGCCGCCCAGCAGGACGAGAAGTTCACGACGCTCGACGGCGAGGAGCGCACGCTTGACGCCGGCATGGGCCTCATCACCGACGGCGAGCGCCCCGTGGCGTTGGCCGGCGTTATGGGTGGCATGGATTCCGAGATCGAGGACGATACCGTTGACGTGATGGTCGAGAGCGCCTGCTTCAATGCCGGCCGCACCTCGCACACCAGCCGCGACCTTTCGCTGATCTCCGACGCCTCCATTCGCTTTGAGCGCCAGGTCGACGAGACCGGCTGCGTGGATGTCGCCAACGTTACCTGCGCGCTGATCGAGGAGATCGCCGGCGGCGAGGTTGCTCCCGGCTATGTCGACGTTTTCCCCGCGCCCAAGACCATCGACAGCATTAAGCTGCGCCTGGCCCGCGTGCACGCCATCTGCGGTGCCGACATCGAGCCCGACTTTATCGAGCGCTCGCTCACCCGCCTGGGCTGCACCGTCGAGCGCGACGGCGAGGACTTTATGGTCACGCCGCCGAGCTTCCGTCCCGACCTGCCGCGTGAGATCGACCTGATCGAGGAGGTTCTGCGCCTGTGGGGCATGGGTCGCGTCACGGCGACCATTCCGGCTGCCAAGAACCACATCGGCGGTCTGACGCGCGAGCAGAAGCTTACCCGCAAGGTTGGCGAGATCCAGCGCGCCTGTGGCCTCAACGAGACCACGACCTTTGGCTTTGCCGCCCCGGGCGACCTGGAGAAGATTGGCATGTCCACCGAGGGCCGCGGCTGCCCCGTGGTTCTCATGAATCCGCTGGTGGCCGAGCAGACCGAGATGCGTCGTTCGCTGCTGCCGGGCCTGCTGCAGTCCGTGGCCTACAACGAGGCGCACGGTACGCCCAACGTGCACCTGTACGAGGTCGGCAGCCTGTTCCACGGTCGCGAGAACGCCAGCCTGCCCAAGGAGACCAAGTCCGTGGCGGGTGTGCTCTCGGGCCAGTGGAGCGAGCGGTCCTGGAACATGAAGTACCGCAAGCTGCGCTTCTTCTTTGGCAAGGGCATTGTCGAGGAGCTGCTTGCTCAGCTGCGCATCGAGAAGGTTCGCTTCCGTCCCGTCGAGGGCGAGGGCTATGCCTTCTTGCAGCCGGGTCGCGCCGCCGAGGTTCTGTCCGGCGGTACCGTGCTGGGCTGGGTTGGCGAGATTCACCCCGAGGCGCGCGAGGCTATGGGCATTGACGAGGTTGTCGTTGCCTTTGAGCTCGACCTGGACAAGCTGATCAAGGGCGCCCGCAACCAGGAGAACTACCGTGAGTTCTCGCAGTACCCGGCCGTTGAGCACGATCTGGCTATCGTAGTCGACAACACTGTGACCTGCGAGGATCTTGAGCGTCGTATTACCAGCGCCGGAGGCAAGCTTCTCGAGGGCGTGCGTCTGTTCGACGTCTACCGCGATCCCATCCGCGTCGGAGCGGGCAAGAAGTCCATGGCCTTTGCGCTTACGTATCGCTCCGACGACCACACGCTTACCAGCGAAGAGGTCGAAAAGGCGCACCAGAAGATCGTTACCAAGGTGTGCAAGGGCGTAAACGGCGAGGTCCGCGGCTAGGTCCTGCGCCGGATATAGGCCAGCGTCGGCTGCCGCCGAGTCTTACGTGACTGCTGTTTTCGGTATAAGGCACCGTTGAGCCTGCATATATGACACGCGCATTACATAACGGCGTGCTGCTTTGTCGGCAGTGCGCCGTTTTGCTATGATAGCCCGCGGCGTGTTACGAATCTGACATTACGTAACACTGGAAAGGTGATTCAAGCGGCGTTGCAATTCCGTGCGCCGATAACCGGGAGGCGTACATGCACATTCCAGATAATTATCTGTCCCCGCAGACCGATGCCGTTATGGCGGTGGCGATGGTGCCCGTTTGGATCCACTGCATCAAAAAGGTGCGCGCCACGCTCGATCGCGAGCACATGGCGTTCCTGGGCATCTGCGCCGCGTTCTCCTTCCTGCTCATGATGTTCAACGTGCCGCTGCCTGGCGGCACCACAGGCCACGCCGTCGGCGGCGCGCTCATCGCGCTGCTGCTGGGTCCCGAGGCCGCTGCCATCGCGGTTTCGGTCGCGCTGGCGCTGCAGGCGCTGCTGTTTGGCGACGGCGGCGTCCTGTCCTTTGGCGCCAACTGCTTTAACATGGCCTTCGTGCTGCCGTTTGCCGCTGCTGTCGTGTTCCGTGCGCTCAACAGCCGTTTGCACGACAAGAGCTGGGGCACCTCGGTTTCGGCCATCGTAAGCGGCTGGGTCGGCCTGTGCCTGGCGGCCCTGTGCGCGGCAATCGAGTTTGGTATTCAGCCGATGCTCTTTACCAACGCTTCGGGTGCGCCACTGTACTGCCCCTTCCCGCTGCCTATTGCTATCCCTGCCATGATGATTCCGCATATGCTGGTTGCCGGCGTGGTCGAGGGCGTGGCGACGGCCGCCATCTACGGTTTCATTAAGAAGACGGCGCCGAGCATTATCGTCGGGCCCGAGGCCGTCGATGGCCAGCTTGCTGCCGAGGGCACTGCCGCCAAGAAGACTTCCCTGATTCCCACGATTATTCTGGTCGCCGTGCTTGTCGTGGCTACGCCGCTCGGCTTGCTTGCTACCGGTGACGCCTGGGGCGAGTGGGACGCTGAGGGCGCCGCGACTGCCGTTCAGGAGGCTGGTGACGACAGTCTGCAGGCTTCGGTCGGCCTCGATACTCCGACCTTTGCCGACGCTCTGCCTACGGGTGATTACCTGCAGGCCTATTCCGAGGAGCAGGGTCTCGGCTTTGCCGGTCGGGCTGCCATGTATATCCTGTCCGGCGTGATTGGCGTGGCGGTGCTCACCATCGCATTCCGTCTGATCTCGCTGACGGTCAAGGAAAGCGGTGCTCATGGCGATGGTCGAGCTGCCTAGCTGGCTTGCGGCCGAGCAGCGTTACGAGCCCACGGGCGCTCGTCATCGCGTGATGCAAAAGAACGTCCTGCACCTGGCGAGCCTGCTTGAGCGGGTTCGCCTGGGTGGAGGCGCGCACGAGGGCGGGTCGATGGTCGACCGCGCCCTTTCTTGCGTTTCGGCTCCGGTGCGCCTGGTGGGGATATTCGTTTGCGTCCTGTGCGTGTGCCTGACACAAAGCCCGCTGTACCTCATGTTGATGGCGGCCATTGCGCTGGTGCTCGTTGCCGTGCGTCCCGTACGCGGGCTGCGCGCGACCTTTGTGCCGGCGCTTGGCGCCGCGGGGCTCGCAGTGGTTTTGGCGCTGCCTGCCCTGCTGCTGGGTGCTTCCGCTACGGGCGCCATGCTCAAGATTGCGCTCAAGACCTTCATTAATGTGTCGCTGGTGCTGGGCGTTTCGTGGACCCTCACGTGGAGCCGCATGTCGGCGGCGCTCAAGATGCTGCATCTACCCGACGAAGTTATCTTTACGTTTGATATGGCGCTCAAGCACATCGAGGTGCTGGGTCGTACGGCGCACGATCTGTGCGAATCGGTCATGCTGCGCAGCGTTGGCCGTGCGCCCGAGGGATTTTCGCGTACCGATTCGATCGCGGGTATCATGGGCATGACCTTTATCAAGGCGATGAAATGCAGCCGCGCGATGGACGAGGCTATGCTTTGCCGCGGCTTTGCCGGTGCGTATCCGGCTCCCGCGCGCGCCAGGTTTGGCTGGCGCGATGCGGCCTATGCGGCCGGCGTGGCGCTGCTGACAGTGTTGTGCGCCGTGCTGTAGGCGCTGCTGGTTCCGACTGGGGATGCAAATGGGGAAGGGCGACGTTTTGACGATCGATATGAATAGTGCGGCGGGCACGAACGGTGTGGGCGGCGCCGAGGTCGTTCCGCTCATCGAGCTGCGCGACGTGGTGTTCTCCTATGCGGGGCATACGGTTGTCGATGGCGTGTCGCTGCAGGTCGATCGTGGTGAACTCGTTGCCCTGCTCGGTCCCAACGGCTGCGGCAAGACGACGATTATGCGTCTTATTAACGGCCTTGAACTCGCGGACGCAGGGGCATACCTGTTTGACGGGCACGTGGTCGATGCGGCGTATCTGAAGGATTCTGCTGCTGCTCAGAAGTTCCACCAGCGCGTGGGCTTCGTATTTCAAAACGCCGATGCCCAGCTGTTCTGCGCCACGGTGGGCGAGGAAGTTGCTTTTGGTCCCGCGCAGATGGGTCTGCCGGCAGACGAGCTCGAGCGCCGCGTGCGCGATGCCATGGAACTGTTTCAAGTTGCCGACCTGGTCGATGCCTCGCCCTATCAGCTTTCGGGTGGGCAAAAGAAGCGTGTGGCGCTGGCGGCAGTCGTATCGATGAACCCCGATATCTTGGTTCTCGACGAACCCACCAATGGGCTCGACGAGGATTCATGCGACATCGTGGTCAATTTCTTGCTGGCTTATGTCGCGGCGGGTAAGACGGTCTTGATGAGCACGCATCACCAGGATTTGGTGCGACGCCTGGGTGCCCGTGCAATCTATATCGATCGATATCACCATGTGGTCGAGGCGCCTTCGCCGTCGTATGGAACCGAAAGCGGTGCTACGGACTAGTTGCTGCGTAGAGCGTGCGTAGCCGCCTGCGCGGCTTTGCCGTGATGGTATAGTTATCCAGGTTTTTTATGGGGGTGGCTATGCCAAGCTGGAACATTCATATCGCTCAGACGGAGCGTTTGCTGGAGCGCACTGGTGCGCTTGCCAATAGCGTGCGCGACCGCAATGCCTTTTTGTTTGGCTGCGTGGTTCCGGATATCTTCGTGGGCTATATGGTCCCTGGCATCGCCGATCCCATCCCGTACCGCATTACGCACTTTGCAAAGCCTGAGCCTATCCCTAAGCCTCGTGAGCATGAGTTCTGGGATACCTATGTGGCACCGTTGCTTAAAAGTTCGCCCACCGGTGCGCCAGCCGCGGCGACCTCGATTATCGAGGAGCGCGAGCGACTGAACCGCGTGCACTATCCCCAGCGCTACAAGGATGCCGAGCCGGTTGCCGGTCCCCGCGCCTGTGAGTTCTCGCTTGCGTCCGAAGATGTGGCACAGTCGTTGCTCGATTTGACACTGGGTGTCTGGTCGCATCTGGTGGCCGATACCGTATGGAATACGCGCGTGAATCAGTACCTGGAGGCGCATGGCGGCAAGCCGTGCGAGGAGTTCCGCATTAAAAAGCAAGGCGACTTTGACTGGTTTGGCAAGACGCTCGGCATTGTTTCGATTCCGCGCGCGACCGATCGCCTGTATACTGCGGCGACGCGTTTTGGGCAGTATCCCATCCATAAGGAGTATGTGCTCAAGACCATCGGCGTTATGCACGAGATCGTGCGAGAAAACCCCGGTGAGCCCGACCATCCGCCATACCGCCTGCTGACCGAGGAGTTCTTCGACGCGACGTTTACCGAGGTGATCGAGCTGACCGAGGCGGGTTTTGCCGCCCGTGTCGAATCGCCCGATGTGCCTGCGCTGCCCCTGATTGCTAGCTGCTAGCTGGCCGGCCCGGCAGTGAATAGCTCAACCCAATCGACAAGTAGCTCTTGCCGTAAGGTATCTTCGGCAATGCGCTCCTGTTTTGTCTTTGGGATGTGGGGAAGCCCGGCCTTTTTATGGATGAGCTCGGCTATGTGGTCGAAGCTCTTCTTCTCCTTGATCTGGTCATAGGTAATTTGGATGACGTCGTAGCCCATGCTTGTGAGTGCGGTGGCGCGCTCGGCATCGGAGAGGCTCGCGGCTTCGCTGTCGTGGGCAGAGCGGCCTTGGCATTCCAGAATGACGCCCATGCTGTCGGTGGCGCTTTCGATGAGGATATCGGCGTAGCAGCAGGTTTTGTCATACAGCGAACGTGCGGCTTCACTGAGCGGGATGCGCGCGTTGTTGGCGATCTCGATGCCCTGGCCGCCCTCGTCGCGGGGGAGCGAGATAAGCATGGAGGTCTGTACTTCGAAGGGCGAGGCGGCCTGCCCCGTCATGTGCTCGGCCGCCCAGCGCAGTTGTTTGACGCCGCGCAGGCCTGCGGCTTGCTTGGCGAACGCGGCGATATCCGTTGCGGTAAGAAGCGGCGTGCGCTTCCACAAGTTGGTGTCATTGCCCTTGGTGTCGTTAACTCGCTCCCAGCCGCAGTTGGGTGGAATGAACTTAAGCGAAATAGCTTCATCGAGTTGTTGTTGCGTTCGCTCGCAGGGCTTAAACACTGCAAAGGAGCCGCACATCTCGTAGCACGCCATGAGTAACTGGTTGCGTGAGACCTGCGTGGCAAGGCTGAGCAGCGTGAACTCCGGTGACGTGACATCAAACCCATGTTCAGTCTGCCTAAACGACCCCGGAGGTGGTTCTTGGGTCAGGAGGTGCGATTTAAACAGGCTTCGCGACCCGGATTGTGCCCGAGTGAATACAAGCCTGTGAAGTGGTGCGTGAAGCAGGTCTTTTACAACTGCATGACTTCCGAGGCCACAACATCTGCGATCCATATTGCCAAGGCTAATGGCGGGGTAAAGGCCTAATACCTGCGGCGGGATGCGGTAGTAGTTAAAGGCGGATTGCCCACAAAGCGTCAGGTCCATAATGCCCTCCTGGCCGAAATCATCTCTTTGAAGCGAGTGATGCCAGCGTCAATCCGGAAGTATGCGGCAAAATCTGAACCCTATGAGCGGACCTGGCTTTTGAGGCTAGTTTATCAGGCATTTTGTTGCGAAAAAACAGGGTGTGCTCGGAGGTTCCAGAATTTGCCGCATACTTCCGAAAACCAGGTCGATTTGGTTCTTGCTAAAACGATTTATCAGCCCTGTGTGAGGTGTGGGTTTGCCACCGGGCGAACACTTTTAGCGCTTGGGGCTTTATTTTTTGGGCCTCGAAGGGTGGATTTCGCGCTTTTGGTAAAGAAATGAGTGCGTGTTTTGCCGTGCGGCGGCATTGGCACAGAAAAAGGGCCCGGAAGGCGAAGCCTTCCGGGCCCTTTGCAATGCAAGTATGCTTGCAAGTGCGTTTTAGCGCACCTGAGCGACGTAAGCGACGTTGGTCGAGGAGACCTTGTCCTCGAGCTGGACGCTCATGCGGGGATCGCCGGCGGTAGCGACGGTCAGGTCGCCGGCCTCGACGTAGCCGAGCTCCTTAGCGGTCTCGATCGCCTTGACGATCGTGCCGTTGACGGTGCCCTGGGTAATCTCGGCCTGATGCGGGATAACGCCCCAGTACATGATCATCTGCTGGACGGCCCACTCGTGGCGGGAGAACGCGCAGATCGGCATGTTGGGACGGAAGTGCGAAATCAGGCGAGCGGTACGACCGGTGGTCGTCGGCACGGTGATGCACTTGGCGCCAACGGTGGTGGCCATGTTCACAGCGGACATACCCACAACGTTGTTAACAACGCGGGTGCCATGAGCGTCGGCCGGAACCTCGAGCGGAGCGTGGGCCGGGAGGTACTTCTCGGTCTCGAGAGCAATGCTGGCCTGCATCTTGACGGCCTCGACCGGGTACTTACCGGCAGCGGACTCGCCAGAGAGCATAACGGCGTCGGTGCCGTCGTAAATGGCGTTAGCAACGTCGGCAACCTCGGCGCGCGTCGGGCGCGGGTTCTGCTGCATGGAGTCGAGCATCTGCGTAGCGGTGATAACGGGCTTGTAGGCCGCGTTGCACTTGGCGATGATCTCCTTCTGGATGTGGGGAACGAGCTCGGGCTTGATCTCGATGCCCAGGTCGCCACGGGCGACCATGATGCCGTCGGAAGCCTCGAGGATCTCGTCGAAGTTCTCGACGCCCAGGGCGCACTCGATCTTCGGGAAGATCGTCACGTGCTCGCCACCGTTCTCGCGGCAAAGCTCGCGGATGCCGCGGACGGACTCGCCGTCACGGATGAAGGAAGCGGCGATGTAGTCGATGTTCTCGGTCAGGCCAAAGAGGATGTCCTGACGATCGCGCTCGGTGATGGCGGGCAGCGAGATGTTGACGTTGGGCATGTTGACGCCCTTGCGCTCGCCAATCAGGCCGTCGTTCTTGACGACGCAGGTCATGTCCTGGCCGTCGACGGACTCGACCTCGAGGGCAACCAGACCATCATCGATCAGGATAAGGGAGCCCTTCTCGACCTCGGAGGGCAGAGCCAGGTAGTCGAGGGAGATGTGCTCAGAGGTGCCGTGGAAATCCTCGGACGTGGGCTGAGCGGTGACGACGATCTTATCGCCGGTCTTGACGGCAACCTTCTTGCCGTCGACCAGAAGGCCGGTGCGGACCTCGGGGCCCTTGGTGTCGAGCAGGATGCCGACGGGCAGACCGAGCTCCTTGGAAATACGACGGACGCGCTCGATGCGACCGTGGTGCTCGTCGTAGGATCCGTGCGAGAAGTTAAAACGGGCGACGTTCATGCCCGCCTTAATCATCTCGCGGATGGTCTCGTCGCTATCGCAGGCGGGACCCATGGTGCATACAATCTTGGTGCGCTTGTACATTCAGACCTCCATCTGACATCGTCTTGCGCTGATAGATAAACCATAAGAAATAAAACTGAGATGATTATAACGAAATGGCGACCGAATACCCCAAAAAATCGACCGTATGCCGAATTAGAAGTTCATTTTTTGCGAAAAAACGGTATATGAAAAATCTTTACCAACCGTTCTGACCGCTGCTATCTGGGCGATATTTCAGTTTAACGATGTGCCGAAGAAAAAACGTTTTATCAATATTGAGCATCACACGGTCTGCATCGTTGCACTCGAGCCGTGTTTCCAATTGGAATGTTTTGGCTAGACGCGCTGCTTTGGGGTACCATAGCTCCACTATCAACTGCCGCTCAGCACGGCAGCCTTGATGAGCCCTTGCCCTTCTCCTGGGAATTATGATCGGGCATCAATCTGCTGAGTGGCCCGAATCCCAGGAGGGGACTCTATATGCAAAAGGAATACCTGTCCGCCGCGGCGGAGGTGCTCAGCGACCAGGGCGTCGATGAGAACCTCGGCCTGAGCAACGACGAGGCGTCGTCGCGCCTCGCCAAGACAGGCCCTAACAAGCTCGAGGAAGCCGAGAAGACTCCGTTGTGGAAGCGCTTCTTTGAGCAGATGGCCGACCCCATGGTCATCATGCTGATCGTTGCCGCCGTCATCAGTGCACTCACGGGCATGGTCAAGGGTGAGGCGGACTTTGCCGACGTCGCCATCATCATGTTCGTCGTTATCGTCAACTCGGTGCTGGGCGTGGTTCAGGAGGCCAAGAGCGAGGAAGCTCTCGAGGCATTGCAGGAGATGAGCGCCGCGCAGTCCAAGGTGCTGCGCGACGGCAAGCTCGTGCACCTGCCGAGCGCCGAGCTCGTGCCCGGCGATGTGATCATGCTCGAGGCGGGCGACTCCGTCCCGGCCGACTGCCGCGTGCTCGAGAGCGCCACGATGAAGATCGAGGAGGCCGCCCTTACCGGCGAGTCCGTGCCCGTCGAGAAGCATGCCAACGTGATCGAGCTCGCCGCCGGCACCGACGACGTGCCGCTCGGCGACCGCAAGAACATGTGCTACATGGGTTCCACCGTGGTGTACGGTCGCGGTCGCGCTGTCGTGGTCGGTACCGGTATGAACACCGAGATGGGCAAGATTGCCGGCGCCCTGGCCGAGGCCAAGGAAGAGCTCACGCCGCTGCAGGTGAAGCTTGCCGAGCTCAGCCGCATCCTCACCATCATGGTTATCGTCATCTGCGTCGTTATCTTTGGTGTCGATATCATCCGCCACGGCGTGGGCAACGTTCTTACCGACCCGACCGCCCTGCTCGATACCTTTATGGTCGCCGTCTCGCTCGCCGTCGCTGCCATCCCCGAGGGCCTGGTCGCCGTCGTGACCATCGTGCTGTCGCTTGGTGTGACCAAGATGGCCAAGCGCCAGGCAATCATCCGCAAGCTCTCTGCCGTCGAGACCCTTGGCTGCACGCAGACCATCTGCTCCGACAAGACCGGTACCCTTACCCAAAACAAGATGACCGTCGTCAAGCACGAGCTCGCCGCGCCTAAGGAGAAGTTCCTGGCCGGCATGGCTCTGTGCTCCGATGCCCAGTGGGACGAGGAGCTGGGCGAGGCCGTGGGCGAGCCGACTGAGTGCGCGCTCGTCAACGACGCCGGCAAGGCGGGCCTCACTGGCCTGACTGCCGAGCACCCGCGCGTGGGCGAGGCCCCGTTCGACTCGGGCCGCAAGATGATGTCCGTGGTCGTCGAGACCCTGGACGGCGAGTATGAGCAGTACACCAAGGGCGCGCCCGACGTGGTGATCGGCCTGTGCACCCATATCTACGACGGCGACAGGGTCGTTCCGCTGACCGAGGAGCGTCGCGCCGAGCTCGTGGCCGCCAACAAGGCCATGGCCGACGAGGCCCTGCGCGTGCTGGCGCTGGCAAGCCGCACCTACACCGAGGTCCCGAGCGACTGCAGCCCCGCTGCGCTCGAGCACGACCTGGTCTTCTGCGGCCTGTCCGGCATGATTGACCCTGTCCGCCCCGAGGTCTCCGACGCCATCCGCGAGGCCCACGACGCCGGTATTCGCACCGTCATGATCACGGGCGACCATATCGACACCGCCGTGGCCATTGCCAAGCAGCTGGGAATCGTCACCGATCGCAGCCATGCCATTACCGGTGCCGACCTCGACCGCATGAGCGACGAGGAGCTCGACGCGCACATCGAGGACTACGGCGTGTACGCCCGCGTTCAGCCCGAGCACAAGACCCGCATCGTCGAGGCTTGGAAGTCGCGCGACCAGATCGTGGCCATGACGGGCGATGGCGTCAACGACGCCCCGTCCATCAAGCGTGCCGACATCGGCGTGGGCATGGGCATCACCGGCACCGACGTCACCAAGAACGTTGCCGACATGGTGCTTGCCGACGACAACTTCGCCACCATCATCGGTGCCTGCGAAGAGGGCCGTCGCATCTACGACAACATCCGCAAGGTCATCCAGTTCCTGCTTTCGGCCAACCTTGCCGAGGTGTTCTCGGTGTTTATCGCCACGCTCATCGGCTTTACCATCTTCCAGCCGGTGCAGCTGCTGTGGGTGAACCTGGTCACCGACTGCTTCCCCGCGCTCGCGCTGGGCATGGAGGACGCCGAGGGCGACATCATGAAGCGCAAGCCGCGCAACGCCAAGGACGGTGTCTTTGCCGGTCACATGGGCCTGGACTGCGTGGTCCAGGGTCTGATCATCACCGTGCTGGTGCTGGCGAGCTTCTTTGTGGGCGTGTACTTTGACATGGGCTACATCCACATCGCCGATATGATCGCCGGCAATGCCGACGAGGAAGGCGTGATGATGGCGTTCATCACGCTCAACATGGTCGAGATTTTCCACTGCTTCAATATGCGCAGCCGTCGTGCGTCGCTGTTCACCATGAAGAAGCAGAACAAGTGGCTGTGGGCTTCTGCCGCGCTGGCACTGGTGCTGACGGTGATCGTGACCGTGCAGCCGACGCTTGCCGAGATGTTCTTTGGCCCCGTGACGCTTGAGCTCAAGGGCGTTCTTGCCGCGCTGGGCCTGGCCTTCCTGATCATCCCGCTGATGGAGATCTACAAGGCGATCATGCGCGCGGTGGAGAAAGAGTAGCGCACTCGTCCTGGCCCGCCCCACGCCCTTTCTCCCTCACTGGTCCTCGCGCTTCGCGCTGTGGAATCGTTCGGGAGAAAGGGCTTCCGGGGCGGGCCCTGCGGTATCCTTGCTGGCTTTTCTCCCGCGCGGATGATAAAGGGCTGAGGGAAAGTTTGTGAGCTGGTCGGGCTTTGCCCGGCCAGCTCTATTTGATTTAAAATACCTGCTCAGTTGTGATTTATGGTGCTGGGAGGCGCTTGTGGGCAAGGCGAAGGCTAAGGCGAAGAAAAAGACGACGGCGGCGCGGGCTAAGCGCGATCGTCGTCGGAAGCTCGCGACCGAAGCCCCCGCGTCTGCCGAGGAGCTGCTGGCAAACGTGCCGGGACTTGACGCGCTGCAGGATGTTCCGGCGTTCGATGACCTGCCGGTCGATGAAGCTCAGCAGGCGGCATTTGACGACTTTTGCGCACATACCGAGGAGCCCGAGCAGATGCAGCTTGGCGCCGTGGTGCGCTTAGATCGCGGGTTTCCGCTGGTGGCGACTGCCGACGACACCTTCCGCGCCGAGCATGCCGTGGGGTTTGCCAAGTCGCGCGGCGAGGACGAGGTCCTGCTGCCTGCCGTGGGCGACCGTGTGGCGGTGCGCCGCGCTCCCGGGCACGATATGGGCGTGATTGAGTGCGTGCTGCCGCGCCGTACGAGCTTTGAGCGTTGGCGCGGCCGTGCCCGCGGAGAGCGTCAGGTGCTCTGCTCCAACGTGGATTGCGTGCTAATCGTGCAGGCGCTCGGTGCCGGTGAGGTGCTGCTCGACCGCGTGGCGCGCTCGCTGGTGTTGGCGCTCGACTGCGATGCCGAACCGGTGGTGGTGCTCACCAAAGCTGATCGCTGCGATGCCGAGGAGCTCGAGCGCGATCTGGACCGCGTGCGCCGCCTGGTGGGTCCGGACGTGCGCGTGATCGTGACGTCCTCTGCCGAGGGGCGCGGCCTGGACGAGGTTCGTTCCTGCGTGCCTGCCGGGAGCTGCGCCATGATTCTGGGCGAGTCGGGTGCCGGCAAGTCGACGCTGCTCAATGCGCTGCTGGGCCACGATACGTTGGCGACTGGCGGTGTGCGCGAACGCGACGACCAGGGCCGTCACACTACCGTCGCGCGCGTGATGGTGGCACTGCCGGGCGACGCCGGCGTGATCGCCGATGCCCCGGGCCTGCGCAGCTTACCGCTCGTGGGTCACGAGCGGGGTCTGGCGCGCGCCTTCCCCGAGATTGTCGAGGCATCGCGCGCGTGCCGGTTTGGCGATTGCACGCATACCCATGAGCCGGGTTGTGCCGTTCGCGAGGCCGAGGACGCCGGGCAGATCGACAGCCTGCGTTTGGAAACGTTCCAAAACTTGGCGTCATCCATGCGCGTGAGTGCTCAAATGCTCGATCCCGATGTTCATCTGTAATTGATTTTTCCTATGACAGCCGTCTCCCAACTGTTCGGGAGACGGCTTTTTTCCTGCGGAAAAGCCTCGAAACATGCAGTTTGTTGACGTGCTGACCAAAACCTTGCCACGAGCTTGACGGGCTGGTCAGCTTTTGGTCAGCGATTGGTTTGACATCGAAAACCAAGATCGCGATTGCGCCGCTTTGCACTCTGACCGCCCAGACAATGGTGGTACGGGCATTCGCCCGGCACTGCCATGAGAGGAGCGGCCGTGAACAAGAGCAAGCGCATCGCCATCAGTCTGGTCGCGGGCGTGCTCGCTGCTCTGCTCTGCATGGTTTACGGCTCGTCGATCCGCTCGCAAGCCGAACAGGTCCAGGCTGAGACCTTGGCCAAGTACGGTGGCGATCGCGTCGAGGTATGCGTCGCGGCGCGCGATATCGATGTGGGCGAGACCCTCGATGAGACCAATGTCATAACCCAGGAATGGCTGACAAGTCTGCTGCCGCGTGACGCGGCGACCGAGCTGCGCCAGGTGCGCGGCGACGTGACGACTTCGCGTATTCCCAAAAACGCCGTGATCTGCAATGTCTACACCAAGGCCGAGAGCCACAAGCTCGAGGTGCCTAAGGGCAAGGTCGCCGTTTCGGTGGCGGTCGATGCCGAGCACTCGGTCGGCGGTGCTACGGGCGTGGGCAGCTACGTGGATGTGTATGTGCAAAAAGACGGCGTAACCGATCGGTTGTGCGGCGCGTACGTGATCGATACCAGTGAGGATTCCGGTGCCACGCGCGAGGGCAAGATCGAATGGGTGACGCTGGCGGCTGACCCCGAAGACGTCAAGGAACTGCTGGGGGCATCGGGCAAGGGAACGGTCAGCTTGACGATTCCCGCCACGGCGCGCGGCAAAAAGAGCGGAGGCGACGAGTGATGAAGGCGATCTGGCTTGCGTGCTGCGCGTGCGGCGATTACGGGCTGTTGCAGCGGGAAGTCGAGGGCCGTGACGCGGGTGCACAGGTGCTTCGCGTGGGTGACCTGGACGGGCTGGTTTCCATGGCGCGGGCGTTTCCGTCGCGTCGCGGAGCTGCCATCATCGCGGCGTCTCTGTTTGATACCGAAGATGTGCGCAAGACTGTTGCGCGCCTGACGGCCGAAGGCCGCGTGAGTCGCGTGGTCGTCTTGATAGAAGCGCTCGATCCGTCGGATATCGAGGGGTTGTTTCGCGCGGGGGCGACCGAGGTCATCGCTGCGCACAGTATATGCGGCAACGGGCGCGCGGGCGAGGGAGCGGTTGATTCCGATCGGCGCATGACGATTGAGCCCGATGCTTTTGTTGATAGGGAACCCGGGGCGCCTCGCGCTACAAGAGGCCCGCGTGTTGATGATTGTGGAAAAGCGGAAGCCGAGCATGGTCGGCGCCCCCGGAACCCCCTTGTATGCGATGACGCTGGAGGGCCGGCGCAGCATGCTGGCGACTCCCCGGCTGTAGATATGGGATACGTGCACGGCGTGAATCTGGCGGATGAACTCGACGAAGTTGAGGGCCTTGCCGGGTGCGGCGAGTTGTCGCTGATGCAGCATGAGCAGATTGCGCAGAACGAGCCTGCCTCGCAGACCGAACAAGCAGCCATGCCGGCTTGGACGCAGCACGTGGTTGCGGCGGGGGAGACGGGGACGCTGTCACCGACGCCCGCCCCGCCGCCTCCGATGCCGCCGGCAGACGCTACCGCTCCGCCGCATCGAGCTCCAGTCATCTGCGCTATTTCGGGTTCGGGCGGTTGCGGCAAGTCGACGATCGTTGCCACCATGGCACACACATCGTCGCTGTTGGGCTTGCGTGCCGCCGTGCTCGACCTGGACCTGATGTTTGGAAACCTTTACGACTTGTTAGGCGTCGATGCTCCGCGCGATATGGCGGCACTTATCGAGCCGTCGGCGGCGGGCATGCTCACCGAGCCGGATATCGTAGCCGCTTCGATGCGCGTGGCGCCGGGCGTTACGCTCTGGGGTCCCGTCGCGGCGCCCGAGCAAGCCGAGCTCATGGCACGTCCGGTGGAGCTACTGCTTGATGTTCTGCGTCGCGAATCCGACGTGGTCTTTATCGATACCTCGGTCTTTTGGGGCGACGCCGTGGCGGCTGCGGTGGCGGCGAGCGACCGTTGCCTGGTCGTTGGCGATGCGGCGGTGTCGTCCGCGGCATCGGCATCGCGCGTCATTGAACTGGCAGGTCGAGTAGGTGTGCCGCGCACGCGCATGAGCGCCGTGTTCAACCGGTTCGGTGCGCGCGGGGCAGACGAGGACGTCGCCATGCGCTTTGAGATTGCCTGTGCGTTAAGCTCCAAGATTCGTATCGCCGATGGCGGGCAGGATCTCGCCGCGCTCATGGCGTTTGGGCGCGCTGACGAGGCAGTGGGGCAGACCAGCGCTTTTGCGACTAGCGTGCGCGAGGCCACGCGCGAGATGCTCGTGGAACTGGGGTGCGCCGTCGGCCCTTGGAGCGATATGGTCGCCGACCGTGCAACGCGCACCGAACGCCCGCGTATCCGCCTTCCCTGGTCGCGCGAGGGTGATCAGCGATGAGCCTGCAAACGAGGATTAAGGCTGCCGGCGCTGCGGCGGCGGCAGCGCCTGTAGATGTGGGGCGTCGCCGCGCCGTGAAACGACGCACCAAGCGCGCCGTGATGGACCGCATGGGTTACGACGAAGTGGCGCGTATCAGCGCCTATATCGACCCGGCACTTGCCCGCTCGGAATTGCGTCCTGCGGTGGAGGCGGCGCTCAATGTTGAGGAGCCGACCGATCTCGCGACGCCCGAGCGCGAGACCATCATCGACGAGATTTTGGATGACGTGGTGGGCTTGGGGCCGTTGCAGCCGCTCATCGAGGACGACACCGTTACCGAGATCATGATCAACGGCTGCCGCTCGGCTTTCTTTGAACGCGGCGGCGTCTTGTACCCCATCGAGCATGCGTTTGAGGATGATGAGCAGATCCGTGTGCTTATCGACCGCATTATCTCGCCACTTGGCCGCCGTATCGACGAGCGCAGCCCCATCGTCAACGCCCGCCTCAAAACGGGCTATCGCGTCAACGCGGTGATTCCGCCTGTGGCGATTGACGGACCGATTCTCACCATCCGAAAGTTCTCGGACCGTATCTGCTCGCTGGACGAGCTCGTGGGGTTGGGATCGCTGCCGCTTTGGTATGCGCAGCTGCTGTCGTGTGCGGTGTCGCTGCGACAGGACCTGGCGGTTGCGGGAGGCACGGGATCTGGTAAGACCACCCTGCTCAACGCGTTGTCATGTGAGATTTCCACCGGCGAGCGCATCGTGACGATCGAGGACTCTGCCGAGCTCAAGTTTGCGCATCATCCGCACGTGGTGCGCCTAGAGGCGCGCGAGGCTTCAATTGAAGGCGAGGGCGCGGTGACGATCCGCGACCTGGTGACTAATGCCCTGCGCATGCGCCCCGACCGCATCGTGGTGGGCGAGGTGCGCGGTGCCGAGTGCTGCGACATGTTGCAGGCCATGAACACGGGCCACGACGGGTCGCTCACCACGCTTCATGCGGGTTCAGAACAGGAGACCGTGGTGCGTCTGACGTTGCTTGCACGTTATGGCATCGATCTGCCGAGCGAGCTCATCGAGGAGCAGATTGCCATGGCACTCGACGGTATCGTGATGTCCGAGCGCCACGCCGATGGCAGGCGCTTCGTCTCCTCGTATTCGGGGGTGCGACGCGCCGCATCGGGCGGCGTAGAGCTCGAGCGCTATGTGACGTTCGATGCCGCCGAGCGCACCTGGACGCTTGACCGCGAGCCGCCGTTTATCGCAGAAGGCCTGCGGTCGGGGACGCTCACACAAGAGGAGGTGGACGAATGGAGATCACTGTGCCCCTCGTCGTAGGGGGCTTGGCAGGGCTTTCTGTCGCGACGGCGTGCGGGGCGGAACCTCGTGTGCCGCAGGTACCGCCGGCGGAGCTGGCACGTCAGGCGCTCGAGACGGTGGCAGAGAAGCTGCCGCGTGAGCTGGTGGAAAACGATCTGCTGAAAAAGATCGCCCGTTCGTGGGCATCGCTGGCTCCGGCGCGTCGCCTTGGCCTCGTGATCGAGGATGCTTCGGAGCGTTTGGCGTTTCTGCTGCTATCGAGCGGTGTCTGCTGCGTTTTACTAACGATGGTGTCGTTATCGCCCCTCGGGTTTGCCTTGGGACTTGTTGCTCCGATTGCCGCTGGCGCCGCTCGGGATGGCTTTGAGAGCCGGCGCGAGCAACACGATGCAGAAGAGGCCATGCCCGAGGCGTTTACCGCACTTTCCATGTCGCTTGCCTCGGGACATTCGCTGGCCCAGGGCATGCGCTTTGTGGGCGCTCATGCGCAAGAACCGGTGCATACCGAGTTTTTGCGGGTGGCGGCGGCGATCGATTGCGGTATCTCGGCGACCGACGCGCTCGATGACTTGCTCGTGCGCATCGACGCCCCCGGTCTTTCGCTTGTGACCTTGGCGCTTAAGGTGTCACAGCGCACCGGCGCTCCGCTTGCCGACTTGCTGTCCGAGGCGTCGAGCATGGTAGGGGAGCGCATTGAGCTCAAGCGCCGCCTGGATGTTAAGACGTCACAGGCGCGTATGTCGGCACACATGGTCGCGGCGATGCCGGCGGGCATGTGCGCGGTGTTGGCGCTGCTTTCGGCAGATTATCGTCGCGGTCTTGCGACGCCTGCCGGTGCGGGCGCTGTGGTGCTGGGTCTAGCCCTCAACGTCGTTGCCCTGGTGGTTATCCGGCGCATTATGCGGGTGGAGCTATGAGCGCCCCGGTTGCAGTTGTGGCTTGCCTGTGTGCCCTGAGTGTATTTGTCGCGACGGGTTTGGATCGGGCGGATGCGCGCGAGATCGCAGGGGCCTGCAAGCGCGAGGCGGTGCGGGTCGCTGCCGCGGGTCGCTCGGTGGTCGATGCCCTGACCGCGCGAGTGAAGGGCGCGGTTGGAGCGGGCGGCCCGGCGCGAGTTTCGCTCGGCGAAGTGTCCGAGATGATCGATGTTGTGCGCTTGGGTCTTTCGGCCGGTCTTTCGTTTGATGCGGCGCTTGAGATTTTCTGCGCCAACCGCCGGTCAGTGCTGGCTCTTCGCCTTGAGCGGGCCTGCATGGCGTGGCAAGTGGGCGTGGACACGCGTGAGGACGAGTTGTTGGCCGCCGCGCGCGACCTGGACGAGCGAGCGCTCGAGACCTTTGCCATCACGGTGGGGCAGGCGCTCGCCCTGGGTGCCCCACTTGCCGAGACGCTGGCCGCTCAAAGTCGCGAGATCCGTGCGGCTCATCGCGCCGCGGTCGAGCGCGAGATCGAGCGTGCGCCCGTCAAGCTGCTGATTCCCACCGGCACGCTCATCTTGCCGGCGTTGCTTCTGTCCATATTGGGCCCGCTGCTGGGAGCAGGCGGGATGATGTAGGGAGGAATACATGAACACGATGACTGACGTTGCCGGCAAGGTCCAGAGCTGGGCTTTTTGCCGGGCGATTCGCGCTCGCCAGCATGCCAAGGAGCTGTTGCAGGAGGAGAGCGCGCAGGGTACCACCGAGTACGCCATTTTGGTGGGTGTGCTTGTGGTGATCGCGATTATTGCCATCGTTGCATTTAAAGGCAAGGTCCAAGATCTATGGAACGCTATCAGCGAGGGCATCAACAGCCTGTAGAGGGCGAGCGCCCCATCGGGGTGCTGCTGGTGTTTGCTTGCCTGACCGTGGCGATAGCGGCGGTGCTTTGGGGGCTTAACGCCGCGCGGCAGCAGCGTCCTGGGGCCGCCTTCGATTCGGGCTCAGATTCGGCGGTGGCGTCTCAAAAAGATGAGATGCGAGATGCGGACGATTCGGATGCCGCTGTCACGGCGCAAACCTTTCTGCGGACGCTCGACAAGCGGTCTGGCACTGCGACGGATTCGCCTGAGGACAACGCGATTGCGGTCCGGCTTGCATGGTCCGAGGACCGACCGATGACCGAGGCAGCGGCGGATATGTTACGCGCCTACCGCGAGGTGCCAACGGCCCAGCTCGCCCTGAGCGGCTATCTCGATATTAAGGGCAACGTATGGGGCGCCATCGTGCGCGATGGGCGCGGCTGGGTCGATATGGTGACGGTTGCCGCGGATGCTGGCGATGCTTCGTGTCGTCTGCGCGCGGTGCGCCTGGTCCCGCAAACAATAAGCTCAAAGGAGGGATCGTGAAATGCATGGCGTTCTGCGTGAAGAGGTTGCCCAAGCGACTGTGGAATACGCCATCGTCACGGTGGCGCTGCTATCGATCGTGCTGGCGATTGCGGGACTTTGGCGTGCTGGCACCGATGGACGCTTGGCGGCGCTGGTTGAGCGGGCGGCATCCCATGGCGTTGCCTCGATGTCGGTTATCGACGCCGCCGCGGGCGCTAAGGACATCGCGTTGTATTGATATCGCGCGCGAGGACCGGGCGCAGTCTACGGTCGAGGCTGCTTTTTTGCTGCCGACGTTTCTGACGCTCATCCTTCTCGCACTGCAACCGGTGTGCCTGCTTTATACGCGCGCGGTCATGGAGTCTGCCGCCGCCGAGACCGCGCGGCTCATGACCACGACGACGGCGGAGGACGACGATCTTAAGGAGTTCACCCGCCGCCGGCTTGCCGCAGTGCCCAACGTTTCGATCTTTCATGCCGGCGGGCCGTTGTCGTGGGATATCGAGCTTGGCCGGGCCGGTGCGGGTGGCGTCTCGTCCGTGTCCGTTTCCGGCGAGGTCAAGCCGTTGCCTGTGATCGGTGCGTTTGCGCAGGCTATGGGTGGTACCGCCGAGGGCGGCTACGTTGAGCTCAAGGTCGATGTCTCGTATCAATCGCGTCCCGAATGGCTGGAGGGAGATTATGATTCGTGGATTGTTGCATGGGATTAAGCGTTTCTGGTCTAGATGCGTTTTGACGCGCCGTCCGAGCTGCCATCGCAAACGAGGCGGCTTTATGGGCCGCGCCGGTGTCGATCTGTTTATCGAAGACGGTGCCTACACCACGCTTTCTTCTGCCGTGGTCATCCTAGTGGTGCTCACGTTGTTGTTTTCGTCGACCGCGGCGATATGGAGCATGTCGCGTGCCGGGGATACCCAGGTGGCGGCCGATAGCGGCGCGCTGGCGGGTGCCAACGTAGTGTCGTCCTATCACACGGCTGCCACGGTGGTTGATGCGAGCATCTTGAGTCTGGGGCTGGCGGGGTTTGCCACAATCGGGACGGGCCTGGTCGCCATCCTCATCCCAGGTGCCGAACCAGTTGCCGGCAATATGGTCGACACCGGGATTGAGATCATTAAAACGCGCAACAAGTTTGCCAAAAGCGCATCGGAAGGCTTACAGAAAATCGAGACGGCTCTGCCATATCTGATCGCCGCGCGTGCCACGCAGGCGGTGTCGGCGCAGGATACCGATAGTGTGGCCTATACCGGTACGGCGCTTGCCGTGCCCAGGACATCCGAATCGGACTTCGCTGCGCTCAAAGGGTCAGAGATCTCGACCGATACCATTAAAGACACATCAGATGATTTAGGGCGTGCGGCCGAGGAGCTGCGGAAGGCTTCTGAGGACACGGCGAAGGCTAAAGAGCGCGCTTGGCTGGCGGATTGTGGTGGATCGGTTCCGGCTTCGGTCGGTAGCTGTTCATGCATGTGGGAACGTGCGAGGAGTTTGGCAAAGCTCTCGGGTGAGCAGAACCCGCATTATGCCTCGAGCATTTCGTGGGAGCCACAGGTGGCGCTCGACCGCGCGAAGACCTACTACCGTCAACGCCTGGCAGACGAAAAACCGCATGGTTCAAGCGTCGAGACGAAGGCGGAGTCGGCGGCGC
The DNA here is from genome assembly GCA_902493515.1 of uncultured Collinsella sp. Taxonomy (GTDB): domain Bacteria; phylum Actinomycetota; class Coriobacteriia; order Coriobacteriales; family Coriobacteriaceae; genus Collinsella. The sequence goes on from CABUPE010000001.1 coordinate 136,349, forward strand.
GCAAGGCGTTTTACACCTATGCGAGTACAGAGGTCAATCGTGCATATGTAACCGAGGACGGAGATGAAGTCGCTTCCTATATCCCGCTGTTGCCGCGCAACACTGACGAGGTGCGAGCGACGGAACTCTATACCGATACGGTGTGGCCAACCAGTGCCATCGATGGCAAGACGTATCTGCATTACGGAACGAGTTGCCCCAACTATAAGAAGGGGGCGCCATGCGGGCTGGCCTCGGTTGCTGCTTATGACGGGCAGGACAAATGCAATAGATGCCATTTTGGTGTTTCGTCGCTCGGTGCCGTTGCGGCTCCTTCGACTTCTATCGAAAACGGCTTTGAGTACCACTTTGATCGATTCAAAGAGGCTCTGGAAGACTACGTCGAATGCCGCAACAAAGAACTCGAACTTGAGCGTCAGACCGAGGATGAGGCCGACCGTGCGGGCAATGCGTTTGACCAGGCCATTAAAGCGCTTTCCGGCGAGCGCCCGCGTATCGCCCCACCTGGCCGTAACGGCGTGGTCGCCTTTGCAGTTTCGGGTGACATTACCAGCCCCGATCAACTTAACTCCTCGTTTAACGCGGCAGTCAGGCTTGGCGATCGCGGTGCTATCTCTGCCGCGGTGCTGGCCCCCGATGAGGCGACGGCGCAAAACAACGTGCTTTCGCGATTTTTCTCGACATTGAAGGAACGCTCGGGCGGCGTTGCCGGCGTACTCGATGGCGTCATGGATGTTTGGGGACGGCTGCTCGTAGGATACGGTGATATTCAAGGTTCGGCCGACGAACTTATGGACGAGATGATTAAAGGCCTAGGAGGGGGTAGCGGCGCGTTGGGCTCCATCGCATCGTGGCTCGGCGATACCGTTTCGGCGTCCGTGGCGGCGTTGGGTTTGGAGCCGTGCGACTTGCGCCTGCGAAAGCCAGTGCTGACCGATTCCGCCAACGTCATTAAGAGTCCGGGGTCTGACATTGCTGGTCTCTCTCAAGCGCAAGACAAACTGCGAAGTATTCCGTTGGGCGTGACCGATCCCAAGGCGCTTTGCGAGGCGTTGGAATATCAAGTCGAACGCACCATTAGCGGTACGGTGTTCACGCTTGCGGAGATTCCTCTGTCCGGCGGCGGCTCCATCCCACTCACCGTCGATGTCGCCACGCTGGTTGGCGCTCTGGGCGGTGGGTCGTAATGAGTATCCGCATGCGTCTGCGCGAGGAGCGCGCCCAAGCGACGGTGGAGATGGCGGTGGTTACGCCCGTTTTGCTGGTGCTGGCACTCATCGTGTACAACGTCATGATCTTTGCCAGCGCTGTCGCGCGCTTCGACCGCGTGGTACCCGACATCGTGTTGGCGCACGCTGTGGCGTCGGAGGGGGAGGGCGACGAAAGCTCTGCCGATGCCTCGGCGACGGTTCAGACTCAAATTCTGAATGCCATGGAAGGCTATGACTTGCGGATCGAAGTGTCGAGCGAGCAAGGCGCGGAGGCATCGGATGGTGGCCTGCTCTCCCTATCCGGTACGTTTAGGACCTACACCTGCACCATGCACTATGAGCCGTGGCCGACTTCTCTCAGCATCGCTGGCGTTCCGCTGGGGGCGCCGACAACGTTGTCGCACGAGCGTGCGGTGACGGTCGATCCATGGCGTCCGGGGGTGGTCATGTGACCGCGGTCTCGTCCTACATCGCCTACGCGCGGGCACTCAATAGGCTGGGTTGGACGCCGGCCGAGTTTGCGGTGGCGGAGTCGTTTGTCGTGCGCCTGCGCGGCATGCTGGGACGTCGTCCGGTTGCCGCCAACGGCCTGCCGCTCGTCATGGCGTTTCCACGCTGCTCTTCGGTCCATACGTGTTTTATGGCCTATCCCATCGACATCGCCTTCATCGATCGCGACGGCAATATCCTCGCGCGCTACGAAAACGTATGTCCCTGGTGTATGTGCTCCTGTCCCGGCGCCTGGGCGGTATTGGAACGCCCTTCAATCCTCGCTACACCTCCCGCCCTCCAGCAAGTGCCGGCGTAAGAGATTGGCGACAGCGGACTTTCGTCATACGAAATTGGGTAAGATGGAGGAGAAGATGCATGGATGTTGAGATCCATCCGAACGCCAAAAAACACTTGACGGAAAAGCAGGTACTAGGTGCCTGGTTCGCGGTTACTGAGTGCATTCGCCGCGAGTCGGAGGACGAGCCGCCGAGATGGCTTGCCATTGGATGGCTTCCAGATGGTCGAAGTGTGGAACTTGTTGCGGTCGAACTAATTCGTGGATGGCTCATTATTCATGCCCTGTCTCCGGTTCAGAAGAAATTCTGGCAAGAGATCGAGCGAGCTCGGCAGAGGGGTCGATGATGGGCAAGACGTATACGGCCGCTAATGGTCAGGTTGTAACGGATGAAATGATTGACGCGTGGTGCGAGTCGTACGAGCGCGGAGAGTTTCCGGATGGCGAACACACCGTTGGTGGGATCGTGCATGGACGGCCCCCGCTCTCAGGTGAGGGGACGGCAACGCTGTCGGTCAAGATTCCTCTGGGAATGAAGGAGGCCATTCGTCGACGGGCGGCTGCCGAGGGGATGACGCCAAGTGAGTTTGCCCGTGCGGCTCTGAGTGAAAAACTTCTTGCTGCCGGCTGATGCCTCTGACGTGCCGATTTATAGAACCGAGGCTGTGCTCAAAAACTTTTTTAAAATTCTCGGTTGACCGGAACGCGTCCTTGGTTATACTAATCAAGCCTTGAAACAAGGCACACCTCAAATGGCTGGGTAGCTCAGTTGGTAGAGCAGAGGACTGAAAATCCTCGTGTCAGGGGTTCGATTCCCTTCCCCGCCACCTTGAATTGTTTAGGACCTCTGCAAAGGGGTCCTTTTCTTTTATGCAGCCCCCACATGGAATCGAACCCCGTGAGGGCGCGGAGCTGAGTAAACGCGTGAGCGTTTGCCAGCGGAGCTCGCAAGGCGCGCAAGCGCCGCAGCGGTCCGCACGCGCGGAGCGCGGGCGCGATTCCCTTCCCCGCCACCTTGAATTGACTAGGACCTCTGCAAAGGGGTCCTTTTCTTTTATATAGGGTTCTGCGGAAACTGCGTCCCGGAATTTGGCTTCAGAGTGGGATGCGTTTTCCGCTTTGAGGCCGCTTGGGAAAGCGCGACCCGGAATCCGGCGTCAGAATGGGATGTGCTTTCCTTTTGCGGTCTTTGGCGGAAACTGCGTCCCAGATCCCGCGCTCAGAACGGGATGCATTTTCCGATTGAGGCCTCGAGCGGAAATGCATCCCAGTCTTTTGCGAAAAACGGGACGCGCTTTCCGGCGCTTACTTCCGACGTGCGTGCACATCTCGGGCCCGCCCGCCCCGGACATTCCTCCCACTTTTGCGCCACTTTGTAGACCGTTCGGTCGCCTGTCCGCACGCGCGGGTATACTCAAAACGATACTTTTCCTATGCAATACGATGCAGGTTCGACCTGCGCGATTCGAAGGGGGCCGTGATGGAGAGGATTCTCGGCGTTAATCTCTCTGGCTGGTTTATTCCCGAGCCCTGGGTGACCCCGTCGCTCTATGCAGCGACCGGAGCATCCAATGCAGCCGAGCTGCAGGAGGCTATGGGCACCGCTGCCTATAACGAGCGCATGCGTCGCCATTACGAGACGTTTGTGAGCGAGGACGATTTTCGTCGTATGGCGCAGATCGGTCTCAACGCGGTGCGCCTGCCGGTGCCGTGGTATGCCTTTGGCTCGCAGGAGTCCGACGCTTCCTACATCTCGGTCGTCGATTATATCGACCGTGCTATTGAGTGGGCCGCCAAGTACAACATCCGCGTACTGCTCGATTTGGCAACTGTACCCGGCGGTCAGGGCGATTCCAACGATTCGCCCACGACGCCGGAAGTCGTCGCTGAGTGGCATTCGTCCACCAATGGCCGTCACGTTGCGCTCGATGTGCTCGAGCGCCTGGCCGATCGCTATGGTGAGGCCGAGAGCCTGCTGGGTATCGAGCTGTTGGATACGCCGCAGATGAGCGTACGCAAGAGCCTCTTTACCATGACGGACGGTATTCCGGCGCACTACCTGCGCAACTTCTATCGCGATGCCTACGAGCTCGTTCGTTCGTATATGCCCGAGGATAAGATTGTCGTCTTTTCCTCTTCGGGACACCCTGGCGAGTGGAAGCACTTTATGCGCGGTGCCAAGTACAAGAACGTCTACATGGACCTTCACCTGTACCATTACCGCGACGAGTATGCGCTCGACATCACGAGCCCCCGCGGTTTGACGACGGCGATTTCGCGCAACAAGCGTGAGCTCAAAGAGGCGGCCGCAACTGGGTTCCCCGTGCTGGTGGGCGAATGGTCGGGCGCGGCGATTTTTGCCAACTCGTCGGTTACGCCCGAGGGTCGCAATGCCTACGAGCGCGTGTTTATCGCCAACCAGCTGGCATCGTTTGCGCCGGCGGCTGGCTGGTTCTTCCAAACGTGGAAGACCGAGAAGCGTATTGCAGCATGGGACGCCCGCGCGGCACTCGGCACGCTCGAGCGCGGCATGATTGAATAGGTTGATATGACGCAAAACAGCGCCCGCACGGGCAAACTTTATGTGGTCGGTACGCCCATCGGTAATCTGGGCGACCTGTCTCCGCGCGTCGGCGAGGCATTTGCCGCCGCCGACGCCGTCTGCTGCGAGGACACGCGTGTGACCTCAAAATTGCTGATGCACCTAGGCATCTCCAAGCCGCTCGTTCGTTGCGACGAGAACGTGATCGCAAGTCGCGCCGCCGGCCTGGTCGACCGTCTGCTGGCGGGGGAGACCCTCGCCTTTGCCTCGGATGCCGGCATGCCGAGCGTGTCCGATCCCGGCCAGGCGCTGGTCGAGGCGGCGCGCGAGGCGGATGTGCCTGTCGAGGTTATTCCCGGCCCCTCTGCTTGCGTCACGGCGCTCGTATCGTCCGGTATTCCCTGCGAACATTTCTTCTTCGAAGGCTTTTTGGGTCGCAAGCACGGCGACCGCGTGCGCCGACTGCAGCGCCTTGCCGTCGTCCCCGGCGCGCTCATCTTCTACGAGTCTCCACATCGCATCGTCGCGACGCTCGAGGCCGTGGCCGAGGTCTTTCCCCAGCGCGATGTTGCCGTCTGCCGCGAGCTCACCAAACTGCACGAGGAAGTCTTGCGTGGATCCGCCGCCCAGCTAACCGAGGAGCTGCGCGCCCGTGGCGAGGTAAAGGGCGAGATCGCGCTGGTCATCGCGCCGCCGAGTGAGGACGAGGAGGCCGGCATCGCGCCGGTTGGAGCCGCAGCGGTAGACCCTGACGAAGCCCTACGCGAGGACATTCGCACCGCGCTCGAGGAGGGGGAGCCCGCCTCTGCGGTGGCAAAGCGCCTGTCTCAGAAGTACTCGCGCCGCAAGCGCGATGTCTATGCCATGGTGCTCGATATGCAATAGATGGAGGATATCCAGCCCTTGCGTTAGAATCATCCCCTGTATGCAACGTTTTTCTGGAGGACAGACCCCATGGATCAAACCAAGCCTTCGTTCTTTATCACGACGCCCATCTACTACGTCAACGCCGATCCGCACCTGGGCACGGCTTATTCCACCATCATCGCCGACGTCCAGGCTCGCTATCGCCGCTCCGCCGGCTATAACGTCAAGTTCCTGACCGGCATGGACGAGCACGGCGAGAAGGTCGCCGAGGCCGCAGCCAAGCACAACATGACGCCGCAGGAGTGGACCGACAGCCAGGCTCCGCACTTCAAGGAGCTTTGGAGCAAGCTCGAGATCTCCAACGACGACTTCATCCGCACCACCGAGCCGCGCCAGCATCATGCCGTGCAGTACCTGTGGGAGCGCATGAAGGAGTCCGGCTACCTGTATAAGGGCAGCTACGACGGTTGGTATTGCGTGCCTGACGAGACCTACTTCACTGATACGCAGGTCCAGAAGGGCGACGAGGAGTACGGCAGCGTCGGCCAGCACCTGTGCCCCGACTGCCACCGTCCGCTTGAGCGCGTGCAGGAGGAGTCCTACTTCTTTAAGCTTTCCGCCTTCCAGGACAAGCTGCTCAAGCTCTATGACGAGCACCCCGACTTTGTCGAGCCCGCGTTCCGTATGAACGAGGTGCGCAGCTTTGTCGAGGGCGGCCTCAACGACCTTTCCGTGAGCCGTACGAGCTTTGACTGGGGCATCCAAGTTCCGTTTGACGAGGGCCACGTGACCTATGTGTGGTTCGACGCGCTGCTCAACTATATGACGGCTGTCGGCTACGGTGTCGATACCGACGAGGCCCGTGCCGAGCTGGCCTATCGCTGGCCCGCGCAGTTCCACATCGTGGGCAAGGACATCATCCGTTTCCACTGCGTCATTTGGCCGGCCATGCTCATGGCCATTGGCGAGGCCCTGCCCGAGCACGTCTTTGCCCATGGCTTCCTGACCGTGCGCAATGCCGAGACCGGCAAGGCCGAGAAGATGTCCAAGAGCCGCGGCAACGCCATCGCTCCGCAGGACGTTATCGACATGCTGGGCGTCGAGGGCTATCGCTACTACTTCATGACCGACGTCGTCCCCGGCACCGACGGTGCCATCAGCTTCGATCGCATGGAGCAGGTCTACAACGCCGACCTGGCCAACAGCTGGGGCAACCTTATCTCGCGTTCGCTCAACATGAGCGGCAAGTACTTTGACGGTTGCGCGCCCGCCAAGCCCGCATCGTTCGATGCGTTCGACAACCCGCTGGCAAAGATCGCCGATGGTCTGGTCGACCGCTACATGGCCAAGATGGACGTGCTCGATTACGGTGGAGCCAAGGACGAGGTCATGGAGCTCATCCACGCCGCCAACCACTACATCGAGGACTCCGAGCCTTGGGCACTTGCCAAGGACGAGGCCAAGGCTGACGAGCTGGCGTTTGTGATCTACAACCTGCTCGAGGCCATCCGCATTGCCGCCCACCTGCTGATGCCGCTCATGCCCCAGACTTCTGCCGAGGCCCTGCGCCGCCTGTCCTGCGAGGACGAGGCCGCGACCGACGACCTCAAGGGCATTTGCGTTTGGGGCCTGCTTGCCGGTGGTCAGCCTGTCGAGAAGGGCGATCCGCTGTTCCCGCGTCTGGGCTAAGACGCAGCGCGCCATATCGGCAATTTGCTGTTTAGCTGTAAGGGCATGGCCGCCACGGTCCATGCCCTTTTGTTTCAAGACGCCGCCATCATGCTGAGGAGGCAACCATGACAACTTCGCCTTTGGCAAACTCCACGGCCACCAGGGAGCTGCTGGAGGAGTTTGGCCTTGCGACCAAGCATCGCCTGGGCCAGAACTTCCTGATCGACAACCATGTAATTGAGCGCATTTGCGAGCTTGCCGAGCTTGCAGGCGATGAGCGCGTGCTCGAGGTTGGTCCGGGCGTTGGTACGCTCACGCTTGCGCTGTTGCAGGAGGCGGCGTGCGTCACGTCGATCGAGGCCGATCCCGAGCTCGAGCCGGTGCTCGATGCTCACGCCGCCGACTACGCCAACTTCCGCTTTATCATGGGCGACGCGCTTAAGGTGACGCCGGAGCAGATTGAGCAGGCCGCCGGCGGTGAGCCGACGGTATTTGTCGCGAACTTGCCCTATAACGTGGCGGCGACGATCATCTTGCAGTTCTTCCAGACGATGCCCGCGCTCAAGCGTGCCGTGGTCATGGTGCAAAAGGAGGTTGCCGATCGCATTGCCGCAGTGCCGGGCAACAAGACCTATGGCGGCTATACGGCAAAGCTCGGCCTGTATGCGCAGGTGACGGGTCGCTTTGAGGTGCCGCCGCGTTGCTTTATGCCGGCGCCGCACGTGGACTCGGCCGTCGTGCGTATCGACCGTGTTGACGGCGTGGTGCCCGAAGGACTCGACCGCGAGTTTGTGGCCCGCGTGATTGATGCTGCATTTGCCCAGCGTCGCAAGACCATCCGCAATTCCATGAGCGCCAACGGTTTTGCCAAGGACGTGCTCGATGCCGCTTTTGAGGTTTGCGGTATCGCACCCACCACGCGCGCCGAGACGCTCGATGTTGCCGACTTTGTCCGTCTGGCCCGGGAGCTAATCCATGACGCCTAATGCCGAACGCGTGACGTTTACCAAGAAAAAGAAGACGGTTGCTTGTCCCGTGCCCTTGGCGCCGCTTGCCGACACGCATGCACATCTGCTTTCGTTTTGGGGCAAGGATGTGCCCGAGACGCTCGTGCGCGCCAAAGCCGCGGGCGTCGACCTGTTGGTGACGATGTTCGACCCCATTGCCGACAAGCGCAGCGTGGCGGACTATAGCGACTGGCTGGTGCGCGAGATTCTTCCGATGCAGGATATCCCGCAGATCAAGTATCTTGCCGGCGTGCATCCGTATGGCGCGCCGGACTATACCGACGACGTTCATGCACAGGTCGTTGCGGCACTTGATGACCCCTTATGCGCCGGTATTGGCGAAATCGGCCTGGACTACCACATGGACTATGACGACGATATCGCGCCGGCACCCCATAACGTGCAGATTGATTGCATGGCGCGCCAGCTCGAGCTTGCCGTGCGCCGCAATGTGCCGGTGGAGCTGCACCTGCGTCACGAGGACTCGGATGGGGAGCGCACCTCGCACGTTGATGCGTACAACGTGCTTCGTGAGGTGGGCGTGCCCCAGGCCGGTTGTGTGCTGCACTGTTTTGGCGAGGACCGCGCCACGATGGAGCGCTTTGTGGAGCTGGGCTGCTATATCGCCTATGGTGGTGCGGCCACCTTTAAGCGCAACGACGACGTGCGCGAGGCATTTGCGGCAACCCCACTCGATCGAATTTTGTTCGAGACGGATTGCCCGTATATGGCTCCAGAGCCCATCCGCGGTCTTGAATGCGAGCCCGCAATGATCTCCATTACGGCAAACACGCTGGTCAACGACCGTGTCGATCGTACCGGCGAGGATGCTGAGGCAATCGCGCGAGCAGCTTGGGAAAATGCCTGTAAACTTTTTCAAAAATAGTTCTTGCGTTCGCGATGGCGCTCCGTTATTCTAATTCCTGCACGCGGGCGTGGCGGAATTGGCAGACGCGTACGGTTCAGGTCCGTATGGGGGCAACCCCATGAAGGTTCAAGTCCTTTCGCCCGCACCATTAAATTAAAGAGCTCCCAGCAATGGGAGCTTTTTTGTTATGGGCCGTTTTTGGCAGATTTGACATATCGATTTCGCGCGGTAGATGCCCCTGTGGTCAAAAAGTGGCAAATATGAGTACTGACATGAAAATAGAGACATTTCATGAAGCCATTTTTGCTCATTTTACGCAACAGATGTACGCTAATTTGGCTCAACCTTGAGACAAAATGAAGTAATTTCGATAGACCTCGGGTGGCGCGCGCAGACGTGGTGTAAGAGCGTCCTGAGGTCCGTCGCTGCAAGTCCCGAT
>CABUPE010000002.1 GCA_902493515.1 uncultured Collinsella sp.
GAACATCATCGTCACGGGCGGCTGCGGCTTCATCGGCAGCAACTTCGTGCACTACGTCGTGAACAACCACCCGGGCGTCCACGTGACCGTCCTGGACAAGCTGACCTACGCCGGCAACCCCGAGAATATCGCCGGGCTGCCCTCGGACCGCGTGGAGCTCGTCGTGGGCGACATCTGCGACGCGGAGCTGCTGGACAGGATCGTCCCGGGCCACGACGCCATCGTGCACTACGCCGCAGAGAGCCACAACGACAACTCCATCGCCGACCCCGAGCCGTTCCTGCGCACCAACGTGGAGGGCACTTTCCGCCTGCTGGAGGCCGTCCGCAAGTACGGAATCCGCTACCACCACGTCTCCACCGACGAGGTCTACGGCGACCTGGCGCTCGACGACCCGGCGAAGTTCACCGAGGAGACGCCGTATCACCCGAGCAGCCCGTACTCGAGCACCAAGGCGTCCTCTGACATGCTGGTCCGCGCCTGGACCCGCACCTACGGCCTGCGCACCACGATCTCCAACTGCTCCAACAACTACGGCCCCTACCAGCACGTGGAGAAGTTCATCCCCAGGCAGATCACCAACATCGTCGACGGCGTGCGCCCCAAGCTCTACGGCCGCGGCGAGAACGTCCGCGACTGGATCCACACCGAGGACCACTCCTCGGCCGTCTGGGACATCCTCACCAAGGGCCGCACGGGGGAGACCTACCTCATCGGGGCCGACGGCGAGAGGGACAACATCACGGTCCTGCGCATGATCCTGGAGGCCATGGGGCGCGACCCCGAGGACTTCGACTGGGTCGCCGACCGCCCCGGCCACGACCGCCGCTACGCCATCGACTCCACCAAGCTGCAGCGCGAGCTCGGCTGGAGGCCGGCCCACACCGACTTCGCCGAGGGGCTCAAGCAGACGATCGACTGGTACGTCGCCAACGAGTCCTGGTGGCGCCCCGCCAAGGAGGCCACCGAGGCCAGGTACAGGGCCCAGGGCCAGTAGGAGGGGAGAGAGACATGGCTGACATCGCATTCGAGAAGGACCTCTCCGTCGCCGAGACCGGCATCGGGGGCCTGAAGGTCGTCGACCTCGCCGTCCACGGCGACTCGCGCGGCTGGTTCAAGGAGAACTGGCAGCGCGCCAAGATGACCGCCCTGGGCATCCCGGACCTCAGGGTCGTCCAGAACAACATCTCCTACAACGACAGCCGCGGCGTCACCCGCGGCATCCACGCCGAGCCCTGGGACAAGTTCATCTCCGTGGCGCGCGGCAGCGTCTTCGGCGCCTGGGTGGACCTGCGCGAGGGCAGCGCCACCTACGGGAAGGTGTTCACCTGCACCCTGGACCCGTCCAGGGCCATCTACGTCCCGCGCGGCGTGGGCAACTCCTTCCAGGCCCTGGAGGACGGCACCGCCTACACCTACCTGGTGGACGCCCACTGGTCGCTGGAGCTCAAGAAGACCTACACCTTCGTGAACCTCGCCGACCCCGAGCTCGCCATCGAGTGGCCGATCCCGCTCGATGAGGCCACTGTATCCGAGGCGGACCTGAACCACCCGATGCTCAGGGACGTCGTCCCGATGGCGCCCAAGAGGACGCTCGTCACCGGCTGCAACGGCCAGCTGGGCCATGCTGTGCGCAGGCTGGCGGAGGAGCGCGGCGTCGCCAAGGACTTCGACTTCTGCGACATCGACACCTTCGACATGTCCGACCCGGACGCCTACTCAAAATATGACTGGTCGCTTTACGGCACCGTGATCAACTGCGGCGCCTACACGGCGGTCGACAGGGCGGAGACCCCCGAGGGCCGCGCGACCGCCTGGAAGGCCAACGCGACCGGCCCCGCCCTCCTCGCCCGCACATGCTCTGATCACGGGATCACCCTCGTCCACGTGTCCAGCGACTACGTCTTCGACGGCACCGCCGAGGTGCATGACGAGGACGAGCCCCTCAGCCCGCTGTCCGTCTACGGCCAGACCAAGGCCGCCGGCGACATCGCCGTGGCCGGGTGCCCGCGCCACTACATCATGCGCTCCAGCTGGGTCATCGGCGAGGGCCGCAACTTCGTCAAGACGATGAAGGGCCTGTCCGACCGCGTCGCCGACCCCGAGGACGGGCTCGAGCAGGTCACGGTCGTTGACGACCAGCTGGGCCGCCTGACCTTCACGCGCGACATGGCCGAGGCCATCTTCCACGTGCTGGGGACGCACGCCCCCTACGGCACCTACGACTGCACCGGCTCCGGCACCGTCAAGTCCTGGGCCGATATCGCCCGCGCCGTCTTCGAGGCCGCCAACGGCAACGGGGACAGGGTCGTGCCGGTATCGACCGCCGACTACTACGCGAGCGCCGAGGGCCCCGTCGCCCCGCGCCCGGTCCACTCCGCGCTCGACCTGTCCAAGCTCGAGGCTGCCGGCTTCCACATGCCCGACTGGGAGGAAGAGCTGGGGGAGTACATCAAGACGCTCTAGCCGCTATTAACTTTTCGAGAGTAAAAGCCGCCGTTCTTTAACGGCGGCTTTTCTTGTTGGTGGCTATCTGCGCAGTGGTGCCAATAGTATTTTGCGGAAGATCTGGCTTATAGGACAAAATGTGTGTCCACGTTGGGGGCATCGGCGCAGGTCGATGCCCCTTTTTCAGCCGTTTAAATTCCGTGCCCGCTTTTAACCGCTCGGACAGAATGTGTGTCCGGTTGCCTATCGTTCTCGCAGGTAGATAACCTTTTCCGGAACCGTTAAATACCCTTTCGGAAGAGGTGCCCATGAAGGCCGTTTATTGCCCCCACCGCGGCGGTCGGACCAAGCGCAACGGCAGGACCTCATCGGGGTCCCAGCGCTGGAGGTGCACGGCCTGCGGCGCGTCGACGACGGTGAGGTACGACGACACCGCGGCGAGGCTCGAGGAGTTCCTCGGGTGGCTCCTCTCCAAGGACTCCCAGGCGGCGATGCCGGGCGGCGGGCGGTCCTTCAGGCGCAGGACGGCCGAGTTCTGGGAGGTCTGGCCGATGCCCGTCCCCGACGGCGAGCTGCACCGCGTGCTCCACGTCGACGGGATCCGGGTCGCGCGCGACCTCGCGGTGCTCATATGCCGCAGCGGCGAGAGGGCGGTCTCCTGGTACATGGCGAGATCGGAGAACCCGGGGGCGTGGTCGGCCCTCATGGCGCCGATCCCGGCGCCCGAGGTGGTCGTCACCGACGGCGGGAGCGGGTTCGCCAAGGCCGTGCGCGAGACCTGGCCGCGTACCAGGGTCCAGAGGTGCACCTTCCACGCCTTCTCGCAGGTCAAGCGCTACACGACGACGCGGCCGAAGCTCCAGGCGGGGCGCGAGCTCTACCTCATCGCGCGCGACCTCATGGGCATCGAGACGCTGCACCAGGCCGAGCTCTGGGTCGAGCGCTACCTCGACTGGTGCGGGTTCTGGGCCGACTTCCTGGAGGACAGGACCGTGGTGGACGGCAGGAGGGCCTGCACCCACGAGAGGCTGAGGCGGGCGCGCTCGTCGCTGTCGTCGCCGGTGTCGGCGGGGACGCTGTTCACCCACCTCGGCCCCGCCCTGGCCAAGGCCGGCCCGCTGCCGTCGACCAACAACATGATCGAGGGAGGGGTGAACTCGCAGCTGAGGGGCGTCCTGCGCAACCACCGGGGGCTGACGTCGGTCAAGCGCGTGAAGGCGGTGTTCTGGTGGTGCCACGCGCACTCGGGGGACGCGGGGACGGCGCGCGAGAAGCTCGCCACGATGCCGACCGACGCGGACATCGACTTCCTGTTCAGCGTCTACTCCGCCTCGCCGTCGCGCGAGGACGGAGGGCCGGAGTGGGGAGACAGGGCCGTGTGGGAGGACCTCCACCACAGGGACCCGTACCCGTTCTGGCTGGATTAATGGATGGAAACGGGTGTTCTATCGGGACACACATTTTGTCCTATAAGCCGAAGATCTACCTCTCGCTTGACTTGGTGGAGGAGCGGCCGGGCTGATCGTTATAGGCGTATTTGCTGTACACGTTGACCTCCCACTGCTTTTTTTCGACCTTTGCCACGGAATCCAGGATGAATCCGGTCGCAAGGCTCAGACCGCACAGGAACATAAACGAGGCGGCGAGTATGGCGGTGGGGAAGCGCGGGACGAGGCCGGTCTGAAAGTACTTGATAAAGACAGGAATGCCCAAAGCCAGGCCGATAATCGCGAATAAAAGCGCAACCAGACTGAAGAACTTCAGCGGGCGGTAGTCCTTGAACAGCGTGCCGATCATCGCAACGACTTTAATGCCGTCGCTCACGGTATTGAGCTTGGACTCGGAACCTTCCGGACGGTCGCGGTACTCAATGGGCACATCTTTGATGCGCCAGCGGTGGTCGACGGCGTGGATCGAGAGCTCAGTTTCGATCTGGAAGCCCTCGGAAAGCACGGGGAAGGTTTTAACGAACGGGCGGCTCATGGCACGGTAGCCGGTCATGACATCATCGAAGCTGTAGCCATAGATCCACTTGATCATCGCGCGGACCAGATTGTTGCCAAAGCCGTGGAAGGCACGCTTGTTCTCCTCGGCATAGGTGCCGTTGGAAAGGCGGTCGCCTACGGTCATATCGGCCGTGCCGTTGAGGATGGGCTCGCAGAGGGCTTTGGCCGCCTCGGCGGGGTAGGTGTCGTCGCCGTCGACCATCAGGTAGCAATCGGCGTCGATATCGCGAAACATCTGGCGGCACACGTTGCCCTTTCCCTGACGGGGCTCAAAGCGGACCGTGGCGCCGTGCTCGGTGGCGATGCGTGAAGTATCGTCTGACGAGTTATTGTCATAGACATAGACCGTAGCCTGCGGAAGCTCGCGGTGAAAGTCGTCGACGACCTTACCGATTGTGAGCGCTTCGTTGTAGCAGGGGATGATGACGGCGATGGATTCAGAATTCACTCAATGCTCCTTACACATTCAATCCTTGAAAGTATAGCCGTTTGGGCTTGTCATCCTTAGATGTGGGTTAGTTCTCCAGTTTTGTTGCGCGAATCGTTTGCAGGGCCGTCGGGTCTATACTGTTCGTTTGTCAACGATTACGAGTAAAGGAGTTGCATCCGTGTCGGATCAGACAAAGCAACAAGAAACTCGCAGTCTGCCTGCGACGTTTGCTAAGAACGAATTTGAGAAGGACGCGTTTATCCTTCGTCAGCTGGTTACCAAGGATTTTAAGATCAAGTATCGCCGTAGCGTTCTGGGCGTCGCATGGTCGGTGCTCAACCCGCTTCTGATGATGATCGTCATGGCCATCGTGTTCTCGACGATTTTCGCCCAGGGCCGCAATGGCTCGATTACGCCCGAGATGTACCCGCTGTATTTGATCGTGGGTAACGTCACCTTTGCCGTCATGTCCGAGTCTACGAACCAGGCCCTGACGTCGATCGTGGGTGCTGCCCCGCTGCTCAAGAAGGTTAAGGTGCACCGCTGGGTCTTCCCAGTACAGAAGGTGCTATTCTCGCTGGTTAACTTTGCCTTCTCGCTGGTTGCCGTTGCCATCGTTATGCTGTGGTTCCACGTTATGCCTTCTTGGCACCTGATTCTGCTGCCGGTCTGCCTACTGCTGCTTATGTGCTTCTGCATGGGCCTGGGCATGATGCTCTCCGCCCTCACGGTCTTCTTCCGCGATGTCATGCATCTGTGGAGCGTCGTCATTACGGCGTGGACTTACATTACGCCTATTTTCTGGACGACCGACTTCGTTGCGCAAATGCCGCATCTCGTGCGCATTCTGGTCTATGCGAACCCCATGTATAACTACCTGCAGTTTATGCGCGATATCTTCCTGTTCCAGACTACGCCCTCGCTTATGACGTTTGGTATGTGCGTTGCTTGGGCGGTTCTTGCGCTTGTTATTGGCTATACCGTGTTCCATAAGTCCGAGCGCAAGTTCATCCTCTACATCTAAGGAGTGCTGTGATGACTGAATCTGTTGTTGATTACAGCGAGCAGCCTCTGGCTGTCGAGGTCGACGACGTCACCATGATCTTTAACATGGCGTCCGAGTCGCTGACCAACCTCAAGGAGTACTTCATCAAGCTTGCCAAGCACGAGTTGTTCTTTGAGGAGTTTAGGGCGCTCAAGCATATCTCGTTTGATATTCATCGTGGCGAGGTCGTGGGTCTGGTTGGCACCAATGGTTCCGGTAAGTCTACGATGCTCAAGATTATCGCCGGTGTGCTTGAGCCTAGCGAGGGCAGCGTTAAGGTGCACGGTAACATTGCGCCGCTGATTGAGCTTGGTGCCGGCTTTGACCCCGAGCTGACCGCCCGCGAGAACATCTATCTGAACGGCGCCCTGCTCGGCTATACCAAGGAGTTCATCGACGCCAACTTTGACGGCATTATTGAGTTCGCTGAGCTTCAGAACTTTGTTGATATGCCGCTTAAGAACTTCTCCTCGGGCATGGTGGCGCGTATCGCCTTTGCAATCGCGACGATTACCGAGCCCGATATTCTGATCGTTGACGAGACGCTGTCCGTCGGTGATGTGTTCTTCCAGCAGAAGTGCGAGGCCCGCATCCAGCACTTTATCCAGAGCGGCGACGTGACGGTTCTGTTCGTTTCGCACTCCATGGAGCAGGTTGAGCGCATCTGCCAGCGTGCCGTTTGGATTGAGAAGGGTGACCTTCGCATGGATGGCCCGGTCAGTGAGGTCTGCAAGGCGTATCGCGAGCAGTTCAACTAGGTTATAATTACTTGCGCTTGGCCGAATTGTTTGGCTGGGCGTGCGGTTATTTGCTCCATTAGCTCAGTTGGATAGAGCAGGGGACTTCTAATCCCAAGGTCGACGGTTCGAATCCGCCATGGAGCACCATCGTTTATTAAGCCTGGACCGCTTGGTGGTCTGGGCTTTTTCACATGCCGGTGTTCTTTGTTCTTGCCGGGTATACGTTTAGGCCGAAGCCGTGGCGTGAGCTGCTATTGTGCTGCTGATGTGGATTGGTTATACGGCGCGCCAAAGGGGGCTGGAGCCGAGCGTGAGCAAGCCTCTGCTTATGACGCTGCCAGCATCGTGGTTCTTCGCGTCAATCGTACGCTGTGCCTGCGATATTGGATTGGCGTACGTGATCAAGAAGGCGTAACAAAAGCGGGGAGGACCAACTTGGCCCTCCCCGCTGTATCTAGTCTGCCTTCAGGCACTCGGGCAAGACGTTTGCAACTGCATTCATCGCCTGCGGCCTCAGGTACTGCTCATTGAGCTTTGCCTTTCTGTAGGCGTAGCGAGTGTCTGCCGAGTATTTGATCAACACATCGGTGAAGAACCGCTCCCAGCTCAGGTAGTCGCGGCTTTCGATATAGCTTGAGGGATCCTCGAGGATTTTTAAGATATCGTTACTGGGAATGAGGCCAGATTGCAGGAGTGTCCACTCGAATGATTCGGGGAGGAACAAGCGTACGTTCTTGTAAACGCGCTGTCCGAGCACCTTTTCGATGTAGGGACCAAATGCTGCTCCGTCTCCAATAGCAAGGATGTTTTGCTCGGGACATTCGTGAATCGTACGTTTTAGATTCGCAACGCCGGTGGCGGTATAGCAGGGGATCCCGAGTCGGTTGCAAAGAGCGTCGTAGAATTGATATCCAGATTTGCTATCCTCGACAACTACGGCGTCGGGTACCTCGAATCCAACATTTAGATCCTGATACAGCATATTTGCCGTGTGGTCATATAGCGGCTTGGTCACCGAGTAGAAGCGCCTGTCGCTCTTGCGGCCATTGATTGTTTTACTTGTCGTGTTGACTAGCTTCAGGATCTCATCAACGCTGTAGGGGAGCTCGTTGGCATCGCGACGAGATATCAGAACAAAATAGTTGGACGAGCCGTTGACGGCTTTGGCGAAGTCCTTTGAGTAGATAAACTCGTTACCCTCATCTAGAAAGACGATTGAATCTTCGATGATCGATAGCTCGCGCTCCCAGCGTCTGCCGGAAAGCGTTTCGCAAGGCACGTCGCAACTGAGTGCAACGCCGCTTTCCGGTCCTCGGTCGTTGTAGTCGCGAATCATCGAGATGAGCGTCGTTTTACCCGTGCCGCTGTTGCCGCGTATAAAGGAAATATTGCGCTTAAACGTGAGTGTGTATTTGACCTTTGCATGCTCTACGACAACGGTATGCGTTCCCTTCATTACTCATCAACATCCAAAAAGTCATTCGTGGCGCCGACAAACTCCTGCATGTTTCTGACGATGCGGCCATCGTTTTCAATGCGGATTTCAAAGCTCTTCCAGGGGAATTTCATGATGTGGAATAAGGTCACCATCACATCCTGCTCTTTGCCGATCTTGAGTAGCCAGCGGGCACAGTTGTCTCCGCAGGTGGATGCGTTGAACACCATATTTGGGAGATTGCGCACCAGCAGCAGCGTCTTAACGCCGCCGGACAGTTCGAGTGGGGTGATCGAGCCCAGCTGTTTGCTTACGATGTTGTGGGGACCGATGAGCTCTGATCCGTCCACGCTTTTAATAATCTGTGCGGCCATAGGGTCTTCGAACCATGAGTCCAAGTATGAGTTCCTAA
Organism: uncultured Collinsella sp.; assembly: GCA_902493515.1. Lineage (GTDB taxonomy): Bacteria > Actinomycetota > Coriobacteriia > Coriobacteriales > Coriobacteriaceae > Collinsella. The sequence goes on from CABUPE010000002.1 coordinate 8,517, forward strand.
AATAGGTTTCGGTATCGTAGATGGAACCGGGGTAATCCCCCAGATGGATGCTTAACATGCGCGTCTCCAGACGTTGTGTGACTGCAATGATTATATGCCAGTAATAAAGTGCCGCCAGTAGCGAGGTTGCTGCTGGCGGCACTGGCATTATTAGCGTGTGAATCGCGTTGATGGATTTGCTCGCGAGGCTACTTTTCGAGACGTTCCCTCAGCAGCTCCATCGCGTGTGCGTAGCCCTGCAGGCCCTCGCCGGTGATGGTGGTGAAGCAGGCCAGGTGCGCATAGCTCACCTGGCGGAAGTCCTCGCGTGTTTCGACGGCGCTGATGTGGACCTCCACAGCCGGGATGGCGACGGCCTTGAGGGCGTCCAGGATGGCCACGCTCGTGTGCGTGTAGGCAGCCGGGTTGATGACGATGCCGTCGACCTTGCCGTAGGCCTCCTGGATCTTGTCGACGATGCTGCCCTCGTGGTTAGACTGGAAGACCTCGACTTCGTCGAAGCCCTGTTCGGCGCCCGCTTCCTGGCAGATCTGCACTAAGCGGTCGTAGTTGTCGCTGCCATAGATGCCCGGCTCGCGAATGCCGAGCATGTTGAGGTTGGGGCCGTTGATGACGAGTGCTTTCATGGTTGCTTCCTTTGCGGTTGGAAAACCACCACAAAGGTGCCTGTCCCCTTTGTGGTGGTTTTGGTTAGAGAGCGGGTTGGAGGGTCTCGAGGAGGGCTTGGGCGGTGTTGGCGGCGCAGTCGCGTGAGTCGATGATGTAGTCGGCCCAGGCGCGGTAGCGCGGCATGCGCTGCTCGGCCAGCTTGTCGATGCCGTCGCGCGCGGTGATGGGGCGGCCCTTGTGGGCGAGCTCGTCGAGCTTGCGGTTGAGCATCACAATCTGGCTGTTCTGGTGTAGCAGCGGGTAGTTCTCGTCGCGTGTGACCACGCCGCCGCCGGTGGAGAGCACCAGGCCGCTGCGCATGGAGATGTCGGCCAGCGCAGCCGTCTCCTGTTCGCGGAAGGCCGCCTCGCCGCGCTCGACGATAAAGTCGGCACAGGGCATGCCCAGACGCTCCTCGAGCGCGTGATCCAAGTCGATGTGCTCGCGGCCCGTGAGCACATCGACTTGCTCACCCACGCGGGTCTTGCCTGAACCCGGCATGCCGATCAGCGCGATGTTCTGTTCGCGGCGTGACAGGCGCTCCGTTACGTCCAGGATGCGCTCGCGCGGGGTGACTTGGCCGGTGTAGCGTTCGACAGCCTGCGCCGCTTGGGCCACGAGCATGAGCAGGCCGCCGATGCAGGGGATGCCGCGGCGCTCGGCCTCGAGCATGAGTCCCGTGCGGGCGGGGTTGTAGACAATGTCGATGACGCCCTCGAGCGCATCGAGGCCTTCGAGCGTGCAGGGAGCGTCGGGGCAGTGGGGGAACATACCGGCGGGCGTGCAGTTGACGAGCAGCGTTGCATCGGACTGCTGAGCGATGTTGCTGTAATTGACCTCGCTCGTGCGACCCACGGGTACGACGATGGCGCCCAGATCTCCGAGCACCATACTGGCCGTAGTACCCGCACCACCGGTGGCACCGAGCACGAGGACCTTCTTACCGGCAACCTCAACGCCCAACTCTTCGACCAGGCACTGAAAACCAAAGTAGTCGGTGTTGTCGCCGCGCAGGCGGCCGTCGGGCAGGCGCGTGATGGTGTTGACGTTGCCCATGCGCTCGGCGAGCGGGCTCAGTTCGTCAAGGTAGTCCATGACGGCGCGCTTGTAGGGGATGGTCACGTTGGTGCCCTCCCACTCGTCGCCGGTCATAAAGGCCGCGAGGTCCTCGGGCTCGCGCTCAAAGCGCACGTACTCGAGCCCAGCGAGCTCTTTGTAGATGGTCGGGGTGTAGCTGTGGCCCAGCACACGGCCCAGCACGCCGTAGGGACGGGTTGCAGTGATATCGGTCATCTAGAGCACCTCCGTGTAGCTGCCAAAGTAGGTGAAGCTCTCGCACACGTCGTCGATGGAATCGAGCAGGTCGTCGAGGGCCTTGCTGCCAAAGGGGCAGTCCAGATCAAAGTAGAACATAAACTCAAAGTCGCGGCCGGGGATGGGGCGGCTCTCGAGCTTGATCAGGTTGATGTTGAGTGCGTAGAAGCGCTCGAGCACGCGATAGAGGGCGCCCGGCTCGTTGGCCGTGGTGATCATGAGCGAGGTGCGATTAGCGCCGGGGTAGACGCGCGGCTCGCGGCTGATGACGACAAAGCGCGTGTAGTTGTTGTCCGAGTCCTGAATGTTGGGCTCCAGCACCTCCAGGCCATACAGCGTGGCACAGCTGCGCGAGGCGATGGCGGCGACGTCGGTGCGCTCGGAGTTGGCGACCATCTCGGCCGACATGGCCGTGTTTGGGTACTTGGTGGCGTGCAGGTCGTGGGACTCGATAAAGCCGGCACACTGGGCAATGGCTTGGCCGTGGCTGTAGACCTCGCGCACGTCGGCGAGCTTGGTGCCGGGCTTGACGAGCAGGTTGTGGTCGATCTTGAGTCGCAGCGAACGCACGATGTGGAAATCGAACTGGGCGAGCAGGTCGTAGACGGCGTTGACCGATCCGGCGGTGGAGTTCTCGATGGGCAGCACGCCAAACTCGCAGAACCCGTCGCGCACGGCTCGCATGACGCCCTCAAAGGTCTCAAAGAACGCAATATCGGGCACGTCGAAGAGCTTGCACGCGGCGATTTGACTGTAAGCGCCCTCAACGCCCTGGCAGGCGACGGTGGCCGTTTGAGGGAAGGGCGTGTCGGAGGCTGCAGCCGTGGCGTGTGCCTTTTGCGAGACGGTGATGCCCTTGAGCTCGTTGATGTAGCGCTGCTGCTCGGCCTTGCTCATGCTCATGAGGAGGCGGAACAGGGCGATGGTCTGTGCCTCGTAGCGCTCGGGCGCGCGGCTGGCGAGGTTGTTGAGCTTGGAGCGCTCGCGGGCGGGGTCGAAGACGGCCTTGCCCATCTCGATTTTTGACTTGGCGACTTCGGTGGCAATGTCCATGCGCTCGACAAAGCTGTTGAGGAGCGTGGTATCGATGCCATCGATGGCCTGGCGGATGTCAGCAAGGTCCATGGAGGCCCCTTTCACGTAACGGCTGAGTTGACAGGCAACCCAGGTGAGTCGGGTTAGAGCTGGGCGACGTCCTCGAGGAGAGCGTCCCAGATGGCGAGCGCCGCGGCTGCCTCGGCTACGGGGACGGCTCGGGGGACGATGCAGGGATCGTGACGGCCGTGCACCGAGAGCTCGGCATTTTCCATAGCGTCCATGTCTACGGTCTGCTGCTCGCGGCCAATGGAGGGCGTCGGCTTTACGGCCATACGCCACATGACGGGCGCGCCGGTCGAAATGCCGCCCAGGATGCCGCCGGCGTTGTTGGATTCGACCTCGATCTCGCCGGTCTCGGCATCGATGCGATACGGATCGTTATTCTCGCTGCCGCGCATGGCGGCCACGGCAAAGCCCATGCCAAACTCCACGCCCTTTACGGCGGGAATGCCAAACGCGATTTGCGCGATGCGGTTCTCGATGCCGTCGAACATGGGGTCGCCTATGCCCGTGGGAAGCCCGTAAATGCCGCACTCCACGATGCCGCCGATACTGTCGAGTTCGTCGCGCGCGGCTAGGATTTCCTCGCGCATACGGCCGGCTGCGGCGGCGTCAATGCACGGCAGATCGTTCGTAAGGATTGCCTTGCGATCGGCCTCGCGATAGACCATATCGTCCATCGGCAGGTCGGAGATGCCGCCGATCTGCGCGACGTGCGCCATGACCTGAATGCCGCGGGCCTCGAGTGCCTGCAGCGCAATGCCGCCGGCGATGCATAAGGGTGCCGTTAGGCGGCCGGAGAAATGCCCGCCACCAGCGACATCGTGCATGTTGTGATACTTCACGCGCGCAGGGAAGTCCGCATGTCCGGGGCGGGGCTTGCGGCGCAGCTCGGAGTAATCCTTGGAGCGCGTGTTGGTGTTCTCGATAATCGCGGCGATGGGCGCGCCGGTGGTATGTCCATCGACAACACCGGCGATGATATGCGCGGCGTCGGCCTCGCGGCGTTTGGTTGCGGTCTCGTCGCGGCCAGGGGCGCGACGGTCGAGGAAGGCCTGCAGCTTCTCCTGGTCCACGGCGATGCCCGCCGGGATGCCATCGAGCGAGCAGCCGATGGCGGGGGAGTGCGACTGGCCGAAAATGCTCAGATGCAAAACGTTGCCAAAGGTCGAGGACATGCTATTCCTCCTCGAGCGTGACCTTGCCGCCCAACAGGCGGTAGTGGTCGAAGAAATCGGGATAGGACTTGTTGACGGCCTCGGCGCCGTGGATCACGACCTCGCCGGTGGCGCGACTTGCGGCGATGGCTGCCATCATGGCGATGCGGTGGTCGTTGTGCGAATCGACCTCGCCGCCGGTAAGGGCATCGACGCCCTTGATGATGAGGTCGTCACCGGCGATGCGCACCTGTGAGCCCAGCGCGGTGAGCTCGCGGGTGGTGGTGACCAGACGGTCAGATTCCTTGATGCGCAGGCGCGCACAGTCACGGATGAACGTGCGGCCCTGAGCCAGCGAGGCCACGGCCGAGATGACGGGCACCAGGTCGGGAATGTCGTGGGCGCTCATCTCAAAGCCGGCGAGCTTGTCGGACTGCACGGTGGCGGCGTTGGTGGAACGCACGATGCGGGCGCCAAAGCGCGAAAGCGCGGCAAGCACGTTGCGGTCGCCCTGTGCGGAGCTCAGGGACACACCCTCGACGGTGATGGGGTCGGTTCCGATAGCGCCGGCGCACAGCCAAAAGGCAGCGTTGGACCAGTCACCCTCGACGGCCACGCTGCCGGGCGTGCGATACGAGCCACTGCTCACGCGGAAGTTTGTGACCTCGGGCTGGCCGTCCCGGGCGGGAATACGCTCGACGTTGACCTCGACGCCAAAGGCCTTCATGGCCTGGATCGTCAGGTTGATGTAGGGACGGCTCTCAATGAGGCCGGTCACCTGCACGCAGGAGGGCTGGGCCAGCAGCGGGGCTGCCAGCAGCAGGCCCGAGATGTACTGCGAGCTCACGTTGCCCGGCAGCACAAAGGTGCCCGGGCGCATGCGTCCGTTCGTCTTGAGCGGAAAACCGCCCAGACCCTGTAGGTCGCAGCCGGCGGCAATGATCTCGTCCGAGAGCGGCGAGAGCGGGCGGGCGCCCAGGCGGCCCTGGCCCACGAAGGTGGCATCCGCACCCAGCGCGCAGGCGACGGGCAGCATAAAGCGCAGCGTGGAGCCGCTCTCGCCGCAGTCGAGCGTGCCGCCGGCAAGGGCCTTGAGCAGGCCAAACTCAACACTCTTCATGGTGGGGTGGACCTGGAAGCCGTCCTCGACGGTCTCGATGCGAGCGCCCAGGGCCGTAAGGCAACGCACCGTAGCCTCGATGTCGGCGCAGGTGGTGTTGCAGGTGACGTGTGTCTCGCCGTTGGCAAGCGCGGCGCAGATGATCAGGCGGTGCGCCATCGACTTGGACGCGATGGCAGGAACGGTGCCCTTGAGCGGGGACGGGGTGATGCGGGCTAGCATGCGGATGCGTCTCCCTTCTGGCCGAGGCCTTCGGCAATGAGTTCGTGGAAAGTGGAAAGCGGCGTGCGGTCGATGCTGCAGCGGCCAATGCCGTGCGGAATCACCAGATCGATGGTGTCGCCCGCGCGCTTCTTGTCGTGGAGCGCCTCGGCAAAGACGGCATCGACATCGAGGTCGCAGCGGGTCTTGAGGCCATGGCGGGCGCAGAGTTCCTCAATACGACCGGGCAGTGCAGCATCGCAGACGCCGTGCAGGGCCGCGGCGCGCGTGATGATGCCCATGCCGATCGACACGCAGTTGCCGTGTCCGAGCTCAAAGTGCTCGCAGGCCTCGACGGCGTGTCCGGCGCTGTGTCCAAAGTTGAGGAGCTTGCGCTGGTTGGTTTCGCGCTCGTCGGCGACGACCACGGCGCGCTTGATGTCGATATTACGGGCGATGATGAGCGCTACGCGGGCCACATCGCGGTTGAGCAGCTCCAGCGTGAGCGGGGTCTTCTCCAGCTCGGCGAAAAGCTCCGGGTCGGCGATCACGGCGTGTTTGACAACCTCGCCGCAGCCGTCGGCGAACTGCTCGGGCGTGAGGGTGGCCAGGCACCCCACGTCGGCGATAACCACGCTCGGCTGCCAAAAGGCGCCGGCCAAGTTCTTGCCTGCAGCCAAGTCGATGGCGGTCTTGCCGCCCACCGACGAATCCACCATGGCGAGCAGGCTCGTCGGGATCTGCACAAACTTGCAGCCGCGCATGTAGGTAGCGGCCACAAAGCCCGCCACGTCGCCCACGACGCCGCCGCCGAGTGCCACGATCACGTCGGAGCGCGAAAGCTCGTGCTCGGCCACAAACTCCAAAATTGCAACATAGGTTTCGGCGCGCTTATGGGCCTCGCCGGCCTCGAAGGTGCAGATGCTCACCTCGTAGCCTGACGCCTCCAGGCTCTGCTTAACGGGCATCTGGTAGAGCGGGCCCACGTTGGTGTCCGTCACGATGACGGCCTTGGTGCCGCCAGCAGTGGCGCGCACGAGCGGTCCCGCCTGCTCCAGCAAAAACGTGCCAACATGCACCTGGTAGGGGCGTGCAGTGTCGATATCGATGGTAATCGCCATAAGCTTCGGTCCTTTCGACCTGGCGTGATAGGTGGTTTAGTGGGAGGCCTCGTCGTCGAGCGCGCGCTTGATACGGTCGCCCTCGGCAAGGAGGTTCTCCAGATAGCGCTGGTCGTGGTCTTTGAGCGCTCGGCTGTAGGCTCCGAGTGCCTCGATCAGATGGTCAATCTCGAAGGCGAGCGCGTCGGCGTCGTCGATCATGAGTTCCGACCACATCTGGGGGTTGAGGTGCGCCACGCGGGTAAGGTCGCGGTAGCTACCGGCCGAAAACCCGTGGTGAACCTGGGCGGTCGGGCTTTTGACGTAGGCGTTTGAGACGACGTGTGCGAGCTGGCTCGTGAAGGCGATGACGCGGTCGTGCTCGGCGGCGCTGGTCACGCTGAACTTGCCAAAGCCCAAGGGGCGCACCATCTCGCGCACCTGGCCCAAAAGCTCCAGTTTGAGCGCATCGTCCACCGCGGGCGGCACGAGCACGAGTGGCGCGCCCTGGAACAGGTCGGCGCGGGAGTGCGCATAGCCCGAGTACTGCGTGCCCGCCATGGGGTGCGCGCCCACAAAGTAAAAGCCGTGCTCGCGGGCAAGCTCAAAGGCGCGCTCGCACACGATGCCCTTGACGCCCACCGTGTCGATCACCACGGGGCCCATGATGGCCTCGGTGTCGGTGGCGTCGGCGAGCGCCTGGGCGTGCGCCTCGAGCCACTCGATGCATGCCTCGGGATAGCAGGCAAGGACGATGATGTCGCATTCGCCGAGTGTCTTGTCGTTGAGCTCTCCGGCGACAGTGCCCATGCTGGCAGCCGTCATGACATCGTCATCGGGGTCCCAGGCCAGCACTCGGACGCCCGCCTGCGCATAGCCGCGGGCAAAACTGCCGCCGATGAGGCCAAGGCCGACGATGCCGGCACACTTGGGGCCGCCCTGGTTAACGCGCGCGTTTCTCGCCGTACCCATGGGCTACTCCATGGTCTCTTGGCAGACAACCTCGCGGATGGCTCGGATGCGGCGCATGGTGTCGTCGAACTGATCGGGGGTGAGGGCCTGGGCGCCGTCGGACCAGGCGCGGCTCGGCTCGTCGTGGACCTCGATCTCCAGGCCGTTGGCACCACAGGCGGTCGCGGCGAGCGCCATGGGCTCAACGTAGCGGGTGTAGCCGGTGGCGTGGCTGGGGTCGGCGACGACGGGCAGGTGCGACAGGTGGTGCAGCACCGGCACGGCGTTGAGGTCGAAGGTATTGCGGGTGCGGGTCTCGAAGGTGCGGATGCCGCGCTCGCACAGGATGACGTTGTCGTTGCCCTCGCTCATGATGTACTCGGCGGCCATGAGCAGCTCATCGATCGTGCCGGACATGCCGCGCTTAAGCAAGACCGGAGTCTTGGTCTTGCCGACCTCTTTGAGCAGAGGGAAGTTCTGGGCGTTGCGGGCGCCGATCTGCATGACGTCGATCTTCTTGTCCAGGAAGACCTGCACGTCGCGTGGGTCCATGATCTCGGTGACGATCGGCATGTCGAGCTCGGCAGACGCCTCGCACAGCAGGTCGAGGCCGGCAGGGCCCATGCCCTGGTAGGCGTAGGGGGAGGTGCGGGGCTTGTAGGCACCGCCGCGCAGCATCGTGGCGCCGGCGGCCTTTACGCGACGTGCGATGCGGATGAGGTTCTCGCCCTCGACGGAGCAGGGACCGGCGATGACCTGGAACTGGTCGCCGCCGATCTTGACGCCGTGGCCGCAGTCGATGACGGAGTCCTCGGGGTGGAACTTGCGGTTGGCGCGCTTGAACGGCTCGGAGACGCGCTGCACACGCTCGACGACATCCATGGACTCGAGCAGGAACGGGTCGATCTTGGTCGTATCGCCCACCAGGCCGATGATCGTCTCGTTCTCGCCGCGCGAGACATCGGTCTTCAGGCCCTTTTTCTCAATCCAGCTGACGATATGGCCGACGGCCTCGTCGCTGGCGCTCTGCTTTAAAATTGCAATCATGGTGTGCCTCTCACCTCGATGGATAATCCTTGCAAAAACGGCCCGCATCGCGAGCCGTGTATATATGGTGCATGAGAGTTTATACTATCTGACTCGCTTTTGCCTTCTAAAGCGGGCCGTTGCGCCGCGTCTCCCACGTAATTGCAAAGCTTTTTCTTTTATTTTGATAGCCCGTGGTGCACTTGGGTATAATGCCAAACGTTGGCCCTATTAGCTCAGGGGATTAGAGCGTCTGCCTCCGGAGCAGAAGGCCGTTGGTTCGAATCCAACATGGGGCACCATCGAACGTAAGACCGTCCGAACCTCGCATGGTCCGGGCGGTTTTCTTATACCGACGCGACGTGATGGGACGTGGTATGGCAGCAACGGATATCGAGCGCGGACTTTCGACCGCCGAGGTCGAGGAGCGCATCGCCGCCGGTAAGATCAACCGCAACATGGAGCTCAAGACCAAGTCGGTCAAAGAGCTCATCATCGAGAACCTCTGCACGCTGTTCAATTTGATCAACGTGATCTTGGCGTTCCTGGTCATTTTGACCGGTTCGTTTAAGAACCTGACGTTCCTGTTTGTGGTGTTCCTCAATACCGCTATTGGCGTCATTCAATCCATGCGGTCCAAGAAGATGGTCGATAAGCTCACGCTGTTGACCTCCAAGAAGGCCATCGCGGTGCGCGACGGTGCCGAGGTGGAGCTCGACTTGGACCAGATCGTGCTCGACGACATCATCCGCCTGGGGCGCGGCGACCAGATTCCCGCTGACGCCGTGGTGGTTTCCGGCGAAGCGCTCGTGAACGAGAGCCTGCTGACGGGCGAGAGCGACCTTATTAAGAAGCAGCCCGGTTCCGAGCTCATGAGCGGCAGTTTTATCGACTCGGGCCTGCTGCGCGCTCGCGTGATCCATGTCGGCGCCGACAACTACGTGGCTAAGATCAATAACGAGGCCAAATACGTCAAAAAGGTCAATTCCGAGATCATGAACGCGCTTAACGCCATCGTGCGCTTTGCGAGCATCATCATGATCCCGCTCGGTTTGGCGTTGTTTGCCTCGAGTGTGAGCGAGCTGTGGGATGCCGCGGGAACCCCGGGCGATAGCGCGCTTTCGTGGTGCTTCTCCGAGCTGTTGGCTGGTCATGTGCCTTCGTCGGCGCTGCTGTCCACGGTGGGTGCCCTGCTGGGCATGATCCCGCAAGGCCTGGTGCTGCTGACCTCGTCGGTGCTCGCCATCGCCACGGTGCGCCTGGCCCGCCGCAAGGTGCTGGCACAGCAGCTCTACTGCATCGAGACGCTCGCTCGCGTTGACGTGCTGTGCCTGGACAAGACGGGCACCATCACGTCGGGCCGTATGGAGGTCGAGGGCACGTATCCGCTGCCTGTTGAGGGTGTTGGCTTTGGCGTGGACTCGGACGAGGCGGCTGTTCCCGTCGATACCACAGTGCTCGATTTTGCGCTGGCTAACGTGGCACGTGCGACTTCGGCCGATGCCAACGAGACCTGCCAGGCGCTGCTCAACTATTACGCCGATCGCCCGGTCGAGGTGTCCGAGCCGCTGTCGGTCATTCCATTCTCGTCGTCTAAAAAATGGAGCGGCGCTTCTTTTGCGCAGGGCTCCTACGTAATGGGCGCCGCGCAATTTGTGCTCTCTGATCGTGCGTTTGCCCAGGTCGAGAACCGTGTCGCCGAGCTTGCCGATACCTGCCGCGTGCTCGTGGTGGCGCGCGTGGACGGCTTTACGCCCGATGGGGATATGGTGGGCGAGGCCGAGCCCGTGGGATTTGTGACCATCCGCGACGAGATTCGTACCTCGGCGGCCGAGACCATCGGCTACTTTAACGAGCAGGGCGTGACCCTCAACGTGATCAGCGGCGACGACCCACGTACGGTGTCGTCGATCGCGCGCGTGGTGGGCGTGCCGGGGGCGGACGCTTATGTGGACGCCACGACGCTCGATACGCCGGCCAAGCTCGATGCCGCAGTGGACCGCTACCATGTCTTTGGTCGTGTGACCCCGCAGCAGAAGCGCGAGCTCGTGCAGGCGCTCAAGCGCCGCGAGCACACCGTGGCCATGACGGGCGACGGCGTCAACGACGTGCTGGCGCTCAAGGAGGCCGACTGCTCCGTCGCCATGGCGGCCGGCTCCGATGCCGCGCGCAACGTGGCCGAGATCGTACTCGTCGACAACGATTTTGCCTCGATGCCCGCCGTGGTGGCCGAGGGCCGTCGCTCCATCAACAACCTGCAGCGTTCGGCCTCACTGTTCCTGACCAAGACGCTGTTCTCGATGGGCCTGGCGGCGCTGTGTATCGCGCTGCCGCCGTACCCCTTCGAGCCCATCCAGATGACGCTCATTAACTTCTTCTGCATCGGCGCGCCGGGCTTTGTGTTGGGCCTGGAGCCCAACAATGCTCGTGTGAAGGGTGCGTTTTTGAGCAACGTACTCAAGCGTGCACTGCCGGCGTCGATTGCGGTCATTTTGGCTGCGGCGCTCGATATCTTTGTGGCGCGCGTGTTTGGCTTTAGCCAGCTCACGCTGTCTACGATGTGCCTGCTTACGTCGTGCGCGGCGAGCGTCAGCCTAATCTGGCGCATCTCGCAGCCTCTCACGCCCTTACGTGTGGTGCTCTTTGTGTTTGTAGTCGCCGGCATCCTGGTGGGCGTTATCGGATTCCCGGAGCTGCTGTCTATTGCCAACCTGTCGATGGGCCAGATGGTTATCTTGGCTGTTATCGTGGTCTTTACCTGCTCGGTGTTCTTTAAGCTCGCCACGATGATGGATTCGCTCAAGCCGCGTCGTCGTCATGCCGCAACTGGTTTTGGCCGCGGTGTGCGCGTCCGCCTGGGTCGCGGTGGCGTCAAGGTGAGCTCGACGGGCTCGACGGCCGAACGTTTTGCCAAGCGCGTCGCCGCCGACATGGCGCAGCGCCGCGAAGATCGCACCGCTCGCGAGGCCGAGGCCCGCGCACTCGAGGGCGTGGCCCAGGCCCAGCCCAAGAAAAAGAAGAGTACCGGAGCTAAGCGCTCTCGTGTGACCAAGTCCGCCCAAGGCATCAAAGTCTCGATGCCAAGCAAAAAGAAGAAGTAGCTACGCGCCCTGGCGATGTTGAATTGGTGCCTTGTTCCTGTGGGGCCGTGGCGATGTTATGCTCTAACCTCGATTGTTTGAATTGCTTCGAAAAGAGGATGCCGTGATCTGCCCGCATTGCCTTAAGACTATCGAGGACGGCGCCTCGTTCTGCCCCTACTGCAACGCCTATGTGGGTCCGGGCGATGGTCCCGAGCACACCGAGTTCGTGTTCTGTGAGGGCTGCGGTGCCCGTCTTTCTCCGCATGATCGCACGTGCCCAAAATGCGGACGCCCTGCTCCGGGTATCCTCTCCGAGGACGCGGCCGCATCCGACCTGGCAGCGGGCCGCACGGCGGGCTTTCCGCGCCTAACGCAAGAGCAGATCGATACCGAGGTGCCTCATGCGCCCGCCTCGGCTGCCGCGGTTCTTTCGGACGCCGCCGATCCTAACGAGACCTGCGTGCTGCCGGCTTTCGATAAGGATTTCGGTATCCCCAAGGTCGATATTCCCACGCCCGTTTCCCTGCATGACGATGCTCAAAAACCCAAGCGCAAGGTGCATCCCGACGAGGACGCCTATCACAAGCACAAGCGTCATATCCCCAAGCCGCTCATCGTCATCGCGGTCCTTGCCGTCGTTTGCGGCGGTGCCTATTGGTTCGTGACGGCCGATCCCATGGGTGTCATGCCTGCCTTCTACGACCAGTTTGGCCAGGCTGCGCAGACGACCTTCCCCACGCGCCAAAAGGGCGAGGCGACTGAGGACGATACCAAGCAGGACGATTCTGCCGAGGTGGTCCAGGAAGAAACCGTGCTCACCGATGATCAGCTCTATACCAGACTCGACGGTCTGTATCAGACCATCGTGTCCTACGGTGATGAGGACCAGATCGGCGAGGTCATCGATTCCTTTAACAACGGCTATCTCCGAACGCCGCTGTCCACCCGCCAGGAGCTGTCGCAGAGTGCCTACGCCCTGCGCGACCAGATCAAAAAGACGCAAGATGAGCTCAACAACCTTAAGTATCAGGACGATACGGTTTATGCGGACGATATCGCCCACTTAAAGCAGCTTGCCGAGTGGATGTACGAGCGCGTCGACGTGATCTGCCAGAGCTGGGACATCTCGCTGGCCATTCCCGATGGCGAGTCGATGAGTTCCCACCAAAGCGAGATCCTTGCGCCCATCGCGCAGAGCGGCAACAGCGCGCTGAACCAGTACGACGCCAATGTGGGTTCCTGGAAGCCGCAGCAGCGTTCCTAAAATTAGTTCGCCATAGTCGGCATAACCTACGTGCGCAATTGATGTAAGCGCATGCTTATTGCTACAATTCGTACAAATATGCTTTAAACGAACGAGGAAGGAACCACATGTTTGGTTTTAAGAAAGAACTCTACACGCCCGAGTATCAGCTTGCCGGCGACGAGTGCGCCGTTATCGAGACGTCGAAGGGTACCATCAAGGTCAAGTTTGACGGCGAGGGCGCTCCCATTCATGTCGCGAACTTCTGCGAGCTTTCCACGATGGGTTTCTATGATGGCCTTAAGTTCCATCGCTATGTGCCCGGCTTTGTCATTCAGGGCGGCGACCCCAATACCCGCGATATGTCCGGCGCCGACGTCGCTGCCGGTCTTGAGGGCCCCGACGGCATGCCCGGTACCGGTGGCCCCGGCTACTGCATCAAGGGCGAGTTTGCCACCAATCCACGCAACAGCCATGTCGATGGTGCCCTTGCCATGGCACGCTCCATGGACCCCGATTCCGCGGGTTCGCAGTTCTACTTCTGCCTGGGCGCCCAGCATAACCTCGATTCCGGTTACACCGTCTTTGGTACCACGGTCGAGGGTCTCGATGTGATTTCGCAGCTGCGTGCCGGCGACGAGATCGTCCATGTCGAGATCGTTCACGAGTAAAGGGGACTTCCTTGAATAGCCAGCTGATCCAACAGGGCCGCGCCGCTTACCGCGCGGGTGATTTTTCCGCTGCAGCCCAGATGCTTGGGGCGGCAAAGACTCCCGATGAGATTATGGGCGAGGCCGATCACCTTCGTGGCAACGCCTTGATGCACCTGGGCATGTATGCCGAGGCCGCCGAGGCCTATGCCGCCGCTCTCAACGACGGCACCTATGGCAAGCGCGGCGCGCTGCTCACCAACCGCGGAAAGGCACTCGCCGCCGTGGGCGACTACACGACGGCCGCTCAGGCGTTCTCTGCCGCTACGCAGGATGCTTCCTATGCCACGCCGTTCAAGGCCTATCTGGGCCTGGGCAATGCGCTGTTCCAGTCGGGTGATTATGCCAACGCGGGAACCGCCTTCCGTCAGGCTGCCATCGACGGCGCCAATCCGGCTCCTGCCGCCGCACTCGGCGAGCTTGGCCGTTGCTTCATTAAGCTCGGCCGTCCGGCGGATGCCGTGGAGACCTACCGCACGGCTATCGACTTTGCCGGCCCTCGCGACGACACGCGTGCGCTCAATGCCGGCATGGGTCAGGCGCTTTCTGCCGCCGGCCGTCCCTCCGACGCGCTCGATGCCTTTAACGCCGCTACTGCCGATGGCATCTACCAGCTCACCTCCGAGCAGGCCGATGAGCTTGCCCGCGTGCACGATTCGCTTGCCGCGCTGTCTGCCCAGACGGCTATGGCCACGGCTCCGGCGCCCGCGATGGACGCTCCTGCCGTCGATCCGCTCGATCCTACGGGCGCGACCGGCCAGTTTATGCCCGATCCCTCGGACACCGGTTTCTTTACGCTGTCCGAGTCCGAGATGGTCCAGCAGGACCGTCAGGATCGTAAGCAGGCCAAGGTCCGTCGTCGCCATCGCCACACGGGTCTCAAAGTCTTCATCGTGCTGCTTCTGCTCATTTTGATCGCCGCGGGCGGTCTGGGCTTTGCCTACACGCGCGGCTTTGGCTTCCCGTCCCAGGGGTCTGTCGTTACCGATCTGTTCCAGGCTGCCGGCGACGGTGACACCGCAAAGGCCGAGTCTTGCCTGGCCTCGAGTCTGTCCGAGGACGCCAAGTCGATGATCATCTCCTCGATTCCGCAGGGTGCCACCGTGTCCGTCGAGGGCATGGATCAGTCCATGACCGAGACGACCGCCAAGGTGAAGGCATCGCTGTCCAAGGGCGGCGAGCAGGAGTACACCGTCAAATTCGTGCGCTCCGACAACCATATCGGTTGGGCCGTTTCCTCGCTCGATATGGATTTCTCGGCTGCTGACAACCAGTAGTGACCTTATGGGATTTAGCTTTGCCCGGCGCTTCACCGCAAGTGAGGTGCCGGGCTTGCGCTAGTATGATGAGCTAGTAGTTTTCCAGCAATCATCCAACACATCAGGAGTTGCGTTGTTTTCTTTGATGGATATGTTCTTCGGTAGCTATGCGGGCGATCTTGCCATCGACCTCGGCACCGCAAATACGCTTGTCTCCGTGCGCGGCAAGGGCATCGTCATTCGCGAGCCCTCTGTTGTCGCTATCGACAAGAACGACGAGCGCATCCTGGCGGTCGGTATCGAGGCGAAGCGCATGCTCGGCCGTACGCCCGGCAACATCGTGGCCGTTCGTCCCCTGAAGGACGGCGTCATCGCCGACTTCGATGTTACCGAGGCCATGCTCCGCTACTTTATCGACAAGGCTTCCGAGAAGCGCTATCCGTGGACTCCGCGTCCGCGTGTTGTCGTCTGCGTTCCCTCCGGTGTCACGTCGGTCGAGAAGCGCGCTGTCTTTGAGGCCACGATCCAGGCCGGTGCCCGCCAGGCCTATCTGATCGAAGAGCCTATGGCCGCCGCTATCGGCGCCGACCTGCCCGTCGAGGAACCCACCGGCTCCATGGTCATCGACATCGGTGGCGGTACCACCGAGGTTGCCGTTATCGCTATGGGCGGCATCGTCGTCTCGCAGTCCATCCGTATTGCCGGCGACGAGTTCGATCAGGCCATCCTCACGCACGTTCGTGATGCCTACAACCTGGCCATCGGCGAGCGTACGGCAGAGGACATCAAGATCAAGGTCGGCTCCGCCGTGCCGCTCAAGGACGAGCTCGACGTCGAGGTCAACGGCCGCGACGTGATTACCGGTCTGCCCAAGACCGTGCGCATCGAGAGCGAGGAGATTCGTCGCGCACTCAACAAGCCGCTCGACGAGATGGCCAAGGCCGTCAAGGACGCACTCGACGCTACGCCCCCCGATCTTGCCTCGGACCTTATGTACTACGGCATTTTGCTTACCGGTGGCGGCGCACTGTTGCGCGGTCTCGACGTGCGCCTGCGCGATGAGACCGGCGTTTCGGTCAACGTCAGCCCCACGGCGCTCGATAACGTCGTTAACGGCTGTGCCCGCGTGCTCGAGGCCAATGCGTTTGATGGCGGCTTCGTCCAGACCAATGCTTAATTTCCAAAAGGTGGATTCCATTTGGCACGATCTTCGGGTTTCTCCACAAATCTGAATACCAAGCGACAATCAACGGGTATGCGCCCGTTGATTGTTTTCAGCCTGATTTCGGTGTTGCTGCTCACGTTTTACATCCGCGAGGGCGAGGCAGGACCGATTCATGCCGTGCGTTCGGGCGTAACGACGATTACTTCGCCGGTGCGCTTTGTGGGCTCGGCTGTGGCGGCTCCCTTCAATGCGATCGGCAACGTGTTCTCTAACCTTACGGCGTCGCAGGACACGCTCGACGAACTCAAGAAACAAAACGAGGAGCTGACCTCTAAGGTTGCTGAGCTCTCCGAGGCTCAAAAGACCGCTGAGCGTCTGGAGGGGCTGGTCGGCCTGCAGTCGACCTACAACCTCAAATCGACCGCAGCTCGTATCGTTGGCGCCTCGGGCGATGCCTGGACCTCGACCGTCACCATCGACAAGGGTTCTGCCGATGGGCTTACCATCAACATGCCCGTGACGAGTTCGGCCGGTGTTATCGGCCAGATCATCGAGGTTTCGGCCAAAACGTCGACCGTGCGCCTGATTGGCGACGAGAACTCGGGTGTGTCCGCCATGGTGCAGGACACGCGCGCCCAGGGCATGCTGCAGGGTCAGGCTGACGGCACGCTGCGTCTTGAGTACGTGAGCGTCGACTCCGATGTTAAGGTTGGCGACATCATCGTGACCTCGGGCATTGGCGGTGTGTTCCCCAAGGGCCTTCCGCTCGGCACCGTCTCGTCGGTTGAGAAATCGGCAAACGATGTGTACTACACCATTGTGGTACGCGCCCAGACGACGGCCGAGAACAACGAGGAAGTGCTGGTCATTACCTCGCTGACCGATGAACAGTCGGCCTCGGATGAGGACGTGAGCACGGCCAACAGCACGCCGCAGGGAGCGTCGCGCGACGCTGCGACCAAGACGAAGGACGAGAGTTCGGATGACAGTTCCGACACGTCCGAGACGACCGATTCTGGCTCGAGCGAATAAGGGGCATGTCCATGGATCTACACGAGCAGGGGATGAGCTCCCGCACGTTTGTAATCGCCGCCATTGTGTGTGTGCTGCTGCAGGCAGGCCTGGCACCGCAGATCTCCATTGCGGGAGGTCGCGTCAACTTCATGATTATCCTGGTGTGCCTAAGCGTGTTCTCGGGCGACCCGACCCGTGCCGTCGTGTGCGGTTTTTGCAGCGGCTTGTTTTATGACCTGTCCGCTGCCGTGCCGGTGGGCGTTATGTCGCTCCTGCTGACCGTGGGTTCTTTTGCCCTGGTGCACAGCGCCGTCGGTCAGACGGGCGGTACCCCGAGTGCGCGCGGCGTCACCGTGGGCGCCTTTGCGCTCGTCATTAATGTGATCTACAGCATCATCTTGCTGTTTATGGGTTTGGAGACGAGCTTTGTCGTGGCGATCTTCGGCCATGCGCTGCCGTCCTCGATCCTGACGGGTCTGGTTGCCATTCCGTTTTTGATGTCCGGCGTCGTGCCGCAGTCCGGCTATGGATTCTCCGCACGTGGCGGACGCCAGACGGGTATGCGCTTTAAGCCCAAGACCCGCAAGCTCAAATAGGGGAGGCCCGTAGATGTCTTCCCAGATGACGGTTATTATCGCCGGTATCGTGCTGGTTGTGGCCATCGTGGTCGCGCTGGTCATCATGCGTCGAGGCGATTCCCGTTTTACCTACGATACACAGCATGGAACGGCCCCGCGCGCCACCGAGGGCGAGGGCAATACCGCGGCGACCGCCTTTAAGGGCCGCTTTTCCATCCTCACCACGGGTGTGGGCGCGATGTTTGCGGCACTTGCCGTCAAGCTGTGGGGCATGCAGATGGTCTCGTCGGACTATTACGAGAAGCAGGCCAATAGTAATCAGACTCGCACCGTTACCACACCCGCTGTGCGCGGCCGCATCCTCGACCGCAATGGCGTGGCGCTTGTCCAGAACCGTCCCTCACTTGCTGTCGTGGCCTACCGCGACCTTGCCGAGGATGAGGTTCTGGTTCGCCATCTTGCCAACGTGCTTGGAATGCCTTATGTGGCGGTCCTTCGCAATATTCAGGACAATACAGAGGGCGCTCAGAGCCTGCATACCATCGCGACGGACGTCCGTCGCTCCACGGTTGCCTATATCAAGGAACACGCCGGCGAGTTCCCGGGCGTCAAGATTGCCGAGCGTACCGAGCGCCAGTATCCATACGGCGAGACGGCATGCCATATCTTGGGCTATACCGGCACCATTACCTCCGAGCAGCTCGAGGCCCAGAATAAGAAAACCTCTGGCGATGATGATGCTTCTGCTGGCAAGATTACGTACCAGTCGGGCGATATCGTGGGCCAGGCGGGCGTTGAGAGCTACTACGAAAACCTGCTGCAGGGTATTCGTGGCGAGCAGACCGTCAAGGTCGATGCCTCGGGCAATGTGACCGGTCAGGCCGGCGCCGTGCCCGCGAAGGCCGGCTCCGACATTAAGCTCACGCTCGACCTTAAGATCCAACAGGCCTGTGAGACGGCGCTGGCGAGCGCTATCGAGCTTGCCAAGACCACTGGCTACAGCAATGCCGGCAACGGCGCTGTGGTGTGTCTCGATCCCAACAATGGCGAGATCCTGGGCATGGCGAGCCAGCCCAAGTTCGATCCGTCCGTCTTTATCGGCGGCGTCTCAAATGATGTGTGGACCGAGCTCAATGATGACAAGGGTTCGCACCCGCTGCTCAACCGCGCCATTAGCGGACAGTACATGTCGGCCTCGACCATCAAGCCGCTCTCGGCACTGGCCGGTCTTGAGTTTGGAACCTACACTTCAACGCAGACAACCAACTGCACGGGTTATTGGACGGGTCTGGGCAAGGCTTGGGGCAAGCGCTGCTGGCTGACGTCTGGCCACGGCACCATGACGCTGCAGTCGGGTATCGCCAACTCGTGCGACCCCGTCTTCTACGACATGGGTAAGGCGTTCTTTTATGACGAGCAACATCCCGAGGGCCTGCAGGAGGTCTTTCGTCGCTGGGGCCTAGGCAAGACCTGCGGTATCGATCTGCCGAGTGAGGGCGCGGGTCGTATTCCCGATGCCGAGTGGAAAGAGTCATACTTCACCGACGCCTCTGCCGAGGACCGCAAGTGGAATGCCGGCGATATGACCAACATTGCTATCGGCCAGGGCGACATCCTGGTGACGCCCCTGCAGATGGCGTGCGCCTATATGGGTCTTGCCAACGGCGGCAAACAGTACGTGCCTCACGTATTTTTGTCTGCCGTGTCGCGCGATGGCGACGGCGATGCCTATAAGTACAATGGCAAGGGCAAGAAGAAGCGCCTGGAGGCCAAGATCAACAGCGATTCGGATTTGGCTCTTGTTCGCAACGGCATGCACGACGTGATATACACGGCATCGACGTCCCTGGCGGCGCACTTTGGTACCCTGACGCCGCAGGTATACGGCAAGTCGGGCACGGGCGAGAAAAGCGGCGAGGACGAATACGCTTGGTTCTGCGCCTATGCACCGGCCGATAATCCCAAGTATGTCATCGCTACTGTCCTGGAGCAGGGCGGCGGCGGCTCAGATACCGCGATGCATGTCGTGCGCGACGTGCTCGGTGTGATTTATGACGAGCCCGATACCTCTTCGGCCTCGGGCGATTCTTCGGTTCGATAGGAGGTTGCGATGGATTTTTCTCCGGCGGATCTGTTCCGTTCAACCAAGACCGGCTCTCGCAGCAGCCTGGACCGCGTCAACAAGCAACTTTCGGCCTCGCGCGGCACGTTTCGCCAAAAGGTCCATATCGGTGTGCTCGTGGCTACAGTGGCGCTCGTCGCCTACGGTGCCATCATTATCTGGTCGGCTTCGCAGTTTAAGGCCGATGCTTCGTTCTCACGCCATCTGCTGGGAATTGGCATCGGCACGGTGCTGGCGGTGCTGGTCTGGCGCTCCGACCTGCGCGGTATTTCCAATTTCTCGACGGCGTTGCTCGTCATCGACCTGATCGTGATCCTCTCGCCCAAGATTCCGGGTCTGTCCTATACGGGCGGTCTGGGCATGACGGGCTGGATCAAGATTCCCGGTATCGGCTTGACATTCCAGCCGGTTGAGCTTGCCAAGCTCATCACCATCTTCTTTATTGCTACGCTTGGCTCGCAGTATAACGGTCGCATCGATACCGTTCGCGACTACGTCAAGCTCTGCGGCATGTTGTCCATTCCGTTTTTGGCCGTCGTCGCCATGGGCGACCTGGGCTCGGGCCTTGTCGTGCTGGTTTCGGGCGCCATCGTCATTTGTATGAGTGGTGCACGCCGCGAATGGGTGCTGTCGACCCTGGCCCTGCTCGTGGGCCTGGTGGCCCTCGTCCTGGCGCTCGATTCGGTCTTTGATTCGTTGCTCGGCCACGATGTGCTTATCAAGCAGTATCAGATGAACCGTCTGACGGTCTTTATCGACCCCGATAATGCCGATTCGGACGATGCCTACAACCTGCAGCAGTCGCTTATCGCCGTTGGCTCGGGTGGCTTCTTTGGTAAGGGTTTGGGCCATGCGACGCAGTCGGCCGGCGGCTTTCTGCCTGAGTTCCACACCGACTTCGTCTTCGCCTTTCTGTCCGAGACCTTTGGCTTTTGCGGCTCCTTTTTGCTGCTGTGCTTGTACGTACTGCTCATCTTCTCGACGATCCGCGTTGCTTTTAAGTGCGAGTCTCTGTTCCTACGCTTATCATGCGTAGGTATCGTCGGCATGTGGGCGTTCCAGACCTTCGAAAACATCGGCATGTGCATCGGCATGATGCCGATTACCGGTATTCCGCTACCGTTTATTAGCTTCGGTTCGTCTTCGATGATGATTCAGCTGCTGACGGTGGGTATCGTACAATCCATATGGCGGCATCGTTCGGGCACCGCGTAACCGCTGGAGGGGTTTGCTATGAAAATTCCCGTAGATAAGCTGACCCGCGCTTTTAAGATGGGCGCGTCCTTTAAGAAGGATTCCGATACGCCGGTGCGCGTCTCGGTCTATCTGGATTCGTCCGCCTCGCGCTTTCTTGCCGAGACGGTGCGTGACGCCTTTGTGCCGCAGACGACCTCGGGTATTGTGCGCGTCGAGCGTCTGGGGGAGGAGCGAATTGCTCCAAAGACCGATACCGATGTGGTGCTGGTGCTCTCGTGTGGTTCCGACCGCTTGGAGAGTGCCGTGCAGGAGCTCGTGATCGCCGGCGCGCCCGTGTGCGTGCTTGCCGAGTCTGCTGTGGAGGTGCCGTTTATCGAGGAGTCCACGCCCATGCTCGGCGTGGTAGCGGCAACCGATAAGACGTATCTGCTCGAGACGCTTGCCCGCTGGATTCTCGATCGCACCGACAAGGAAACGGCTTTTGCGGCGAACTTTGCCTTCATGCGCATCGCGGCGGCCAATCGTATCATCACCTCGTGCGCGCTCACCAATATGGCGACCGGTGCGCTGGTGTTTTTGCCGGGCGCCGATTATCCCGTTATGGCGCTGGCGCAGGTGGGCATGCTCTTTGAGCTCGCTGCCGTCTTTGGACGCGGTATTAAGCCCGAGCGCGGCTACGAGGTCGCGGGCGTGCTTGCCGGCGGTCTTGTGATCCGCGCGGTCACCCGCGCGCTCGTCAAGCAGACACCGCATATTGGGTTTGCCGTCAAGGCGCTCACTGCTGCCGCGGGCACCTATGGCATGGGCCGTGCGCTTGTTTCGCTCTACGAGCGCGATGTCGACTACAGCCGTGCCAACGAGGTGGTTACTGCCACGTTCTCCCGCGTTCGCGATCTGGTAACCACGGTCGCGGCCGCTACCCGTCCTATGGCGTCCTACCAGGACGCATCAGATCTCGCTGCTTAGGGGTTTTCCGTTGCGCGTTGCATACCAAGATTGTTTTCATTTAATTGAGCCGTTGCTCGCCAAGGTCGAGAAGCCGAGTCGCTATATCGATCACGAGTGGGGCACGCTTTCCAAGGCCGATGCCGACTACCGTTGCTGCCTGATCTATCCGGATGTGTACGAGGTCGGTCTGCCCAACCAGGGTATCGCCATCCTCTACAACATCCTTAACCAGGCCGAGGGCATCTCCTGCGAGCGTGGCTATGTGCCGTGGCCCGACATGGGTGACGCTATGCGCGAGGCGGGCATTCCGCTGCTCTCGCTCGAGGGTGCAGCGCCGGTCGCTTCGTTTGATATCGTCGGTCTGCATGTGCCGCACGAGATGGCGGTGACGAACTTCCTCGAGGCACTCGACCTCGCTGGCATTCCACTGTTAGCGGCCGACCGCACCGAGGACGACCCCATCATCATCGCCGGCGGCCCCTCGGTGTACAACCCCGAGCCGTACGCGGCCTTCTTCGATGCCATCCTCATCGGTGAGGGCGAGGAATCGCTGCTCGAGACCTGCCAGCTGCATCGCCGCCTGCGTGACGAAGGGGTCCCGCGCGCGCAGATTGTCGAGCAGCTTGCATCCATTGACGGCAACTACGTGCCGTCGCTCTATGAGGTTTGTCACGACGAGCCCTGCTCGCCGCATGGCTACACTGTGCCGCGTGAAGGCAAGGATGCGCCGACGGTGGTCTTCAAGCGCGTCGTCGAGGATTTCGGCGCCACGAATCCGTTGTCGCAGTCGTGTGTGCCCTATGCGCAGCTGGTCCACGACCGCCTGTCTATCGAGATCCTGCGCGGCTGCGCCCGCGGCTGTCGTTTTTGCCAGGCCGGCATGACGTATCGCCCGGTGCGCGAGCGCTCGGCCGACCAGATCGTCTCGTCGGTGATTCAGGGTCTGGAAAAGACCGGCTATGACGAGGTGTCGCTGACCTCGCTCTCCACGACCGACCACTCCTGCATTCGCGACGTGCTCGGCAGGCTCAACCGTCGCCTGGAGGATACGGGTATTCGCGTGTCTATTCCGTCGCAGCGCCTGGATTCGTTTGGCGTGGATATGGCCGAGTCGGTCGCCGGCGAAAAGAAGGGCGGCCTGACGTTCGCGCCCGAGGCCGGCAGCCAGCGCATGCGCGACATCATTAACAAGAACGTGACCGAGGAGGACCTGGACCGTGCGGCCAAGGCGGCCTTCGAGGCCGGCTGGAACCGCATGAAGCTCTACTTTATGATGGGCCTTCCCGGCGAGCGCGACGAGGACATCGTGGCCATCGCCAATCTGGCCGATCACGTGCTGGAGCTCGGTCGTTCCGTGGTGCCCAAGGCTCGTCGCGGCTCGATCTCGGTGTCCATCTCTGTTTCGGTCTTTATCCCCAAGGCTGCCACGCCGTTCCAATGGTGCCCGCAGCTCGACTACGACGACGTCAAGCGTCGCCAGAAGCTGCTTATCACGAGCGTTCGCAACCGTGCCGTTCGCGTGCATTACCACGATGCCGAGACCTCGCTCATCGAGGCTGCGCTCTCCCGTGCCGGTCGCGATATGACGCCGGTTATCATCGATGCCTGGCGTGCGGGCTCGCGCTTCGACGCCTGGGTGGAGCACTTCTCGCTCGACAACTGGAAGGAGGCCGCTGCCAAAAACGGCATCGACCTCAACGAGCTGGTGCACCTGCCCTACGAGCTGGACTGGCGCCTGCCCTGGGAGCATGTGAGCCCCGGCTGCACGCGCGGCTTCCTCGAGCGCGAGTACCGCCGTTCGCTCGAGGGCGTCACGACCCCCGACTGCACCCGCACGTCGTGCACCGGCTGCGGAATCTGCCCCACACTCCACGCCAAGAACGTATTGATGGGTGATCGCGCATGAGTGAGCGCTTGACCGACAATCCCACGCTCTTTAGGCTGCGCGTTCGCTACGGCAAGCGTGATCGCCTTAAGTACCTGGGCCATCTGGAACTAATCCATACCATTGAGCGCATCGTGCGCCGTGCGGGCTTGCCCTATGCCGTGACGCAGGGTTTTTCGCCGCATATGCGCGTGGGCTTTTCGTCGGCGCTGCCCGTGGGCACGTCGTCGACCTGCGAGTGGTATGACCTGTTTATGACGGAGTTCGTCGCTCTCGACGAGGCCTTTGAGCGCCTGGCCGCTGCATCGCCTGCCGATCTGGCGCCTATCGAGGCTGCCTACATCGACGTGCGCACGCCGGCGCTGACGGCTCAGCTTACGCGTCTGTCGTACCGCATCGACTTGCACCTGGACCCCGAGGCCCCCGTGAGCGCCGACGAGGTGCGCACTGCGATCGACACGCTGCGTGCGGGCCATGGCATTGACTATGCGCGTGGCAAAAAGAGCAAGCGTCTTGATCTGGACCATACGCTCGTTGGCTATGAGCTCGCGGCGGGGGAGCGTGAGGACCATCTGGTGCTTATGCTCGACACTCATGCCGACAACGAGGGCTCCATGCGTCCGGAGATTTTGCTTTCTGCTGCTGATGTTTTGTTGCAGGGCTTGACCCCGGGCGTCGATGCACCTATTGTTTCCACCGGTATGCAAGACCTCGTGACCATCTGCTCCTACGATGTCGAGCGTCAGAATCAAGCATGCGAGGACGACGAGGGCCGACTCGTCAGCCCCATACCTGTGCGAACTTGTGGATTTGCTCCACATACTCGTTGACGGGGGTATTATCGCCTGCTACTATATTCGGCTGTTGCACTAACTGATGCATGAAGGGCAAGTAAACATGTACGCAATCGTTAACACGGGCGGCAAGCAGTACAAGGTCGCCACCGACGATGTCATCACCGTCGAGAAGATCGAGGGCAATGAGGGCGACAAGGTCACCCTGCCGGTCATCTTCCTCAACGATGGTAAGAAGATCGTCACCGATCCCGACAAGCTGGCCAAGGCCAAGGTTACCGCTCAGATCGTTGAGCAGTTCAAGGGCGAGAAGCAGCTGGTCTTCAAGTTCCACAAGCGTAAGCGCTACCGTCGTCTGAAGGGTCACCGTCAGCAGCTCACCAAGCTGAAGATCGTGAAGGTCCAGGCTACGTCCCGCGCCAAGAAGGCTGTCAAGGCAGAGGCCGAGGCTGTTGCCGAGGCTCCCGTCGCCGAGTAGATTACACTCGTAACGAAAGAGTAGGTATACACAATGGCACACAAAAAAGGACTCGGTTCCTCCCGTAATGGCCGTGACTCCCGCGGTCAGCGCCTTGGCACGAAGCGCTTCGCCGGCCAGACGGTAACCACGGGCACGATTCTCGTCCGTCAGCACGGCACGCACATCCACCCGGGTGAGAACGTTGGCCGTGGCAAGGACGACACGCTGTTCGCGCTGGTCGACGGTACCGTTGAGTTCCACAAGGGTATCAAGCACAGGGTCAGCGTACGCCCGCTCGCGAACGCGTAATTCACCCTTCATAGAGCACATATGTGGGAGGCACTTGAGTTTTAGGATTCAAGGGTCTCCCTCTTTTTGTAGGAGGCGATTCTGTTGTCACAGTTCACCGATATCAGCCGCATTAACGTGTGCGGCGGCGACGGCGGTGCCGGATGCATGTCGTTTAGGCGCGAGGCCTTTGTCCCCAAGGGCGGCCCCGATGGCGGCGACGGCGGTCGTGGCGGCAATGTCGTCATCCAGGCCGATGCTCAGCTGTCTTCGCTGATCGATTACCGCTTTAAGCATCACTTTCGTGCCGAGCGCGGAACGCACGGTCAGGGCGCCCGCCGCAACGGCAAGAGTGGCGAGGACCTGATTCTTAAGGTTCCCATGGGCACCGTGGTGCGCGAGCTCGATCCCGAGACGCAGACCCCGATGTTCGAGATTGCCGATTTGGTGCATGATGGCGAGCGCGTTGTCGTGGCCCCTGGTGGCGCCGGTGGTCTGGGCAATACGCACTTTGTGACATCGGTGCGCCGTGCTCCCGCGTTCGCCCAGTTGGGCGAGCCGGCTGAGGAGCACTGGATCGAGCTAGAGATGAAGCTCATGGCCGATGCCGCGCTCGTGGGCTTCCCCTCGGTGGGCAAATCCTCGCTTATCGCGCGCATGAGTGCCGCCCGACCCAAGATTGCCGACTATCCGTTTACCACGCTCGTGCCCAACCTGGGTATGGTGCGTGCCGGCGAGTACTCCTATGTCGTTGCCGACGTCCCCGGCCTTATCGAGGGTGCGAGCGAGGGCAAGGGCCTGGGCCATCAGTTCCTGCGCCACATCGAGCGCACGGCACTCATCATGCATGTCGTCGATATGACGGGCGGTTTTGAGGATCGCGATCCGGTCGAGGACTATCGCATCATCAACCGCGAGCTCGAGCAATATGGCGCCGAGCTTTCGGAGCGTCCGCAGATCGTTGTCGCCAACAAGTGCGATGCGCCGGGCACGGCCGACAAGATTGCCGACCTCAAACGCGCCGCGCTCGACGATGGACATATGTTCTTTGCCGTGTCTGCTGTGACGGGCGCCGGCCTCAACACGCTAATGCTTGCCGTGGGCGAGCAGGTGGCTAAGCTGCGCTCCGAGTTGGCTGTTTCCGATGAGCCGGTTGACCTGCGCGACGATGAGTGGGAGCGCCGTCGCCTGCAGCGTGAGAAGCGTTTCCGCATTGTTCAGGAAGAGCCTCATGCCTTCCGCGTGGTCGGTCGCGCCATCGAGCGTATGGTCATCCAGACCGACTGGGAAAACGAGGAAGCCGTCATCTACCTGCAGCATAAGTTTGCGCGCATGGGTGTTGACGACGCGCTCGAGAAGGCCGGCTGCCGTGCGGGCGACGAGGTACGCATTTGCCAGCGCGCCTTTGACTTTGAGGGCGCCGAGGACTTCTCGGAGTACGAGGAGGATCTCGAGGACGCAGGCGTTGAGGTTATTGACGTAGCGGCCGAGGGTGCGGATGTGGCTGATGCCACCGAGGGCTCCGAAGGCACTACCGAAGTCGACGTTGTTGAGATCCCGGAGGGCGAGTAAGTCATGTCGCTGCGCGGTGGAATTGGTCTGCCTGAGCTGCCTATCAAGGATGGGCAGGAGTTTCGGCTTGGCATTATGGGTGGCACCTTCGACCCGATTCATTACGGGCACTTGGTTACCGCTGAGCAGGCGCGCGAGTCGCTCGACTTGGACGCCGTGCTCTTTATGCCGGCCGGCTCTCCCGCCTTTAAGCTCGACAAACCGGTGACGCCTGCCGAGGACCGTTATGCCATGACGGTTCTCGCCACCGCTGCGAATCCGGCTTTTTTGGCGAGCCGATTTGAGATCGACCGTCCTGGCGTGACCTATACGGCCGATACACTTCATGCCCTTCGCGACTTTTACCCGCCTCAGGTAAAGCTCTACTTTATTACGGGCGCCGACGCGATTATCGATATTGTGACCTGGCATGATGCCGGCCGAATCGCCGAGCTTGCCACGTTTATTGCGGCGACGCGACCGGGCTTTGATATCGATACGGCGCGTGCCCGAATTAAAGAGTCGGGCCTGCCGTTTGATGTGCGCTATATCCAGATTCCGGCGCTGGCGATTAGCTCGACCAACATTCGTAAGCGAGTTGCCCGTGGCATGAGCGTGCGCTATCTTACGAGCGAGTCCGTTCTCGGCTATATTCGCAAACGCGGGTTGTATGCCGATCTGGGTCAAGAAGATTTTGAGTGATGGGGGTCTACGTTGTCGGTAGAGGATCAGTTTGAGGGCGATGAGCGCGCGCTCCTCAAGCGCATTCAAGAGCTGCTCGATGTGCGTATGCAAGATAAACGTAAGCGCTACGTGCATTCGCTCGGGGTTGCCGAAACTGCGCTGCATCTAGCCGAGGTATACGGTGTCGACCGCTTTGATGCTGTCGCCGCCGGCCTGATTCATGACTGGGACAAGGTGCTCTCCGACGACGAGCTGGTCACGCGCGCTCTACATTACGGCATTAAGATTGCCGGCTCTCCGTCTGCCGCGACGCCGCTTTTGCATGGCCCGGTTGCCGCCTATGAGCTTCCGCAGCTTTTTCCCGAGCTGTCGCCGGCGGTCTTTCAGGCTGTCGACCGTCACACCGTGGGCGCCTGCGACATGACGCCGCTCGATATGGTGGTCTTTGTTGCCGATGCCATCGAACCCAACCGCCATGGTGATTATGCCCACGCGCTGCGCAAGATGGTGGGGGAGTCGACGCTTGACGAGTTGTTCTTCTCCTGTTTTGCGCAGGGTCTGGTCTACGTGATCCAGTCCGGGCGCTATCTTTATCCCACGGCTATTACGATTTACAACCATTACGCCCAGCTACGCTAGCTCGGGTGCGTCTAGAAAGAGGTATTCCATGGCCGACGAGACCATGACCGACGAGCAGATTCTTGAAGGTGTGGAGCACAAGAGCTTCGTTGCCACGTCCGACCGTACCGCCGCCTCGCTGTCCACGAGCGGTGTCGCCGCCGAGGATGTCGCCCGCGCCGCCGCGCAGGCGGCCTACGACAAGAAGGGCGAGGACGTTCAGGTGCTCGACCTGACCGAGCTTTCCGACGTATGCGACTACTTTGTGCTTGCCACCGGTACCAACAACCGCCAGGTCGATTCTATCGTCGACGAGATCGAGGAGAAGGTCGCCGAGGCTTGCGGCGAGCATCCGTTCTCCATCGAGGGCCGCGAGCAGAAGACCTGGATGCTCATGGACTACGGTTCGGTTGTCGTCCACGTCTTCACTCCCGAAGCCCGCGACTTCTACCGCCTCGAGAAACTCTGGGGAGACGCCCCCCAGCTCCCCCTCAACCTCCTCTAGTAGCTCATTTGAGACGGGGGTTTTAGCTATCCTCACGCATATCGCCGGGCAGGTGCGGTTTTCCGCACCTGCCCGGCTTTCTTTTTGCCCAAAGGCGGTTAATCGTTGAAGCGGGATTGGCGGCCGAAGGAAAGGGCGCTGTCGCCGAATTTGTCTCGGACGGCGTCGATGGCGACGGAGAGGTCGCGGCGGTCGCTGGATTGGGCTCCGCGGTCATCGATCTCGCAGAACAGGTCGGTCTGGATGCCGCCTTGGTGGTCGAAGTCGCTCATGCCGATGCCCGCTAAGCGAACATGCATGCCTTCCTGCCAGATGTTGTCGAGCAGTTCGAGCGCAACCGCCACGAAGATGTTCTCATCGTCGGTCGGATGAGGCAGCCGGCGCTGTGCCGTACGCCCGCTGCCATACGAATACTTGAGTTTGAGCGTTACCGTGGCACCCGTCAGCCCCTGACGGCGCAGACGGCGTCCCA
The DNA here is from genome assembly GCA_902493515.1 of uncultured Collinsella sp. Classification (GTDB taxonomy): domain Bacteria; phylum Actinomycetota; class Coriobacteriia; order Coriobacteriales; family Coriobacteriaceae; genus Collinsella. The sequence goes on from CABUPE010000002.1 coordinate 37,708, forward strand.
CTGACTCTCCCAACAGCGCAATCGCCGCCTCAATATCCCCACGCTCAGTCAAATCTTTAGCAAAGGTGCGTTCATTGCTGACCGACTTGACCTCGCGCTCCTCATCGAGACTCGTGACTTCGGAGATTTCGAGTCCCAGCGCACGCTTGCGCATGCGTTCGCCGTTGACGCCAAAAATAGAGGCCAAGGTGGATTCCGGTGCACGTGATAGCTCGCCGAGGGTGTAGATGCGCATGCGGCGCAGTCGCTCCTCGGCCGAGCGCCCGATGCCGCTCATGGCAGATACCGGCAGCGCGGCCAAAAAGCGCTGCTCGGTTCCGGGGCGCACGATGGTCAGCCCGAACGGCTTATCCCGCTCGCTTGCGATCTTTGCGACCGTCTTGTTGCAGCCCACGCCAATGGAACAGGTCACTCCCAGCCCTGCCACGCGGTCGCTTATACGCCGCGCAACCAGCAGCGGGTCTTCGGGCGCAAAGCGACCCGGTGTGATATCGATAAAGGCTTCGTCGATGGATACGCGCTCAACGCGCGGGGTCTCGTCAGCGAGAATCGCCATGACCTGCGCGCTCACCTCGCGGTAGCGATCAAAGTGCCCGTGCGTCCAAATGGCTTGCGGGCACAGGCGCCGCGCCTCGGCCGAGGCCATGGCAGAATGCACGCCAAAGCGACGTGCCTCGTACGAACACGTGGACACGACGCCGCGTGACTCGGCGTCTCCGCCCACGATGAGCGGCTTTCCGCGCCATTCGGGATGGTCGAGCATCTCCACACTCGCAAAAAATGCATCGAGGTCCATGAGGCCCACCGCCGGACCCGTCCAGGGCGGCGGCGTGACGCCCGCAGCATTCTCATAACCGTATGTATGTTCGCGTCTTTCCATGTCATGAGTATACCGCGCAGCTCATGTGGGGTGCGTGGATGTGCTTGCAAATCGTGAATTCTTGTCTAAGATATGGATTTGCCCTCGACTACACCGAAGAAGTTGGTCTCACGGACTTCACCTGCCCGCGTCGATGGCGTATTATGTTCAACTGTTTGTTTGTAGTTGCAGCCTAAAGCTGCTTGGTTGGAGGAGTTTCCTTTGGCAGTCAAGATTCGCCTTGCTCGTCACGGCGCTAAGAAGCGTCCGTACTACCGTGTTGTCGTCGCCGATTCCCGCGCCCCGCGTGACGGTCGTATCATCGAGGAGGTTGGCCGCTACAACCCGATGACCGCCCCCAAGACCATCAACCTCGACCTCGAGAAGATTGCTGACTGGCAGTCCAAGGGCGCTCAGCTCACCGACGCCGTCGCCGCTCTGGTCAAGGCCGCCAACGAGGGCGAGAAGTCCGAGACCGTCGTCAAGAAGTCCAAGAAGCAGCTCGCCAAAGAGGCCGAGGCCGCTAAGGCTGCCGCTGAGGCCGCTGAGGGCGCCGAGGAGTAAATCGTGCCTGAGGTTGACGCTGCACAGCTCGAGGGTGAGGCAATGCTCTCAGATCGCATCGCCGATCTCGTCGAATATCTCGTTGTTCAGATCGTCGACGACCCGGATTCCGTGAGCCTCGAGGTCATCGATGGCGACGACGCCTCCACGATTGAGGTTTCGGTTGCCGAGGATGACGTCGCTAAGGTCATCGGCCGTCGTGGCCGTACCATTAAGGCCATTCGCACGCTCGCCCGTGCACTGGCCGCTCGCCTCGACACCGCTGTCGAGGTAGAGGTTCTGGGCTAGGACCTTGAGGTCCCAGTACAAAAACATCGCCCGCGTGGTCAAGCCGCACGGAAGGAAGGGGGAGGTCCTCGCGCAGCCGCTGCGGGGGCTTCCTTCTGTATTGGAGCCGGGTATGCGTGTTGCCTTGACGCCGCCGGCGCTCAAGCGCGACCGTTTTTGCACGGTCGTGTCCGTCACTGATACGGGCGATGGCGATCTGGTCTCGTTTGAGGGCATAGACGACTTGACGGCCGCTGAGGGCATCACCGGATGCTATGTGCTGGCCAATCGTGACGACTTCGAGCTCGATTCGCTCGACGCCGCCTATACCGACCTCATGGGTCGCGAGGTGATCGACGAGCGTTTTGGCTCGCTCGGCACGATTGTCGAGATCATGTCGACGCCCGCCAACGATGTTTGGGTTGTCGAGGGTGATCGGTACGGCGAGGTGCTGATTCCCGTGATCGAGCAGGTTGTGCTCGATCTTCCCGACACAGGAACAATTTCCGTCCACGTTATGGACGGCTTGATCGATATGGACAAGTAGGGAGGACAGCATGCTGATTGAGACCCTTTCGGTCTTTCCCGAGATGTTTGAGCCCGTCATGTCCACGTCGATTTTGGGCCGCGCCCGCAAGGCCGGCCTTTTTGATTTTAAGGCGTATAACCTGCGCTACTGGACGCACGATCGTCATCGTACCGTCGATGACGAGCCCTACGGCGGCGGGCAGGGCATGCTCATGAAGGTCGAGCCCATCGCCGAGGCCATCGAGGCTATCAGCTCCGAGGGTCCCAAGCCCACCGTGGTGTTCTTCACCCCCTGCGGCGAGCCCTTTACGCAGCATGTGGCCGAGCGCCTGCTCAAAAGCGAGCGCCTGCTGTTTGTGTGCAGCCGTTACGAGGGCGTCGACGAGCGCGCCTATGCGTATGCCGACGAGCGCCTGTCGATCGGCGACTACGTGCTCACGGGCGGCGAGCTGCCCGCTATGGTCGTGGCCGATGCCGTCGTACGGCTCATTCCCGGAGCCTTGGGCGACGAGATGAGCAACGTGGACGAGTCCTTCTCGACCGCTGAGGACGGCGGCCTGCTCGAGTACGCGCAGTACACCCGTCCCGCCGAGTTTAACGGCGAGGGCGTGCCTCCAGTGCTCGTGAGCGGCGATCATGCCAAGGTCGATGCCTGGCGCCGCAAGAATGCCATCGAGCGTACCTGTCGTTGGCGTCCCGATCTTATCGAGACGGCACGTCTTACGCCCAATGAGCGCGCGTACGCGCAGGAGATCCTGGACGCTTCGTTTTCGCAGAGCGAGGAGTGAGAATGGTTCCATCGCAGCATTCCGTGCTAAAGGGTGCGTTTGAGTGGGTCGTGGTTGTCGCAATCGCGCTGGTCGCCACCTTCTTGATTCGCTCGTTTGTGGTCGAACCCTTTGTGGTGCCTACCGGTTCCATGGAGTCCACGATCGAGATCGGAGACCAGATTCTGGCGCAGAAGGTGACGCTCGAACTCGGACAGCCCGTCAAGCAAGGCGATATCGTGGTGTTCCACAACCCCGATGCCACGTCCGAGCATGACGTGCTGGTAAAGCGCGTTATTGCCACGGCCGGCCAGACCGTTGACCTGCAGGACGGCAAGGTGGTCGTTGACGGCCAAGCGCTCGACGAGGACTATACGACGGGCATGAGCTGGCCACTTTCGGTCCAAGCGCCCGGTGCTCAGGTAAGCTATCCCTACACCGTTCCCGACGGGTGCGTGTGGGTGATGGGCGACAACCGCGAAAACTCTGCCGACTCACGCTACTTTGGTCCCGTCGATCGCTCTGATTTGATCGCCGTGGCACTCGTGCGCTACTGGCCGCTCAACCGCATCGGCGCTATCGACTAAAAACCGCTATAGTACAGTACCTAACCGTGTAATCGTTTCGACGAGGGGATATTAGAGGCATGAACGCTTCATCGCTTTCCTTCCAAGACATCATCCTGCGCCTCCAGCAGTACTGGGGCGAGCAGGGCTGCGTCATTATGCAGCCCTATGACTCCGAGGTCGGTGCCGGTACCTTCCATACCGCGACCACGCTGCGCTCGCTCGGTCCCGCCGAGTGGCGCACCTGCTATGCGCAGCCTTGCCGCCGTCCCGCCGACGGCCGCTACGGCGAGAACCCCAACCGCATGCAGCACTACTATCAGTTCCAGGTGCTCATCAAGCCCTCTCCGGTCAACGCCCAGGAGCTTTACCTGGGGTCTCTTGCCGCTATCGGTCTGGACCCTAACGACCATGACGTCCGCTTTGTCGAGGACGACTGGGAGAGCCCGACGCTCGGCGCTTGGGGCCTTGGCTGGGAGGTCTGGCTCAATGGCATGGAGGTCACGCAGTTTACGTACTTCCAGCAGGTGGGCGGCATCGAGGTCGACCCCGTGCCCGTCGAGATCACCTATGGCCTGGAGCGTATCGCCATGTACGCCCAGGGCGTCAACTCGGTCTACGACCTGGTGTGGAGCTACCTTCCCGACGGCACGCCCATGACCTATGGCGATGTGTTCCTGGAGAACGAGCGCGAGTTCAGCGCTTACAACTTTGAGGTCGCCAACGTCGAGATGATGCGTCAGAAGTTTGACGACTACGAGGCCGAGTGCCACTCCTGTCTGGAGCGCAAGCTGCCGCTGCCGGCGTACGACTGCGTCATGAAGTGCAGCCACGCCTTCAACCTGCTCGATGCCCGCGGCGCGCTGTCCGCGGTCGAGCGTGCCAACTACATCCTGCGCGTCCGCGCCGTCGCCAAGGCGTGCTGCGAGGCCTACATGGCCGAGGTCGCCGGAGTCAACGAGAATGCCGACCAGGAAGGCGAGGTGGCGTAAGCCATGGCAGACGCTAAGGATTTCCTGTTTGAGATCGGTACGGAGGAAATGCCCTCCGCACCGTTGAACAATGCCGTCAAGCAGCTTGGCACCATGATCGCCAAGGGTCTCGACGAGGCCGGTCTGGCCCACGGCGAGGTCCGCGTGATCTCGAGTCCGCGTCGCCTGGCTGCACTCGTTGCCGACGTCGCCACCGCGACCGATGAGGTTCACGAGGTCAAGCGTGGCCCCGCGGCCAACATTGCCTTCGACGCTGACGGTAACGCCACCAAGGCTGCCCAGGGCTTTGCCCGCAAGTGCGGTGTGGCTGCCGAGGACCTGGTCCGTCGCGAGGACACCGACGGTCGCGAGTATGTGTTCGCCGAGAAGAATATTCCCTCCGCACCGGCTACGCCGATTCTGACCGCTCTGTGCGAGAAGACCATCGCCGGCCTGCAGTGGCCCAACTACCGCAGCCAGCGCTGGGGCCACGAGCACGCGACCTTTGTTCGTCCGGTCCGTTGGATCTGCTGCCTTTTGGGCGAGGATGTTGTGCCCGTGTCGTTTGCCGACGTGACGAGTGGCAACACCACGCGTGGTCATCGCGTACTTGGCCCTGGTGACCATGTGGTTGCCAGCCCCGCCGTCTACGAGCAGGTGCTCGAGGACGCCGGCGTGCTTTCTGCCGAGCGTCGTCGCGAGGCCATCCTTGCCGGTATCGCCGAGGTCGAGGCCGCTCGCCCCGGCTGCCATGTCGATACGCCCAAGAAGGTCTTCGAGGAGGTCATCAACCTCTGCGAGTGGCCGACGGTGCTCGTCGGTACCTTCGATGAGGAGTTCCTCAAGGTTCCGCACGAGATTATCTGCGAGTCCATGCTCACCAACCAGCGCTACTTCCCGATCTATGACGGCGAAGGCAAGCTGACGCGTGAGTTCGTGGTCGTCTCCAACAGCAAGCCCGAGAACGCCGAACGCGTGATCGACGGCAACGAGCGCGTTGTGCGTGCCCGTCTGGACGATGCCAAGTTCTTCTACGAGGAGGACCTGAAGATCTCCCTCGACGAGTTCCGCGAGCGTCTGGCCAAGGTTGCCTTCCAGGAGAAGCTCGGTAGCGTGCTCGCCAAGTCCGAGCGCATCGAGCAGCTCGCGCTCGCTATCGCCCGCGAGGCTCATCTGGGCGCCCACCTTGCCGCCGATGCCGCTCGCGCCGCGCACCTGTGCAAGGCCGACCTGGTGTCTAACGCCGTTGTCGAGTTCACGAGCCAGCAGGGCGTGATGGGCGGTTATTACGCGACCGCGATGGGGGAGAACGACGAGGTCGCTCATGCTATCCGCGATCACTATCGTCCCCGCTTTGCCGGTGACGAGCTGCCTGAGGGCACCGCTGGCTGCATCGTGGCTTGCGCCGACAAGCTCGATACCATCGCCGGTATCTTTGCCATCGGCGAGCCCCCGACCGGCTCCTCCGACCCCTACGCGCTGCGTCGTGCCGCTATCGGCATCATCAACATTCTGCGCGACCGTCTGCCGATCGACCCCACGTCTCTCATCGACTTCGCCCTCGAGCTCTATAGCGAGCAGGGCATTGAGTTCGACGCCGCCGAGGTCGCCGAGCAGGTTCGTGACTTCTTCCATGGCCGCCTGGTGAGCATGGCCCGCGACGAAAAGATCCCGGCCGATACCGTTGCCGCCGTCTCCGCGGTGCACATCATCGCCCCGTCCGTCTTCTTCGCCCGTTGCGCCGCCCTCGACGAGGCTCGTAAGAACGACGCCGAGACCTTCGACAACCTGGCTACCGCCTATGCCCGCGCCGCGCACATCTCCAAGCCCGAGCTGGGTGCGGAGTACGACCGCAGCCTGATGGGCGAGGTCGAGCTTGCGCTCGCCGACGCCTCCGAGGCTGCTCAGACCGCTGTCGATGCCGCCCTTGCTACCGAGGATTATCCGGCCGCATTTGCTGCCCTCGCCGCCCTGCGCGCGCCCATCGACCGTTTCTTCGACGAGGTCATGGTCATGGACAAGGACGAGCAGCTCCGCGATAATCGCCTTAAGCTGCTCAACCGCTTCGAGGCCGTTTTCTCCGGCATCGCCAACATCGGTGAGCTTGCTCGTAAAAAGTAAGCCAGCCTGCGCGTAAGCGCAAAAGGAGCCCCGCATGGATTGCCCGGTCACCGCTCGTCCCACCGTTATCGTTATCTCCGACTCGCTCGGTGATACCGCTTGTGAGGTGGTACTTGCGGCGTCCGGGCAATTTGATGAAGGGGCTTTTCGTTTGTTGCGCCTGCCCAAGGTGAACTCGGTGGAGCAGGTTAAGTCGTTTGTGGGCCCGCGCGTTGATGCGGACCATCGCGATATTGCCGTGTTCCACACCATTGTCGATCCGGCGCTTCGCGCCCGCGTGCTCGATTACCTGGGCATGCTGCATATCCGTTCGGTCGACCTGATCGGTCCTACGCTCGCTGTGCTGTCGTCGCTCATCGGTGTGCAGCCCAAAGGCGTTGCGGGCGTGATTCATAAGACCGATGACCGCTATTTCCATCGCATCGAGGCCATGGAGTATTTTGTTGAGCACGACGACGGGCGCGGTTGCGACGATCTGTCGGGTGCCGATATCGTGCTGTTGGGCGTGTCTCGCACGTCCAAGACGCCGCTGTCGATGTATTTAGCCTATCAGGGGTACAAGGTTGCCAATGTTCCTTTGGCCCATGGCATGGAGCCGCCGAAGTCAATTTACGAGGTCGACCCGATGCGGTTGTTTGGTCTGATTTCGACTGTTGATGTGATCTCCGGGATTCGCGATAGCCGCTTGGGCGATGACTACGCCCGTGCCGTCGCCGGCTCCTATGCCGAGCCCGAGAGCGTGCGCAGCGAGCTCGAGGAAGCCCGCGCCCTTATGAAGCGCCTGGGCTGTTTTGTGGTGCGAACCGACGGCAAGGCAATCGAGGAGAGCGCCTCCGAGATCATCAGTCACTTGGAGGAAATCCAAGAAGCCCGTGTCCGTCGCGCCGCCCGCCGAGCCCAGCAAAGTTAACTCATTGGGGTAGCTAAAAATGCACCGTCTTTTAAAGACTACCAAAAATAATGCACGATATTGGTAAAGCGATTTAGCAAAGAACTTCCATTTGACCTGCAATTCTCTTGCAGTGGTATCTTCATAAGGTAACCACCTTTACCTACCGTTTACCGTAACATTTATCACGTTTACCAAACCCCGCGCCCTCTACGCATGCCCGCTCAATGCCCGCCGTATAGTACCCTCACGGCTCGCAACCGGCGGGTCGATTCGTCACCACGGTCGTGCGCGTAAGTGCATGGAAGGGGAAGTATCGTGAGCGATTGCAAGAGGGTTTACCGTTTTGGTACCGACGCCCAGGGCACCTGTGTCACTGAGGGCGACAAGTCCATGAACTTTGTGCTTGGCGGCAAGGGCGCGAACCTTGCCGAGATGAGCCGTATCGGCCTGCCGGTTCCTGGCGGCTTTACCATTACCTGCCAGACCTGCGTCGAGTACTCCGGTGCCGGCAACGTCTGGCCCGAAGGCGCACTCGATGAGATCGTTGCCGCCGAGGCTGACCTCGAGGCCCGCTGCGGCAAGAAGCTCGGTGACGCCAACGACCCGCTGCTTGTATCGGTGCGCTCGGGCGCTCCGTTCTCCATGCCCGGTATGATGGACACGGTCCTCAACTTGGGCCTCAATGACGATTCCGTCCAGGGCCTCATCGCGCAGACGCAGAACCCGCGTTTTGCCTGGGATAGCTACCGACGCTTTATCCAGATGTTCTCCAACGTCGTTATGGGTGTCGATGCCGACCTGTTCGAGAACGCTCTGACTCAGGCACGCCTGGTCGCCGGCGTTCGCGTCGATTCCGAGCTTTCGGCCGAGGACCTGCAGGAGCTCGTCGAGACCTTTAAGGGCATCTTCTCCGAGAACGTCGAGGCCGCCCTGTATCCCGAGCTCGAGGTCGCCGACGGCAAGCCCGTCTTTCCGCACGATCCGGAGCTCCAGCTGCGTCTTGCCATCCAGGCCGTCTTTGGCAGCTGGATGAACGAGCGCGCCTGCATCTACCGCAAACAGCATGGCATTTCTGACGAGCTCGGCACCGCCGTCAACGTGCAGGCCATGGCCTTTGGCAACAAGGGCGAGACCTCTGCGACGGGTGTTGCCTTTACGCGCAACCCGGCCGACGGCACCAAGGAGTTCTACGGTGACTTTTTGGTTAACGCCCAGGGCGAGGACGTTGTCGCCGGCATCCGCAACACCGAGCCCATCGCCGACCTCAAGGCCACGCCGGGCCTCGAGTCCGCAGGTGAGGAGCTCGAGCGCGTGTTCCTGACGCTCGAGGATCATTACCGCGATATGTGCGATATCGAGTTCACCATCGAGCAGGGCAAGCTCTGGATGCTCCAGACCCGCGTGGGCAAGCGTACCGCCACCGCCGCCCTGCGCATCGCCATCGAAATGGTCGAGGAAGGCCTGATCACCCGCGAAGAGGCCGTGAGCCGCATCGATCCCACGCAACTCGACCAGCTCCTTCACCCGCAGTTTGACGCCTCCAAGAAGTACGAGGTTCTCGCCAGCGGTCTTAATGCCAGCCCCGGTGCCGCCGTGGGCGAGGTTGTGTTCTCGAGTGACGACGCCGTCGCGCGCGCCAACGAGGGCCACAAGGTCATTCTGGTTCGTTGGGAGACCAACCCCGACGACCTGAAGGGCATGGTCGCCGCCGAGGGCATCCTGACCAGCCACGGTGGCAAGACGAGCCATGCCGCCGTTATCGCCCGCGGCATGGGTACGCCCTGCGTCTGCGGCGTTGAGCGCTTCCACATCGACGCCGCCGAGAAGGTCGTGCGCATCGAGGGCAGCGACCGCGTACTGCACGAGGGCGATGTCATCTCCATCGACGGCACCCAGGGTATCGTCGTCGACGGCGCCGTCGACCTGGTCTCCGCCGAGCTCACCGGCGATCTGGACACCATCCTGTCCTGGGCCGACGAGATTCGCCTGGACGAGACCGAGGGTCACGCCAACCACGTGCGCGTCAACGCCGACAACCCCGAGGATGCCGCGCTCGCACTCGAGTTTGGTGCCGAGGCCATCGGCCTATGCCGCACCGAGCACATGTTCCTGGGTGACCGTAAGAACATCATCCAGAGCTTTATCCTGTCTGACGATGAGGCCGTGAAGCAGCAGGCCCTGGCCGACCTGCTCAAGGTCCAGACCGAGGACTTCCTGGCGATGTTCAAGACCATGTCCGGTCGCGATGTGGTCGTCCGCCTGCTCGATCCGCCGCTTCATGAGTTCCTGGATAATCCTCGCGAGCTCGAGGTCGCCATCACCAAGAAGGAAGCCGCTGGCGCCAGCGAGGAAGAGCTTGCCGCCCTGCGCGCCCGCCTGCGTCGTATCGACGGCATGGTCGAGTCGAACCCCATGCTCGGCCTACGCGGCGTGCGCCTGTCCGTCGTCTTTGGCGATCTGCCGCTCATGCAGGTCCGTGCCGTCGCCACGGCTGCCGCCCGCCTTATCAAGGAGGGCGTCGACCCGCGCCCCGAGATTATGGTCCCGCTCGTTTCCATTACGGCCGAGCATGTTCAGACCCGCGAGGTTATCGAGCGCGTGATCGCCGAGGTTTCCGTCGAAGAAGGCGTCGAGCTCAATATTCCCGTGGGCACGATGCTCGAGCTGCCGCGCGCCTGCATGGTCGCTGACGAGATCGCCCATCACGCAGACTTCTTCTGCTTTGGCACCAACGACCTCACCCAGACGACCTTCGGTTTCTCGCGTGACGACGCCGAGGCTAAGTTCATCCCGCTGTACATGCATAAGAAGATCTTGAAGGACAATCCCTTCGAGACCATCGATACGGCGGTGCTCGAGCTGGTGCGCATGGCCGTTGAGAAGGGCCGAGCCACCAACCCCGACATGCACTTTGGCGTGTGCGGCGAGCACGGCGGCGACCCCAAGTCCATCAAGGGCCTGTTTAACGTGGCCGACGTGGACTACGTGTCCTGCTCGCCCTACCGCGTGCCCCTCGCACGCCTGGCTGCCGCCCAGGCCAAGCTCGAGGCCAAGCGTTCCGCCTAACGTTTTGGGTTTAGACGCCTAGCGTAGCCCCCCTTCATGCCGCCCGTCTCATTCGTGAGGCGGGCGGTTATCATGTGCGGGTTTTGTCTTTTTGTCTGCGTAAAAAATTGTTCTTGCAGCAGAAACCCGCGCGTGTATACTCGAATACGTTTGTTCAACTACGTGCCGGCCAAGGTGGTACGGCACCTCTAGAAGAGTAAGGAATTGCACATGGATTACATCCGCGCAATCGAGCGTCAGCAGATCCGCGAGGACATTCCTCAGGTTCGCGTCGCCGACAACGTCAAGGTTCACTACCGCATTAAGGAAGGCGACCGCGAGCGCATCCAGGTCTTCCAGGGCGACGTCATCCGCATGGCCGGCGCCGGTGCCCGCGAGACCTTCACCGTCCGCAAGATGTCCTTCGGTGTCGGTGTTGAGCGTACCTTCCCGCTTCACAGCCCCAAGATCGCCAAGCTCGAGGTCGTTCGTCATGGTCGCGTCCGTCGCGCCAAGCTGTACTACCTCCGCGACAAGGTGGGCAAGGCTGCTCGCATCCCCGAGAAGCGCTAAGAAGATCGCAGCGTCTGTCCACTCGTTTGGACACAAGGGTCACCTTCGGGTGGCCCTTCTTTTTATCTGATTTGCATGCAAGGAGGGCCTGGTATGGCCAACATGACGAGCTCGGTTTCGGCATCGCAGGTTGCCGGTGAGTTGGCGAGCGCCACGTTTGAGGAGATTCCCGCCCTCGTGGAGCATTATCGCGAGGACCCGCGCCAGCAGGTGATCAAGGCTTGCGAACGCGCCCTCAAACGCCATGCCAAAGAGCTTGCCGAGCGCGAGCGCGTCAATGACATGTACGAGCTTATGCATGAGCTTGGCGGCGATGGAGTGGTCGTTGGTGTCGACGAGGTGGGTCGCGGATCGGTGGCCGGTCCTTTGACGGTATGCGCTGTCTGCCTTCCTATGGAGCCGCGCGTCTGGGGCATCAACGATTCCAAAAAGCTCACGCCGGCGCGCCGCGAGTTGCTCTCAGTGAAGATTGCCGAGGTGGCGACGGCGATCGGTTTTTGCCATATCGCGCCTAAGGATATCGATGAGATGGGCATGGCCCGTGCTATCCGTACCGCCGTTGCGGGCGCCGTGGCCGATACGGGGCTCGAGCCCGATTGCGTGCTTATGGATGGCAACCCCTTGGGCGCCGTTCCTAACGAGCGCGATGTGGTGAAGGGCGATGCCAAGATCGCCTGCATCGCCGCGGCGTCCATCATGGCTAAGGTCACGCGTGACGAGATGATGGTCGAGTACGACGCCGAGTATCCCGAGTACCATCTGGCCGAGTCGAAGGGCTATGCGAGCCCCGAGCACATCGAGGCCATTCGAAAACATGGACTTTGTCCACTGCATCGTGTGAGCTTTTGCGGAAACTTTCTGCAGACTGAGCGCCTTTTCTAGGTCAATTGTGGAGACAGGGACCTCTGGGGTTTTATAAACCTGCTGGTAGCGGGCCGTATGCAACACCATTGTTGCGTACGGCCCGTTTTTTGACGGCATTTGGTCAGCTTTTGGTTAGCTTCCGGTACTTACCCGCATGAAAGGTGCCCTCATCATCGGGGCACTGCAGTGTGCGGGAAAGGAGACCCCATGAGTGCCGCAAGCAAAAAGAGCAAGACACAGCAGCTCAAGGAGCGTTGGGAAAACGGCGAGCTCGACTGCGGGGCGATGACGCCCGAGTTTATCAAGGGACTCAGTCCCCGCGAGCTGGGTATGCTGGGCGAGCTGATCACCATCGACTACTTTAACGAGCGCGGCTACACCTTGCTGGAGCAGGGTTATCGTTGCACCGAGGGCGAGGCTGATCTGGTGCTGCTCGATGAGCTCGACGATGTCGTGGTGATGGCCGAGGTCAAGACCAGACGCGTTTCGCTGGATTGCACCACGCGGGTCTTTCCCGAGGAGGCCGTGGACGCCCAAAAGCAACGCCGCTACCGCCGCATCGCAAGTTGCTATCTCATGGAGCATTATCCGCTCAAGGCGATTCGCTTCGATGCTGTGGGTGTCACCATCCGCGGCGGGCATATCGCCGAGATCGAGCATCAGTACAACGCGTTCGATTGGCAGGTGTCGTGATGGCGTTCGAGACGTTTGCCGTTCACGCGGCCTGCATCCGCGGCGTCGAGGCGATTCACGTCACGGTCGAGGTCTCGCTTGCCGGTGGCGTTCCGGGCATCCAGATGCTCGGCATTCCGAGTATGGAGGTGATGGAGTCACGCGGTCGTATTCGCTGCGCGATGCGCTCCGCCGGGTTCGAGATCCCGCGCTCGGGCATTACCGTTAACCTGGCACCCGGCGATATCCGCAAGACCGGTAGCGGCTTTGACCTGCCCATCGCCATCGCGGTTCTAGCGGCCGATGAGCAGATTCCCCGTGACAACCTCGATCGCTGCCTTATCGCAGGTGAGCTTGGTCTGGACGGTACAGTGCTTCCCGTCAAGGGCGAGGTGGCGTTTCAGCTATTGGCTCGCGACATGGGGCTGTCTTTTATCGCCGGCAGGTCCGACCAGCATGTGCCACTCGCGGGCGTAGATTGCGGCTTTATCGACCATCTGTCTCAGCTTGCTCATGGCATGGGCGATGCCGCACGGCACTACTTGGATTCCGAGGGTGTCGAGGCGACCTTTGAGCCCGAGCTCGACTATGCAGACGTGCTGGGGCAGGAAGTCGCTAAACGCGGCATGGCGCTTGCGGCGGCAGGAGAACTCGGCTTGCTCATGATCGGGTCTCCGGGATCGGGCAAGACGATGCTCGCACGCCGTATGACCGGCATCCTGCCCGAGCTTTCCGTTGAGGATCAGCAGGAGGCACTGTGCATCCATTCGGTTTTGGGTGAGAACATTGATGGCTTGTTGGCGGGGCACCGCCCCTTCCGCAGTCCCCACCACAGTATTTCGACCGCAGGCCTTATCGGCGGCGGGCGCCCGGTGCACCCGGGTGAGATCAGCCTTGCTCATGGCGGCGTGCTCTTTTTGGACGAGCTTGCCGAGTTTCCCACTGGCGTGCTGCAGACGCTGCGTCAGCCCATCGAGCGCGGCTACGTGAGGATCGTACGCGTCGACGGGGCTTTTACCTTCCCGTCGCGCTTTCAGCTGCTGGCTGCGAGCAATCCCTGCCCCTGCGGCTTTTTGGGCGATCGCGAGGTGCCGTGTCGCTGCTCGGCGGCGATGGTCGAGCGCTATCGGTCTAAACTGCGCGGTCCTTTGGCCGACCGTATCGACATGATGATCGATGTGACCCGTCCCGACCCTCAAGTGATTATCGAGGGTGCGGAGGGCATGTCGTCGGCCGAGTTACGTGACTACGTTGTGCGCGGTCGCGCCTTTCGCGCTTGGCGCGAATCCCGCATGGACGATGCGGATGCCGAGGCCGAGGATGACGAGACTCGGTCCATTGACGGCGTCGTTTCGACCTTTGAGCTCGATGATGCGGCGGAGAAGTGTGTGCTCGGCCTGTCGAAGCGCACGCATCTCACAGGGCGTGGCATCGTGCGCCTTGTTCGCATTGCGCGCACGATCGCAGATGTCGCCGAGAGCGAGCAGGTGACGCAGGACCACGTGCTCGAGGCGGCGATGTACCAGGGAAGGAGGGACCAATGATGGCTGAGGGGACCTTCGAGCTGCATCCAGGTGACGCGTTGTATCCCGAGACCGTTTTGGAGCTTTCTGATGTACCTCAGACGCTCTATGTGCGCGGCAACCCCGAGGCGCTTTCGACGCCCGCGCTCTCCATCATCGGTGCGCGAAAGGCCTCGCCGTATGGTCTTGCCGTGGCAGAGCTTGCGGCGAAGGTGGCGGTTGAGGCGGGAGTGACGGTAGTTTCGGGCGGTGCAGTCGGTTGTGACCAGGCCTCGGGTTGGGCTGCGGTCAACGCCGGCGGCAAACACGTCGTGGTGCTGGGGACGGGCGCCGACGTGGTCTACCCGCGTTCGAGCGCGGGGCTTATTACGCGCACGCTCGATACGGGCGGCGCGGTCGTGTCGATCTCTCCGTGGGGCATGGGTCCGCGCAAGTTTGCCTTTCCGCGTCGCAATCGCGTGATCGCGGCCCTGTCGCAAGCCCTCTTTGTATCCGAGGCGGGTATGCCTTCCGGGACGTTTTCTACAGCCGAGGCTGCTATGGATTTGGGGCGCGAACTTCTTGCCGTGCCGGGGTCGATCCTATCGCCCGAGTCGCGTGGCACGAATTACCTCATTGCGAACGGTGCCTGCTGCATTGTCGACGAGGAGTCCATCGAGATGGCTATCTCTCGCATATACGGCACCCTGCGCTACTCGCGCCCCGATGCTCCCGGCATTGCCGACCTGAATCCAACACAGCAGACCGTGATGCATGCGCTCATCGCCTCTCCGCTCAAGGTCGACGACATCGCGGCGCTCGTCTCACTCGATGCTGTCGGCGTACTCAAACTCTTGGGTTCGCTTGAACTCGAGGGCCTTATCGAGCGCATGATGGATGGAAGGTATGCGCCCTCCAAGTTTGCCCTTCACGCCCAGACGCCCTTCGGTCACAATGGAAAACGTGTCAATTAGAAAGGTGTTTGCAGATGCAGTTCGATCAGGTGACGGTTATCGGTGGCGGTCTGGCGGGTTCGGAATGCGCGATCCAGCTGGCAGACCGCGGGTTTGCCGTAAAGCTGTGCGAGATGCGCCCCCAGGTGAGCTCCCCGGCTCACCATACCGATCACCTGGCAGAGCTCGTCTGCTCCAATTCGTTTAAGTCGACCCGTCCGGATTCCGCGGCTGGTTTGCTGAAGGCCGAGCTTGAGCGCATGGGTTCAGTCCTGCTCGACTGCGCCCATCGCGCTGCTGTTCCCGCTGGTGGCGCCCTGGCGGTCGACCGTGTTACATTCTCCGAGCTCGTCGAGGCTGAGGTTGCCGCCCGCCCCAATATCGAGGTCGTTCACGGCGAGGTCACCCAGATCCCCGAGGGCCACGTGGTCATTGCCGCGGGCCCGCTGTGTTCACCGGCGCTGAGCGAAGAGGTCATGAAGCTCGTCGGTGGCGACGCCCTTGCGTTCTTCGATGCCGCGGCGCCGATCGTCGATGCCTCCACGCTCGATATGGACGTGCTGTTTTCGCAGTCGCGCTACGAGGAGCAGGGGAGCGGCGACTATCTCAACGCTCCGCTCAACAAGGAGGAGTACGAGGCCTTTATCGAGGCGCTCACCACGGCCGACCGCGTGGTGCTCAAGGACTTTGAGGGCGGCGATCTGTTCCAGGCCTGCCAGCCTGCCGAGGAGGTTGCGCGCACCGGCAAGGACGCCATTCGCTTTGGCGCCATGAAGCCCGTCGGCCTCACCGACCCGCGTACCGGACGTCGCCCTTGGGCGGCGATTCAGCTGCGTGCCGAGAACAAGGAGAAGACCGCCTATAACCTGGTGGGCTTCCAGACCAACCTGACCTTTGGCGAGCAGAAGCGCGTCTTCCATATGGTGCCGGGCCTGGAGAACGCTGAGTTCTTCCGCTACGGTGTCATGCACCGCAATACCTTTGTCGACGCCCCGCACGTGCTCGATGGCACCTTTGCCGTGCCCGGTACCGGCGTGCGCCTGGCCGGTCAGATCACCGGCACCGAGGGGTACATGGAAGCCGTGGCGACCGGTCTGCTCGCGGCGCTCAACACCTATGCAGAGGCTATCGGCGCCGATTCCGTCGAGTTGCCCCGCGTGGGCGCCCTGGGTGCGCTCGTGGGCTATGCGACCGATCCTGCCACCGTGGGCTATCAGCCCATGCATGTCAACTTTGGCCTGGTGCCGCCGCTCGAGGACGGTAAGCGCCGCAGCAAGCGCGACCGCTATCAGGCCTATGCGGACCGTGCGCTCGAGGCCCTCGATGCCTACTTGGCCACGCGTTCCGACTTGTTTGGAGGCGACCGGTCATAGCCTTTGGCCTGTACGACACCGTCGACTCTTTTATCGCCTATATCGCACGCGTTGAGGGGCTTTCTCCCAACACGGTGACGGCCTATGGCTCGAGACTGGAGCGCTTTGCTGCCTGGTGCGAGCGCGAGGATATTGATGCTTTCGCTGCCGACGTGCGCACCATTCGTCGCTATCTTGCTGAGCTTTCGCGTGAGCAGGTGGCTCCCCGAACGCTTGCGGCGCACCTGTCGGCTATCCGATCTCTCTATCGCTGGATGGCTGCCGAGGGGATTGTCGAGGGCGATGCGGTCTCGGCGATCGCGTCGCCCAAGCTGCCGCGTGACCTGCCGGGCGTCCTTACGACCCAGCAGGTCGAGGCGCTGCTCAAGACGCCTGATACCTCAACACCCGCGGGACTGCGCGATGCGGCGATGCTCGAGTTGCTCTATGCCTCGGGTGCCCGCATCTCAGAGCTTGCGGCGCTCAATGTGGAATCCATCTCATGGTCCGAACGCACGTTGCGCCTGTGGGGCAAGGGGAGCAAAGAACGTATCGTCCCTCTGTATCGTCGTGCGCTCGAGGCGACGCGTCTCTATATTGAGGAGGGGAGGCCGGAGTTGCTCGCTCAGACAAAGCGCCGTGACCTCGCTACCGGGCCGCATCCGCTGCTTATATCGGCGCGCGGCAATCGCATGAGTGCCGCCATGCTCAGGCGGCGGTTCCATACGCTGGCGACGCTCGCCGGCATTCCGGCCGACATCGCCCCGCATGCGATGCGCCATACCTTTGCGACCGACTTGCTCGAGGGCGGTGCGGACCTGCGCTCGGTTCAAGAGCTGCTGGGTCATGCGAGCCTGTCCACGACGCAGATTTACACGCACCTCACGCCCGATCGGCTCAAACGTGCCGTGGCTCAAGCCCATCCCCGCGGCGAATAGTGGCTGGGACGTCCCGCGCCGCACTCAGGTGTGTGGTTTTGATTGCGGGTTGGCAGGAAGATGCATTCCTGCTATCATTCATCGGGTTGCTTCACGGCAACATGTTTTTATCACGCACGCGCGGCTACTTCATACCGTGGTGCCCGGGCTTTGGTAGCACATGTCCGGGTTGGTTTTGGAGGATGACCCCGCGCGGAGGCAAACCACAGGAGGTTTAACATGGCTACCAAGATTAATATCCGCACCCTGCTCGAGGCCGGCTGCCACTTCGGTCACCAGACCCGTCGCTGGAACCCTAAGATGAAGCCGTTCATCTTCGGTGAGCGCAACGGCATCTACATCCTCGACCTCAAGCAGACCATCCTCGACGCCGACCAGGCCTACACCTTCGTCAAGAACGTCGCCAAGGGTGGCAACGTGCTGTTCGTCGGCACCAAGAAGCAGGCTCAGGAGGCCGTCAAGAACGCTGCTGAGCGCGCCAACATGCCCTACATCAACCAGCGTTGGCTCGGCGGTATGCTGACCAACTTCGTCACCATCCGCTCCCGCATCAACCGCATGGAGGAGCTCGAGGCCATGGTCGAGGACGGCCGCATGGCTGTTCTGCCCAAGAAGGAGCAGGCTGTTCTCGGCAAGGAGCTCACCAAGCTCCAGACCAACCTCGGTGGCGCTCGCGACATGAAGGGTCTGCCCCAGGCTCTCTTCGTCATCGACACCAAGCGCGAGGAGAACGCCATCAAGGAGGCTCAGCGCCTGAACATCCCCGTCGTCGCTCTGATCGACACCAACTCCGATCCCGACGAGGTCGAGTACGGCATCCCCTGCAACGATGACGCTATCTCCGCTGTCACCCTTATGTGCGAGCTCATGGCTGACGCCTGCCTCGCTGGCTCCGGCAAGGAGCAGGTCTCCGAGGTCGAGATGGCCGCTGAGCCCAAGGCCGAGTAAATCAGTCTTAGTTAATTCTTTTTCATCTCTTTGAAAGGAACCACAATGGCCCAGATTACCGCCGCTATGGTCAAGCAGCTCCGCGAGATGACCGACTCCCCGATGATGGAGTGCAAGAAGGCTCTCGTTGAGGCTGACGGCGACATGGACGCTGCTGTCGACGTTCTGCGCAAAAACGGCCTCGCCAAGGCTGCCAAGAAGGCTGGCCGTGAGACCAACGAGGGCGCTGTCGCCGCGTTCGTCTCCGAGGATGGCAAGACCGGCGCTCTGCTCGAGCTCTCCTGCGAGACCGACTTCGTTGGCTCCAACGCCAAGTTCACCGGCTTTGCTTCCAAGGTCGCTGAGGTTGTCGCCACCACCGAGCCTGCTGACGTCGACGCTCTGCTCGAGAAGCCGATGGGCGAGGAGACTGTTTCCTCCGAGCTCACCGAGATGATTCACATCATGGGCGAGAACATGAAGATCTCCCGCTTCGCTGCCCGCAAGGCTGAGAACGGCGCGCTTGCTTCTTACATCCACATGGGTGGTAAGATCGGCGTCCTCGTCGAGTTTGCTTTCGAGAAGGCCGAGACCGCTCAGGCTGAGTCCTTCAAGACCTTCGCTCACGACGTTGCCCTTCAGGTTGCCGCCGTCGCCCCGATCTGCGCTACCCGCGATCAGGTTCCGGCCGAGACCGTCGAGCACGAGAAGCAGATCTACATGGCTCAGGCTGCCGAGTCCGGCAAGCCCGAGGCCATTCAGGAGAAGATGGCTGTCGGCCGTCTGGAGAAGTTCTACAAGCAGTCCGTGCTCACCGAGCAGGAGTTCATCAAGGACAGCTCCCTCACCATCAAGAAGTACGCTGAGCAGGTCTCCAAGGAGCTCGGCGACACCATTACCGTCGTTGCCTTTGACCGTCTGGTCCGTGGCGAGTAAATAAGCTCTTGTAGCTGGTAATGAGCAGGCTGTGGGTTTTACTCACAGCCTGCTTTTTCATGGCTCTTCTTAGAGCCTTTGATAGAATGTTGAGAGTTCAATCTAAAGGAGGATCGCTTTGTCCGACATCCGATATAAACGCGTGCTTCTGAAGCTTTCCGGCGAAGCGCTGATGGGCGACGGCCAATATGGCATCGACCCCAAGGTTACCGACCATCTTGCTAAGCAGGTCAAAGAGCTGCTCGCCGTTGGTCACGAAGTTGGCGTCGTTGTTGGCGGCGGCAATATTTTCCGCGGCATGGCCGGCGCTGCCGGTGGCATGGAGCGTGCTCAGGCCGACTACATGGGCATGCTGGCAACCGTTATGAACGCGCTCGCCCTGCAGGATGCCTTCGAGCATAACGATGTTCCCTGCCGCGTGATGAGCGCTATCCAGATGAACGAGATCTGCGAGCCCTATATTCGCCGTCGCGCCATCAACCACCTTTCCAAGGGCAACGTCGTTATTTTTGCCGCCGGTTCGGGCAATCCGTACTTTACGACCGACACCGCCGCGGCTCTTCGTGCGTGCGAGATCGGCGCCGAGATTCTGATTAAAGCCACCAAGGTTGACGGCATCTACGACAAGGATCCCGTCAAGTGCGCCGATGCCGTCCGCTTTGACAAGATTACCTATCACGAGGTTCTCGTCCGCGGTCTGCAGGTTATGGATTCCACGGCTACGGCACTGTGCCAGGACAACCGTATGCCGATTTTGGTCCTCAACATCGATGGCGAGGACACCGTCAAGCGCGCGCTTTCGGGTGAGCCCGTCGGCACGCTCGTCTATCAGGAGGATTAAGCATGGCAGAGAACATCACCGCCCATATGGACAAGTCGCTCGAGTCCCTCAAGCATAACTTCTCCAAGGTTCGTACCGGCCGCGCCAATGCCAACATTCTGTCCGACATCACCGTCGATTATTACGGTGTTCCCACGCCGGTCACGCAGGTTGCCGCCGTCAAGACCCCCGAGGCCCACATGCTGCTCATCGAGCCGTGGGACAAGGCACTCATCAATGCTATCGTCAAGGCCATCGGCGCTTCCGATCTGGGTATTACCCCCAACTCCGATGGCACCGTCGTTCGTCTTCCGTTCCCGGCTCCCACTGAGGAGCGCCGTCGCGAGCTCGTCAAGGAGTGCCGCGAGTACGCCGAGCAGGCCAAGGTGTCTATCCGTAACATCCGTCGCGACTTCAACAACAAGCTCGAGCGCGATGAGGAGCTCACCGAGGACGATGTCCGTCGCGAGCAGGCCAAGGTCCAGAAGCACACCGATGAGTATGTCGCCAAGGTCGAGGAGCTTCTGAAGGAAAAAGAAGCCGAGGTCATGGAGATCTAAGGTGCAATACGACGAGCATAAACTGGTCGAGTACTTTGCCGACGCCCCTGCGGGCGTCGGTTTTTCCGACCTTGACCTCAATAACATTCCGCACCATATCTCGTGCATCATGGACGGCAACGGTCGTTGGGCTACGTCGCGCGGTCTTGCGCGCACTGAGGGCCACAAGGCGGGTATCGTCTCCCTTCGCGAGATCATTACCGCCTGCGTGCGCCTGGGCGTCGACGTGCTTTCTGCCTATGCGTTTTCTACCGAAAACTGGAACCGTCCGCAGCATGAGGTCAACGTCTTGATGCATCTGTTTGCCAAGACGTTTATCGACGAGCTGCCGCTTCTGAAGCGCGAAAACGTGCGTGTTGTCTTTTTGGGTGACATTTCCGCGCTGCCCAAGAAGACCCGCGACGTTTTTGAACGCGGTCTTGCCGAGTGCGCCGATCACACCGGTATGACGCTGGCGCTTGCCGTCAACTACGGCGCGCGTGCCGAGATTACCCGCGCTGTCCGTCAGATTGCACTCGACGCTGCCGCCGGTAAGATCGATCCTGCCGCAATTGATGACGACATGGTGGCTTCCCATCTCTATACCGCCGGCCTTCCCGATCCTGAGCTTGTGATTCGCACCTCTGGTGAGCTGCGCCTTTCGAACTATCTGCTGTGGCAGGTGGCTTATTCCGAATTCTACGTCACCGATACCTATTGGCCTGACTTTGATCGTTGGGGCCTTGTCGACGCCATTTTGGCCTATCAGGGCCGTGACCGTAGGTTTGGTGGACTGAGCAAGACCGAGGAGGCTTAATCGTGTCCGATCGTCCCAAGGCATCTGCTCCCAAGACGCCTGCGCGCAAAGCTGCCGCTGCGGGAGCGCCTGCAGCGAAGAGCGGCACCGGTTCGTGGCTGGCGGGCTTTATTACCCGTGCCGCCGCCGGTATCGTCTACGCCGTTGTCTTTATCCTGTGCCTGGTTTTGGGTATCGTGCCCACGGCCATCTTTGTTTCTGTCATGAGCGGTCTGTGCTGCTATGAGTTTTTCCGTATGACAAGGCTTGATGGCAAGATGGCTAACGAGCGCATGGGTATCGCTGCCGCCGTACTCTTTCCGCTGTCGGCGTTGGGCGATTCGATGTTGCTGAATGCCCTGCTTTTTGCCCTGATGCTCGCTGTGGGCATTTGGTATGTCTGGTCGCCGCGTACCCGCATCTCTGATGTGGCAGTGACGCTCATGGGTCCCATCTACACTGGCTTTATGCTGTCGGCTATCGTGCTGCTGCGCGATGCCGTGCCCGGTTTTGCCGGTGCCCTGCTTTCAGTGGGCGTTTGCGCGTCCCTTTGGGTCTCCGATTCGTTTGCCTACATCGTGGGTAGCCGTATCGGCAAGCACAAGATGGTTCCCAAGATCTCTCCCAAAAAGAGCTGGGAGGGGTTTGCCGGCGGCATCCTGGGCTCGGTTTTGATTTGGCTCATCCTGTGGGCGACGCACTTCTACAAGCTCAGCCTGCCCTATGCGCTGCTGTGCGGCGTGGTCGTGTCCATTCTGGGCGTTATCGGCGACCTTATCGAGTCGCGCATCAAGCGTGGCGTGGGCGTCAAGGATTCCGGCAACCTTATCCCGGGCCATGGCGGCATGCTCGACCGTAGCGACTCGCTTATCTTTGGCTGCATTACCGCTCAGCTGCTTTTGATGATCGGAGGCGTGCTGTAATGTCATTCCAGACGACGTATGGCCCCGATGGACGCCTCCGTGTTGCCATCCTGGGTTGTACGGGCTCTATCGGCACCCAGGCACTCGATGTGTGCCGTCAGCATGCTGATCGCCTGCAGGTGACGGCGCTGTCCGTTAATTCCAGCACCTCTGAGCTCGTTGCCGCTGCCCGCGAGTTCTCGGTTCCGGCGGTTGCCGTGGCCGATGTCGCTCACGGCGATGACGCCGTGCTGCAGGAGTTGCCCGAGGGAACGAAGCTCGGCGTTGGCGCGCAGGCGGTTTGCGAGCTCGCGCGTCGCGACGATGTCGACTGCGTGCTCGTTGCTATTGTGGGCGCCGCCGGTCTCGAGGCGAGCCATGCGGCCTTGACCTCTAATAAGCGCCTTGCCCTTGCCAACAAGGAGTCCCTCGTCGTCGGTGGCGACTTGCTTATGCCGTTGGCACAACCGGGCCAGCTTATTCCAGTCGACTCTGAGCACTCCGCCATCTACCAGTGCTATCTGGGGGAGGACCCGCGCGAGGCTCATTGTATTTGGCTCACCTGCTCGGGCGGTCCGTTCTTTGGCCGCACGCGCGACGAGCTCAATCGCGTGACGCGTGCCGATGCCCTCGCACATCCCACGTGGGCCATGGGCGCCAAGATCACCATCGACTCCGCCACCCTCATGAACAAGGGCCTGGAGCGAATTGAGGCCATGCATCTGTTTAACTGCGGCCTCGATTTCATTAACGTGGTCGTGCAGCGTCAGTCCAAGATTCACTCTATGGTCGAGTTCGCCGACGGCTCCGTGATGGCGCATCTCGGTGCTTCCGACATGCGTATTCCCATCCAGTTCGCGTTCTCGTATCCCGAGCGTTGGGATACCCCGGCGCCTCGTATCGATTTCCGCGAGCTGGGGCAGCTCACGTTTGATGCTGCCGACATGGATACCTTCCGCTGTCTGGCACTGGCCGAACGTGCCGGCAAGACGGGTGGCACCATGCCGTGCGTGCTCAATGCCGCCAACGAGGTCGCCGTCGATGCCTTCCTGCACGATGGCTGCAGCTTTACCGATATCGATCGCATTGTGGAATCCTGCATGGATTCCCACGATATGCAGGCGGTCGATTCGTTTGAGCAGCTTCGCGACATCGATGCATGGGCGCGTGAAAAGGCTGCGCAGGTGCTCGCCGCAACCCGTTCCTAACCCATAAGGATTGCTTTTTCGTTTTATGGATACTGTTCTGAGCGTTCTCTCATCGGTCTTTTGGGGCCTGCTGATGCTTTCCGTCCTCGTGTTTTTGCACGAGGGCGGCCACTTTTTGGCGGCGCGTGCCTGCGGCGTCCGTGTGACCGAGTTCTTTTTGGGCCTGCCGTGCCGCTTTGACATCCATTACACGTCGCGTCGCATTGGAACCAAGTTTGGCGTGACCCCGCTGCTGCTGGGTGGCTACGCTGCCATTTGCGGTATGGATCCGACCGATGTCTCCTGCGCCGATCGCGTGCTCGCGGCTATCTATCGTCATGGTCGCGTGACCGTGGCCGACCTTGCTGTCGAGCTTGAGCTTTCCGAGGAGGATGTGCTCGAGGCATGCGCCCTGTTGCTGGGCTGGGGTTCCATCGCACCCTGGTATGAGGAAGGGGAGAAGCCCTCGCCGAGCTACTATCCCACCAAGTATCAGACGCTGCCGCGAGATGCGGCGGGTTACACTACCTTTGACGGCCGCCGTTTCGATCGCGAACATTCAACTGCCGAGGGCGATGTGTGGGAGCTGCCGTGCGGCGAGGCCGAGTTCCTTGCACAAGAGCGTTCGCACACCTATCTTGGCCAGGGCTTTCTCAAGCGCGCCTTTATGTTGCTCGCGGGCATTCTCGTCAATATCCTGACGGGCTTTTTGCTGCTTATGAGCATCTACTCTATTGCGGGTGTCACCGTGCCGATGGATACCAACGTGATCGGTCAGGTTGACGAGGGGTCTATTGCCGCCAAGGCGGGTATCGAGGGCGGCGACGCGATCCTTTCGGTTGACGGAGTATCGTGCTCTACCTGGATGGACGTTTACGATGCCATCGGTAAGGCTGCCGGTAAGGACGATATCGCCATCGAGTACGAGCGTGACGGCAAGCAGCATTCGACCGCGGTTGCGCTCAAAGAGGACGAGCGCCTAGGTGTGTATGCCTCTACGCAGGTGGTCCGTTTAGACCCCATCACGTCGGCTCGACTTTCGTTCTCCTATGTCGTGCAGACAGCGGAGGGCGTGATGCGCCTGCTCCAGCCGCAGCATACGATGGAGATGCTCGATCAGTCTTCTTCGATCGTGGGCATTAGCGTTATGTCCTCACAGGCTGCTGCTGCCGGCCCTGCCACGTTCCTTTCGTTTGCCGCCCTCATTTCGTTCTCGCTTGGCTTTATGAACCTGCTGCCCATCCCACCACTCGATGGCGGCAAGCTGGTCATCGAGATCATTCAAAAGATTGCTGGCCGCGAGCTTCCGCTCAAGGTCCAGACGATTGTGAGCTATGTGGGCATCGCGCTCTTTGTGCTGCTGTTTGTCTATATGCTTCGTTCCGACATCCTTCGATTTATTCTGTAGGGGAGTGTTTGGATTGTCTTTATCCCATCCTTTGCCTCGCGAGTTGACGCGCCCCGTGCATGTGGGCGGCGTGCAGATCGGTGGCGGCGCTCCGGTCGTGGTTCAGTCCATGACCTGCACCGATACCGCTGATGCCCAGGCAACGCTTGCGCAAGTGTGCGCGTTGGCGCAGGCTGGCTGCGATATCGTGCGCGTGAGCGTGCCCACCGAGGCCGCGCTTGAGGGTTTCCGCACCATCTGTGCTGAGTCCCCGGTGCCGATCGTCGCCGATATTCACTTTAACCATAAGCTCGCCATTGGTGCCGTTGAGGCCGGTGCTGCCAAGCTGCGCATCAATCCCGGCAACATTGGCGATTGGGCCAAGGTCGATGCCGTGATCGATGCCGCGGGTGCCGCTGGGTGTGCGATCCGCATCGGTGTGAACGCCGGCTCGCTCGAGCAGGATATTGCCGAGCGCGACGATCTCACGCAGCCCGAAAAGCTCGTGATGTCGAGCGAGCGCTTCGTCAAACATTTTGAGGATCGCGGTTTTACCAACATTGTGCTTTCCGCCAAGGCCCATAGCGTGGCCATCACGCTTGATGCCTATCGCGCTCTGTCGCGCGAGATACCGCATGTTCCGCTCCACCTGGGCGTGACGGAGGCGGGAACCAAGCTACAGGGCACCATCAAGAGCTCTGTAGGCTTGGGTATCTTGCTTTCCGAAGGCATCGGTGACACCATGCGCGTCTCGCTTACGGCCGATCCGGTTGAGGAGCCACCGGTTGCCTGGGGAATTTTGCAGTCGCTGGGCCTGCGTCACCGTGGCCCCGAGATTGTCTCGTGCCCCACGTGCGCCCGCTGCCAGGTTAATCTCATACCCATCGCCGAGGAGGTCACCGAGCGGCTTAAGAACTACTCCGCGCCGCTTTCGATCGCCGTGATGGGGTGTGCGGTCAATGGCCCCGGCGAGGCTTCTGATGCCGACCTGGGCGTTGCCTGCGGACGTGGTCAGGCCTTGCTCTTTTCGCATGGCCAGATCATTGGTAAAGTAGCTGAGGACCAAATTGTCGACGCGCTTATGGCAGAGGTCGACAAGCTTATTGAGGAGAAATAAATGACCCGAGCAATGTATATGTCTAAGCTGTATGCTCCGACGCTCAAAGAGGATCCGGCCGACGCCGAGCTTGCGAGCCATCGCCTGCTGCTTCGCGCCGGCATGATCCGCAAGGAGGCCGCCGGCCTGTATTCCTATCTGCCGCTCGCATGGCGCTCGATCCGCAAGATCGAGAACATCGTGCGCGACGAGATGGACGCTGCCGACGCGCAGGAGCTTATGATGCCTATCATGGTCGACGCCGAGTTGTGGCGTGAGTCCGGCCGCATCGACGCCTATGGCAAGGAGCTTGTGCGCTTTGATGACCGCCACGGCCGCGAGTTTGTTCTCGGACCCACGCACGAGGAGACCGTGACTGCCCTGGTGCGCAATGAGCTGCGTTCCTACAAGCAGCTGCCGGTGAACCTCTATCACATCCAGGATAAGTTCCGCGACGAGTTCCGTCCCCGCTTTGGCCTGATGCGCGGTCGCGAGTTCATCATGAAGGACGCCTACAGCTTCTCTGCCACGCAGGAGAGTCTGCAGGAGGAGTACGACAAGATGAAGCAGGCCTACGCCAACATCTGCGAGCGCTGCTACATCAAGGCTCTGCCCGTTGTCGCCGACTCCGGCGAGATCGGCGGCGACACCTCCGTCGAGTACATGGCTCTGGCCGACGCCGGCGAGGCTTCGCTCGTCTACTGCGACGATTGCGGCTTCGCTGCCGACGATGAGGCCGCAAGCACCAAGGTCGTTGTGACTGAGGGTCCTGGCGACGGTACGCTCACCAAGGTCGAGACTCCGGGCATGGGCACCATCGAGGCCGTCGCCAAGTTCTTCGGTTTCCCCGAGAACGGTACGCGAAAGTCGCTGGCGCTCATCGACGCCGAGGGCAAGCCGGTCGTGGCCATTGTCCCGGGCGACCACGAGCTCAATGACTGCAAGGCCGAGCATGTCTTTGGCAAGGGCTATCGCATGATGACTGACGAGGAGCTTCAGGCGAACGGCCTGCACAAGGGCTTTATCGGACCGGTTAACCTTCCCGAGGGCATTCGCCTGGTGTGCGACGAGAGCCTGCGCGAGTCCAAGCAGTGGGCCTGCGGTGCCAACGAGGTCGATTATCACTTTACCGGTGCCTGCCCCGAGCGCGACTTTACCGTCGACGAGTGGGCCGACCTGGTCACCGTCGTTGCCGGCGATCCCTGCCCGCACTGCGGCAAGCCGCTCTCTGCTGCTCGCGGCATCGAGGTTTCCCAGGTCTTCCAGCTGGGCACCAAGTACTCCGAGGCCATGGGTGCCACCTTTATGGATGAGGACGGCAAGGAGAAGCCGCTCATCATGGGTTGCTACGGCGTTGGTGTGTCCCGCTCGCTTGCTGCCGTCGTGGAGCAGCACAACGACGAGCATGGCATCGTCTGGCCGGTCTCCGTTGCCCCGTACGAGGTCGCGGTGATTCCGCTCGATCCCAAGAAGGAGGAGTGCGCTACCGTCTGCGAGCAGATCGTTGATGGCCTGTGTGCCGAGGGTATCGAGGTCGTCGTCGACGACCGCGACGAGCGTCCCGGCTTTAAGTTTGCCGACAACGACCTTATGGGCTTCCCGTATCAGGTGGTTCTGGGCAAGCGCGGCCTCAAGAATGGCACAGTGGAGCTCAAGGACCGTGCCACGGGCGAGCGTGAGGACGTGGCGATCGACGAGGTCGTCGCCAAGGTTGCCGAGCTTGTTAAGGCAGCCCGCCGTTAATCGACGATTTCGCTTGTAGTTCGATATGTGGGACGGCCCCGCATTTCTCCAATCGGGGAGATGCGGGGCCGTCCTATTATCTTGTAGCATCCTCGATATCTAAAAGGAAAACCCCACAGCCCATGCGAGCTGCGGGGTTTTCCATTGTGCCTCCGATGCGAAATAAATCGCTCAGATATTACTGATAATCGACGACGTCGATCCAGTTCTTCAGGAACTCATCGTTCACGTTGCGCTTACGAGCGAGCTCGGAAGCGGCGACGATGCTCGTCCACTGACGCACGACCTGCATGGGCATGTCGGCGCGGTCGCAGTAGAGCTCCAGGTAGGCCTCAGCCTGATCCTTGCTGTTGAGGGCGAAGAGCAGGTAGGTGGTGGCAACGTCGGCAGCAGGGGAGCCCTGGGTGGCGTGTGCCCAGTCGCACACATAGAGCTGGCCGTCGTCACCGACGATGACGTTGGAGGGGTTGAAGTCGCCGTGGCAGACCTTGAACTCCTTGGTCATGCCGTCCAGACGCTCCTGAAGGTTGTAGCGCGTGGTGGCATTGAGCTGATCAAGGCTGTCGATCATGCGGGCGAACTTGTCGCGCTGACGGTTGAGCAGCGGGGAGGTGTAGCCGTGGATCTCGATCTGGAGGTCGACGAACATCTCGAGGTACTCACCAAAGCGCTGGGGCTCGGCAGTCATCTTCTCGGCAAGGGTGGTGCCCGGAACCTTCTCGGTCACGAGCGCCCAGCCGTTGGCGTTCTCGAGCTGGGAAACCTCGAGAGCCTTGGGGCTGCGGATGCCGCACTCATTGATGCGGGCAAGATTCAAAGCCTCGTTGAACACGTCGGAGACAGGCTTGGTCTCGTTAAAGACCTTGACGATCTTGTCGCCCAGGTCGTAAACGACCTTGTTGCCACGGCGGACGAGCTCGGTCTTGGAATCGGGTAGCAGCATGGTTGCATCCTTTCAACGATGCGATAGAAGCGACGGCGGGGGTGTGTGAAACACCCGTGCACCCCCGCCGCAAAAAACCGTGCTAAAAACTAGCAGACGGCGTAGTCCTGGGGCTCGCGGCCGTAGTAGGCGTCCAGGTAGAGCTCCTTGATCTCGCTCATGAGCGGGTAGCGCGGGTTGGCGCCGGTGCACTGGTCGTTGAATGCCTGCTCGGTCATCTCGTCGAGGGTGTCGAGGAAGTACTGCTCGTCAACACCGTAGTCGGCGATGGTCTTCTTGACACCGATGAAGTCGTTGAGCTCCTCGAGCTTCGTGATGAAGTTCTCGAAGACCTCCTTGTCGTCCTTGCCCTCGATGCCGCAGTACTTGGCCATCTCGGCGTAGTTGTGCAGCGCGTTGGGGTAAGGATACTGGGAGAAGGTACCCATCTTGACGGGAGCCTCGGCGGCGTTGTAGCGCATGACGCGGGTCAGGATGACGGCGTTAGCGATGCCGTGGGGCAGGTGATGGAAAGCGCCGAGCTTGTGAGCCATGGAGTGGTTGAGGCCCAGGAAGGCGTTGGCGAAGGCCATACCGGCCATGCAGGAGGCGTTGTGCATCTCCTCGCGGGCGTGCGGGTCCTTGGCGCCGTTCGTGAAGCTGGAGGGCAGGTTCTCAAAGACGAGCTTGGCAGCGCGCTCGGAGAGGCCCTTGGTGTAGTCGGAAGCCATGATGGAGACGTAGGACTCGATGGCGTGGGTCATGACGTCGATGCCGGAGGCAGCGGTCAGGCCGCGCGGGGCGGTCATGCAGTTGTCGGCGTCGACGATAGCCATGTTGGGGAGCAGCGCGTAGTCGGCGAGCGGCCACTTGATGCCGGTCTCCTTGTCGGTGATGATGGCGAACGGCGTGCACTCGGAGCCGGTACCCGAAGAGGTCGGGACGGCGACGAAGTAGGCCTTCTTGCCCATCTCGGGGAAGGTGAAGATACGCTTGCGGATGTCCATGAAGTCCATGGCCATGTCCTCAAACTTGCACTCGGGGTGCTCGTACATCATCCACATGATCTTGCCGGCGTCCATAGCGGAGCCACCGCCGACGGCGATGATGACGTCCGGCTCAAAGAGAGCCATCTGCTTGGCGCCGCGACGTGCGCACTGCAGCGACGGATCGGGCTCGACGTCGTAGAAGCAGTCGTGGGCGATGCCCATCTCGTCGAGCTTGGCCTCGATGGCGCGGGTGTTGCCATTCTTGAAGAGGAACTGGTCGGTGACGATGAAGGCGCGCTTCTTGCCCATGACGTTGCCAAGCTCGTCGAGGGCGACGGGCGTGGAACCCTTCTTGAAGTAGACCTTCTCGGGAGCGCGGAACCAAAGCATGTTCTCACGGCGCTCGGCCACAGTCTTAACGTTGATCAAGTGCTTCACCCCAACGTTCTCGGAGACGGAGTTGCCGCCCCAGGAGCCGCAGCCCAGGGTCAGAGACGGCTTCATGCCAAAGTTGTACAGGTCACCGATGCCGCCGTGCGAGGACGGGGTGTTGATGACGATACGGCAGGCCTTCATGACGTGCTCGAACAGGCTGATCTTCTCGGCCTGGGCGGGGTGCACGTACAGAGAGGCGGTGTGGCCCGGGCCACCGGCGAGCACCAGGTGCTCGGCCTTGTCGACGGCCTCCTGGAAGTCCTTGGCGTGGTACATGGCCAGGACCGGGGAGAGCTTCTCGTGGGAGAACTCCTCCTTGGCGGGGTCGGTGGAGGTGACCTCGGCGATCAGGATCTTAGTCTTGGCGGGAACCTCGATGCCGGCGATCTCGGCGATCTTGGCGGCAGCCATGCCGGGGATGCGGTGATCGAGGGCGCCGTTCTTGAACATGGCGGCACGCAGGGCCTCCATCTCGGCACCCTGCTTGACGAAGTAGCAGCCGCGCTTCTGGAACTCGGCCTTAACCTGGTCATAGATGGTGTCGATGACGGTCACGGACTGCTCGGAAGCGCAGATCATGCCGTTGTCGAAGGTCTTGGAGTGGATGATGGAGTTGACGGCGAGCAGCACGTCGGCGGTGTCGTCGATGACGACCGGGGTGTTACCGGCGCCAACGCCCAGGGCGGGCTTGCCCGAGGAGTAAGCGGCCTTGACCATGCCCGGGCCACCGGTGGCGAGGATGATGTCGACGTCGCGCATGACCATGTTGGTCAGCTCGATGGAGGGGACATCGACCCAGCCGATGATGCCCTCGGGGGCGCCGGCCTTGACGGCGGCGTCAAGCACGAGCTTGGCGGCGGCGATGGTGCACTTGGCGGCAGCCGGGTGCGGGGAGATGATGATGGCGTTGCGGGTCTTCAGACTGATCAGAGTCTTGAAGATCGCGGTGGAAGTGGGGTTGGTTGTCGGGATGACGGCGCCCACGATGCCGATGGGCTCGGCGATCTTGGTGATGCCGTAAGCCTCGTCGCGCTCCAGGACACCACAGGTCTTGGTGTTCTTGTAAGCGTTGTAGATGTACTCTGCGGCGTAGTGGTTCTTGATGACCTTGTCCTCAAGAACGCCGCGGCCGGTCTCCTCGATGGCCATCTTCGCCAACGGGATACGAGCCTTGTTGGCGGCCATGGCGGCCTCATAGAAGATCTTGTCGACCTGCTCCTGCGTGTACGTAGCAAAAAGCGCCTGGGCCTCTCGCATCTGAGCGAGCTTAGCCTCAAGCGCCTCTACGTTGTCCACAATTGCGGGAGTAGTGTTTTCCGGTGACTTTTTCACCATTTGTGTCTCCTTGCGATCGGAGATTTACCCTACGCCTTGCATGATAGCAAGAAATTATTCGGCGAACGGTAAGATTCCTCTAAAAGGCACACTAAAACGCTTCAATAAAATGAAGCGTTTTAACTAAAACTATTTGCCTGCTCTTCCGCCCCGCTCGTTGGGGACAGGCTTACATGAGTGCTTTCACTCATTTGGGACAGACATCGTTTTGCCATTTTGCCGTTCTGGGGCTGTTATTGCCGCTTATTGGATATAAATAGGTTGCAGGCTCAGCATTTCGCGTTGCTTCTCTCCTTTTAGGTGTTGCCTGAACAGTTTTGAAAGGAGAGATTATGCCCCGATGCGCCCGCCCCGTTTCGATCACTGGCTATTACCACGTCTTTGACCGCGGCAACTCCAAACAGATTATTTTTGAAGATGACTCCGACCGTTATCGTTTCTTATCGGATATCTCGGACAGGTTTGCGCGCCATGAAGTGGCGGTGTTGGCTTGGTGCCTTATGGACAATCACTTCCATTTGATGGTTGATGACCCATTTGACAACCTTTCAAAGGCAATGCAGTGCGCGCTGACGGCATATGCCAAGTATTTCAATGGAAAAACGGGGAGAACGGGACATCTGTTTGACAATCGCTATTCGCGGGTCGCGGTTGAGTCGGACGCGCAGGCGGTGCAGCTGCTCGACTATATTCATCTCAATCCCGTGAAGGGTGCGCTTGACTCGCTCGATGCGTACCGCTGGTCAAGCTATAAGGCGTATCAGCTGGGCTATGATCCCTTTGACATCTGTGATGCGGTCCCTATGCTCGATATTGTCGGTGGCTCTCGTTGCTATTGCGAGCATCTCGAGGAAGTTGCCGGGCGCATCTGGTCAATGGAGGTTCTTCCACGCCGGCGGATCCCCGATGAGGAGGCCCTTTCCGTTGCGCGCGAAGTTCTGCCGAGCATAGATCCTGCACTGCTCAAAGCCCTGCCACGCCCCGAACGCGATGCGTGTCTGCTGAGGCTTAGGCGGGCGCATCTCACGGTCAAGCAAATTGCCCGTATCACCGGCATCGGCGCTACAAGCGTGACCAAGGCAACTGCAGGCTGGAAGGATGCTGCGTGAGGCAGGGGCCGGAGCCAGTCAGTGCGTCGCATGCGTGCTTCATGTCTGTCCCCAATGCGTGAAAGCACTCATGTAAGTCTGTCCTCAATGAGTGCAAAAAGGAACCCTCCGTAGGGGAGGGCTCCTTTGGTAAGTTCTATGTGAACGCGAGGTCTTTGACCCGGAGAGTCCGAGGTACTTGTTGGTAAGACCTTATTTAGGAGCGCGCAACCTTGCCGGACTTGAGGCAGGTGGAGCAAACGTTCATCTTGCGACGGTGACCATCGACGACGACGTAGACGCGCTGGATGTTGGGGCGGAACTTACGGTTGGTGACGCGGTGAGAGTGGCTGATGGAGCGACCGGCAACGGGGTGCTTACCGCAAACTTCGCAAACTTTGGACATAACTGACCCTCCTTGGGCGACAAACGAACATGTCGCGTTAACAAACAAGCCTGAACTATAGCACAGAAGCAGCTCCCTGTGCGTAATCTACACAGAGATATTCCTCTTTTGGCGATAGTGCCCACGCTACGGCCCTGGACGTAGATCCGATTTGCGTGCAGCAGAGGGGATTATGCCAGCTCGTGCGTGCGTTTTCAAGCTCGTCCCACAAATATATATAGGTTTATTGGGCTTTGGGCTCCGTTTACGGATTGCTCTGTATTTATGCTCGCAATTAAGCTCGAGGTTGGCTACACTATCCCTTGACCATTAAAGGGGTACGAGATACCCACATGGAATTACATAGCTGCCAAAGAGCAGCCCTTCCTGTGGGTGTCTGGTCCGCTTTAAGCGGTCGGGCATCTATTTTTTTGACTGTGTCAGCAGTCAAGACATGTGAGGAAGGAGATCGATGGGCACGACTTCCCCCAAGGCGGTCATCATGGACGAGACCGCCGTCAATCGAGCGATGACCCGCATCGCGCACGAGATTCTCGAGCGCAACGAGGGCTGTGAAGACCTCGCTCTGGTCGGCATCGTCACGCGCGGCGACCTTCTGGCAAAGAAGCTCGCCGAGGAGATCAAGGAGATCGAGGGCGTCGACGTTCCGCTCGGCAGCCTCGACATCAGCTTCTACCGCGATGACTATGCGACCAATTTCGCTCCCGCGATCCACGCCACCAACATTCCCTTTAGCGTCGACGGCAAGCGCGTCGTGCTGGTGGACGACATCCTGTACACGGGTCGTACCATCCGCGCTGCTCTGGACGCCGTCATGGACCTGGGCCGTCCGAGCCGTATTGAGCTGGCAGTTCTCGTTGACCGCGGTCACCGCGAGCTCCCCATCTCGCCGGACTTTGTCGGCAAGAACGTTCCCTCGTCGCATGAGGAGAACGTGCACCTATATATGAAGGAAGTCGACGGCCACACCGCCGTCGAGATTAACGACGTCGCGCCGGGTTCCCACGTGGGCTCCGCGCCGCTGGGAGGTGAGTAGTACCGTGGCGTTCAACCATAAGCACCTGATCGACATTACCGAGTACTCCGAAGAGGACATCAAGCTCATCCTCGAGACCGCCAAGGCGTTCTCCGAGGTCAACGAGCGTGCCATCAAGAAGGTCCCCACGCTCAAGGGCAAGACCATCGTCAACATGTTCAACGAGCCCTCGACGCGCACCCGCAGCTCCTTCGAGCTCGCCGAGAAGCGTCTTTCGGCCGACAGCCTCAACTTTGGCGGCTCCTCGACCTCCACGGTCAAGGGCGAGAGCCTCGTCGACACCGTCGAGACCCTCAACGCCTATAAGATCGACTGCATCGTCGTGCGTGATAAGCACGCCGGCGCTCCCTACATCGTCACGCAGAACTCGCCCGCGAGCGTCATCTGCGCCGGTGACGGCAAGCACAACCATCCCACGCAGGCCCTGCTCGACCTGTACACCATCTGGGAGCACAAGGGTGACTTCCACGGTCTGAAGGTCGCTGTCGTCGGCGATATCGCGCACTCCCGCGTCTGCGGCTCGCTGATCCCCGCCCTTAAGATCATGGGCTGCGAGACCTACGCCGTCGCCCCCGGCACGCTGCTGCCGCCGGCGCCCGAGGTTCTGGGCTGCGACCACGTGACGAGCGACCTCGATTCCGTCCTGCCCGAGCTGGACGTCGTCTACATGCTGCGCGTGCAGCAGGAGCGCCTCGAGGGTGCCCCGTTCCCGACCATTCGTGAGTACCACAGGCTCTTCGGCCTGACCAAGGACCGCGAGAAGCTCATGAAGCCCGATGCGATCATCTGCCACCCGGGTCCCATCAACCGCGGCGTCGAGTTCGATTCCTATATGGCCGACCACCCGCAACGCTCCGTCATCCTGGAGCAGGTCTACGCCGGTATCTGCGTGCGTATGGCTATCCTGTATCTGCTGCTTGGAGGTGCCGATAATGGCCTTGCTTCTTAAGAATGCCCACGTCGTCGACCCGTCCGTCGAGCTTGACGGTGTCGTTGACGTCCTGATTGACGGCGACAAGATCGCCGAGGTCGGCGAGAATCTCGCCGTCGAGGGAGCCGAGGTCCGCGACCTTTCCGGCAAGTACCTCGTCCCCGGCCTGGTGGATATGCACGTTCACCTTCGCGAGCCCGGCTACGAGGTCAAAGAGGACATCGAGAGCGGTACCCGCGCAGCTGCCAAGGGCGGCTTTACCGGCGTGTGCTCCATGCCCAACACCGATCCCGTCACCGATAACGGTACCGTCGTGGAGTTCGTAAAGTCCCGTGCTGCCGAGGTCGGTCACTGCCGCGTCTATCCGTCGGGCGCCATGACCCGCGGTCTTAAGGGCGAGGCCATGTCCGAGATGGGCGATATGGTCGCCCACGGCGCCGTCGCCTTCACCGACGACGGTCGCGGCGTGCAGGGCGCGGGCATGCTCCGTCGTTGCATGGACTACGGCAAGATGTTCGGCAAGGTCTTTATGAGCCACTGCCAGGACGAGGACTTGGTCGGCCACGGCCAGATCAACGAGGGCAAGGTCTCGACCCGTCTGGCCCTCGAGGGCTGGCCGGCTGCCGGCGAGGAGCTCCAGATCGCCCGCGACATCGAGATCGCCAAGCTGACCGGTGCCAAGCTGCACATCCAGCACATCTCCACCGCCCATGGCCTGGAGATCGTGCGTGCCGGTAAGGCCGCTGGCGTTCAGGTTACCTGCGAGGCCACCCCGCATCACATGTTCCTGACCGAGAACGACCTGGACGAGACCTACAACACCTCGCTCAAGGTCAATCCGCCGCTGCGCACCGACGAGGACGCCGAGGCCATCCGTCAGGGCGTCATCGACGGCACCGTCGACGTTATCGTCACCGATCACGCTCCCCACACCCCGTGGGAGAAGGCCCGCGAGTTCGAGCTTGCGCCCTTTGGCATGATCGGTCTCGAGACCTCGCTGTCGCTCGTGCTCACCGAGCTGGTCAACACGGGCAAGATGAGCATGGGCCGTATGGTCGAGCTCATGGCCATCAAGCCGCGTGAGATCCTGGGCCTCGACCAGGTTCAGGTCAAGGCGGGATCCGTTGCCGACCTGACCGTGTTCGACCCCTCCGCAACCTGGACGGTTGGCGAGGACGGTTACGAGTCGCGCGCCGAGAACTCCGGTTTTGCCGGCCGCACGCTCACCGGTCGTGCCACCGATGTATTTGTCGGCGGTAAACAGACGCTTGCCGACGGCTGCATCTGCTAGCATAGCCTTATCGCTTTTGTGCGCGGCGCCCTTGCGGTGCCGCGCTTTCTATTCGTTTGGACCATGCAACCGCATGGGGGATTGGAGCGTTTATGCCCACACCTTCCACTGCACGCATGCACGACTTCGAGGTCGTCTCGAACCGGGAGATTGCCGACGGCGTCTTCTCGCTCGTCATCTCGGCCCCCAAGCTTGCAAGTGCGCTCAAGCCCGGTCAGTTTGTGAACATCGCCGTACCCGGTGATGCGTCCTCGCTGCTTCGCGTGCCCCTGAGCTACTACCGCGCCGACGCCGAGGCCGGTACCGTCGAGCTGTGGTACGCCGTCGTGGGCGACGATACCCGTCGTTTGTCTCAGATGGGCCCTGGCTCCACCTCTAACCTGCTGGGCCCCGGTGGTCGTGGTTGGATGGTACCCGAGGGCACCAGGAAGGCGCTGCTCGTGGCGGGCGGCATCGGCGTTCCGCCCGTGCTGTGCCTCGCCGGCATGCTTTCCGAGCAGGGTGTGGCCGTCGACGTGTGCCTGGGCTTTGGCACCGCGTCCAAGGCCGTGGGCATCAATGAGTTCCGCGCTCTGTGCGACACGGTCAACGTTTGCACTGACGACGGTTCGCTCGGCACGCACGGTTTTTGCACCGATCCTGCCGCCGAGCTGCTCGGCGAGGGCGGCTACGACTATGTCGCCAGCTGCGGTCCCGCCGTCATGATGAAGAAGGTCGCCGCCGCTGCCGCCGAGGCCGGTGCCTACTGCGAGGTGTCGCTCGAGCGCATGATGAGCTGTGGCTTTGGCGCCTGCAACACCTGCAATGTCGAGACGGTCGACGGTATGAAGGGTGCTTGCATGTGCGGCCCCGTGTTCGATGCTTCCAAGGTGGTGGTCTTCTAGTGGGTACCGTGAACATGGCCGTCGATTTCGGCGGCGTCAAGATGCAGAACCCCATCAACACCGCAGCCGGTACCTTTGGCTACGGTTGGCAGTTCCAGAACTTCTTTGATGTTTCCCAGCTGGGCGCCATCACCACCAAGGGTTGCGCTGCCGAGCCCTGGCCCGGCAACCCCGCGCCCCGCATGGCCGAGATCCCGGGCGGCATGATCAACTCCGTGGGCCTTCAGAACCCTGGCGTGGCTGCCTTTGCCCGTGAGTCTGGTCCGTGGCTCGAGCAGCTCTCCAAGGACGGTTGCCAGGTCATCTGCCAGGTCGCCGGTCACTCCGTCGAGGAGTTTGTCCGCGCGCTCGAGATGTATGTCGAGCTGTGCCCCTGGGCTGCCGGCTACGAGATCAACGTGAGCTGCCCTAATATCGCCGCCGGCGGTGCCGCCATGGGCTCCACGCCCGAGGGCGCCTCTTCCGTTATGGCTGCCTGCCGTAAGGTGACCGATAAGCCGCTGTTCGTGAAGATGGCGCCGGTCAACGTCGCCGAGATCGCCAGGGCCCTCGAGGCTGCCGGTGCCGACGGCCTTTCAGTTATCAACTCCATCCAGGGCATGGCCATCGACGTCCATACCCGCAAGTCCCGCGTGGCCAAGCCCAAGGGCGGCCTTTCGGGCCCGCTGTGCCACCACATCGCCGTGCGCATGGTCTGGGAGGTTGCCCAGGCCGTCGATATCCCCATCAACGGTGTCGGCGGTGTCATGACCGGCGAGGATGCGGCCGAGTTTATCCTGGCCGGTGCCACCTGCGTGTCGGTTGGCATGGCCAACTTCGTCGATCCGTGCGCTTCGCTCAAGATCGCGCATGAGCTCGAGGCCTGGGCCGAGTCCCAGGGCGTAAAGGACATCAACGAGCTGGTAGGTGCTTTCGAATGCTAGAGACCGATGCCCGCGACCGCGTAATCGTCGCCCTCGACTGCGATCGTGAGCGTGCGCTCGAGCTCGCCCACGAGCTTTCGGGCCATGCCGCCTGGCTTAAGGTTGGTATGACGCTCTATTACGCTGAGGGCCCCGAGATCGTCAAGACCTTTAAGGACCTGGGCTTTAAGGTCTTCCTTGACCTTAAGTTCCATGATATTCCGCATCAGGTTCGCGGTGCCGCCCGTTCGGCCTCGCTTGCCGGTGCCGACCTGCTCTCGGTTCACGGCTTGGGTTCGGGCGCCATGCTCGCTGCCTGCCGCGAGGGTGCCGAGGAGGCGCGCGAGGACCGCGCCAAGCTCGTCGCCATCACCGTGCTCACGAGCATGAATCAGGATGCCTTGAGCGAGATCGGCGTCGAGTCGCCCGTGGCCGAGGAGGCCGCCCGCCTGGCAAAGCTCGCTCAGGCCAACGGCATCGATGGCATTGTGTGCTCGCCGATGGAGGCTCACGACATGCGTGAGCTGCTGGGTCCTGATGCCCTGATCGTGACTCCGGGTGTGCGTCCGGTGGGTGCCGCCTTAGGCGACCAGTCTCGCGTGGCGACGCCTTCCCAGGCTATCGAGCGAGGCGCAAGCCACATTGTGGTGGGCCGTCCCATCACTGGTGCCGACGATCCGGTTGCCGCCTTTGACGCCATCGTCGCCGAGCTGGTCGAAAACGTCGCGTAAAAGATTCCCCTAAGTCACCACTTTTGGGTCTCATTAGCACAAAATAGCCCCTGTGCCTGCGTAAACTTTCCCATCCTTTGTGTGGAATCGCAGGTCAGGGGCTTAACTTTGGGCGCAGTATATTGCACTTTTTGCGGGTATCGTCTAACCTATGGAGCCGCGATTGGGCATTTTGTACGTTCTACGTGCTAAAATGCCAATTATTGAATCAGATATAACCCAACTATTTGGAGGTACGAATGGCACTCCCTCAGCTTACCGATGAGCAGCGCAAGCAGGCTCTTGAGAAGGCTG
This sequence comes from uncultured Collinsella sp., assembly GCA_902493515.1. GTDB lineage: Bacteria > Actinomycetota > Coriobacteriia > Coriobacteriales > Coriobacteriaceae > Collinsella. The sequence goes on from CABUPE010000002.1 coordinate 76,719, forward strand.
CTGCCGCACGTCACGCCCGCGCTGAGCTTCGCGAGCAGATCAAGAAGGGCGAGAAGTCCCTCGAGTCCGTGCTCAACTCCGATGACCCCATCGCTTCCCGCATGAAGGTTTCCACCCTCATCGAGTCGCTCCCTGGTTATGGCAAGGCCAAGGCCGCCAAGATCATGGAGGAGCTCGGTATCTCCGCTACCCGTCGCGTCCAGGGCCTCGGCGTCCGTCAGCGCGAGCAGCTCCTCGAGCAGCTGACCAAATAAGTGAGCGCTCAGGATTCCAAGCTCTTTGTGATTTCTGGACCGTCAGGCGCAGGCAAGGGTACGCTCGTCACTCGTGTGCGCGAGCGCCGCTCGAACTTGGGCCTGACGGTTTCGGCTACCACGCGAGCACCACGTAAAGGTGAGGTCGACGGCGTCAACTACTTTTTTCTGACGCGCGAGGAGTTCGACCGCCGCGTGGCAAACGGTGAGTTTGTTGAGTGGGCCGAGGTCCACGGTAACTGCTACGGCACGTTGGTGAGCGAGGTCACATCCAAGCTCGCCTCGGGCGCGTCTCTGATTTTGGAGATCGATGTCCAGGGCGCCCTGCAGGTGAAGGAGCGTTTCCCCGAGGCCGTGCTGATCTTTATCAAGCCGCCTTCGCTTGAGGTGCTCCGCGAGCGTCTAGTCGGTCGCGGTACCGAGACGCCCGAGACGATTGAGCTGCGTATGGCAAACGCCGCCGATGAGCTTGCCCTTGCCGACCGCTACGACGACGTCGTGGTTAATGACGATCTCGACCGCGCGACCGATGAGCTCGTTCGCGTTCTCGATATGCATGAAAGGATCTGAGGTCCGTGTCCGTTGTAAAGCCTTGCATTGACGATCTTCTGGAGAAGACCGATCACAACCGCTTCCTGCTCGCTTCGCTTGCCTCCAAGCGCGCCTGCGATATCAATAGCATGCTGCGTGGCCAGCACAACCGCGTGCTTGCCGTCCAGGATGTCGATGACATCACCATCGGGCTTTCCGGTGCCGACACCATCTCGATGGCTATGGACGAGATTGTCGACGGCGACATCTCTTACGACGAGGCCCGTTACGAGAAGGCGCTCGGCCACAAGGTTGCTGAAGCCTAAATGGCGGCTCGCGTCTGCCTGGTCCACTATCACGAGGTTGGACTGAAGGGTAAGAACCGCGCACATTTTGAGCATATCCTCATGGATAACATCAAGGCGGCCTTGGCCGCCTTTTCCGTGAATGCCGTGTCTCGAATTTCCGGTTATATCCTCGTGACCTTTAACGAGCATCAGGCCGACGAGGCGGCGCGTGTCATTCGCACCGTTCCCGGCGTTGCTCGTGTGTCTTTGGCGTATCACACCAATCGCGACCCTCAGGAGTACTGTGCCGCCGCCGTGAAGGCGCTGCGCGAGTTTGGTTCCTTCGATTCGTTTAAGGTGCACGCCAAGCGCTCCAATACCGATTATGAGCTCACCTCGATTGACATCAATCGTCAGGTGGGCGAGGTGCTGTGCGAGGCCTTCCCCGATAAAAAGGTCCAGATGCACGATCCTGACGCTATGGTGCACGTACTGGTGGTCCAGGGTAGCGTTTATGTGTACGCGCGCTCCGAGCGCGGCGTGGGCGGTCTGCCGGTTGGTTCTGCCGGCAAGGTCGTGACGCTGCTGTCGTCGGGTATTGATTCTCCGGTGGCAACCTGGATGCTCGCGCGTCGCGGCGCGGTGTGCGTGCCGGTACATTTCTCAGGTCGTCCGCAGACGCCCGACACGAGCGAGTATTTGGTGCAGGACATCATCCGTGCGCTTGAGCCGGGTGTCCAGATCGGCCGCCTGTACGTGGTGCCGTTTGGCGACTGCCAGCGTGAGATTTCGGTCACCTGTCCCAGCAACCTGCGCGTGATCATGTATCGCCGCATTATGTATTCGGTTGCCGAGCGCATTGCACACATCGAGGGCGCCAAGGCCATCGTGACGGGCGAATCGCTTGGACAGGTTGCCTCCCAAACGCTTGAGAATATCATGGCCGTTAACGAGGCCGTGAAGATTCCCGTGTTCCGTCCTCTCATCGGTTCGGACAAGCAGGAGATCATCGCGCGCGCCGAGGAGATTGGTACGTTCGATATCTCGACTGAGGCCGCTCCCGACTGCTGCACGCTGTTTATGCCGCGTCGTCCCGAGACGCACGCTAAACTCGATGCCGTGCATGAGGCCTGGGAGTTGTTCGATCACGAGGAGATGATCGAGCGCCTACTCAAGCAGACTGAGTACATCGACTTCGAAAGCAACACGTATAAGGCCCCCAAGACCTTAAAACGCAAACATTCGGAGCTTGCTCCGCGTGAGATTTACCAAGATCACGAGTAAATTTGTGCATAGACCGACGATGCGCCTGCATCGTCGGTCTTTTGCTATCTGGGCTTTTTGCGGCTAAGTGTTCATTTGCTGACGTGTGCCTGAATAAATGGACAGATTTGTGCAAGGTTTTGGTCGGTATTTGGTTTGACCGCTAAAACCGGTTTTGGAGCGTGGCTGTTGCAGGGCTTTTTTCCTGACACGATGGTGTTGGGAGGTTTTGCTATGGCGCAGCGCGAACAACACGAACGGGTCAAAAAGATGGACCGCTGGGCGGACAAGCTGCTCGGTCACAAGGCAGTGGTGATGGCGATACTGGTCGTCATTGCGATGGCGAGCGGCTTGGCGATGGCGAACCTTGGCGGCGGTACTGGCGGCGTGTCGTTTGAGCGCACTGATGGTTCGGGCTCGTTAGTGGAGCCGGGATCCGGCGATGCCTCGAGCGGAAAGACATCCGAAGGCTCTTCGTCTAAGGCGTCTGCCGCGGCAGAGGTTTATGTCGATGTTGATGGTGCCGTTGTGTCGCCCGGTGTATATCGCGTCAAGGACGGCGCGCGGGTGGCTCAGGCGATAGATGCCGCCGGCGGGCTGGCGCCCGAGGCAGACGTTACGGGGCTCAATCGGGCATCCAAGGTCGTCGATGGGCAGAAGATTCACGTTCCAACGGTGGGGGAGCAGCAGGCGTCCATTGCGGAAGCCGGTGTTGATGGTGGGGCTTCCGCATCATTGGGCGTGAGTGGCGCAACGGGTCTAGTCAACATCAATACGGCAAGCGCGGCAGAGCTGCAGACGCTCTCGGGCATCGGTCCCTCCATGGCACAGTCGATTATCGATGAGCGTACAAAGAACGGTGCTTTTGCCTCGGTTGACGATCTGATGCGTGTGTCGGGAATCGGCGAGAAGAAGCTTGCCAAAATCAAAGATTGCATCTGCGTATGAGTGCGACCGAGCGCGAACATGTGATGCCTCCGCGGCCCCTGATGCCGTGGACGATGGCCCTGTGTGCCGGCATGTGCATGAGCTGCGCCTTGGTGCTCAACGTGGCCGCTGATGCGCTGCTGAGGGAGCAGGCGCCGGCGGTCGGGCTGCTATGGGCCATTCCCGTTGCGGCGGCGGTATTCGTTGTGCTGGCTCAATCTTGTGCGCGGCTTGCCCCTTGGAAGCGGTGGCTGTATGCCGCGTCCGTCGGTCTCGTGGCGGGAGCGGTCGTCTCGGCGTGGTGGGCTGCGGGCGCGCTCAACGCCTCGAAGGCGCTCGACGGTCGAGCGGCAAGCAGCCTCGAGTTTGTCGTGCAGGGTGATCCATCCATAAACGACGACGTGTATTCCTATACCTGCGAGGTACGCGCGGACGGTAAGAACTTGGCAACGGTTCGCCTATCGTGCGACCGCGAGCTCAAGGTCGGGGCGCACGTGCGTGTTATCGGTCGCGTTTCACGTTTTGAGAACGATGCGTATGGACGATTGCGCGTGCTCCGAGGCGAGGTGCGCAAGGTTAAAGCCGTTCGGATTGTGTCGGTCGATGAGGGCTCTCCGGGGCCGCTGCTTCGGCTGCGAAATTGGCTGCTTGCGTCCATCGCGCCTGCGACCGACCCGGCACGTGCGCTCATAGCTGGTGTCGTCTGTGGTCGTTCGGCCGAGCTGCGCGCCCAGCCGGCGGGCGACTGGTTTTCGGTGACGGGAACGGCGCATCTTATCGCCGTCTCGGGCAGCCATCTGGCTATCGTGGGGTTTGTGATCGAGGGCGTATTGCAAAAGACTCGGTGCTTACGTGGTTTTCAGCGGGTGATATTGGCGATAACGCTTGTGGGCTACGCTGCCTTTACGGGCGCGTCTCCCTCGGCCGTGCGCGCGTGCTGCATGGTGTTCGCGACGCTTGTCGTAAACGGAGCGGGTCGTCGTCGGCACGGCGCATCGGCACTCTTCGTAACCATGTCCATCTTTGTGCTACTGAGGCCGACGGTGCTGTTCGAGATGGGCTTTCAGCTTTCATGTGCCAGCGTCTTTGCCATCCTGTGCTTTTGCCCGTATGCTACCTACGCTTTGGGTGAGCTGAGCGTGCCGTCGGGCATTGCCAGCATGCTCTCCGTCACACTGTGCTCGCAGTTGGCGACGCTCCCCATCACCATTCCTGCCTTTGGTACGTTCTCGCTCATTGCTCCGTTGGCAAATGCGGTCATCGGTCCGGTGGTGAGCGTACTGCTTGCTGTGTCGATCGTGCTGGTTCCCTTTTCGCTCGTGGCGCCGTTGCGGACTTGGGCGCTCGTTGTGCCCATGATTGCCGCCCGTTGCGCGCTGTTCTTCGAGCGGCTGTTTGCCGCCGTGCCGGGTGCATCCGTGAGCGTGCCGCCCGATAGCATGTGGATTTACCTAGTGCCGTGTTTGCTGGCGGTTCTGCTGGTCTGGTGGCCGCGTCCCCGTGCACGTCTTATGGCGGTGGGGCTTGCATGCCTGGTGCTCTTGGCTGCGATTCCGTACGTCTACTGGGATCGATTCGCTCCGCCTTCGGTGACGGTACTCGATGTGGGCCAGGCCGATGCGATTCTTATCCGCGAGGGCGGCGCAGTAGCGCTCGTCGACTGCGGGCTCGACGAGCGCGTGGTAGCGGCGTTGGTTCGCAATAACGTGCACCATATCGATGCCGTCTTTGTGACGCATTGGGATGAGGACCACTGGGGTGGTCTGCCTGCCGTGCTCGAACAGTTTTCGGTTGGAACGATTGCCGTGGCGGCGGATGCGCTGGAGGATGCTCCTGCCGAGGTATTGAACCGACCTGGCGTTGAGTATCGGCAGGCGCGCCGTGGGGATACGGTCGATATCGGCTCATTTTGCGCCCGCGTGATGTGGCCATTCGAGTCCGTGGATGGCGAGGGAAATGAGGACTCGCTTGTCCTGCTGCTCTCCTATGTTCAGGAAGGCAGGGGCCTGCGTATGCTCCTCACCGGTGATGCCGAGCTCGACCAAGAACGGGAATTCGTGCAGGAGGTGGGGGAAATCGATGTACTTAAACTTGGGCATCACGGCTCCAAGGTTTCAGTCGATGGTGAGTTGCTGGATGTCCTGAGACCCGAGCTTTCCCTCGCGAGCGCCGGCAAGGGGAATCGATACGGTCATCCGTCGGATGCCTGCATCGATGCCGTTCAGGAAGCGGGCGGTGCGTTCGCATGCACCATCGAACATGGTGATATCACCATCAGCCCGACCGCAAAGGGCTTTGCGATGCGATGCCAGCGACCGTGACGACGTCGATGGCGTGTGGTGGGCCCCTGGGCTAGAATGGCACGGAACGAATACGAAGGCCTGCGGGAGGGGAGCGTAATGTCCGAAACCGGTCTGCTGCCGGCATATCTGATCGTCGGTACCGACGGCGTCAAGCGCGATCACGCCGTCTCGCGTATGAAGGCGCGTCTGGAAAAGTCGGGAATGGTCGAGTTCAACCTCGACGAGCGCGACATGACCAAGGACCCCGATATCGAGTCCATTATCGGATCGCTTAACACCTTTCCGATGGGCAGCGAGTTTCGCTTGGTAATCCTTGATGGCTGCTCAAAGCTCGCTAAGGCGGTCTCGGAGTCGCTTGTCGACTATCTGGCGAGTCCCAGCCCCACGACGGTCTGCCTCATCATCGCCGACTCGCTTGCCAAGAACACGCGCCTGTATAAGGCGATCGCCAAAATCGACAAGAAGGCCGTGATCGATTGCTCCGGCACCAAGCGCTGGGAGTTACCGCGCCGCGTGCAACAGATGGCGACGCAGCACGGCAAGTCGATCTCGACGGCGGCCGCCGAGGAGCTCGTTTCGCGTTCGGGTGAAAACACTCGCATGCTCGATAACGACTTGGCTAAGCTTGCCCAGATGGTCGAGGCGCCCCAGATTGAGCTTGCCGACGTTGAGCGCTGGATTGTACGAACGGCCGAGGTTCAACCCTGGGACTTTCTCAATGCGGTCTCGGCCCGTGACATGCGCCGTTCGCTCGAGCTCTTCAATCTAATGCCCGCCAAGAGCTACGTGTGGACGTACACATTGCTGTGCGGCCGCATTCGCGAGCTTATCGTTGCCAAGGCGCTCGATGCGCGCGGACAGGGTCGTGAGCTGGCCGCAACGCTCAAACTCCAGTCCTGGCAGGTCAAGAATCACCTGACCTGGGCACGTCGCTTTTCGATGGCAGAGCTCGTCGCAGCGCTCGAGGGTGCCGTTGATGTGGAGCTCGCGCTCAAGGGTTCGGCCGATTCTCAGACCGCGCTTTTGCTCTGGATTACGAACATCTTGAGAAAATCGTGATGATACCTGCCTATTTGACAAATTCGTTCTATCCCTTTGAGGGGGAGCGTGCTATAGTAGGCGCTTGCATGACCTCACCGTGTCTCAGAGGTGTCATACATTTTTTGCAAGGAACTCGAAAGGAACTCCAGAAGTGGCAAACATCAAGTCTCAGAAGAAGCGTATCCGCACCAATGAGGCAGCTCGCATGCGTAACAAGGCTGTCAAGTCCGAGCTCAAGACGCTGACCAAGCACGTCCAGTCCGCCGTCGCCGAGGGCGACGCCGAGAAGGCCCAGGCTGCCCTCAAGACCGTCACCAAGCGTCTCGACATGGCTGCCGCCAAGCATGTTATCCACAAGAACCAGGCTTCCAACCGCAAGTCCGGTCTTGCCAAGCTCGTGAACAGCATCAACGCCTAAGTTGTAAATTTCACACCACACAGATTACGCGCATAAATGGAGCCTGTTTTATGGAACAGGCTCCATTTTTTGTATCGCTCGGGTAAGATAGTCCGCATGAATACTTCAATTGACATTTCCCACATCCGCAACTTCTCAATTGTTGCGCACATCGACCATGGCAAGTCCACGATCAGTGACCGTATCCTCGAGCTCACCCATACCGTCGACGAGCGCGACATGGAGTCGCAGCTGCTCGACACCATGGATATCGAGCGCGAGCGCGGCATCACGATCAAGTCCAACGCCGTCCGCGTGTCCTATGACGCCGACGACGGCGAGACGTATCAGTTCAACCTCATCGATACGCCGGGCCACGTGGACTTTACCTATGAGGTCTCGCGTTCGCTGGCCGCCTGCGAGGGCGCGGTGCTCGTCGTCGATGCCACCCAGGGTGTCGAGGCGCAGACCGTCTCCAACGCGACGCTCGCCATGAACGCCAATCTGGACATTGTGCCGGCCATCAACAAGATCGACCTGCCCTCGGCCCATCCCGATGAGGTTAAGACCGAGATCGAGGATGACCTGGCGATCCCTGCCGATGACGCCGTGTGTGTCTCGGGCAAGACCGGCGAGGGCATTCACGATCTGCTGGAGTCCATTGTCTTTTTGATCTCTCCGCCTAAGGGCGATGCAAATGCTCCGCTCAAAGCGCTCATTCTGGATTCGTACTTTGACGAGTATCGCGGCGTGGTGGCCACGGTGCGCGTCTTTGACGGCTCCATCAAAAAGGGCGATACCCTGCGCATGATGCAGGCAAAGGGCGACTTTTTGGTCGATGGCGTGGGCGTCAAGCGTCCCGCCGAGACCCCGGTCGACGCGCTGACGGTCGGCGAGGTCGGATACGTGGTCACGGGCCTGAAGGATCCCGAGGCCGTTCGCGTGGGCGATACCCTCACGTGGGCGTCGAATCCCTGCCCCGAGCCGCTTCCCGGTTACCGCGAGGCCAAGCCCATGGTCTATACGGGCCTGTTCCCGATCGATAACAAGGACTACGAGAACCTGCGTGACGCGCTCGATAAGCTGCACGTCAACGACCCCTCGTTGGTATGGGAGCCCGAGACCTCGGTGGCGCTCGGCTTTGGCTTCCGCGTGGGCTTCTTGGGCCTGCTGCACATGGAGGTCGTTAAGGAGCGCCTCGAGCGTGAGTTCAACTTGGACCTCATTGCCACGAGCCCTTCGGTCGACTATCACGTGTACAAGACCGATGGCGAGATGGTCGATGTCCGCAGCCCGCAGGACCTGCCCGAGACCACGCGTATCGAGCGCATTGAGGAGCCGTACCTCAAGGCTAAGATCATCTGCCCGCCCGAGTATACGGGTGCCGTCATGCAGCTCGCTATCGAGCACCGCGGCATTACGACCGACATGATCCATCTCACGAGCAAGTCGGTCGAGATGCGCTTTGATATGCCGCTTGCCGAGCTCATCTTGGACTTCTTTGACCAGCTCAAGAGCCGTACCAAGGGCTATGCCTCGTTGGACTACGAGTTCAACGAGTACCGTCCCTCCGAGCTCGTTAAGCTCGATATTTTGCTTTCGGGCGACGAGGTAGACGCGCTGTCGTTTATCGTCCACAAGGACAAGGCCTACGGTCTTGCCCGCGGCCTATGCGACAAGCTCAAGGAGATCATTCCGCGCCAGCTGTTCGAGGTGCCCATCCAGGGTGCTATCGGCAACAAGATCATTGCCCGCTCCACCGTCAAGGCACGTCGCAAGGACGTGCTTGCCAAGTGCTACGGCGGCGATATCTCGCGCAAGCGCAAACTGCTCGAGAAGCAGAAAGAGGGCAAGAAGCGCATGAAGGCCATCGGCTCGGTCGAGGTCCCGCAGGAGGCGTTTATGGCTATCCTCAAGGTGGACGAGTAGATCTATGGCGCTTTCCGAATATAGTCGGCGGCTGCTGGGCGCCTATGCCGAGCAGCCGTTCCTTATGGCTCCCATGGCGGGCGTGACCGACCCTGCCTACCGCGTCATGTGCCGCCGCCGCGGTGCCAACCTTGCCTACAGCGAGATGGTGAGCGTGGCGGGCCTTGCCTATGCCAGCAACAAGACCTGGCGACTGGTGCTTCCTGCCGACGAGGAACAGCAGATTTGCGTGCAGCTCTTTGGCTCCAAGCCCGATCAGTTTGCGAGTGCCGTCGCCGCCGTCGAGGAGCGTGTGGGCGATCGCCTGTCATTGATTGATATCAACATGGCCTGTCCGGCTCGCAAGGTCGTTACTAAGGGCGAAGGCTCGGCGCTTATGCGCACGCCCGACTTGGCCGAGAAGATTGTCGAGGCAGCGGTGGGCGCGGCGCATGTTCCCGTGACCGTGAAGATCCGCAAGGGTTTTTATGCCGAGGACCGCAACGCCGCAACGTTTGCCCAGATGCTTGAAGGGGCGGGCGCCTCTGCAGTTGCCGTGCACGGTCGTTGTGCCACGCAGCTCTATACGGGCCAGGCCGATTGGTCTGTCGTCGATGAGGTTGCCGACGCCGTCGAGGTTCCCGTGATTGGTTCGGGTGATGTGTTCTCGGCCGAGGATGCCGCGGAGCATCTGCGCAACTCGGGTGCCAGCGCGGTGTTTATCGCGCGCGGTATCTACGGTAATCCCTGGGTCTTTGGTGATGCTCGCGCTCTTGCGCTCGATGGCATACCGGTGCCGCCGCGCAGCTCGGTCGAGCGCCTGGACGCCCTGCGTGAGCACCTAACGCTGACGCATGAGCTCCTGCCGCTCATGTCGCGTGCCCGCACGTATGCAAGCTGGTACTTAAAAGGCATGCCCCATGCCGCCGCCTGGCGTGCCCATGTGGTGCGCTGTTCCACTTACGAGGAGTTTATGGCACTGGTCGATGAGATCGAGCGCGATGTGGTGGCCTGCGAGGCCGCCCTTGCCGCCGGCGAATCGGTGCCCCCTCATCCTCTGGAGGCTTAAGGGTGGCCGTTACCGCACTGTACGTGCACGTGCCGTTTTGCGCCCAAAAGTGCCGGTACTGCGACTTTGACTCGCGCAGTTTTGCTCCGTGCGACCTGAGCGCTGCGCTCGATGCCTATTTTGAGCAGTTGTTCGCGCGTCTCGATGCTTTTGGCAAGGCTGATGCCCTTGACCAGATCCGCACCGTCTATGTTGGTGGCGGTACGCCGTCGCTGGCGGGGGAGCGCCTGGTGGAGCTGGCGCGGCGTATTCGTGCGTGGTGTGCCCCCGTTGAGTTTACCTGCGAGGCCAATCCCGAGTCGCTGACCGCCGAGCTTGCCACTACGCTTGCCAAGGTTGGTGTCACACGCGTCTCTCTGGGCGTGCAAACGCTCGATAACACCGAACTTACCGCCATCGGCCGCATTCACGATGCCGATCGGGCGCTCGCTGCCATCACGACGGTTAAGGACGCTGGGCTCGATGTGTCGTGTGACCTGATGTGTGGCCTTCCCGGGCAGACCGCCGTAAGCTGGCAGCGCACGCTCGATGGCGTGCTGGCGGCGGCTCCGCATCATGTGTCGGTCTACCCGCTCACGCTTGAGGAGGGGACGCCCCTTTATCGCATGGCGTGCCGTGACGAGTCGCTCGAGCCTGATGAGGATTTTCAGGCCGCATGCATGGACGTGGCACGCGAGCTCCTGGGTGCGGCTGGCTATCACCCGTATGAGGTGGCGAGCTACGCGCTCGACGGCCATGAGTGCGCCCATAACATTGCCTACTGGACCGGACGGGGCTACCTGGGCCTGGGGCGTTCTGCCGCGGGCATGCTCGACGCCGCGGATTTCGACCGTCTTGTAGGTTTGTTCCCCGGCGTGTCTTCTCGAGGCGATTCGTACCGCGTGCGTCTGGTGCAACGTGACGATGTCGCGACGGCGTTCGAGGCCGAATATCTGTCGCAGCGCGAGGCTGCGGCCGAAGACCTGATGCTCGCTTGTCGCATGACGCGCGGTATTGCGTCCGATCTGTTGGTTCGTGCAGCTTGCGTCATCCCAACGGGCGAGCTGGCAGCTGCCTGCGATCGCGCGCTCGAATTGGGTCTTGCCACTTGGGTGCCCGAGACGCTCGGAGTCCATGAGGGACCCTTCACTTCGGCAGACGTCCTCGCGGGCCATGTCCGTGCTCGTTTAGCGCCCACCCACTTGGGCTGGCTCGATGGAAATGTGCTGTTCGAGCTGTTTTGGGGTCTAGCCTAGGCCGCTCGGGTAGAATTACCGCAATATATACGCTGCTGTGAGCAGGAGGTTGCCGCGCATGGCGACGATGAACGAAAAAGATTACTACGAGATTTTGGGTGTCTCCAAGGACGCCACCTCGCGTGATATTCAGAAGGCCTTCCAGCAAAAGGCCCGCAAGCTCCATCCGGACGTCAACAAAGAACCTGATGCCGAGGAAAAGTTTAAAGAGGTTTCCGAGGCCTACGCCGTGCTTTCGGACGAGCAGAAGCGTGCGCGCTACGACGCCATGCGCTCGGGCAATCCCTTTGCCGGTGCACCGACGGCTTCGCCCTATGGCGGTGGCTATGCCGGCAGCGCCGGTTACGGCAATCCCTTTGACGGCGGTTTCCCCTTCGGGGGCGCCTGGGGCCAGCCGCGTCGCGGGCAGGCTGCCTATAATCCCGAGAACGGCGCCAACGTGGTCGTCGATATTAAGCTCGACGCCAAGGAGGCCAAGGGCGGTGCCCGCAAGACCGTTCGCTATACGCGCTTCGATACCTGTGGTCACTGCGGAGGCTCGGGTTCTGTTTCGTCCGAGCATGCACATACCTGTCCGAGCTGCGGCGGTCGCGGCCACATCGACGTCGACCTGTCCTTCCTGTTCGGTGCCGGCACGTTTCAGTCGGTCTGCCCCGAGTGCGGAGGTTCCGGTAAGGTCGTCGCCGACCCCTGTCCCGATTGCGGCGGCAGCGGTCGAACCCGTGTGACCTCCGAGCAGACAATTGAGTTTCCTGCCGGCACGCACGATGGCGACGAGGTCCGCATTGGCGGCATGGGTCACGCCGGCACCAACGGTGCCTCGGGCGGCGATCTTGTCGGCCGTGCCCATGTTGAGGCCGAGCGTCTGGAAGGCAAGGCCCGTACCGGTTTTTACCTGATGGGCATCGTGGCGCCGTTTTTGGTGCTGTCGGCCATATCGGGCGTGTTCTCGGCCTTTGCCGTGATGTGCTTTATTCCGTTTACCATGGGCCTGTTCATGGTGCTTTCGGACGGTGTGCTTCATCGCAGCCTGCTGTGGTGGAAGCGCGGTGCGATGCAGTTTGCCAACGGTTTTGCCAACGGCTTCATGTTCGCGCTCGTGTCGGTTTGGTTCGCGAGCTGCTCGCAACGGGCCATGCTTTCGCCGTATCAAATGCAATAACATCAAACCCTTTGTTTGCGGTCGGCCCAGCTTGGGTATAGGACGGACTGTGACAATAATGAAAGTCGGAAGGATTCGGTCGTGTCGGAAAATAGGGATTACTACGAGGTGCTTGGCGTCGACAGGGATGCCGACGCGCGGACGATTAAGCGTGCGTTTTTAAAGAAGGCCCGTACCGTACATCCGGATGTTTCGGACGATCCCGAGGCCGAGGCCAAGTTCAAGGAGCTCAACGAGGCCTATTCCGTTCTTTCCGATGAGCAGAAGCGTGCTAACTACGACCGTTACGGCACTGCCGACGGTCCTGGTGGTTCGGGCTATGTCGACATCAACGATATCTTTGGTGGCATGGGCATGGACGACCTGTTCTCGTCGTTCTTTGGCGGTGGCGCCGGTGGTGGCGCCCGCAGCCGTCGTGAGCGTCGTCGCGGACGTGACATGGCCATCTCGCTTTCGGTGACGCTCGAGGAGGCGGCACTCGGCTGCAAAAAGACGATCAGCTATGATCGCCTTGCTCCTTGCGAGGACTGCAACGGTACCGGTAGGGCCGAGGGTGCACAGGAAAAGCAGTGCAGTCGCTGCCACGGTACGGGCTACGTCACGACGGTTCAGCGATCGTTTTTGGGCCAGGTTCAGTCTTCCTCGCCTTGCCCCGACTGCCATGGCGAGGGCACGGTTATCGACCATCCCTGCGAGACCTGCGACGGTCAGGGCCGCACGCCTTCGCACGAAAAGATCGACATCGATATTCCTGCCGGCGTTTCGACCGGTCGCCAGCTGCGTGTGAGCGGCTTTGGCGAGGCCGGCCTTCGCGGCGAGCCTTCGGGCGACCTGATTGTCAACGTGCGCGTTGCCGACCATGAGCGCTTTAAGCGCAACGGTGACGACCTGTACCTGGTGAGCGATATCTCGATTGCGCAGGCTGCGCTCGGCTGCGAGATCGAGGTCGAGGGCATTATGCCCGACGAGGTCGTTAAGGTGACGGTTCCCGCCGGCGCCCAGTACGGCGACACCGTGAGCGTCAATAATTACGGCATGCCGCGCATTGGCGGTGGCGGTTCGCGTGGCCGCCTGATCGTGCAACTGCGCGTGGTCGTTCCCACCAATCTTTCCAATAAGCAACGCGAGCTGCTCCGTGCTTTTGCCGATGAGATGGGCGATGACGTCGCTTCCGGTAAGAAGTCGGTGACCGACCGTATCAAGAGTGCCCTCGACGATATCCTCGATTAAGGAGCCCGCGTGCTCACACCCCATATTTCCGTCGTCAACCTCGGCTGCCGTGTCAATCGGGTTGAGTCTGACCGAATCACTGCTGATCTTATGCGCCTGGGCTTTGCTATGGTGGAGCCCCACGATGCCGATCTGATCGTCATTAACACCTGTGCCGTTACGGGCGAGGCCGAGGCCAAGACCCGTAAGGCCGTCCGTCATGCGCTGGCCCATCCAAACGAGCCCTATGTGGTCGTGACCGGATGCGTGGTCAATTTGCATCCCGAGGAGCTGTTGGAGCTTTCGGATCGCGTGATTGCCGAGCCGTCTAAGATCGATGTCGCCGAACGTGTCTGCGATGTGCTTGGCGTTGAGTCCGATAGCGTTCCCGCCTGCAGCGATGGTGACGTGGTCGATGCGCTCGGTCGTTCGCGGCTGGGCGTGAAGATTCAGGACGGCTGCAACCACCGTTGCACCTATTGCATTGTGTGGAAGGCACGCGGCCCCGAGCGCTCCGTGCCCGTCGAGTCCGTGCTCGAGCAAGTTCGCGAGGCCCAGGAGGCCGGCGTGCCCGAGGTGGTGCTGACCGGTGTGAACCTGGGCGCCTACGATGGCAAGAGCGCGACTGACGAGCATGTCGAAATCGATGAGCTGCTCGAGGCCATCATGGAGCGCACGTCTATTCCGCATGTGCGCATTTCCTCGGTCGAGCCCATGGATATCTCTGAGCGCCTGCTTAAGGTTATGGCGCGCTATCCGCAGCGTATCGCCCCGTTTTTACATCTGCCCGTGCAGTCCGGCTGTACGGCGACCCTGCATCGCATGGGCCGTCCCTATAGCGCCGAGGCCTTTGAGGACACGGTGCGCATGATTCGCGCCAACTTGCCCCAGGTGTCTCTTTCGTGCGATGTCATCGTTGGTTTTCCTGGTGAGACGGACGAGGAATTCGAGGAGTCGCTGGCGCTGTGCCGCCGTGTGGGTTTCTCGCGTATGCACGTGTTCCGCTATAGCAAGCGTCCCGGTACCCTTGCTGCCGACATGCCCGACCAAGTGCCGCCCGAGGTTATGGCCGAGCGCAGCCGCCGTATGCGGGCCGCCGCGCAGGAGCTCGCCATTGCCGACGCTCGTCGTCGCGTGGGCACGGTTGAGCGTGCGGTGCTCGAGTATGGCGACAACCTGACGCTCGGTTCGTTCCATCATGCCCGTCTTGACGATACCTGTGGACTTTCAGCCCCGTGCCTGCTCGATGTTGCTATCATCGGAGTCGATGATTCCGGCTTGGTCCATGCGCGCAGGGAGGTTCATGGAAGCCTCGAAGATTAGACTTACCGTTCCCGAGGGGATTGATCCCTCGCGCGTTTTGGGCGCCGGCGACGGCGTCCTTCGTGCGCTCGAGAGCTTGGTTCGCGCTCATGTGGTCGCCCGTGGCGATAGCATCTCCGTGAGCGGCGACCCGGACGAGGTCGAACTCGTGGCGCGCTTTTTCGAGCACGCTTTTCGCGAGGCGGCCGCCGGGCGCACGCTGTCTGCCGACGATGTCTCTCGCTGCCTGGCCGTCTTGCGCGACGGTGAGCACGAGGCTACGTCGCTTCGCGATGACGTGCTGCTTTCGTATCGCGGCCGCGTCATTCGCCCCAAGACGCTCGGGCAAAAGCGCTATGTGGATGCCATCCGCTCGCATACCATCACGTTTGGCTTGGGTCCTGCCGGTACCGGTAAGACCTATCTGGCCATGGCGCTCGCCGTTGCCGCGCTCAAGCGTCACGAGGTGGGCCGTCTGATCTTGACGCGTCCGGTTGTCGAGGCGGGGGAGAATCTGGGCTTTTTGCCCGGCACCCTCGAGGAAAAGATCGATCCCTACATGCGTCCGCTTTACGACGCCCTTTTTGACATGATGGATCGCGAGCGCACCGATGAGCTTATGGAGCGCGGCGTGATCGAGATCGCCCCGCTTGCCTACATGCGCGGCCGCACGCTGAGTGATGCCTTCGTGGTGCTCGACGAGGCGCAAAATACCACGCCCGAGCAGATGAAGATGTTCCTGACGCGCCTGGGCTTCAACTCCAAGTTCGTGATTACCGGCGACCTGAGCCAGCGCGACCTGGTGGGTCGTCGTGGTGGCTTGGCGGATGTCGAGAAGATTTTGGGCCGTGTCGATGATGTCGCATTTTCGCACCTCGAGCGTGCCGACGTGGTGCGCCATGCCCTGGTGGGTCGTATCGTCGAGGCATACGATACTTATGATGATGTGCGCGAGAAGCGCGTACGTGACCGAAAGGAGTCCCGTTGAGTGTATTGATCAGCAACGATGCCGAGCTCGATACGCTGCTCGACGCGCAGGAGGTGGAGCACATCTGCGAGGTTGTGCTTGCCGCCGAGGACGTTGAGCGTGAAGTCGAGATTTCCCTTTCGTATGTCGACGAGGACGAGATGCACGAGCTCAACCACGAGTGGCGCGGTATTGATCGCACCACCGATGTACTCTCGTTTGAGTGCGATTCGGCCTTTGACGATGACATTCCCGCCGATGAGACGCTCGAGCTCGGCGATATTATCTTGGCCCCGCAGGTTATTGCCCGTCAGGCCCCCGGTTTTGGGAATAGATCCGCTGACGAGTGCCGTCTGATGCTCGTACACGGAATGCTGCACCTGCTGGGCTATGACCACATCGAGGACGACGAGGCCGAGGTCATGGAGGCCCGCGAGGACGCCATCCTGCGCGATCTGGCGCTCGAGCGCGGCGAGGACCCTAAGCTAGTCCACGTCGGCCCCATCACCAACCACGCCCACGACTAGGAGCCGTCTATGATTCCCGGATCGAACAAGGACCATCCGTCCTTTTTAAAGTCGTTTTCCTACGCCATGGAGGGCTTCGTCACCGCCGTCAAGACCGAGCGCAACATTAAGGTCATGCTCGTTGCGGGCGTGTGCACCGTCATTGCCGGCTGCGTCGTGGGGCTCGACATTGCCGAGTGGGCCACGATTATCATCTGTTGCGGCCTGGTGATTCACGGCGAGCTGTGCAACACCGCTATGGAGGCCATCGTCGACCTGGCGACCCAGGAGCTCCATCCGCTGGCCAAGCGTGCGAAGGACATCGCCGCCGCTTCCGTATACATACTTTCCATCACCGCCGCGATTGTGGGCGTGCTGGTATTTGCCCACGCGCTCGGCTTTATTTAGAAGGGGATTCCCATGTCCGACAATATGCAGCCTACCGATGAAGTTTTGGATGACGAGGTCCTTGAGGCGGTGGATACCGAGGAGCTCGAGGATGTCGAGGAGTTCGACCCGTTTGAGGGCATGAGCGACGAGGAACTCGACTCCCTGTGCGACGAGGACGACGGTCCTATGGGCTTTGGTGACGTGGAACCCGGTTTCCGCAGCGGCTTCGTGGCCCTGGTCGGACGTCCCAACGCCGGCAAGTCCACGCTGCTTAATGCCTGCTATGGCAAAAAGGTCGCCATCACCTCGCCGGTGGCACAGACGACCCGCCGCCGCATGCGCGCCGTCGTCAACCGTCCCGGCTACCAGCTGGTCTTTGTCGATACCCCGGGTATTCATAAGCCCAAGGACGGCCTGGGGTCCGAGCTCAACAAGAGCGCACTGTTCGAGTTGAACGATGTCGACGTCGTCGCGTTTTTGATTGATGCCACCAAGCCGATCGGCAGGGGAGACGCCTGGGTTGCCGAGCGCGTCAGATGCGCTCGTTGCAAGAAGGTCCTGGTGCTCACCAAGGCCGATGAGGCCGACCCCGCACAGGTCATGGAGCAGCTTAAGGCTGCCCACGAGCTTATGGAATATGACGACGAGATTGTGACGTCGTCGGTT
Organism: uncultured Collinsella sp.; assembly: GCA_902493515.1. Taxonomy (GTDB): domain Bacteria; phylum Actinomycetota; class Coriobacteriia; order Coriobacteriales; family Coriobacteriaceae; genus Collinsella. The sequence continues at coordinate 94,136 of CABUPE010000002.1, forward strand.
AAGAACTTCAACGTCGATGCCTTTATCGAGACCGTTGCGCACTTTTTGCCCGAGGGTCCGCGTTGGTTCCCCGAGGACATGGGTACCGACGCTTCCGATGAGACGCTCGTTGCCGAGTTTGTGCGCGAGAAGGTCTTGCGCCGCACCCGTGATGAGATCCCGCACTCCGTTGGCGTGATCTGCGATGCGCTCGAGCAGACCAAGAAGGTGCTGCGCGTGCACGCCACCATTTACGTCGAGCGCGAGGGCCAAAAGGGCATCATCATCGGCAAGGGCGGCGAGATGATCAAGCATATCGGTATCGACGCCCGTCGCGATCTTGAGCGCATTTTTGGCACGCAGGTCTTTTTGGAGCTGGACGTGAAGGTCAAGGCCGGCTGGCGTGACGACGAGGCCCAGATTCGCCGCTTTGGCTATAACGCCGAGGACTAAGGACGCGCGGCGCGCATGGCAGGCTCCCGGACATATCGCACGAAAGTGCTCGTGCTCGATAAGACTAAGCTCAAAGAGACCGACCTGATCTTGACGATGCTTGACGAGCGGGGGCGGCAGGTTCGTGCCGTGGCAAAGGGCGCCCGCAAACCCGGCGGACGCCTGGCTGCGCGCTGCGAGCTGTTCTGTACGGTAGATATGCTGCTCGCACATGGACGGTCACTCGACGTGGTTTCCCAGGCCGAGCTTATGGAGGCGCCGCTCGGCGTTGCGCCCGATTACGAGACGACCTGCGCCGCAAGCGCGATCGCCGAGGTCGCGCGCGTGTGCTCGTTCGAGGACGCCGAGGACCTGTTTACCTTTGCCATCACGCAGCGAGCGCTTGCCCTGGTGGGCAGCGGGCTCGACACGGCGCATATGGATCTACTTGTGGCGGCATATGTCTTTAAGCTGCTGTCGCACGTTGGCTATCGACCCGATTTTTCGGCCTGCGTGCTGTGCGGAGACCCCATGCTGTCGTATTTTTCGCCCCAGGCGGGCGGCCTCATGTGCGGGTCGTGCGCGTCGAGCGTTCCAGGTGCCGAACTGGTGTCGACCGGTGAGGCCGCATGGCTGCGCGCCCTCATGTCCATGACCTTCGATGCGCTTTTGGCCGAGCGAATCGACCCGCATACCGCAGCCTTTTTGCTGGGGCTTTCGCATGTTTGGGCTGCGACGCACACCGATCAGCGCCTCCGTGCGATGGAATTCATGTTGGGTCGGTGATGATGCGCAGGCGCGGGCTGCTTGTGGTAACATACCAACCTGTTGGTACCTCGACCTTGGTTGCTCGCTCCACCGGCGGCTTCCCAGTCCGAGGCGAATCGAGTCGCCCGATGGCGACGCAAAAAGAAAGGTGAAACAATGACTGTTTCCAAAGAGCGCAAGGCGGAGCTGACTGCCCAGTTCGGTAACACCCCGGTCGACACCGGCAACCCCAAGGTTCAGGTCGCCATCCTGTCCGAGCGCATCAAGGAGCTGACCGAGCACATGAAGTCCCATCAGAAGGACTTCCACACCCGTCGTGGTCTGCTCATGCTCGTCGGTCGTCGTCGTCGTCTTCTCTCCTACATCAAGAAGAACGACATCGTCGAGTACCGTGAGCTCATCAAGGCTCTGGGCATCCGCGACAACATCCAGTAGGATTTGTACATGCTAAGAGCGTCCTGCGCAGCGGGGCGCTCTTTTTGTGTAAGGGCGCGAACAATCACGCTCTGAAGCGTGGCGGGGGCAGGGGGTCCGCGTCACATGAGAAGCCCGCAGGCAAGGGGCCTGTGGGGTAAAGGAGAACAATGACACTCGTATCCAAGACCTTTGAGCTGTACGGCAAGACCTACACCTTTGAGTCGGGCGAGCTTGCCAAGCAGGCCACCGGCGCCTGCCTGGTCAAGCAGGGCGACACCACGATGCTCGATACCGTGGTCGTCTCCAAGGAGCGCAAGAACTATGACTTCTTCCCGCTGACCGTCGACTTCAACGAGAAGATGTACGCTGCCGGCCGCATCCCGGGTGGCTACCTCAAGCGTGAGGGCCGTCCCAGCGAGAAGGCCACGCTCACCGCGCGCATGATCGACCGTCCGATTCGCCCGAGCTTCCCGGACGGCTTCCGCAACGAGGTGCACATCGTCGCTACCTCGCTTGTCGCCGACCAGGTCAACCCCTTTGACGTCATCAACGTCATGGGTGCTTCCCTGGCCATGACGCTCGGCGGCGTGCCCTTCGAGGGCCCGCTTGCCTGCGTGCGCATCGGCCGTAACGTGGAGACCGGCGAGTTTATCGTCAACCCCACCTACGAGGAGCGCGAGAACTCCGATCTGGACTTGGAGCTGGGCGGCTCCGCCGACTTCATCTCGATGGTCGAGGCCGGCGCCGAGGAGATCTCTGAGGACGACATGCTCGCCGCCATGAAGTTTGGCCAGGAGGCCCTTGCTGCCTTCTGCCAGGCTCAGGATGAGTTCGTCGCCGAGTGGGAGCAGGTCAACGGCCCCATCGTCAAGAAGGAGTACCCGCTCGACCAGCCCGTCGAGGAGGTCCAGGAGCGCATCTTCGCCCACTACGACGAGATGGCAGCCGCCTTGCGCGACGCCGACAAGCTCTCCCGTATCGGCAAGGTCGAGGCTCTGAAGGAGTCCATCCGCGCCGAGTTCACCGAGGAGGAGCAGGCTGCTTGGGAGCGCGAGATCCCCGTGGCGCTCAAGAAGCTCGAGAAGAAGGCCATGCGCACTATGGTCGTCGAGACCGGCGAGCGCGTCGACGGCCGTGCCGCCGACGAGATCCGTCCCATCATGGTGAAGGACAACTACCTGCCGCTCGTTCACGGCTCCGGTCTGTTCCAGCGCGGCCAGACCCAGGTGCTCTCCGTCCTGTCGCTCGGCATGCTCAACGAGGGCCAGCGTCTGGATACCATCGAGCCCACCGAGGGCAAGCGCTACATGCACCACTACAACTTCCCGCCGTTCTGCACCGGCGAGACCGGCCGCATGGGCAGCCCCAAGCGTCGCGAGATCGGTCACGGCAATCTGGCAGAGCGCGCTCTGCTTCCGGTGCTTCCCGACGAGAACGAGTTCCCCTACGCCATCCGCGTCGTCTCCGAGGTCATGGAGTCCAACGGCTCCTCTTCGATGGCTTCGACCTGCGGTTCTACGCTCGCCCTTATGGACGGCGGCGTGCCCATTAAGCGCCCGGTCTCCGGTATCGCCATGGGCCTGATCCAGGAGGAGGGTAAGACCGTGGTCCTGTCCGACATCCAGGGTCTCGAGGACTTCCTGGGCGACATGGACTTTAAGGTCACCGGCACCACCGAGGGCATCACCGCCCTGCAGATGGACAACAAGGCCACCGGCCTCACCTTCGACATCCTGGCCCGCGCCCTGCAGCAGGCCAAGGAGGGTCGCGCCTTCATCCTGCAGAAGATGCTCGATGTGATCCCCGAGCCGCGCCACACCACACGCAGCACCGCTCCGCGCATCGTCTCCATCCAGGTCCCGACCGACAAGATCCGCGACGTCATCGGTTCCGGCGGTAAGGTCATCCGCGGTATTCAGGACGAGACCGGCGCTTCGGTCGACATCCAGGAGGACGGCACCGTCTTTGTCGGCGGCACCGGCGAGTCCGTGGACCAGGCCGTCGAGCGCATCAAGCTCATCATCAAGGTTCCCGAGCCGGGCGAGGAGTACACCGGTCGCGTGGTCTCCATCCAGCCCTTCGGCGCCTTCGTCAACCTGCTGCCCGGTAAGGACGGCCTGCTGCACATCTCCCGCGTCGCCAAGGGCCGCGTGGAGAAGGTCGAGGACGTCCTCAATGTGGGCGACGAGGTCAAGGTCGTCGTCATCGAAGTCGATGACCGCGGCAAGATTTCGCTCGATCGTCTGGATAAGCCCGAGGCCCCGGCTCGCGCCGAGGGTGCCTCAGAGGGCGACGGCGAGCACTTCCAGCGCCGTGAGCGTCCGCGTCGCGAGCGCTCCGAGCGCAGCGACCGTCCGCGCCGTCCCGGCGACAACGGAGGCCGCAAGCCCCGCCGTCACCACGACGCCGAGTAATAGCTACACATAAGCAGCTCAACAAGGGCGACTCCGTACAGGGGTCGCCCTTTTGCTTGCGCCCGGGAGGGCCGCATATGAAGTTTCCTGCTCTACAGTCCTGCGCAAGACGGAAAGCACATTAAGTGCTTTCCTTTGCGTGCGGAACTCGCGATAAACTTCATATGCGGCCCTCCCGGGCGCAAGCAAAAGGGCTGGTTAGTGCCGCTCGCTATTTAGTTAGACAGTCTATTCAGTAGTCAGATTTCAGATCAGTAGATAGACACAGCAGTATTTCCCCTGATAAAACCTACCAAAATAAACCTATCTCATATTGGCAGGTCAGGGCTCAGCGGCCCCGGCACGGGCTAAGTTTATCGCGAGTTCCGCACGAACAGGAGGCCACTTAATGTGGCCTCCGTCGTGAGCAGGACTGTAGAGCAGGAAACTTAGCCCGTGCCGGGGCCGCTGAGCCCTGACCGGCGGGATAAACAGGTTCAGATGGGGCTTTGATGCATGGGTGGTCTGTTGTTGTGCAAATGGGTATCATACTGTGGTTACTGCATCGACTCTATGATGCATGTTTGTACGTTCCCGGCGGTCGGTTTGCCAGAAGCGCCCCGTCGGTTGTTCCAGACCCGTTTCGAAGAAAGGAAACCACACTAACCTATGGCAGCTAAAAAATCATCTCCCTTGAAGATCATTCCGCTCGGCGGCCTTGACGGCATCGGCAAGAACATGACGGTCTTCGAGTGCGGCGACGACATGGTGCTCGTCGACGCCGGCCTCATGTTCCCGGATGACTCCCAGCCCGGTATCGACCTGGTGCTTCCCGACTACACCTATGTTTTGGAGAACGAGGAAAAGCTCCGCGGTATCGTCGTCACCCACGGCCACGAGGACCACACCGGTTCGCTTCCGTATCTGCTGCAGGACCTCAACAATAAGGTGCCCATCTTCTCGAGCAAGCTGACGCTTGGCTTTATCGAGGGCAAGCTTTCTGAGTTCCGCATCCGCGCGCCCAAGTTCCGCGAGGTTAAGGGCGGCAGCCATGTCAACCTCGGCGGCATCTCGCTCGACTTCTTCTCGATGACGCACTCCATCCCCGGCGCTCTGGGCGTGTTCATTCGCACCAATCAGGGCACCGTTATGCACACCGGCGACTTTAAGCTCGACCAGACCCCCATCGACGGCGTCACGCCCGACTATGCCGCTATCAGCCGCTTTGCCAAGCAGGGCATCGACCTGTTGCTGTCCGACTCCACCAATGCCACGGTTCCCGGCTTTACCAAGTCCGAGGCCGAGGTCGGTCCCAACTTGCTGCACGCCATCAAGAACGCCCCGGGTCGCGTGTTCGTCGCTTCGTTCTCGAGCCACATCCATCGTTTGCAGCAGATCTGCGATGCCGCCCGCAAGTGCGGCCGTAAGGTCGTTGTGACCGGTCGCTCCATGCTCACCAACACCCGCGTCGCGCGCGAGCTGGGCTACCTCAACATCGACGATGCCGATATCATCGATGCCTTCGATATCGATAACCTGCCCGACGACAAGATCGTCGTCATGTGCACCGGTTCGCAGGGCGAGCCGCTGTCGGCCCTGTCCCGCATGGCCAATGGCGAGCACAAGACGCTCTCTATCCACGAGGGCGATACCGTCATCCTCTCGGCAACTCCCGTTCCCGGCAACGAGAAAGCCGTCCAGCAGGTCGTCAACAGCCTGGCCAAGCTCGGCTGCGACGTGTGGGATAAGAACCGCGCTCTTGTCCACGTCTCGGGCCACGGTAGCCAGGAGGAGCTCAAGCTCCTGATGGCCATGGCCAAGCCCACTTACTTTATGCCGGTTCACGGTGAGGCCGTGCATCTGCGCGCCCATGCCCAGCTTGCCCGCAAGATGGGCATCAAGGACGATCATATCTTTATCCTCGATAACGGCGACACGCTCGAGATGCGCGGCGGTATCGTCAAGCGCGGTACGCCCGTCGAGTCCGGCGTCGTCTACGTCGACGGACTGCGCATCGGTGATACCGACCCCATCGTCCTGCGCGATCGTCAGAAGCTTGCCAACGACGGTATGGTCACGGCTGTCGCTATCGTTTCGCTCAAGCACAAGAAGATCGAGGCTATCGAGTTCTCGGGCCGCGGCGTCTCCTTTGCCATTGACGATCAGTTCTCCGAGGATGCCTCCGCATCCATTATGAAGACGATCGAGAAGGGCAAGTTCAGCTTCACCAGCAGCGGTTCCGACGCCATTCGCAAGGCCGTGCGCGACTCGCTCTCTAACTTTATCTGGAGCCGTACGCGCACTCGTCCGATGATCATCCCGGTCGTCATGGAGGTTTAGTTTGGCGCGCGGATCTGCACAAAACGCCAAAGGCAATAAAGCGAACAACCAACCGGCATCTGCTAAGGGTGCCGGTTCCCGTCTTCGTGCCAATAAGGGCCACGAGGCTGAGTTCGACGATTTTGAGCCCCTGGTCGAGCCTTCGGCCAACCGCGATATCGCCGGCGTGGTCATTGCCGTTTTGGCGATTGCGTCCTTCATTGCCGTGATTTCGCCAGCGACCGCACCCGTTACGGCTGCGGTTGCCGGTTTCTACCACCTGGGCTTTGGTCTGGGCGCCTACGTGCTGCCGATCGTCATTTTGCTGTTTGCCGCCACGCTCTTTTTAGGCGAGGACTCGCCGCTCAACGTGCGTTCTGTTGCGGGCGGCGCTGTGGTCTTTATCGCCGTCGTCTCCATTCTTTCGCTGATGGTGCCGGGTACGAGTGACTCGTGCGACCTTATGTTCACGCCGCAAAACCTGTCCGCCTCAGGTGGCTACATCGGTGCGTTTATTGCGAGTGCGCTGCAGAATGCCCTGGGTAAGCCTATCGCGATGGTGGTCCTGTTGGGTCTGGCCATCGTTGGCTTTGTCATCATCGGCTTTTCGGTGGGCGGCGTTTTGCGCTCTGCCCGCGACCGTGCGGCAGATTTTGCCGAGCGCCGTCGTGCCGACGTCAACGCGAGTCCGTGGGGTGACGATGAGGCCCTGTCGGTGCCTGGTGTCGCCCGTCCGCATCTGAGCATTCTTCGTCAAAAGGGCCCCGATGCGGCCGTGACTACGGTTATGGGTAGCGAAGTCGATCCGATTCTGGACGATGAGGACGTGGACGAAGATCCGTTTGTCGACGTGTCTGAGGCCGTGGAGGCCGAGCGGGCCAAGACAACGCTGTTGCCGCGCCGCCATGCCAAGAAGGGCAAGGCTGCGCCCAAACTCAATACGAGTGAGCCCGACCCGTCTTGGTCCGAGAGCGAGATTGAGCTCACCGAGCGTGATGACGAGGACGACGAGGCTCCGATTGAGACCGCAAAGACAACTTTGCTGCCGCGTCGCCATGCAAAGCGCGACCAGGTAACCGGTCAGCTTTCGATGGAAGACGACCCCGATAAGATCGACGAGTCCGAGCCGCCGTTTGCCGTGAATCCTGTCTCGGCAGCACCTCAGATCCCCGACTTCTTGAAGCATCCCAAGGTTGCCGATGCGCCTGCCTTGAGTGCTGTCGAATCGGCTGCGGCCAGCGATGGGGGAACGGACGGCGGCGCCGCAGATAACGAGGGCGAAGAAGAGGACGGCCTCAAACTTCCGCCACTTGAGATTCTGCATGCCAACCCGCAGTCGGCTTCCGCTGCGTCTTCGGACAAGGAGCTGGAGCAAACTGCCGAGTCGCTGCAGTCGACCCTGCTTGAGTTTGGCCGCAGCGCCCGCGTGGTCGGCTGGATCGCCGGCCCCACGGTGACGACCTTTAAGCTGCAACCTGGCGAGGGCGAGCGCGTGAGCAAGATTTCGAGCCTCGAGGACGATATCGCGCTTTCGCTCGCAGCTCAGTCGGTGCGTATCTTTGCCCCGATCCCCGGCACCTCGCTCGTGGGTATCGAGATTCCCAATCGCAAGCGTCAGAACGTCAACTTGGGCGACGTGCTGCCCTATGTTAAGGGCGGTCCGCTTGAGCTTGCCATCGGCCGCGACGCAGAGGGCACGCCGGTCGTCGCCGACCTCGCCAAGATGCCCCACCTGCTGATCGCCGGTACCACGGGTTCCGGTAAGTCGGTCATGATCAACTCCATCATCACGACCCTGCTCATGCGCGCCCTTCCCGAGGACGTTCGTCTGATCATGGTCGACCCCAAGCGCGTCGAGCTCGCAGGCTATAACGGCCTGCCGCATCTTTACGTGCCCGTAGTGACCGAGCCCAAGCAGGCCGCGAGTGCCTTGCAGTGGGCGGTGTCCGAGATGGAGCGCCGCCTGAAGGTCTTCGAGCGCCTGAACGTGCGCAAGATCTCGACCTATAACGAAAAGCAGGCCGCCGGCGAGTTTGAGCATTACGATAACCCGCCGCAAAAGATGCCCTACCTGGTCATCATCATCGACGAGCTTTCGGACCTGATGATGGTTGCCGGCAAGGACGTCGAGGCGTCGATCGTGCGTATCGCCCAGCTGGGCCGTGCCGCCGGTATTCACCTTATCGTGGCGACCCAGCGTCCGAGCTCTAACGTGGTGACGGGTCTCATCAAGGCAAACATTACCAACCGTATCGCCTTCAACGTCGCAACGGGCATCGACTCCCGCGTCATCATCGACCAGATGGGCGCCGAAAAGCTCACTGGTTTGGGTGACATGCTGTTCTCAAAGGTCGACTGGGGCAAGCCTCGCCGTATCCAGGGCTGCTTTGTTTCGGATGACGAGATCAACGAGATTGTCGAGTTCGTCAAGTCGCAAAGCGAGCCCGACTACCACGAGGAGATCCTGTCGGCTGTGGCACCTGCCTCCATGTCCATGGCAGGTGGCGGCGGCATCGTGCGCACCGGCGTTGCCGAGCCTCAGGACGACGATCCGCTTATCTGGGAAGCCGCTCATATTGTGGTGGAATCGCAGCTGGGCTCCACATCTGGCCTGCAACGCCGCCTGAAGGTTGGCTATGCGCGCGCCGGGCGTATTATGGACATGCTGGAAGAAAAGGGTGTCGTCGGACCGCCCGACGGTTCCAAGCCGCGCGAGGTCCTACTGGATGAAGAAGGCCTTGCCGCGCTGGAATCCGTCGACGCCGAGATGGCACGTGAAGATCGTGAGTTTGGAGGATTCTGATGGCTGCACGCTTTGGTGACATGCTGCTCGAGCAGCGTCGCCGAATGGGCCTTTCCATTCAGCAGGTCGCCAACACCATCAAAATCAGGCCGCAGATCATCGAGTTTTTCGAGAATGGCAATTTTGCATCGATGCCTCCGCGCGGCTATGCGCAGGGCATGATTTCGAGCTATGCGCGCTTTTTGGGCCTCAATCCGCGGGAGGTCGTCAACGCTTATTTTGACGATCTGATGGCATATGAGCGCGAGACGTCGCAGCAGGGCGGTCGTTTTCAGGACGCCGCAGGCTACGTCAATTCGCGCTCCTCGGTCGACAACGGCCGCTTCCTGATGGTTCAGGGCGGGCGTTCGACGCGTTATGGCCAGCGCCCTCAGCAGGCTGGTTATGTTACCGAGACGGGCTCGAGCGAGGAGATTCGTTCCCAGCGCGATCGTTTTCGCAGCACGCCGGCGCCCGAGGAGCGCGCACTCCCCGCTGCCCTCGGTGTCGCACGTGACCCTCGTGCGGGCTATGGCGACGGCGGCTATTCCGATCGCGGTTACCGTGGGGTCTCTTCTGGTCGCTCTCGCGGTGGCTATGCGGATGCCGATACCACGCAGGTGACGCCGCGTCTTCGCTCTCAATCACAGCCGTATGGCCAGCGCTCTTCGGCTCCGCGTTCGGGCCAGCGTGGCTATCAAGGCCGCGGTGAACTTGCGCCCCGCTCGGGTCAGCGCAGCCTTCAGGGCCAGGGTGGCTATCGCGGCCGTTCCGATAGCAATCGTGGTCGTATGCCTCAGGGAGGCGGCCGCAGCAGTTCCAATCGTGGACGCGGCGGATCACGTACTCCTCAAAACAACGGGCTCGATCCGCGTATCGTCTACGCCGGCATCGGTGCCGTTGCGCTGTTGTTGATTGTGCTCATCGTGGTGCTTCTGCGCGGCTGCGCATCTTCGGCGCCCGAGACCACGCCCGAGACGCCCACTGCTACCAAGACGACGACCAAGAAGTCTTCTAAGAAGACCGAAACGGTCGACGAGGACGAAGACACCGATGGGGCGACGGATGAGTCGACTGACTCGGGCGCTACCAAGACGACGGCCAAGAAGGAAGAGAACGAGGTCACGAAGGTCAAAGTCTCCGTTGCCAAGGGAAAGACCGCGTGGATTGAGGTCAAGGTCGACGGCAAGTCGGTCTATGGCGCCCAAGCGACTGGCCCCTTTGAGCAGGAGTACTCGCCCGAGTCCTCGATCGAGATCACCACGTCCAAGCCTTCCGATGTCACCGTTACCAAGAACGGTGAAAAGGTCCGTTACGATACCAAGACCTCGGGCGTGGCGCGCGTGACGATCACTGTTCCCAAGAAGGAGACGTCTGATTCCGAGAATGGTGAAAGTTCTGATGGTACCGACACCACCGATGGTACCGATACCACCGACGGTACCGATGCCCAGTCCACGGATGGCGCCGATACCGCAACTGACGGTCAGACGCCCAGCGATTCTACCGACTATTCGTACGATAGCTACTAAGCCGCTCGTACGCGAAAGGAAACATCATGGCTAAAGATTCCAGCTTCGACGTCGTGTCCGAGGTCAACATGCAAGAGGTCGACAACGCCTTCCAGCAGACCACGCGCGAGATTTCCCAGCGCTATGACCTTAAGGATTCCGGCGCCACGATCGAGCTTTCGAAGGGCGACAAGCTCTTTACGATCAATGCCCCGGCCGATTTTGTCTCCAAACAGATTGTTGACGTGCTGATCTCCAAGCTCATCAAGCGCGGCATCGACCTCAAGGCTGTCTCGTGGGATGCTCCGCAGGCGGCATCGGGCGGCACCGTGCGCGTGCTCGGCCATATCGTCGAGGGTATCGACCAGGCGACCGCCAAGAAGATCAACAAGGACATCAAGGATCAAAAGCTCAAGGTCAAGGTGACCATCGAGGCCGACAAGCTGCGTGTTTCCTCTGCTTCGAAGGACGCGTTGCAGACCGTGATTCAGTTCCTGCGCGACCAGGACTACGGCCAGCCGCTGCAGTTCACCAACTACCGCTAATATCAATCGAAAGGACCGCTCTCCAACATGGATACACCGTTGGGCTCCGTGCTCTACATCACCCTCGGGTGCGCTAAGAACGAGGTTGACACCGACCGCATGCGTTCTCTTTTGACCGCCGCGGGCTACGAGGAGGCATTCGACCCGCAGGATGCCGACATCGCCATCGTCAATACTTGCTCGTTCCTCGCCTCCGCAACGTCCGAGAGCATCGAGACCACGCTCGAGCTCGCCAACGAGGTTCAGGACGGCGTTCGTTCTTGCCCCATCGTCATGTGCGGGTGCGTGCCGTCGCGCTATGGCGACGACCTGCCTGACGAGCTGCCAGAGGTCGCGGCCTTTGTGAAGGCCGACGAGGAGGACGGCATCGTGGCGGTCATCGATGGCGTGTTGGGTGTCGAGCGTGAGATCGCAGCCTATATCCCGCAGGTCAAGCGTACTGTCGAGGGTGCTGTCGCCTACGTCAAGATTTCCGATGGCTGTAACCGCTTCTGCAGCTTCTGCATGATCCCCTATATTCGCGGTCGCTATCATTCGCGCAATGCCGAGAGCATTATCTCCGAGGTGCGCGACCTGGTTGCCGGCGGTGTGCGCGAGATCGTGCTGATCGGCCAGGATACGGGTATTTGGGGCACCGACTTTGCTGACGAGGATGTCGCCGAGGGCTCGCCGCGCAATCTGGCGCAGCTGCTGCGTGCCGTCGCCGAGGCCGTGCGCCCGCATAACGTCTGGGTCCGCGTGCTCTATCTGCAGCCCGAGGGCATGACTGACGAACTCATCGAGACGATTCGCGATACGCCCGAGGTGCTGCCCTATATCGATATCCCCGTGCAGCACTGCGACGCGCGCATTCTCAAGGCCATGCGTCGCTCCGGTTCACGCCAGGAGCTCGAGGATCTGTTCCGCGACCTTCGCGAGCGCATCCCCGGCATCGTGATTCGTTCCACGGCCATGGTCGGCTTCCCGACCGAGACCGACGACGAGTTCCGCGACCTTATCGACTTTATGGACACCGTCGGCTTTGACTACACGAGTGTCTTTGCCTACTCGCGTGAGGAAGGTAGCCTGGCCGCCAAGATGGAGGGCCAGGTCGATGAGGAGGTTAAGCTCGAGCGCGCCCAGGAGGCCATGGACCTGGCCGAGTCGCTCGGTTTTGCCGCCACCGCCGCCCATGTGGGCGAGCGCGCCCAGGTAATCGTCGACGGTATCGAAGAGACCGAGGATGGCGCCGAGCTGATCGGCCATGCCTGGTTCCAGGCGCCCGATTCCGATGGCGCGGTGCATCTGGACGCCAGCGAGGCGTCCGTGGGCGATATTCTGACCGTCGAGTTTACCGATAGCTTCTGCTATGAGCTTATCGGTCATGTTGTGGAGTAGGAGAGCGTCGTGGCTAACGAGAGCAATAAGGAACTGACGAGTGTCTGGACGCCCGCCAACATCGTGACGTGCGTGCGCATCGTCTTTATCCCGGTGTTCATGATCGTGTCGGCGCTGTCTCACACGAGCGTTGCCGGTACGGATTGGAGCACCTTCGACGGTCCGCTCGCCGCCGCTGCCTTCATTCTGTATGTGATCCTGTCGTGCACCGATAAGGTCGACGGTTATCTGGCACGCTCGCGTAACGAGATCACCGATTTCGGCAAGTTCTTGGACCCCATCGCCGATAAGCTGCTGGTGTTCTCGGCCTTGCTGCTGTTCTTGGATTTTGGCGCGGTGACCGTGTGGTCCGTGTTCATTATCCTGTTCCGCGAGCTGCTGGTGAGCGCCCTTCGCATGGTCGCGAGTGCGGCCGGCGTGGTCGTTGCGGCCGATAAGCTCGGCAAGTACAAAACGGCAACCACGATGGTCTCCATCTGCGGTTACCTGTGCGTTTTTGCTATGGCCGGCTTGCACCTTGGCCCGGTGGCGCTGACGCTCGGCATCTACTCGGTGTCGCGCTTCCTGTATGCCGTTGCCGTTGTCTTGACCGTTATCTCGGGCGCCCAGTACTTCTGGAACTGCCGCAAGATCGTCTTTTCGGTCTAGGTCCTGGTGGGTATGACGGACTCTTTTGAGCAGATTTCCGCACATAACGAGGAGCTGGCGCGCGATATCGTCGAGCGCGCGAGCGCTCGGGGCGTGACGGTTTCGACGGCTGAGTCGCTGACGGCGGGTATGATAGCCTCGACGATTGCGGATATCTCGGGCGCCTCGGCGGTGCTGCGTGGCGGTGCGGTGACCTACTGCGATGAGATCAAGCATCGCGTGCTGGGTGTTGAGCAGGAGACGCTCGACCGCTACACTGCGGTGTCGCATCAGACTGCGCGCGAGATGGCGTCGGGTTCGCTGGAGCTGTATCAGAGCGATATTGCCGTGAGCGCGACTGGCTATGCCGGCCCCGGTGGAGGGACCGAGGACGATCCGGCTGGCACTTTTTATATTGGCTGGGCGTATCGCTCGGCCGATGGGGGAGTGCCGATCGTGGACTCCATTCGTTGTCGCTATGAGGGCAATCGTTCGTGTGTTCGTGCCCATGCGGTCGCGGAGGCACTGGGTCGCATTGCCCTTGTGCTCAACTCTATGGAATAGACGTGTTTTAAGGGGCCTTAGGGCCCCTTAATTGTGGAGATAGGGACCTTAGGCTCATTTGGCGTTTGTGCTGGTTGTAGATGTATTTTTGCCTGCCTTGTTCATATTTGGTCCTTTGTGGTCAAGCATTTGGTCAGTGTTTGGTCGGCGTTTGGTTGGGTTTTGGAAAGACCGCCTGCATATGATTTATCTGAACGGTTGACCACGAACAGCCGTTCGTTTATTATCGATGCAGGTTGTTAAGAGGAGGGCTATTCATGGCCAAGAATTCAGGTCCCGTACGTACCGTTCATGCTCGCACGACGGGTAAAGAGCGCGATGAGATGATCGCCACCACCAAGGCCGAGATCGAGAAGAAATTCGGCCAGGGTTCCATCATGAGGTACGGCGACGGTGGCCCCGAGCTCGAGGTCGAGGCCATCCCTACGGGCGCTCTGGCACTCGATGCCGCTCTGGGTATCGGCGGTGTGCCGCGCGGCCGCATCGTCGAGATCTACGGTCCCGAGTCCTCCGGTAAGACGACGCTTTCGCTCGAGATCTTGGCCGAGGCCCAGGCAATGGGTGGCGTTGTGGCATTTATCGATGCCGAGCACGCGCTCGATCCCACGTATGCCGCGCGCATCGGCGTGGATATCGACGAGGTGCTCATTTCCCAGCCCGATACGGGTGAGCAGGCGCTCGAAATCGTTGACATGCTTGTGCGTTCCGGCGCCATCGATGCCATCGTCGTCGACTCCGTCGCCGCGCTGACCCCGCGTGCCGAGATCGAGGGAGAAATCGGCGACACTACGGTCGGTCTTCAGGCTCGCCTGATGAGCCAGGCGCTCCGCAAGCTCGCCGGCTCGCTGTCCAAGTCCAACACGACGTGCATCTTCATTAACCAGCTGCGTGAGAAGATCGGCGTCATGTTCGGCAACCCCGAGACTACGACGGGCGGCCGCGCCCTTAAGTTCTTCTCTTCGGTGCGTATCGACATTCGCCGTATCGACAGCATTAAGCTTAAGGACGAGGTTATCGGCAACCGCGTGCGCGCCAAGGTCGTTAAGAACAAGGTGGCAGCTCCGTTCCGTTCTGCTGAGTTCGACATCATGTACGGTACGGGCATCTCTAAGGAGGGCTCGATTCTGGACATGGCTGTCGAGTGCGGCATCTGCAAGAAGATGGGCTCCTGGTTTGCCTATGGCGAGGACAAGCTCGGCAACGGTCGCGAGGCCGCCAAGGCGTTCCTGCGCGAACACCCCGATTGCGCTGACGAGATTGAGCATAAGGTCCGCCTTGCCTGCGGGCTTGAGTTTGATGACGATGCTCCGTCCGAGGTGGAGCTGACCGATCAGCCTGCGCCTGAGGAGTTTGATGAGCTTTACGCCATCGATGGCTCTGCCATGCTCGATGATGACGACGAGTAACGGATTCTCGTATGTCGTATACGGTGACCGAGGCCACGGTCGTCTTTCCCGATAAGAAGGCGGCCTCCTCGTTCTCGAGCGGGTATGCGTCCAAAAAGCCTTGCGCACATATCGATTGTGAGCTTGAGGGCGATTTTGAGCGGTCTATTTGGATTCCCGTGCGGGTCGCGCGGCTGTATGTCAAAAACCGCCCCGATCTTCCCTGTGATTGGGACAACTTTCGTGAGGCGGTGCAGCTCATCGAGCGTAAATGTGCACTTACCATGGTGACCGAGATGTTATCGCGCCGCGACCATGCGACGGGTGAGGTCCGTGACAAGTTGGCTCGCTACGGCTTTCGCCAGCCCGCGATTGATTTCGCCGTCGAGCGCGCCACCGAGTATCGCTTTTTAGACGAGAACCGCTTTTGCTCGTACTTTATCGAGGAACACAAGCGGCGCGGTTGGGGACAGCGCAAAATCGAGACCGAGCTTAAGCGTCGTCATGTCGTGCTCGATGACATTCCCGGTTATCCCGAGGATTATTTTGCCGTCGAAGACGATTCGGCGCGTGCGTCAGCCCTGCTCGCCAAGCGGCGTGTTCCAGAGACGCGCGGATTCGAAAAACTGGTTCGGTTTTTGATGGGCAAGGGCTTCTCGTATCACATCGCCGCCGATGCCGTTAAGGCACGTCTCGATTTTGAACGCGAGGAATGTTCGGTTTAGGCGTATGCGTTTTGTGGCCCTGCCATTCACCGCGTTTTAACCGCCGTACTGGGGCCATTTATTTGACAGTTGTTGTGGTTCAACGTACGATAAACACTGTCATTTGCTTTGTGATATGTGCTCATCTGTGATGAGTTTGTTTATATGTTTATCTGTATCCGACCCGCATAAGCTGCGCCCATATTACTCAAATGTCGCGAGCCGTTCGTAAGGACGGTTCGCTTTGTTGTGTAACGAATCCATAAAAAGGAGTGAGCATGCCTATCATCGCAGCGCTCGTTGGCATCGTTTTGGGTGCCATCGCCGCCATTGCCTTCATGCGCACCGCCAAGCAGGGTAGTCTTCACGAGGCCGACGAAAAGATCCAGTCGGCACACGCACAGGCTGAGTCCCTGATCGGTGATGCTAAGCGTCAGGCCGAGACCCTCAAAAAAGAGGCTCTGCTCGAGGCTAAAGAGGAAATCATCAAGAACAAGCAGGCCGCCGAGGCCGAGGACAAACAGCGTAAGAACGAGATTCGTACGCTCGAGAACCGCGTGATGCAGCGCGAGGAATCCCTTGATCGCCGCAACGACGCTCTCGACAAGCGCGAGCATCAGCTGTCCAGCCAGGCCGGTCAGGTCGAGAAGCGCTCCCGCGAGCTCGAGGAGCTCTGCGCAAAGCAGGCCTCCGAGCTCGAGCGTATTGCCGACCTTACCCGCGAGGACGCCCACAAGGAGCTCCTCGATAAGGTTCGCGGGGAGGTCACCCACGAGGCCGCCACGATCATTCGCGAGTCCGAGCAGCAGGTTCGCGTCGAGTGCCACAAGACCGCCCAGGAGATTCTGTCCCTGGCGATTCAGCGCTGCGCTGCCGACCACACTGCCGAGGTCACCGTTACCTCCGTGCACATTCCCTCTGATGACCTCAAGGGTCGTATCATCGGTCGCGAGGGTCGCAACATCCGGACCTTCGAGCAGGTTTCCGGCGTCAACCTCGTGATCGACGACACGCCCGAGACCGTCGTTCTTTCGAGCTTCGACCCGGTCCGTCGCGAGACCGCCCGTGTCGCCCTCGAGAACCTCATCGCCGACGGCCGCATTCACCCCGCCCGCATCGAGGAGATGTATCACAAGGCTGCCGACCTGGTTCAGCAGCGCGTGCGCGAGGCCGGCGAGCAGGCTGCTTTCGACACCGGCATTCACGACCTGCACCCCGAGATCGTCAAGACCCTCGGTGCTCTGCGTTACCGCACCTCGTTTGGCCAGAACGTGCTTCAGCACTCCCTCGAGGTCTCCGACCTGTGCGGCGTGATGGCTTCCGAGCTTGGCCTGGACGTTGTGACCGCCAAGCGCGCCGGCCTGCTGCACGACCTGGGCAAGGCAATCGACCACGACGTCGAGGGCCCGCATGCCGTCATCGGCGCCGAGCTTGCCCGCCGTTATGGCGAGAAGCCCGTTATCGTCCACGCTATCGAGGCTCATCATGCCGACGTCGACCCCAACACGGTGCTCGATGTCCTGGTACAGGCCGCCGATGCTGTCTCTGCCTCTCGCCCCGGCGCCCGTCGCGAGTCTGCCGAGAACTACATCAAGCGTCTTGAGAAGCTCGAGGAGATCGCCAACTCCCATGACGGTGTCGAGCGTACCTATGCCATGCAGGCTGGTCGCGAGGTCCACGTCATGGTTCAGCCGGACAAGATCTCCGATGCCCAGTCCACGGTCCTGGCTCACGATATCGCCCATCAGATCGAGGAAGAGATGGAGTATCCCGGTCAGGTGCGCGTCGTCGTGATTCGCGAGAGCCGCGCTGTCGATATCGCTAAATAACATGAGCGACGCGAACGAGCTCATCTCATTTATCGCGTCGATGTCGGGGGAGGGCAACCTTCGCGTCGAGGAGAACCTTGGCGAGGGGTATGTCCGCCTCCGCGTTTCGGAGGCCGAGCGGCGCCAGGCAAAGCACGACATTCAGCATGTCGAGGATATCGTCATCGAAATGCTCCGTAATGCTCGCGATGCTGGCGCCGACAAAGTCTATCTCGCTACGACCAAGGAAGATGGCGTCCGCACGCTTGTCTTTCTGGATAACGGCTCGGGTGTTCCGCAGGATATGCAAGAGCGAATCTTCGATGCTCGCGTTACCTCAAAGCTTGAGAGCATGAAGATGGACCGTTGGGGCGTTCACGGTCGTGGCATGGCATTGTTTTCGATCAAGCAGAACACCGACGAGGCCCGCGTGGTCACGTCTGGTGTCGATCTTGGCTCAGCCTTTAAGGTGAGCGTTGCGGCCGACCGCCTCAGCGAGCGTGCCGATCAGTCCAGCTGGCCCCAGGCCGTCAAGGATGAGGACGGACGTTATGTCTGTGCTCGCGGTCCGCATAATATTATTCGCGCTGCCTGTGAGTTTGCGCTCGAGGAGTTGCGTGGTTGCGATGTCTATCTTGGTTCTCCGTCTGAGATTGCCGCGACCCTTTATGCTCAGGCGTCAAGTCGGCTCGATACGTCTCGTCTCCTGTTTATTGATGATGAGAGCGAGCTTCCGGTTGTCGATCGTTTAGGCCTTGCCTCTGATGCCGAG
This sequence comes from uncultured Collinsella sp., assembly GCA_902493515.1. Taxonomy (GTDB): domain Bacteria; phylum Actinomycetota; class Coriobacteriia; order Coriobacteriales; family Coriobacteriaceae; genus Collinsella. Next base: position 112,519 of record CABUPE010000002.1, read on the forward strand.
GACTTTATCCGTATCTGCTCGGGTTTGGGTCTTGAGATGTCCGAGCGCACGGCCCATCGCATTTTGGCAGGGCAGATTAAGCCCGTTCGCGGTGTGACCGCGCGTCTGCTGCGCGAGCGTGATTCGTCCTCGCATGCGCCGGCTCCTGTCGATCTCGCGAAGGATCGTCGCGGGCTACGTATTGCCAAGGATGACATGGCACAGTTTTCGCGTGCTGTGGAGCGCGACTTTAATGACCTTGCCGCCCGGTACTATCTCAACCTTTGCGGCGACCCAAAGATTCGTGTTTCGCGTGATCGAATCACTGTGACCTTCGATCTTGCCAAAGAGGAATAGTGCCTTTACCGAGTCCACTCGGTACGATACAGTTATTGCAGTTAAAACGTACTTTTAAACGCAGGAGTTTCTTCATGGATTGCCTGAAGGTATCAAGCAAATCATCGCCCGCGTCCGTTGCCGGCGCCATCGCCGGCATGGTCAAGGATGGTGTACCCGTCAACATCCAGTGTGTCGGTGCCGGTGCTGTCAACCAGGCCATTAAGGCTGTTGCTATCGCGCGCGGTTTTTTGATTCCAACCGGTTTTGATATTTCCTGCGCGCCTGTGTTCTCCGACATCCTCATTAACGGGGAGTCGCGCACGGCCATCCGCCTTTCTATCTACGTTCACCAGATCAATCGAGCTGCTATGGATAACGTCGTCATGGATGACGTTAAGCCTGTGGCATAGCTTCTGCTTGCCTCGTTTCGCTCCCCATCGTTAGGACTTATGCACATGGACCAGCGTTCCGTACGCGATATTCTTGCCGGTAAAACCTATTTTATCCGCACATTTGGCTGCCAGATGAATCAGCACGACTCCGAGCGTGTGAGTGGCCTGCTTGATTCGTATGGCTGCCTCATGGCGCTCGATCCCGAGCATGCCGATATCGTTGTGTTCATGACGTGCTGTGTGCGCGAGGCTGCCGATACGCGCCTGTACGGTCAGTGCAATTCCTGCAAAAGCCTGCCGCCTTCGCCTTCGGGCAAGCGCGTGGTTGCCGTTGGTGGTTGCATCGCACAGCGCGATGGCGAGGGTCTGCTCACCAACGTCGATAACGTCAATGTCATCTTTGGCACGCATTCCATCGCACATGTGGCCGAGCTCATTGCCGAGGCGTTCCTTGATGGCAAGCGTCATATCCGCACCAATGAGCATGAGGATACGGATGCTATGAGCATGCCGTGGCATCGCGAGACCCAGTATCACGCCTGGGTGCCCATCATGACGGGCTGCAATAATTTCTGCACCTATTGCATTGTGCCGTACGTGCGCGGTCGCGAAAAGAGCCGCCCCTTCGAGGAAATTGTCGACGAAGTGACCGGTTTGGTGCGCCAGGGCGTGCGTGAGATTACACTGCTGGGCCAAAACGTTAACTCATATGGTCGCGATCTGTTTGGCAAGCCGCGTTTTGCCGATCTGCTACGTGCCGTGGGCGATACGGGTGTGGAGCGCATCTTCTTCACGTCTTCGCATCCCAAGGATCTGTTGCCCGAGACCATCGACGCCATGGCCGAGACGCCTGCCGTTATGCCGCAGCTGCACTTGGCCGTCCAGTCAGGTTCGACGCGGATCCTCAAAGAGATGAATCGCCGTTATACACGCGAGGACTATCTGAGCCTTGTCGATCGCATTCGCAACCGCATGCCCGATATCGCGCTCTCGACCGACATTATCGTTGGCTTCCCGGGCGAGACTGAAGAAGACTTTGAGCAGACGCTCTCGCTTTCCGAGACGGTCCGCTATGCTCAGGCCTATACCTTCATCTATTCCAAGCGTGCCGGTACCCCGGCCGCCGAGATTGACGATCCTACGCCGCATGAGGTTATTCTCGAGCGTTTCAATCGCCTGGTTAAGGTTATCGAGACCACGGCACACGAGTATAACCAGGGCGAGCTTCATACTGTGGTTCCCGCGCTCATTGAGGGAACGAGTAAAAAGAACGATGCGGTCCTGCTGGGCAAGAGTCCCAAGAATCAGACCGTGCATGCGCCTATCCCTGAGGGTTACAGCATCGATCAGCTTGTTGGCAAGATCGTTGATGTTGACGTTGACGTTGCCAAGACCTGGTATTTGTCCGGTTCCGTTGTGGGCGAGCCGCGCTAATGGTTTCTCCCGGGGCAGGTCTTTTCGCCGTTGCGATCGTCGGTCCGACGGCGGTTGGTAAGAGTGATGTTGCCGACCGTTTGGCAGCTCGTCTTTCGTCCGAAGTGCTGTCGTGCGATGCGATGCAAATCTATCGCGGCATGGACATCGGTACCGCAAAGATGGCACCCGATGAGTGCACGGCGCCGCTGCGTCTCGTCGACATTGTAGAGCCGGGTGTGGCATATTCTGCGGCGCTTTATCAGGCTGACGCTCGCGCGCATGTTGAACGTCTCCTTGGTTCGGGTTGCCTGCCGGTTTTTTGCGGAGGTACGGGGCTATATCTCAAGGCAGCCCTCGATGAGATGGACTTTCCCTCGGGTGAACTTGAGGACGATCGCCGTGCGGGCTATCAGGAGCTTGCCGAGCGTATTGGCGAGGAAGAACTGCATGCCCTGCTTGCCGAGCGCGATCCAGAATCGGCTGCTGTTATTCATCCCCATAACGTGCGCCGTGTGATTCGTGCGCTCGAGATGCATGATGATGGTATCTCCTATGCACAGCAAAAAAGTCAGTTTAGTGTTCCGCGCGAGCATTATCATGCCCTATGGTTTGGTCTGACGCGTAATCGCGAGGTGCTCTACGAGCGCATTAATCTGCGCGTCGATCTGATGTTTGAGCAGGGTCTTGTCGATGAGGTCCGCGGTCTTATGGACGAGGGGCTGGGAGATGCCCTGACGTCGATGCAGGCAATTGGTTATAAAGAGATCATCGATGCTTTCAATGGCATGATGAGCATGGATGAGGCCCGCGAACTCATTAAGATGCGTTCGCGTCGTTATGCCAAGCGTCAGCTTTCGTGGTTTAAGCGCGATGACCGTATCGTGTGGTTTGATATGGATGAATGTACGATCGATGAGGTCGTTGAGGATATCCTGCATCGTATTGAGGCTGCCTAATGGCCCGTTTCCCCCTTGTTCCCACGGCACCCGAGCCCGAGCGTGCCATTTTAGTTGGTGTTGAGTGGCGCGACAATGCATGGCCGCTCGATCGCTCGCTTGATGAGCTGGAGCGTCTTGCCCACACAGCTGGTGCCCAGTGCGTGGCACGCTTGTCGCAGCGTTTGGTAAAGCCGTATCCTAAATCGTTTATCGGTTCCGGTAAGGTAGAGGAGCTTTGCGGCCTGGTGCATCGCATGGATGCCGATGTCGTTATTTTTGACGACGACCTGACCCCCTCGCAGCAATCCTATTTGGAGAAAGCCGTGGGCGAGCCGGTAAAGATTATCGATCGTACAGCACTGATCCTGGATATCTTTGGTCTGCATGCTCAGACGCGTGAGGGACGCCTGCAGGTACAACTGGCACAGCTTCAATATTTGTTGCCTCGCCTGCGTGGCATGTGGAGCCATCTCGCCAAGGAGCAGACGCGCGGCGGCATCGGCTCACGTTTTGGTCAGGGCGAAAGTCAGCTCGAGGTCGACCGTCGCCTCATTCGTAATAAGATCGCTGCGCTTCGTCGTGAGCTCAAGCAGGTTGAACAGCGCCGCGATGTTCAATCCAAGAGCCGCATTGAGTCACCGGCGTTTCGCGTCGCGTTAGCCGGTTATACCAATGCCGGTAAATCGACGTTGCTCAATCGTCTGACCGGCTCTACGGTACTTTCGCAGGACAAGCTGTTTGCTACGCTCGACCCGACGACGCGCTCGTATCGCCTGCCCGGCGGTCGCGGCATGACGATTACCGATACCGTCGGCTTTATTCAAAAACTGCCGCACGGTCTGGTCGATGCCTTTAAGTCCACGCTGTCTGAGGTTCTTGGTGCCGATCTGATCCTTAAAGTTGTGGATGCCTCTGACGAGGACTACGAGCGCCAGCTCGAGGCAGTCGATCGCGTTCTTGACGAGATCGGTGCCGGCGAGCGTTTGACGCTTACGGTGTTCAATAAAATCGATCTTCTCGATAGCGTTGATCGATTGAGTTTCCGTCGTCGCTATCCCGAGGCCGTGCTGTTCTCGGCCCAGACGGGCGAGGGGCTCGACGATCTCGTCGACCGTATTGCTCGTGAGGCGGCTGCCACCGATGTGTTGCTCTCCGCTGATATCCCGTATCGCGAGGGCGCCCTCATCACGCTGGTGCATGAACAGGGAACCCTTTTGCACGAGGAGTATCTTGAGGGCGGCGTTCGTATTGTTGCGAAGCTGCCGGCTCGTATCGCGCCGCGGCTCAAGCGTTATCGCACCGAGTAGACGAGCTCCAAAATGCCCAGTATGATGGGCTGATGCAGCAGATAAAAGGGGAGTGCGTGACGTCCAAGGCTGGCGAGCGCCGGGATGGGATTGGCGTAGGCCCAGCTTGGGATGGTCTTATCGATTCCCTGCGCTATGTGTGCGGCGAAGTATCCTGCAAGATACATAAAGATAAACGGGATGATGGGATAGTAATCACCTGAGACAAACCCAGGGCTTGGAAATCCCAGCCACGCCAGGTGGGGGACAGGGTAGATCGTTTTGGGGATGCTCCAGGTGAGGGCGAACAACACAAGGCATAGGGACATGCCCCATCTCGCCGATATCTTCTTAAGGACGGGATCGGTCAACGCCACGATGCCGGTACATGCGGCCATGCAGTAGATGATGCCAAAATTAACCGAATCGTCGACTGAGACAAGTGTTGTTGCCAGCCAGACGACGAGTGCTGCTAAGGCGTATTTGGCGGCACGTTTGATATTGTTGCGCGAAAGGGTGCACATCCAACCCGCGATAAACAAAAATACCCAGCTGATGCTGGCGCGCCAGATGTCTTGAAAGACGGTCTGGGTAAACCAGGGCATATCCCAGTCGTACAGGTAGGCGAGATCGTAGCAAGCGTGAAAACCTGCCATTGAAATCATCGTAAACCCGCGGACGCTATCAAAGATGGTGATGCGTTTTTGCATTACGAGAACCGGCGCATCAAGCCGACGACTTTGCCCAAGATAACGGGATTCGTTGCATAGATAGGCTCCATGGTGTCATTCTCAGGCTGCAGGCGTACGCGTCCCTGCTCCTTGTAGAATGTCTTGACGGTCGCTGAACCATCAATCATGGCCACGACAATTTCGCCGTTCATGGCACTCTTTTGTTCACGGACGATGATGTAATCGCCATTGAAGATGCCGACATTGATCATTGAGCTCCCATGCACCTCAAGGATAAAGGAACCCTGATCAGTGGCGATTTCGGTCGGGATAGTAAAAGTGTCTTCTATATTCTGCTCGGCCAGAATGGGAATCCCAGCCGCGACGCGACCAACGAGCGGTAGCGAGACCGTTCCGCGAGGTGCGGTGGGCTCGTCAGATTTAGAAATTGAGACAGAGGAACCGTCCTCGTTAAAGAGTTCCAGGGCGCGCGGTTTGGTGGCATCGCGCTTGAGTAGCCCGCGCGCCTCCAGGGCAGATAGATGGGCGTGCACGGTGCTGGGGGAGGAAAGGCCCACGGCAGAAGCCATCTCGCGCACGCTGGGCGGATAACCTTTCTCCTGCTGATATTCCTTGATGAAGTCGTAAATTTGCTGCTGACGCTTGGTAATTTTGCGAGCCATCAGGGCATCCTCTCTACCCATGTCAAACAAATGTTCGAATTTTGCTTGACAGGAACAACTGTTCGAAGATAATAATAACCGAACATTCGTTCTCGCGCTAGACATTTTTGTCCGCGCGGCTTGATAAAACTGTTCTCAGCAAAACACGCGAGAGGAGAACATGATGAACGCAACGAATATGGTCCAGGGAAACCTTGCCCTTAAACTCGAGACGCCTGCAGAACCCACTTTTACGGTTGTTCAGGGTGGCCGCTCCGGCTTTCAGCCTTTGACCGTAAAGTCTGCTCGCAATCAGCAGGCTGTAGTTGCGCCGGCCCGCGTTGCCCTGAAGGTTCCGACGATTGTCGCCGTTGCCGTTGCGCTTACGCTCTTCGTTGTCCTCGCTACGTCGGTCTTTAGCGCTCGTCACGCCGCGTATGCCGAGTCCGTTTCCAACGTTACCTACGAGACTATTCGCGTTCAGCCTGGTGATTCTCTTTGGTCGCTTGCCGAGGAATATCCCATCAAAGGCCTTTCCACGCAAGAGACTTCCGACATGATCCGTAACGTCAATCATCTGGAGCATGGTTCGCTCGCCGCCGGTGCGCATCTTAAGGTTCCTGCTCGTTCGTAATCATTATCGCGCTGCGCATGGTACCCTTGTTATCGTTTAAGAGGAGGTACCATGCGCTGTCCCAAATGCGGCAAGGCACATACCCGCGTCGTTGATTCTCGTATGCAGGAGTCAAATAACACCATTAAGCGCCGTCGCGAATGTTGCTCGTGTAACTATCGCTTTACAACGTTTGAGCGATGTGAAGACCCAATCGAGGTCATTAAGTCAGACGGAACCAAGCAGCGGTTCGATCGCAATAAGCTGCTCGTCGGCTTGATGCGCGCCACCATTAAGCGCGATATCGACACTAAGAAGCTCAATGAGATTATCGACGACATCGAGGTCGAGCTGCGCTCTCGCACGCTGACGGCCGTCACGTCCCATGAGTTGGGTGACATGGTGCTCAAGCGCTTGGCCAAGATCGACAAGGTGGCCTACATCCGTTTTGCCTCGGTCTACCGCGATTTCAAAGACGTCGATGAGTTTCTGCAAGAGCTTGACAAGCTAAGGTGATTCCATGTCCAACATTACCGTCAACATAAAGCGTCTCGACCCCACCGTCGAGCTTCCCAAATACGCCCATCCAACCGATGCCGGCTTGGATCTGCGCTCCAACGAGGACTGCGTCCTGAAGCCCTTCGAACGCCGTCTGGTCTCTACTGGGTTGGCCATCGCCCTGCCCGACGGCTACGCCGGCTTCGTCCAGCCCCGTAGCGGTCTCGCCATCAAACAGGGCCTGTCTATAGTCAACACGCCGGGCCTCATCGATGCCCACTACCGAGGAGAACTCAAGGTTATCCTCATCAACCTGGATCCCACCAACAACATCCAAATCAATAAAGGCGACCGCATAGCCCAACTCGTCATCCAAGAAGTCCCCACGGTCAACCTCATGGAAGTAGAAGAACTAGACGAAACCGACCGAGGCAAAGGAGGCTTCGGCTCCTCCGGCGTCGCCTAGGGGCGCTCGTATCCCTCCCGCCCGCCTCTCACACATATCATTCCATGCTCAAACATTCTCGCTTCGCTTCGCTCGCTGCGAAACTGCGCGTGGAACGATATGTGTGAGAGGCGGGCGGGCGGCTACTCGCTTGAAACAATATTTACTTTTCTAGTAAGCCGACGCTACAAAGGGACCGTCCCCTTGTAGCGTCGGCTTACTGTATTTATATTTTCTGGTTCCCCTTTGCAGATTTTACTGGTGGGGAATCTGGTATAGCTGCTAGTACGTTAACGCAGCTAGCCTGCGGGAGGCCCTATATATCGTCCCGCGCGCAGTTTCGCAGCGAAGCGAGAATGTTTGAGCACGGGATGATATATAGGGCCTCCCGCAGGCTAGCGGACATTAAGACCCTAGCGAATATGCGCGGGTTTATCGCCCCAGTAGAAGCGGCAGAAGGCTCGTTTGCGCTTTTGGGGTTTGCCTACGAGCTCCATGGTTGCGATGGCTATATCTTCGGCTGCGTGGGGGCGGCGTAGTACTTCGCCGTTGATGAGTAGGGCTTTGAGTGATTCGGGATGGTCGTGCAAGTGACGTAGGGTTACGATGAGTTCACGTGCGGTGGTGACATGCATGCTGGCGCCCATGCCGGTGAGCATCGTTGTGTTGGCCTTTTCCTGACCGTATGATTTGCCCAGCAGAATCATCGGTAGATGCGCGCACAGGCACTCAGTGACGGTGAGCCCGCCCGACTTGAGGATTGCCAGGTCGCAGCCGTGCATGAGGGCCGCCATGTCATCCACGTAGTCCAGAACTGTGACGTTTTCGAGCTTCATGGCGTCGAAGAGCGTTTTGAGTCGGGTGGCGTATTCCTTATCCTTGCCCGGCAAAAAGATAAAGTGCATGTCCTCGAAGCTGCGCAGGAAGGGGAGGGTGCGGTCCATCTCCGCGCGAAAGCGAACGTACGGTTGAGGTAAACTGGCGCCGGCCATTACCAGCACAATGGTCTTGTCGACGGGGAGGTTGAACTTCTGAAGTTCTTCCTTGCGACTGTAATCCGTGTCAAACCCGGCGCGAATGGGGATACCTGTAATGCGAATCTTTGCTTCGGGGACCTTACGGGGGCGGAGCGTTTCGGCCATAAACTCGTTGGCCACGCAGAACAGGTCGGTGTCCTTGTGGGGCCAAAAGCCTTCGACTTCATAGTCTGTTGGTACGCAGATGACCGGATAATCGATACCCGTAATAACGCGGGCACCCACGGCAACATTGGCTGCTGTGATGTGCGTTGCGACCACGGCTATAGGCCTGCGGCGACGAATATATTCGTTGAAGGCGGGGAACATAATTCGCGACCATGCCGTGCCGCCACCCCAGAGAAGATGCCCCGTAAGCGTATATCGCCAGGTCAGGTCGTAAATGGGGCGTGTGGCTCCCGTAAAAGAAGCCGCGGTCTTATTGCCGTCGAATTTAATACGTCCAAAATCAAGGATATCGAGCACTTCAATTTCAATATCCTCAGGGATTCCCTTGGTGCCGCGGATAAGGTCAAATGCTTGTGCAATCGCGTTGGCGGCGGCTTTGTGGCCCGATCCAACCGATGCGTGCACAATGGTTACCAGGGGTTTTTGTGCAGGTGAAACGGTCATTTGCTCCGGTTGGGGAGTGGCTTGCATGGGCAGGGGAGCGCTATTGCTCGTCTGCGTTTGATCCATCGATAACTCCCCTTCAGCTTTGTTACGCGATTTATCATTGTAGTGCATGAGTGTCATGTTCACGTAAATTTGGGTATGAGCGCAAAGAACGACAACGTTTCGACGAGAGGATTCTTCATGACTACCGATCAGCCGATTGATGTTGCGATTATCGGTGGAGGCCCCGCGGGCTATGCTGCCGCCATTTACGCTGCGCGTGCCAACCTGACGACGACCGTGATTGAGCAGGGCATGTCGGGTGGACAGATCGCCACGACCAATGAAGTCGAGAACTATCCGGGCATTCCGCTCTTGAGTGGCGCCGAACTCGGCGAGCGTTTTCAGCAGCATGCAGAGGGCTTGGGAGCTCAGGTCGCATGGAGCATGGTTACGGGTATCGATTACGATGCCGATGCAGCGCTGTTTACGGTGCATCACGATATGGGCGATACGCTGGCCTCGAGCGTTATCGCTTGCATGGGTGCCACGCCGCGATCTGCTGGTTTTGTTGGCGAGGATACGTATCGCGGTCGTGGCGTTTCATATTGCGCAACATGTGACGGCATGTTCTTCCGCGGCAAACAGGTCTTTGTCATCGGCGGCGGCAATGCTGCCTGCGAGGAGGCTCTGTTCCTGTCAGATATTGCCAGCAGTGTGACCATCGTGCTGCGCCGCGACCAGTTTCGTGCGCCTGATGGTGTTGTTCAGAAAGTACTCGAAAAGGACAATATTACAGTTAGGTACCAAACTAGTATTGTTGAACTTTCTGGTGAAGCGATGCCAACGACGATTGCCTTTAAGGACAATGCATCCGGGGAAATTCATACCGAGTCATTTGAGCCTGGCTCGTTTGGCATTTTTGTCTTTACCGGCACGCAACCCCATACCGAGCTTGTTGAGCATTTAGTCGATCTGGCGCCTGATGGCGGCATTCTGACTGATGAATCCATGGCGACACGCACGCAAGGTCTATTCGCTGCTGGCGACATCCGTTCCAAACGCTTACGCCAGGTTGTGACCGCCGTTTCTGACGGAGCCATAGCAGCAACGAGCGCATATGCGTTTCTCCGCGGATAAGTACGATAATATATCTTATGTAAGGTTGCTATCTTTAAAACAAAGTGGTTGGACGGTGCATCAATGTGCTGTCCAACCACTTTTACTTGCCGGCTATATGGTATGCAAAACAAGATAACCTAGAATACAATATAGCTAATGAACGGAGGATCCTTATGAACCACGCCAAACGCGTTATCCCGATGTCCGATACATCGGTCAGCATTAAGCCTGAGGATATTCAGCCCACTGTGCTGCCCGATGCATTTATTCAGTCCGATATCGTGCGCAAACTTAATACGTTGAGTCTGCCGCGCTATAACCAGTTGCCCAATGTGACGCTCTACCGCGACCAGGTTATTGAGTATGTTGCGCTGTGGATGGAGCCGCTGTCCATTTGCGTTGAGCAGCCTGTCATTACGCCATCGATGATCAATAACTACGTGAAGGTCGGCCTGGTGCCTGCTCCGGTCAAAAAGCAATATGGCCGCGAGCAGATTGCCCGCCTGATCGCTATCTGCATCTTTAAGCAGGTGCTACCTATTGCTGCGGTGCAGGCACTCTTTAACATTCAGCGTTTGAGCTACGATGCCCCGACGGCCTTTGATTATGTGGTCGATCAGCTCGAGGCATCGATTCGTTCGGCGTTTTCCGTCGAGCAGACGCCGGTTCCCGATACGGCGCATCAGGTAACGCGTGAGTCGCTGCTTGTGCGCAGCGCGGTTTCATCCTTTGTTTTGAAGGCTTACTTGATGAGCTATCTCAAGTTCAACGGGTTTAATAGCTAGCCGACGTATAAAACGGGCGGGACAAAGAGCCATCTGTCGCTTTGTCCCGCCCGTTTTTTTGCTTGGTTGGACTTTATTTGCCCGAAGCTACGCCCATGCCGTAGCCGATGATCAGGCCGTGCATCTCGGCGTAATAGGAATCCAGGCCGTTGCAGGGCATGATGATGGTCTTGGAGCCGGGCCAATGTTCGACTATGCGATCAGTAAGCGCCTGGGCTCCAGCTTCGTTCTCAACGTGATCGATGATGACCTCACCGCCCGTAAAGCCCTCGGCTTCCATAGTGTCGATGATCTTGTTGAGCATCTTCTTTTCGCCACGCGTGTGCCCGACGAGTTCGATTTTACCGGCCTCACTCGCCGTGCCCAAAATGCGGATATTGAGCTTGTTGGCAATGACGCCGGCTGCCTTAGGGATACGTCCGGCTTTGGCGAGGTTTTCGTAATTGCACAAACTGAAGAGGATTTTGCTGTTCTGTTCAAGGCTATCGAAGTATGCGCAAGCATCCTCGAATGAGACATTCGGATTGCTTGCAAGATAGCGGTCGAACAGCAAGAAAATGAGATCCATTTTGCCGCCAGCTGCGCGTGAATTGACTAGATGAATCTGTCGGTCGGGCTCCTCGGCAAGAACCATATCGCGAGCCGTGGCTGCCGCGTTGTAGCTGCCCGACACGCCCTCAGAGATCGGCATGCAGATGGTCTTGTCTGCCAATTTGAAGAGCTCGGCCCACTCCCCCACGCTGGGACAAGCGCTCGAAGAGGCATTCGTCTCCGCCTGAACAGCGCAGTTGAGCTCATGAACATCGAGCGAAAGGTCATCGACGAATTCACGCTCCCCCACTCGAATTTTGAGGGGCGCAAATGCAAAGGTGGTATGGGGTGCGATCGGTTGCCAATCGCGGAGGTTGCAGCTTGAATCGGAGATAAGTGCCCAGCTCATAGAGGGTCCTTTCTAATCGTTCCCATTCAATTATAGCCATCTTGCAGACCGATTGGGCCGCTATCTAGTATTCAAAACTAGATAGCGGACTGCACCCTTGATTCTCATTTTCATTGCAACAGCCTCAGGACTCAGCGCAACGCGTTGCGC
>CABUPE010000003.1 GCA_902493515.1 uncultured Collinsella sp.
CTAGCTGCGGAAACGCGGGGTCCGTTCAGGCTGTTGCGTTGAGATTGAAAATCAACCGGCGTCCGAATTGCTCCGGACGCCCCGCCCCAAAAATCTATCGAAATGGTCTAGCAATCGATGACGTACAGGTCGTGCGGGGTCTTGGTGAAGGGCTCATATCCGTTCTCGGTGACGACGCCGTAGTCCTCCAGGCGCACGCCGCCCACACCGGGCAGGTAGACGCCGGGCTCCATGGTAATAACCGAGCCGACCTCAATGATGTTCTTGCTACGGTTGAAGTTGGGCAGCTCGTGGATGTCGATGCCCACGCCGTGGCCCAAACCATGGTTGTAGTAATCGCCATAGCCGGCATCGCCGATGATCTTCTTGGAGAGCTTGAAGATGTCGTTGCCCTCGACGCCCGGATGAATGGCGGCGACGCACTCCTCGTGCGTACGGCGCACGAGCGCGTACAGGTCAAGCTGCTCCTGCGTGGGCTCGCCCATCACAACAGTGCGTGTCATGTCGGAGCGGTAATCACAGTAGCCCGCGCCGTAGTCCATCAGGACGAAGTCGCCCTTCTCGATCACGCGATCGCTCGGCACGGCATGCGGGTTGGCGGTGTTGGGACCGCTCGCCACGATGGAGCCAAAAGCCAAGCTGTCGGCGCCGTTGGCGAACATAAAGTTCTCGAGCTCGTTGCGAACCTGCTTCTCGGTCATGCCGGGCTTAATAAAGCCGAGCATGTGCTGGAAGGCGGCGTCGGTGATCGACTGCGCATGGCGCATGAGCTCAATCTCCTCGGCGTCCTTGATGGCGCGCATCTTACGGATGTCGTCATGCATCAGCGGCAGCATGCAGGCGACGGAACGATCCTCCAGGCCACGTTGGATGCCCTGGTAGAAGTTAATCTGCATGTCATCCTCGACAGCGCAGACGCGGCACCTATTGGCCGCGATCTTGCCGGCGACCCAGCCGGGAATGGTGCCCTCGTCCATATCGTAGACCCAGGGGCTGCCGGCGGGCGTGTTCTCCTCAAAGCTGTTGAGGTAGCGCGAGTCGGTGTGGAACAGGCACTGGTCAGCCGTAATAAACGCAGCGTGCGGGAACTCGAAGGTGTAGTCGAAGACGCCCTTCACGCCCGTAAGCCAACGAAGGTTGGCCTCGTCGCGCACCACGATGGCGTCGTAGCCACGCTCGGCCATCAGGGCACGGACACGCTCGATACGACCGGCAGGACCGGCAGCAAACTCAGACATGCAGATTCCTTTCTTGTTGTCTCTATATAGACGGAACGGGTCTCAACCGAACGACGGAATCGCATGCGATCCGCAACCGATTGAAAACCCGCCCCTCAACATGATACGAAAGACGATGGAAGTCAATAAATCTTAGAGAAGTTCTTTGCGAGAAGCCAAGTAGGCATGAGCATGGCGCTCAAGAACCTCGTCCTCGACGCTCGTTAGACGAATGGCGCCGAGTGCCGCGGGCAGCGGCAACATACTGCGGTTCGAGCGGGCGAACTGCTGCCTGCGGAACTCCTCGATAAACGCGGTGGGCTCCAGGTCGAAGGCAAGTTCCTCGATGCCAAAGTCCTCCAGGCAGTCATCGACCTCAAAGACGTAATCGATATCAAAGTCGCAGGCATCATGTGCTAGGCGCGCCTCAAAGCGCATGCCCTCGGATAACAGCTGATAGGCAGGGACCTGCGAAGCGGCATCGCCCAAGCAGGCGCGCAGGGTACGCTCCCCCGTCTTGCCAAAATCGAGCGCATGGCGAGCGCTCGGGTTCGTGGCCATCAGTACGTCCTTACGGGCAGTCTGAGACCATTGAACGGCATTGACGAGCGCGACCTCCTCGCCCGCGAGAATCTCGGGGACGGTCTCAGTAAACTGATTCCAGCGGGACTTACTGCTCGAAAGCATGGTGCCAACAAGCACCACAAAGCCGAGCTTGAGGTCCTCGGGGTCCGCCTCGCGAACAAGGTCGAGGTCACACACGACCAAGCCCGGTTCGGGACGGAACGCGATAGCGGGAAGCGCATTGGCAGACGAGGCGACGAGCGGCTTCATGGTCGTCGCGACCGTAAGCATGGCGTCGAAGGTCGTCGGCAACAGCGCGCACTCGGTTCGGCCGCACCACTGGTTGGCGCACCAGCTAACAACCGAGCAGGTTGCGGCATCGCCAACGGAGACAACCAGATCGTCGCAGGTAACGGCGTTGGCAGACAGGGCGCCAAAGATAGCATCAGCATCGGCCAGCGTGGCACCAACAGGCGAAACCTCGAGGACTAGCGGCGACACGGCAAAACCGGCGTCGACCAGCGCATGCTCGACGACCTCACCAAAACGCTCGGATGTGGCGTCGTTCCAAACCACCATCGCGCGCTTAGGCTTGCCCACAGCCGAGGAAAACATGCGCGACAGCTCATCGAACGCGCCCAATCCGACGCGGACATCGACACTGCGGTTTTGGAAATTGATCAGTTGACGGCGAATCATAGCAGCCCACGCTCCAAAAGCATCTCGGCACAAAGGAAGGAAACGTCCTCGAAGGACTTGTTGCGAATATCAAGGGTAAGGTCGGCGGCTTGGCGATACAGCGGACGGCGATGCTCAAACAGGCGCGCGGCATGCTCGGGCGAGCGGAAATCGGGGCGCGTGTCGGACCGACGAATCTGGCGAATCGAATCCTCGAAGTCGCCCTCGAGGTACACGCACGTACCCATTTCGTGCATCAGCTCAATATTCACCGGCGTCTCGACAATGCCACCCCCGCACGATACCAGCAGGCTGCGCTCACTTTGAAGCGAACGGAGTGCCGAGGTCTCGAGCTCGCGAAAACGATCCTCGCCCTCGGTCTCAAAAATCTCGGTTACCGACTTGCCGCAACGGCGGACGACCAGGCGGTCGGTATCGATAAAACGCCTCTTGAACATGGTGCCGACGTTGCGCGCGAGCGTCGATTTGCCCGCGCCCAAAAAGCCGATAAAGAAGATATGGTCGCAGCCGTGTTTGGTGTGCTGGGACATGACGAGACCTATTCCTCGCAGGGAAGGTCGCGCAGAGCCCGGCGCTCAAAGATACGGAAGATCTGCGTATACCACAGGTCCTGCGTGGCCTGCGGCTTTACCAGGATGGTATCGACGCCGGCGAAGTTGCCGCTCCACACGTCCGTGTAGAGCTGATCACCGATCAGCACCGCCTCGTCGGCCGTGGCGCCGAGGCGCTTAAGACCCGCCTTGAGGGCAAACGGCGCCGGCTTCATGGCGTGGCTGATGGCCTCGAGTCCCAGCTCGCGTGCCGATGCCATGACCTGGTCGCGATGCCAGTTATTGGACACCATGCACAGCTTAAAGCCTTTGGCGCGGGCGGCGTCGAGCCAAGCGGAAATCGCGGCGGGGACCTGCTCGGTGTCGCGCGGCACCAGGGTGTTATCGCGATCGAGCAGAATGGCGCGTTTGCCGTCGGCCCACAGGGTATCGAGATCGATGCGATCGACCGAGGCAACGTATCGTTTGGGGCTAAAAATCCTCATGCTAATTCCAAGACTGTTGATGCTCTTCGTAGGTTTGCGAGAAGTACTCCTCGTCCTGCGTAATGTAGAAATACAGGTCATCGGAGTCGGTCGGCTCAAGCGTGGCCTTGAGTGCCTCGAGCGACGGAGAGCAGATGGGCGTGGGCGGTAGGCCCTCGTGCTTATAGGTGTTATACGGACTATCGCTCTGCAGGTCGTCGGCGGTAACCTCGCCACCGGTGACATACATCATGGTCGCATCGCTGTTGAGATAGCGCAGACCGTCGAGTTTGCCGGCAAGGCGGTTGTAGAAGACCGAGGCCACGTGCGCACGTTGATCGGCGTTGAGGCCCTCGCGCTCAACGATAGAGGCCAAGTTGACGATGTCGTAGTCGGACATCTCCACGCCGTAGCGTTCCTTGATCTTGGCTTCGCAGCTCGCAAAGTCAAGCGACTTGTACTCGGTCTTAAACTGATCGAGCATGGCGCGAATCACGTCATCGGCCGTCGGCGAATCGCCCAGCGAATAGGTCTTGGGGAACAAGAAACCCTCGAGCGAATCGTTGGCGGCGCCCTTAAGGAAGCTATAGTCGTCAACGTAGTTGGAGGCCTTGGCCTGGTTGAGGAAGTCTTCCTTAGAGATGCTGTCGTAGGCCTGGGCCACACGGTCGGCGACTTGATCGACCGTTAGGCCCTCAGGGATAGTCAGCGCATTGGAGCCCGCGTTGGGGCCTTCCATGAGCTGCTGAACAACCTTGGTCGCATCCATGAGTGTGGTGAACGAATAATCACCAGGCTTGAGCGACATATCGGCGTTGAGCTTTTTCACCGCCGCATAGTAATCCTTGGGATTTTCGACGATATGGTTCTCAGAGAGAATCGAGGCGATAGTATCGCCCGAGGCACCGTCGGGAATCGTGATAGTAACTTGCTGGCCAGCAGCGACTTTCGCATCCTCACCGCCAAAGAAGCCCTTGACGGCTGGCACGACAAAGAAAACGATCGCGACAAGCGCAAGCACGGCGACGACGCCACCGATAATCATAGGCACCGGGGAGCTTTTCTTTTGTGTACCACGGCGGACGTGCGTGTTATAGCTCGAGCGCGTAGCCGGAGCAACGCCGTGGGAACCGAGAGCGTGATGCGAATGCGACTGGGGGGCCTGCACTCGCTGGGTAGATGCCTGCTGCTTAAAGCGGGTACCGCCTGCAGGCTGGGCCGAACGAGCAGAAGGCTGCTGACCCGTCCGTTGAACAGGTTGGGCCGAATGAGAGAAGGACTGCGCCGGGCGCGCGGCAGGCTGAGCTGCACGCTGCGTCGGCTGTGCCGGACGCTGGCCAGGCTGGGCAGGGCGCGACGCCGGCTGCCGTGTACGATTCTGCTGGCGCGGATCGGAAGCGCTAGGCATGCGAAACCTCCTCGTTTTTACGATCGAGCCACGTCTGCAAAAACAGGCTGGCGGCAATCATGTCGATCTTGCCCCTCATCTGCTTTTCGTTGAGGCCCTGCTCACGCAGGATACGCTTAGCCTCTTGCGAGGACAGACGCTCGTCCTCAAACTCCAACGGAAGATCGAGCTCGTCGGCAATCTTTTGCGCCACAGCGGCAACGCGCTCGGCCTGAGGGCCGGGCTCACCGGCCATGGTCAGGGGACGTCCGCTTACCAGGATGTCGGGCTCATAGTCCTCAACCAGGTAGCGGAACGTCTTGGCCATACCGGTGACCTCGGCAGCCGGAAGCACCTTGACAGGCATCGCCATCTTGCCATCACGGCTCGAGACTGCGATGCCAATCCTGGTCTCCCCTATGTCCAGCGCGAGCGCAACCACAGCGACTTCTTAGATTCTTAGGCGCCGAGCGCGGTCTTAGCGGCCGCGAGGGCATCGGCGATGCCGGCAGCATTCTTGCCACCGGCCTGGGCCATGTTGGGACGACCGCCACCGCGACCGTCGACCAGACCCGCGATCTGCTTGATCACGTTACCGGCGTGGAAACCGGCCTTGACGGCGTCATCGGAGCCGGCAGCGAGCAGGGCCGGAGTGCCCTTCTCAGTCACGCTGGCGACGACACAAGCGACAGGGCCGGCGACCTTCTGATGCACGGTATCCCATACGTTGCGCAGGTCGGCAGCCTCAAGGCCCTGGAGCTCAGCGACGACTAGCTTGTAGCCGCCAAGCTCGACAGCACCCTCGATGGCACTGGAAATGGCGTCGGAGGAGCCACCGGTAAGAGCCTTTTTGAGCTTGTTGGACGTCTCGCGCAGCTCGGCCTGCAGGTTCTCCACGCGGGCGGGAACCTCGTCGACGCGGCACTTGAGCGCAGCGGCGGCGGCGTCAACGAGCGCCAGGCGGTCGGCCATGTAGTCGAGGGCACCCTTAGAGGTCACGGCCTCGATACGGCGGACATTGGAGCCCGTGGAGGACTCGGAAATGATCTTGAACAGGCCAATCTCGGCGGTATTGGCGGCATGGGTGCCACCACAGAGCTCGCGGGAGAACGGCTGGTCCTCGGCGCCCACGGAGACGACGCGGACGACATCGCCGTACTTCTCTCCAAACAGAGCGACAGCGCCGGCAGCCTTAGCCTCGTCGATGCCCATGACACGGGTCACGACCGCCTTGGAAGCGAAGATCTGCTGGTTGACCAGGTCCTCGACAGCCTTGAGCTGCTCGAAGGACAGAGCCTCGAAGTGCGTAAAGTCAAAGCGCAGGTGCTCGGGCGTCACCAGCGAGCCGGCCTGGGAGACGTGCTCGCCCAGGACCTGCTTAAGGGCAGCGTCGAGCAGGTGCGTGGCGGTGTGGTTGCGGCGCAGGAAGCCACGGCGCTCAGCGTCGAGCGCGGCGGTAACATCGGCACCGACAGTCAGCGTACCATCGGCAACGTGCGCGACGTGGGCATACAGGCCGTTGTGGTTCTTGGTGTCGGCAACGGTCAGAACAACGCCCTCAGCGGAAAGCTTGCCGGCATCGCCTTGCTGGCCACCCATCTCGGCATAGAACGGGGTGCGGTCGAGCACGACCTCGACGTCCTCGCCGGCGGCAGCGGACTCGACGGACTCGCCGTTGCGAACGATGGCGACTACCTTGGCGCCCTCGATGACGTCGTTGTCATAGCCATCGAAATCGGTCGCAGCGACCTTGTCGGAAAGCTCGACCCACACGTCGTTGAAGCTGCCCCAGGCATCGCCCTTGGCGTTGGCACGAGCGCGGGCCTTCTGGTCCTCCATGCAGGCAGTGAAGCCGTCCATGTCGACGTCGTGACCAGCGGTGCCGGCGATCTCGACGGTCAGGTCGATGGGGAAACCAAAGGTGTCGTGCAGCTTAAAGGCAACATCGCCCGGAAGCGCAGCACCCTCGGCAAGCGCTGCCAGGGCCTCATCCAGGTAGACGCGACCGTTGTCGAGCGTCGTGGAGAAGCGCTCCTCCTCGGAGGCGACGATACCCTTAACGAGCGCGACGTTCTTGAGCAGCTCGGGGTAAGCCTCGCCCATCTGAGCGTTGACCTCGTCGATGAACTTGGTCAGGAAGGCGCCCTCGATGCCCAGTAGGCGACCGTGGAACACGGCGCGGCGGAGCAGGCGGCGAAGGACGTACTCGCGACCCTCGTTACCGGGCAGGATGCCGTCAGAGATCATGAAGTCGACGGCACGGGAGTGGTCGGCGATGATGCGAAGAGAACGGCTGGCGCCGGAGTAATCGTCGGCGTCATAGGTCTTGCCGCTGATCTCCTCACCGAGCTTGATGAGGTGCTGCATCAGATCGCCGTCGTAGTTAGCGGTCTTGTGCTGCATGATGGCGGCCATGCGCTCAAGGCCCATGCCCGTATCGAGGTTGCGGTGCGGCAGCTCCGGCATGGAGCCGTCCTCCTGACGGTCGTACTGGGTAAACACGAGGTTCCAGAACTCAAGGAAGCGGTCGCAGTCGCAGCCGGGCTTGCAGTCGGGGCTGCCGCAGCCGACCTCCTCGCCCATGTCAAAATAGATCTCGGAGCACGGACCGCAGGGACCGGTGGGGCCAGCGGCCCAGAAGTTGTCGTCCTCACCCAGGCGGGAGATGTGGTCCTCGGCAACGCCCAGAGAACGCCACACGTCGTGGGTCTCGTCGTCCTCGGTAAAGACGGTGAAGTACAGGCGATCGAGCGGCAGCTTGAACTCCTTGGTGATGAGCTCAAAGGCCCAGGCGCAAGCCTGCTCCTTGGAGACGCCGCCAAAAGAGAAATCGCCGAGCATCTCGAAGAACGACAAGTGACGGCCGTCCTCGCCGATGCAGTCGATGTCGTTGGTGCGGACGCACTTCTGGCAAGAGATCGCGCCGATCTCCTTCATGGTCTTCTTGCCCTGGTAGTACTCCTTAAACTGGTTCATGCCGGCGTTGGCAAGCAGCAGCGAGGGATCATCGGGGACGAGGGACGAAGAAGGATAGAGCTTAAGACCGCGCTCCTCAAAGAAGTTGAGGAACTTGGAGCGGATCTCGGCCGTAGTCATTGACGGGTAGTCAGCACTCATAGAGGGAATCTCCTCGGTTTCACATCGAAACAGTTCAAACGTAACGATATTACCATCCCGCCGCACACATGCAAAAAAGAGGGCCGGCACAATGCCGGCCCTTCAGCGAAATTGCATGTTAGCGCGTATGAATGTTGACTCAAATTACCCCGCTAGTTGTCATCATCGTCCATGGAGCCGTCGATGCCGGTATTGGTATCGTCGTCCGAGTTGGAATCATCGTCTTTGGCGAAGGGGTTCTTGAAGAAGCCCGTGGCATCGGGTTGCAGGCCCGAGAGCTTAATCCAGGGATTATCGAGCTCGGGCTTGGGCATGGCCTTGGCCTCGGGCGCAGTCTCGTTACCGATGAGCTCGGACTCATAGATGAAGGTGTCGTCGCCGAGCGCGTCGTAGGCGGCGACCGGATTGCCATCGGCATCGCGGTACGGCGTGCCCTTAAACACGGCTCCGTCATAGGCCACAAGCTGACGGCCGGTCTCATTCTCGAAGTAGTACACGAAGATGCCCTTGAGGGCCGCACAAAGCGGGATGGCAATAATCATGCCGATGGGCCCCATGAGTGCCGAACCAATAACGAGAGCCGTAAGGCTCATAATGGGATGCACCTGCACTGAGCTCTGCATGACCTTAGGCGAAATCACATTGTCAGTGACGTTTTGCGCGACCATCGTCACGATGAGCGTCCATAACGCCAACATGGGGCTGAACATAAAGCCGAGTACCGTGGCGATTGCCGCGCTCACCCAGGGACCGACGACCGGAACCAAGTGCATGATGCCAGTGAAGATAGCCATGAGCGCCGCATACGGATGGCCGATAATCAGGAAGCCGATAAAGGCGAGGAAACCACCGCAGATGGACGTCACGACCATACCGCGCATGTAGCCGCCGACAGAGCGAGAAAGGATGGCGACCATAAAGCGGTACGAGGTCTCCTTCTCCTGACCGATGATGGTGCAAATCTCGTGATGCATGCGAGGGTAGTCGCAGGCCATCCAGTAGGCAAGCACCAGACCAAGGAAGATCACGAACAACTGCGAGGCCGTATTGGTGATGAGCGGGAACACACCGCGGCCAAGCTCGGCAGCAATCTGAGACACATACTTCGATGCCACGGTAACCAGCGACGAAAGATTATCGTCCAAATACTCCTTGAGCGGCGTGTTATTGAGCGTCTTGGCATGCGAGATCATCTCATTGAGATCGCCACCCGCAACACGAAGCTGCTCGGGCAGGCGGCTCAGGACTTCCATGATCTGACCAAAGAGAATCGGCGACAAGATGCAAACGACACCGACGAGCACGGCAACAACAACAATAAGCGCGATAAGCGAACCGATGCCGCGATTCACGCCATGGTGCTCGAGCCAGTTGGTGATCGGGGACATCACAAAGGCAATGATGGAACCAACAGCGAGAAACTCGATAACCGGCGCCAGGATGCCCAAAAGGTTAAAGATGACAGCGGCGATGACAATGCAGCCGACAACAGCCCAAATGCGAAGCGTCAGAATGCGGGTGTCGCGCAGCACGCGATCGGTTTGTTGGGGGTGTTCACTCATGAACGAATCATCACTCCGTCGGGGTCGATCTTGTCCTGAATCTTCTTAAGCGTGCGGCGCAGCAGACGCGAAACCTGCACCTGAGAAATACCCAGCTTCTTGGCGATCTCGATCTGGGTCATGCCCTTCACAAAGCGCAGCTCGATCACCTCGCGCTCGCGCGGCGAGAAATCGCGGATGGCTTCCTCGATCACCAGGCGGTCATCGGTAAAGTCGAGCTCGTTGTCATCGTCGGCGTAACGGTCGAGAATCGAGGGCGCATCGTCGGAATCGGACGCACCAGGAGCCTCGATGGGCACCGAGGTATAGGCCGAAGACGATTCCATAGCCTCGAGGACCTCATCGACAGTCACATCTAGATACTCAGCGATCTCCTCAACCTTGGGCGAACGCTGCAGCTCGTTGGTAAGTTTGTCAGTAGCCTGGTTGACCTTGGCCGAGAGCTCCTGCAGACGACGCGGTACGCGCACGCTCCAGCCCTTGTCGCGGAAATGGCGTTTGATCTCGCCCAGGATAGTGGGTGTCGCAAACGTCGTGAACTCGAGTCCGCGCTCGGGGTCAAAGCGGTCGATAGCCTTGAGCAAACCCAGATAGCCGACCTGCATGAGGTCGTCGAGCGGCTCGCCGCGATTCTTAAATTTGTTGGCAAGAAACCTTACCAGGTTCATATGGGACATGACGAGCTGTTCGCGGGCGTCCGGATCACCGGTCTCCTTGTAGCGACGAAACAGCTCGCGGGTTTTCTCCTTGTCCCAAGCGGTCTTGCCGCTCCGGGAACGTTCGGTCATATTAAATATCCGCCTTGAGGTCGAGGGAAAGCGTCAGGGGCGCCGCAGTCTTTTCGTAGGAGTCGCACACGCTCGCCAAAATAAGCTCGGCATAAACAGCAGCCTGGTCATCCTCGTCGACGGTGGCCTGATCGCCAAAGGTAAAGGTCATGCCAACGTGAGATTCATCGACATCGAATTTGATTGAGATGTCGTCGGAATCAACAGCCGTGCAGCCAAAGATAAAGGCTTCCTCGGCAGCCATGCGGATGTCCTCGATGCGATCGACAGACATGGAACACAGGGCGCCAACGTTGGCTGCCGTCATGCGCACAAGGCGAGCGAGACGCGGGTCGCCGGCAACGGTCAGCGTGATGGGGCAGGTTGCTTCGCTACTCATCGCAGGACTCCTCAGAGGTCTCGGCGGGCGTATAGGTGTAATACTGAGCCGGCTTGGATACAGACTTCTGACAATCATCGTCGCCCGCGGCGGCCTCGTCCTCGCCAATTAGGACGCGCTCGGTAGGCTGCTCGGCCTCCGCAGCGGCAGCGGCGAGCTTGCGATCGGCGTCGGCTGCAGGAGCCTTCACCTTATTGAAGAGCTTCTGCACAGCACCGGCGGCAGAGTCGGTCACGCTCGACACAGCATTGCTGGCCTCGGCCATGCTGCCCGTAACCTCGGAAATGTCGCGAACCACGGCTTCGACCTCTACGAGATTGGAGGTAAGGGCATCAACTGCCGTCTTGCTCGACTTAAGCAGCGGCTCCATCTGGGCAAGCGCCGGCGTAAGCTCATCGACAGCGCCATCGAGCTTTGCCACCACAGGCTGAGCCTCGGCGATGGTGTTGTTGAGGTCGTTCACGGTCTTATCGAGCGAGTCGACAACATTGCGGGTCTTGCGCAGGGTAAGCGCGAGCTCAGCGATGGCCCACACGCCGGCAACGGCGAGCAGCAGCAGGGCGATTTGAATGGGACTCATACAAGCCTCCCGGAAGAATCGAAATACAGACGCTTTTCATGTTACCCCAAAGGGGACCGAACATGCCAAGAGCAGCAACGTGGGACAAAATTATCAGCAGCTACCTCGGTGCATTCCCGCTGCGGTCGCGTTCGCTTTGCTCTACGCGCCACTCTTCCCAGCCGCGCCCGGCAGGCTGCCAAAATGCACCGCGTTCCAAGCCTTCGGGCAAATAGCGCTGATCGACCCAGCCTTCGGGATAATCATGTGGATACTTATACACACCGTATTCATCGCTGCCCGGGCGATGGCGATCGCGCAGATAACTCGGCACCTCGCGAAGCCCACTAGAATGGATATCGGCCAGTGCCGCATCGATCGAAGCCTCACACGCGTTGGATTTTGGCGCCAAGCACACATAGAGTGCAGCCTGAGCCAGGTTAATGCGGCACTCGGGATAGCCAATGACCTCGGCAGACTTAAACGCGGCATGCGCCACCAAAAGCGCCTGCGGGTCGGCGTTGCCAACATCCTCAGAAGCGTGAATCATAATGCGGCGAGCGATAAACTTAGGATCCTCCCCAGCATCGATCATGCGCGCGAGCCAATAGATCGTGGCATCGGGGTCACTACCGCGCATGGACTTGATGAACGCACTGATGATGTCGTAGTGCATGTCGCCGTTTTTGTCATACGTAAAGCCGCGACGCGGGTTGGCAATCTTCACGTCATCCACGGTGATGGGATAGCGCTCCCCAGCCGCAGGCGCTGGCGTTCCCTCGGTATCGGGACGCGTGACGGCAATCTCGCTCGCAAGCTCGAGCGTCGTGAGCGCCGAGCGAGCGTCACCCGCTGCCAGCGTGCAAATGGTCTTGACCGTATCCTCATCGGCCGAGAACTTTCCGTTCAAGCCCTGTGGTGCCTCGAGCGCACGCTCAATAAGCGTGGCGATATCCTCATCCTTCAGATGTTCAAGCTCCACCACGCGCCCGCGCGACAACAGTGCCGAGTTGACCTCAAAGTACGGGTTCTCTGTCGTAGCGCCAATCATAATGACGGTACGGTTCTCAACTGCATGCAGCAGGGCATCCTGCTGCGACTTAGAGAAGCGGTGAATCTCATCGATGAATAGAATGGTGCGGCGGTCGTACGTATTCAGGCGCGTCTTGGCCTCGTCAATCACGCGGCGAAGATCCTTTACGGTACCCGTCACAGCGCTGACCTCGACAAACTCGCTCTTGGTATGGTTGGCGATAATGTGGGCCAGCGTCGTCTTACCCGTACCTGCCGGCCCGTACAGAATCACGCTCGAAAGCACGTCGTGCTCGATCGCGGCACGCAACCATGAGCCCTTACCGACGGCCTTTTGCTGGCCCACGTACTCGTCGAGCGAATTGGGGCGCATGCGCACCGCAAGCGGCGCATTCTGAAAGGAACGCTCGCGCGTCGAAGCAGAAAAAAGGTCGTCCATAGCCATCCCGTGTATCAATCAAAAACGTTTTCCACTAACAGTATACCGAATTAATACGAACTACCGTTCGTTAATATAGGTACGGTGCGGAAACTCCAGACCAGGGAACAGCTTGCTCGTCAGCTCGCAGAAATAACCGTCCGTCATGCTCGCGATATAATCCACCACGGCTTGATCCTTGTCGTCCTGCCAGGCATAGGTGCGATCATAGTAGGAAAGCTGCTGCTCAATGCGCGAAATATGGTGCTTAAAGATGTAAGAGGACTCGTCGCCACTGTTTAGATCCCGCAGGCAACGGTCGTAGAGCTTTTCGAACGCCTCGCGCAGCTCCACCTCGGAATCGCCTTCGATACCGCCCTTGCTATAGATCTTCTCGTAGTCCTCCCGCTTGGCCCGGCGGATTTCCTCAAACAGGTCCTCGCTCATCTCGATACGCGGCTTACCATAGCTGTGCTCAACGATATCGATGGAGGCATGCGTGAGGATCCAACTGTTGTAGGCACCGCCCCGGCCATCATCAAAGGCGTCGGGTGACAGCAGGCCCGCCGCAATGGCGTCTTGGCGATCGCGCCCAACGTAGGCAAGAATATCCGAGATGCGAACGACGCAGCCCTCGAGCGTCATGGGACACAGATGCCCAATTGCGCTATAGCCCGTGGCAATGCAATCCTCAACCGTCTGGTCAAACTGGTCAAAGGAGCTCATGTCCGAGAGCTCAAACACACGCTGCTCGTACTCGCCGTTATGGCATAGCACGCCGTCGAGCGTCTGGAGCGACACGTTGCGGCCGTACAGTGCGTCGAGCACGCGTACCGACTGCACGTTATGGAAAAAATAACGCCCCGTGCGCTCATGATAGATATCGTTGAGGAAGCGCTCGCCGGCATGGCCGAAAGGCGTGTGTCCCAAGTCGTGACCCAGGCCAATCGCCTCGATCAGATCGCAATTGAGCCCCAGGGCGCGACCGATATCGCGCGCAATGCGGGAGACGAGCTGCACGTGCAAACCGCGGCGTGACAGGTCGTCGTTGCTGCGAAAACTGAAGACCTGCGTTTTGTCTGCATAGCGGGTGTATGCGGGCAGATGCAAAATCTTTTCGGTATCGCGCATAAAGGCCGGACGCATAAGCGTGCCTTTGTCGGCAGCGCGATCAATACGACGAATGACCTGATCGTCGTTGCAACGATACGGGTTAACGGCACCCGAAGCACGATCGGCGGAAATGCGCTCGACCAGCTCGGGCGACAACGCCGAAGGAATACGGTCCATGCGCGCCTTAATGACGGCCGTTTCTTGATTAGTTGCCATGGCATGCTCCTTAAAAAGGATGCGCAATCGGTTACAAAGTGCAGCCCACGACCTCGATTATGGCAAAAACAGGCACCAAAAACGGCAGCAATGGCAGGGAGCGTGATTTTGCGATGAGGCAAGCGACGGCAAGGGTCAGGAGCGCAACCGCAAACGCGACAACGCCGCCCAGGGGATCGAAGGTACAAAGGGCAAAGAGTGCCTTGACGTCCCCCATGCCAATGCCGGGGGCGTGGCGAAGGCGACGCCAGAGTGACTCAGTAAGCACAAGGACAAGGTAGACGATGACCGCAAGACCGGCGTGGTCAAGCACGATGATAACGCCCTTGTCGAGCCAGACGCCTGCAAACGCCGCCACCGCACACGCACCGGCAAGCTCATTGGGAAACCGTCGCTCTCGGGCATCAATTGCCACGCCGGCAAAGATGCAAATCCAAAACGGGATATAGACCATCGGACGCCTCCTCGAGCTGCATCGCAAAAGCAAAAACCACCACAAAGGTGCCTGTCCCCTTTGCGGTGGTTTTGGTGGTGGTTATTTGGCGCCTTGCATGACCTCGTCAAGGGTAACGTTGACGGCGTGCTGCGTCGGCACCCAGTCGACCTTCAGGAACAGCGCGGCCACCGTGATGGGGATATAGCTGAACATAAAGATCGGGAAGGTAAACAGGTTAGTCACCAGACGCCACTTTTGCGCGCAGTGAATGTGCTTGTACTCAAAGATAGTCGTGAGCAGCGCCAGGATAAAGAAGGTCTGATACATCATGGCGAAGGTCATAATGAGCGAAGCGGCGCACGCCTGCATCTCGACTTCGGTAGCCAAGAAGCCGTGCGAAAGACCGCCCACGATCAGGAACGTCGCATTGGCGAGCATCGAGATCAGCGATAGCAGCATACCCGGGGCGATGGTCATAAACATGTCGTAGGCAGCAAAGCGATGATAGCGGAAGGTCGATTTGACCAGGTGCTTGCCATAGGTAAAAAAGACCTGATAGAAGCCCTTGGTCCAGCGCATGCGCTGTTTCCAGGACGCCTTAAACGTCACCGGCTGCTCGTCAAAGAACTCCGCCGGCGCATAGCCAATGCGAATGCCGTGAATGGCGCAGAACGTGGTGAACTGGATGTCCTCGGTCAGCGTGTGGAACTGCCAACCGTGCATGCCCTCGATGACACTGGCGGAGATGAGGTAGCCCGAACCCGAGACGGCGCAAGACGTCTTGCAGATGTTGCGCGCGTTGTTGAGAAAGCGCGCCTCGCGCAGATACCACGTGGCATTAGCCGCCGAGATCCACGAGCTGCCGAAGTTCTTGGAATTGCGATAGCTCGTGACCACATGGAAGCCCTGGTCAAAGGCATCGTTCATTTTGGACACGTAATCGCGGGAGATAACGTTATCGGCATCGAAGATAAAGTAGCCTTCAAACGTGTCGGGATACTCGTTAAGGATGCGGTCGAAGCCAAAGTCCATGACCCAGCTCTTACCCTTACGGGCAAGATCATTGCGCTCGTAAACAATGGCACCTGCCTCGCGCGCGAGCTGTGCGGTGTTGTCGGTGCAGGCGTCGGCAACCACGAAGACCTCGATAAGCTCGGACGGATAATCCTGGTCCTTGATGGAGCGAACGAGGTTGGCAATCACGGCCTCCTCGTTATGCGCAGCGATAAAGAAGGCATAGCGGTGGAGTTTTTTGGCCTTGGGAGGCGCGACCTCGCCACGAAGAGCGCCGATGACAAAGAAGACCACCTGGTACAGAAAGCAGACCGTGAGCAGCGTGACGACAATCTGGTTGAAGATCACGATGGGTGTGTTGGTTTGTAAAAAGGCGAGCATGCAGGCTCCCAGCAACGCGTTACGTAAACAATCGTATATCTTACCGCAGGCTTACCGTGTTCAAGAAACCACCTAATACTGGCTAGGCTTCGAGCAGACCGAGCTGCGGGACGATTTCGTCGCCAGCGGCAGTACGGCCGAGCGAACGCGGGGCCAGATCATCCAGAACCGCCGCAAGATCCCACGGCAGCTCATCGCGGCACTCAATACGCTCCCCCGTCACGGGATGATCGAATGCGACGCGCCAGGAATGAAGGAATTGCCTGGTCAGGCCCTGATCGGCGCGTGCATCGCACTTGCCGTAAAGTGGATCGCCCACGCAGGCGTGGTTGATATGGCGCATATGCACGCGAATCTGATGCGTGCGTCCGGTAAACAGATGACACTCGACGAGCGTATAGCCGTCGTCGAAGCGAGTGGAATCAAAGCGCTCGAGCACCTTGAAAGTCGTGATGGCCTGACGCGCAAAGGGGTCATCGGAAACCGCCATCTTCACGCGGTCGCGCGTCGATCGGGCGATACCGGTGTTGATAGTGCCCTCGTCCATGGCGATGTGCCCGTGAACGAGCGTGATATAGCGACGGTCGAGCGTGCGCGTGCGGATGAGATTTTGAAGCGCGCGCTGGGTGTCGTCGTCTTTTGCCGCGAGCATAAGGCCCGAGGTATCGCGATCCAGGCGATGCACGATGCCGGGGCGGTCCTCACCCTGCACAGTACCAAGATGATCGATGCCGCAGTGGTAGACCAGAGCGTTCGCAAGCGTGCCGCTCTCGTGGCCATGGGCGGGATGGCATACCAGGCCGCGCTGCTTGGAGAGCACGATGAGGTAGTCGTCCTCGTAACGAATATCGAGGGGAATGGCCTCAGGAATCACGTCAGTCGGATCGTGCGGCTCGGGCAGGTCGACCGAGATGCGGTCACCGGCGCGTACGGCATACTTTTTTGACAGACAGGTCTCGCCGTTCACGATTACGGCGCCGCCCTCGATCAGATGCGCGCAGGCAGAGCGCGTGGGGCAGCCGTCGTTAGCGCCCAGAAAGGCGTCGAGACGCTGGCCAGAGCAATCGTCGGCAACAAGAATATGGATGTCGGCCATTAACGCTCATTCCTTTCGCGAATCTTGCGGGCACGCTCCCCACGCTGCTTGGCTTTGCGCTTGGCGCAGGCCTCATCACGGGCATTGAGCTCGGCAGTCGCATCGACTTCGCGGGCCGCAGGGCTCAAGAACATGTAGCCGATAAGGGCAAGCACAACGCCTACGGTGATGCCGATATCGGCCACGTTAAAGACGGGAAAGTCGATGAAGGTGGTGGCAATAAAATCGGTCACAAAGCCAAAAGTCAGACGGTCGATTGCGTTGCCAATGGCGCCGCCCGCGACCATAGCCATGCCTACCACCTCAAGACGAGCGAGCTGAGGCGCACGGAGCAAGTACACGGCAATGGCGACAATGACCGCAAGCGCCAACACAGCGAACACGACGCCATGACCCTCGCCCATGCTAAAGGCGGCTCCGATATTGCGGACAAATAGAAAGTCGATCACACCGGGGATAACAGTCACATGCAAAGCGTCGCCCACGGCACGAACCGCAAGCTTGGTCAGCTGGTCAACAAGCAGCACAACCAGCGCCACCCCACCAGCAACACCCAACCGCCAACGCAAAGGCGGCGTCATATCCGCAGAACGACCCAAATCAATCCCCTACCCTCAAGATCATCGAATTACGTTTAATACAAAGAACTATCTTATATTGCCATACGCAGAACGCACGACATATCCACCAACGCAAGCGAAATAACCAGCTAAAAACGAAAGCGACATTCCGAATAACGGAATGTCGCTTAATAGCTTTCGACTAAAAACGCAAGTCGAAAGAAAGCCTCTAGCTCCAGCAATGGAAACGCCGCGTTATCGTCACCAACAGCGAAAACGTCCCTAAGCGAGCAAGGTGACGTGAAAGAGGAGGGAAGCGTACTTTGGTACGCGACCGACGATTGAACGTCAGATTGCCGCTTAGGGGCGTTTGCAGCGTCGGTAGGTTACGGCGTTCTACGAACGCCGTAACCTACAAAACATCGGCGCAGCGCTTGCAAATATGCGCGTGGCCGTTGTACTCGCCGACGGTGGTGCGGTAGTTCCAGCAACGGTCGCAGCACTCGCCCTCGGCTGCCTCGATGGCAACGGAGAGTTCCTCGCCCTGAGTCAGCTCAACATCGGAAACGATGTAGAACTCGGCCAGGTCGACGGCCTTATCACCGGTCAGCAGCGCGTACATCTCGGCGGGAACGACCGCCTTGACGCGGACCTGCTGGCTCTTGGTAAAGGTGCCGGCGGAGCGGGCATCCTCAAGGGCCTTGGTCACGGCGCTACGGAGCTCGAGCGAAGCCTCGAGCACACCCTCGAACTCATTGGCCTCGTCGACCGTGATGGGCGACTTGTACCAATCGAGCAGCGCGGCGTACTTCTGGTGATCGACGCAGCCGGCGGGCGCATAGGCCATGGCCTCGTCGACCGTGTAGGAAAGGATCGGCTGCAGGTCGCGCACGAGCATCGAGAAGAGCTCGGCAAGCACGGTCTGGGCGCTGCGGCGCTCGAGCGAGCCGGGCTTGTCGCAGTACAGGCGGTCCTTCAGGGCGTCGAGGTACACGTTGGAAAGCTCGGTAACCACGAAGTCGTAGAGCGCACGGTAGGCGCGCGGGAACTCGTAGCTGGCGTAGGCGTCGTCGACCTCGGCCTGAACCTGGGTCAGACGGGCAACCATGAGCTTGTCGAGCGGCAGCAGATCGGAAAAGGCGACGCCGTCGGTCTCGGGCTCAAACTGGCCCTCGAGCTCGGAGAGCAGGAAGCGCAGCGTGTTGCGGAAACGACGGTAGGCATCGGAAGTACGAGCGAGGATCTCGTGGTCGATGGAAACGTCGGAGCTGGTGTCGACGGAGGCAACCCACAGGCGGATGATGTCGGCGCCCATCTCGTCGCAGACCTTATTAGGGTCGATGACGTTGCCGAGCGACTTGGACATCTTGCGGCCCTGGCCGTCGAGGGTGAAGCCCTGCGAGACGACCGCCTTGTACGGGGCGTGACCGTTGGCGCCCACCGAGGTGAGCAGCGAGCTCTGGAACCAACCACGGTGCTGGTCGGAGCCCTCGAGGTACACATCAGCCGGGTACTCCAGCTCGGGACGGTACTCGCAGACGGCCTTCCAGGAAACGCCGGAGTCCCACCACACATCGAGGATGTCCTTATCGGCCTTGAGGTGATGGCCGCCGCACTTGAGGCAGACGCAAGCCTCGCCCAGGTAGCTCTCGGGAGCGTCGGTGAACCAGGCGTCGGAGCCCTTCTCGTGGAAGAGCTTGATGACGGCGTCGAGCGTAGCGTCGTTCATGACCTTCTCGCCGCAGTCGGCACAGGTGTAGCTGGGGATAGGCACGCCCCAGTTGCGCTGACGGCTGATGCACCAGTCGGGACGCTGCTCAACCATGGCGCCGATGCGGTTGGCGGCGTGAGCCGGATACCACTTGACGTTCTCGCGAACCTCCTTGCCAGCCTGCTCGCGCAAACCAGTCTTGTCCATCGAGACAAACCACTGGTCGGTAGCACGGAAGAGCACCGGGTGCTTGCAGCGCCAGCAGTGCGGATAGCTGTGCGTGATCTTCTTCTCGAGGACCAGGGTTCCGCGCTCGCGCAGGAACTCGATGATGTGCGGGTTGGCCTCATCGGTATCCATACCGCTGAAGGGGCCACCGGTGCCAAACTCCTCACCGGTGTAGAACTTGCCGTCGTCATCGACCGGCATGCAGATGTCGGTGATGCCCTCCTTGAGGCAGGCAAAGTAGTCGTCGACGCCGTGGCCGGGCGAGTTGTGGACGATACCGGTACCGTCATCGACACCGACGTAATCGGCCAGCAGCGCCACGCCCTCAACGCCGTCAAAGATCGGCTGCTTGTAGTGGATGTGGTGGAAGATCTCGGCGGGAACCACATAGGGCTTGCCGTCGACCACAACCGGGGTGTACTCCCAGCCAAACTCCTCGCAGCACTTGGGAGCCAGGTCCTCGAGCATGACCTCGGCACGACCCTCGTGCTCAACGGCGACATAGGCGGCGCCGGGCTTGAGAGAAACTGCCTGGTCGGAGGGGATGGTCCACGGCGTGGTCGTCCAGATGATAAAGTCGACCGGGCCGTCGAAGTTCTCGAGGCCGGCGGGCTTGGAAGTCATCTCGAAGCGCACGAAAATGGACGGGCTCGTCTCGTCGGAGTACTCGATCTCGGCCTCGGCCAGCGCGGTGTGGCAGTGCTTGCACCAGTGAACCGGCTTGTGACCGCGATAGATCATGCCCTTATCGAACATGGCCTTGAAGACCTCGATATCGGCGGCGTCATGCTGGTGATAGAGCGTCAGATACGGGTTGTCCCAGTCGCCAAGCACGCCCAAGCGACGGAAGCCGGCCTTCTGGAGCTCGATGTTCTCGACAGCGAACTCGTTGCAAAGCTCGCGGATCTTGGCCGTGGAGGTCTGGTTGAACTTCTCGGTGCCGAGCTTTTCCTCGACCTTGTGCTCGATCGGCTGACCGTGGCAGTCCCAACCGGGGACATAGGGAACCTCATAGCCCTGCATCATCCAGTAACGGTTGATCATGTCCTTGGAGATCTTGTTCATGGCATGGCCGATGTGGATCGGACCGTTGGCGTACGGAGGACCGTCGTGCAGCACGAACTTCTTGTGACCCTCGTTCTTCTTCAGAACCTGCTCGTAGACCTTGTTGTCCTGCCAGTCCTTGAGTCGCTTGGGCTCGGACTTGGAAAGACCGGCACGCATGGGAAAACCGGTCTTGGGCAGATTCATCGTCTGCTTGTACTCGTTTGCCACGGTACCCCTTTCTTGTCATGGGCGCGCACGCCCTCTGGGCACCAAAAAAGCGCCCGTCCCTGCAAGCTGGGACGAAGCGCCACAAAACGGGCAGCCTGCCCGCAAAAGCTCTTCGCTTAACCACCCAGCTTAGATGCCCTCGCCCGCGTTGCCGCGCGCTCGCATCCGTTACTCGGCTGGTCTGTATCGACGACCATCTCGGCGATGTCTACTAAGACGAACCTCGCGGCACGTCCGTTGGGACCGCAGCTCCGGGGTGATTTTCATCGGTCGCATGCACGGGTTCTCAGCGCTCCCCGCTCTCTGTAGCATGCGGACGGCCGACTACTCGTCCCCATCAACGCTTATGCGGAGTATGCTAGCACGTTCCGCGCCGGCGAAAAACCCTCAACACTGGTTTTATACGTTCGAAATTTCTCGCGGCTGTGGACCTTCTCTTGGAGCAAAATACCTGAAAGCACTTTATCGAACGAAAGAAGGTTGCTATGCGCACGATTGGAATGAGCGACTACACCGTTGGCGAGGATTGTTTTACCGAGTTGCCCGCCGCACTGGCAGAGTACGGAGCGACCAAGGTCGCCATCATCGGCGGCAAGCGAGCCCTGGCTGCGGCGCTGCCGGGCATCGAGGCTGCGCTGGCAGGCACCGACGTCGAGATTCTGGAGACGCGCGTCTACGGCACCAACAGCACGCGCGCCAATATCGCCAAGGTCGTGAACTCCCCCGCTTGCCAGCAGGCAGACGTGCTTATCGCCTGTGGCGGCGGCAAGGCACTCGACACCGTGAAGACCGCAGCCATCGAGCTCAAGAAGATCGTCTTCACCGTCCCGACGATCTGTTCCAACTGCTCGGCCGCGACCGCCATTGCCGTCGTGTACAACGACGACGGCTCGCTCGAGGGATATTCGTACCCCAACCGACCTGCGCATATCTTCATCAACCCCAAGATTATCGCCGAAGCTCCGGCGGAGTACTTCTGGGCCGGCGTGGGCGATGCCCTGTCCAAGCAGCCCGAGGTCGAATACGCCACGAGCGCCGGTAATTTGGAGCATACCGCCGGTCTTGGCCTGGCACTCGCCCACACCTGCTCCGAGCCGCTGTTTACCTATGGCGTCCAGGGTCTTGAGGACGTGCGCCAGGACCTGTCGAGCGAGGCCGTCAAGCAAATCGCACTCGATATCGTGGTCAATACGGGCTATGTCTCGAACCTGACGAACCAGAACGATTACTACTACAACTCGAGCGTGGCGCACGCATTCTACAACGCCACATGCAGCATTCCGCGCGAGGGCACCTACCTGCACGGCGAAGTCGTGAGCCTGGGCGTGCTCGTGCTGTTCGCCTATACGGGCGATACCGAGAACCTTGAGCACTACGCGGCCTTTAACAAGCAGATGGGCCTGCCCGTGACGCTTAAGCAGGTCGGGCTTTCCGAGTCCGATATCCCGGCCCTGTGCGAGTACGCGCACGCCACCAACGAGTGGAAGCAGGGCAACCCCGAGCCCTTCACCGACGAAAAGTTCGCCGCCGCCATCAAGGCCGCAAACGCCTACGGCCACACGCTCTAGGCCTAGCCCAAAACCACCACAAGGGAGCAGCACCTTTGTGGTGGTTTTTTATTGCTCCAGCATGCTGGGGTCGAACTCGCTAGCCGGGATCACGCGATAACCGTGGCGGAGCAGTAAATCAACGAAGACGCCGTTACCCGCCGTAAGGGCGCCGCTGAATGTTCCGTCGTAGATGCGACCCGCGCCGCACGAGGGACTACGGTCCTGCAGGATGCACGCGGCGATCTCTTCCGGCCCGCCCGCCTGCTCGCACATATCGAGCGCTCGTTGGGCACCCAGGCGAAATTCGCGATCGACCGAGATGCCCTCGCAGGTACGAACCTCTCCGTTCACAATCTCGGACGGCTTGCGCGGCGTGGGCAGGCCCCCAAAGACCTCAGGGCACACCAAGAGGACCTCGGTCCCTGTACGCTCGCAGGCCTCGACCAACTCGCGATGGTAGTTGTCGAGCCCGTTATACTTGCAGCTCTCGCCCATCAAGCAGGCGCTCACCACGATCTTCATTTCAATCCCTCTCAAGCAAAACGCCCCATTTGAGAAAGCTGCTCAAATGGGGCGTCGGCGTTTACTGGCTCGGCCGCGGCTTTACTGCTGCTTGGGCATCAGCGGATTCTCACGCGTGAGGAGGTCCATGAACTCCTCGCCCGTGATGGTCTCCTTCTTGTACAGATAACGAGCCAGCTCATGGAGCTTGAACTTGTTCTCCTTGAGGATCTGCAGAGCGCGATCGTGCGCGTCCTCGATCAGCTTAGCGACAATCGCGTCCACACGCTCGGCCGTACCGGGGGCGCAGGTGAGCGACGTGTCCTGATTGAGATACGCGTTCTGCACGGTACCGAGCGCCATCATGCCAAACTCGTCGGACATACCAAAGCGAGTCACCATGTTGCGGGCGAGCTTAGTGGCCTGCTCGATATCGTTGGCCGCGCCGGTAGTCATCTCGCCAAAAATGAGCTCCTCGGCGGCACGTCCACCGCAGTAGACGGCAAGCTTGTCCAGGACCTCCTGGCGCGTGGTCAGGAAGCGCTCATCCTCCTCGACCTGCATGGTGTAGCCAAGAGCGCCGCTCGTGCGCGGCACGATGGTGATCTTGGTAACCGGCGCGGAACCCTTTTGGCGGGCAGCGACGATGGCATGGCCGATCTCGTGGTAGGAAACGACCTGCTTCTCGTGGTCGGAAAGCACCGTGGACTTACGCTGTTGGCCGGCAATGACAACCTCCACCGACTCCTCGAAATCGTCCTGGGTTGCACGCTTGCGACCCTCGCGAACGGCGCGCAGGGCGCCCTCGTTGATGATATTGGCCAGGTCGGCGCCCGAGGCACCGGGCGTGGCGCGGGCAATCGCGGTCAGATCGATCGGCGGCTGGGTCTTCACGCTCTTAGCGTGGAGCTCGAGGATGTTCTTACGGCCGGTCAGATCGGGCAACTCGACGGGGATGCGGCGGTCAAAACGACCGGGGCGCAGCAGCGCCGGATCGAGACTGTCGGGGCGGTTGGTGGCAGCGAGGACGACGATACCCTTGTGGTTGTCGAAGCCGTCCATCTCGGTCAACAGCTGATTGAGCGTCTGCTCGCGCTCGTCGTTGCCGCTAAAGCCGCCGCCATCGCGCTTCTTACCGATGGTATCGATCTCATCGATAAAGACGATACACGGGGCCTTTTCCTTGGCCTGCTTAAACAGGTCACGAACCTTAGCAGCGCCGCGGCCGACGAACATCTCGACGAACTCAGAGCCCGAAATGCTAAAGAACGGAACACCTGCCTCGCCGGCAACAGCCTTGGCAAGCAGGGTCTTACCGGTACCCGGAGGACCGACAAGAAGAGCACCGCGCGGCAGCTTGGCGCCAATCTCCTCGTAGCGCTGCGGTTTCTCCAGAAAGTCGACGACCTCCTTGAGAGACTCCTTGGCCTCTTCCTGGCCGGCGACATCCTTAAAGGTAACGCCCACGTCCTTGGAGGCGATCACGCGCGCGCCGGACTTGCCCAGTCCACCGCCGCCAAAGCCACCGCCGCCAAAGTTCATCGAAGGACCGTCATCACCCATGGCCTTCTTCATGCGGCGGTTGAGCCACCAGCCGATCAGGAAGAAAATCGCCATGGGAAGGATGAGCGTAAGCAGGTAGTAGGTCATCAAACCCGAGTTTTTATCGGGAACGACCGACTCCAACGAAGCGCCAGACTCAAGCACGCGATCGGTAAAGCCCGCATCGTTCGGCACACCGGTCGTCTTATAGGCGATGTTCTCGTCCTCGCCCTTCTTGGTGTAATAAATCGAGTAATCGTCCGTGTTGTACTCGACCTTGTCGACACTCTTCTTATCGAGCGCTTTGACAAACGTCGAGTAATCGGTCTTCGTAATCTGCTGCGTGTGACCGATGTTGGGGAACAGAACGGTCGAGAGCACGAGGTAGACGACGAAGGCGATGAGCACGTAGAGGATCATATTCCGTCTACGTTTGTTGTCATCCATCTCCATCTGCTTGAACTCCATCTACTGGGGTTGATAATGCTAACTAGAATACCCAACCCGGCCGGCGATAAACCGACGCCGGGCACGAAAGGATAGAGATGGCATCACTCGAAGTCGGCAAGGTTCAGATCTATACGGGCAACTGATCGCGATGAAACCCGACACCACAGAGCTCATACTGACCGGCCGCGGCCTGCTGCCCCTCGCTGACCTCGCCGACCTGGTCACCGAAATACGCCCCGTCAAACACTACTTCGACGAAGGCCTCCTGGCCCGCCAAGGCATCGAATACTAATTGATCCGAAGGGGACGGAGGAAAACGGATCATCGACATCACGACGGAGAGCAATGATCCATTTTCCTCCGACCCAAGGGATCATTAGGCGGTGGCGCGGCCGAGCCAGTTGCCGCTGTGGTGGTAGATGGTGAACATCGTGGCCGTAATGAGCCAGGTTACGGGGTAGACCAGCAGTAGATGCTCGAGCGACGGATCGAAGGGCATGATCGCAAACACCCAGATCACCCTCAAGACAACGGTACCAAAGATGGTGAGCATCATAGGCTGCAGACTCACGCCGGCGCCGCGAATGGAACCCGACGCGTTTTCGATAATCGAGAAGATCGCGTAGAACGGCGCGATGAAATGAAGAATCGTCGTGGTGTACGCAGAAATCGAAGCATCGTCGACAAACAAACGCGACAACGGACCCGAGAACACCAGCAGCACGGCAGACAGGCCACCAATGAGCATAAACGAAAGCACGAGCGACGTGTAATATCCCTTGCGCATGCGCTCGTAATTGCGCGCGCCAAAGTTCTGCGCCGAGAACGTGGTGATCGAAACGCCGAGCGCCTCGGTCACCATCCAGATAATGCCATCCAGGCGCCCAGATAGACCCCAAGCAGTCGTGACATCGGCGCCAAACGAATTAACCGACACCTGGATCAGCACGTTCGAGATCGAATAGGCAGCCGATTGAAAACCGAGTGGCAGACCACACGAGATCATACTCTTGCAAATACCGCAATCGATGCCGAGCTTAGACAGCGAAAGACGCCATGCACCC
Source organism: uncultured Collinsella sp. (assembly GCA_902493515.1). Classification (GTDB taxonomy): domain Bacteria; phylum Actinomycetota; class Coriobacteriia; order Coriobacteriales; family Coriobacteriaceae; genus Collinsella. The sequence continues at coordinate 25,875 of CABUPE010000003.1, forward strand.
GGAGCGCGCATCATGCGCAACACGATCATCGTTGCATTGGAGCAAATGGTCAGCGCCACTGCGATGCCGCAGCCCAGCGCCTCCATATGCAACACAGCGACAAAAATGATATCCAGCACCACGTTAACCAGGCAGCCAGAGGCAATGATCACGGCAGGCCCGCGCGTGTCGCCCACGGCGCGCAGCAGTGCCGTTCCCATATTGAGCAGCAGCGCTGCAACCATGGCGGCAAAATAACAACGAGCATAGGCCACGCCCTCGGCCAATAGTTCATGCGGCGTGTTCATAAGCACCAGCATGGGCTCAACGAACACTATGCCAAGAATCGAGAAAACGATACCGCCCACCAACGCGAGCGTCATGGCGGTATGGACCGAACGACTCAGTCGCTCATCATCGTGCTGGCCAAAAAACTGACCGGTAATGACCGCGCAGCCGGCGCCGACGCCAACGCAAAAGCCAATGCAGAGCTCGGTGAGCACCATCGTGGCTTGAATGCCACCCAACGCGAGCTTGCCGCCAAACTGACCGACGATATAGGTGCCGATAAGCGTGTAGGCCTGCTGAAAAAACGAACTAAAAAAGATGGGAACGCACAGCGACAGCAATTGCTGCCAAATGACACCTTGCGTTACATCGATAGCCGTAGATTTCTTAGCCACACGCCCTCCCCACACGCATAGGTCAAACAGCAAAACAGCAATTTAAAACCAAAGCCAAAACCAGCTTAGCACCGACTGGCAGCGACCGAAACACCCCGAATTAGAGCACGGTGCGGAATAACTGCCTAGTGATACAAACCCGGCTGGTAGTGATACTCATTGCTCACGTGCGGGCATAGCTGCCAAAAGGCGACGGCGCTCGCCGCGGCCACGTTGAGCGAATCGACCCCGTGCGCCATCGGAATGCGCACCGCGTGGTCACAGCCGGCAATGGTCTTGGCGCCCAAGCCGGCACCCTCGGTGCCCATAAAAATCGCCAAGCGATCAATCTTCTGCAGTACAGAATCATCAAGCGAAAAAGAGTCGTCCGTCAACGCCATAGCGGCACACGAAAAACCGGCGTCGTGCAACGCGCTCAGACCATCATGCGGCCACACACGAGCCTCGCTGCCAATGCGCGTCCACGGCACCTGAAACACGGTGCCCATGCTCACGCGGGCAGAGCGACGGTACAGCGGGTCGCAGCACGTCGGGCTGACCAAAATACCGTCAACGTTCAATGCGGCAGCCGAGCGGAAAATCGCGCCGACATTGGTGTGATCGACAATACCCTCAAGCACGCACACGCGCACCGGACGATCCCCCGCCGCCTCGACGACGCCGCCCAAGAACTCATCAACCGGAATCTGACGCGGCCGACGGAACGCCGCGAGCGCACCACGCGTCACGTTAAAACCCGTCAGCTGCTCCATGAGTTCCATGGAAGCCACGAACACAGGAACCGGACCTGCGCCCTCGCGCACAACCAGGCGCTCAAACAGCGGCATCATCTGGTCGAGCCAGCGTTCGCCCAAAAGAAAGCTCACCGGCTCGTATCCGGCACGCACCGCGCGCTCAATAACCTTGGCACTCTCGGCGATAAAGATGCCCTTTTGCGGCTCTAGCACGCAGCGCAGCTCACGCTCGGTCAGTCGCACGTAGGCATCGAGCCGCTCGTCCTCGAGCGAATCAATTCGCAGAACCTCAACGGCATCAGTCATAGCAGCCAGCCCGCACCCTTCTTTACAGCACCTATACAAATATCGGGGCAACGCCATGCGCTGCCCCGCCACTCATTCCAACCCGATAATACCGAAGGGATAATCGGGTTTACGCATCAACGCGACGATACGTCACGAACTCATATTCGAGGCCCTCATCGCCTTCTCCGGCAGCGACAACCGCCGATTCGCTGGCCCGCGCAATCTCCCACGCAGGATCGGCTTCCAAATCGGGAAAGTACGTATCCACGACATGGACGCAGTGGTTATGCGTGACCTCGGCCTCGACGCAATACGGCAAAAACTGCCGATAGACATCGCCGCCACCGATCACCCAGGCAACGGGCTCGTCGGCAACCGCAGCGAGCGCCTCGTCGATGCTATGCACCACGTCAACGCCATCGGGCGCAAAATCCTCGTCGCGCGTAAGCACGATATTGCGGCGGTTCTTGAGAGGACGCCCGCCGGGAAAACTCAGCAGGGTCTTGCGCCCCATAATAACCGGGCAACCTTTGGTGCACGCCACAAAATGGCGCATGTCGGCGCGATTGGACACCACCATGTCGCCCTCGCACCCAATGCCCCAGTCGTCACACACGGCGACGATAGCAGATAGCTTACACGTCATGAGCACCACCTACACCGCAATGGGAATGTTCTTGACCTGCGGGCCGTGCTCATAGCCCTCGACGATGAGGTCGTCGGTCGTAAACGCATAGAAGTCATGCACGTCGGGATTCAGCGTTACCTTAGGCGCCGCAAACTGCGGACGCTCAATAAGCTCGCGGACGATATCGACGTGACGGTCGTAAATGTGAGCATCGGCGATCACGTGCAGCAGCTCGCCGGGAATCATATCGACCGACTGCGCAACCATCATGAGCAGAATGGCGTACTGGCACACATTCCAGTTGTTTGCGGCCAAAATGTCCTGGCTGCGCTGGTTGAGAATCATATTGAGTGTGGGCTTGTCGTCCTGCGGACGCTGCGTCACGTTATACGTCACGCTGTACGCGCACGGATACAGGTGCATCTCGGACAAGTCGCTGAACACATAGGTGTTCGTCATAATGCGTCGACTGTACGGTGTGTGTTTAAGATCGTACAGCACGCGGTCCATTTGGTCAAAGTCACCCTCGGCATAATGGCTTTTCTGGCCAATCTGGTACCCGTAGGCCTTGCCGATGGAGCCGGTCTCGTCGGCCCACTCGTCCCAAATATGGCTGATGAGGTCATGGACGTTATTGGACTTCTTTTGATAGATCCACAGGATCTCGTCCATGGCGGACTTGAGCGCCGTACGACGCAGCGTAAGCGCGGGGAACTCCTCGCGCAGGTCGTAGCGCGCCGTGACGCCAAAGTTTTTAATGGTATAGGCAGGGGTGCCATCCTCCCACACCGGGCGGACCTTTTGGCCCTCGGTGGTGGTGCCATGGTCCAGAATGTCGCGGCACATGGTTACAAACTGTTGATCAGCCTTGCTCATTGACCCTCCTGTCAGTCGCCTACAAGCGAGATTCATTGTAGCCCAGACGCACGCGGCCCCACAGCCCAAACATAAGCCCTCATTTTCTGACATATGACAGAAATTCCTTGCGCAAATCTGCACGTTCGCTATTCTATTGTTGACATATGTCAGATAAGGAGTGTGCATGGCAGGAAGACGCGAAAAACTGCGCCGCGTCGGGATCATCCCCGAATACCGCGGCTTTACCCCCGATGGCCTGGCCAGCGGTGATGCCATCGACATGACCGTCGACGAGCTTGAGGTGCTGCGCCTGTGCGATCTGGAGGGCCTCAATCAGGAGGCCGTCGCCCTGCACATGGGCATCGCCCGCGCCACGGTGGCGGCAATCAGCAGTCGCGCGCATCGCAAGGTGGCAAACGCGCTGGTCAACGGACGAGCGCTCGTCATCGAGGGCGGCAATATCGCGTACTCCCCCATCGCCACGACGACGGCCGCATGGCCAGCAAAGGAGGTCGGCACCATGAGGGTGGCAACGACGTACGACAACGGCAACATCTTTATGCACTTTGGCCGCAGCGAGCAGTTCAAGATCTACGACATCCAGGATGGCAAGGTGCTCAACGAGCAGGTCGTAGGCACCGGCGGCACCGGCCACGGCGCCTTGGCGGGCCTGCTTGCCAACGGTGGCGTTGACACGCTCATTTGCGGCGGTATCGGCGGCGGCGCTATCAACGCGCTTGCCCAAGCCGGCATCACAGTCTATGCGGGCGCCCAGGGCAGCTGCGATGCCTGCGTCGAGGCCCTCATTGCCGGCACGCTCGCACAGAACGGCGAGGCCACCTGCGACTGCCATGGACATGATCACGAGCACATCCACGAGCATGGCGAGTCCTGCGGCTGCCACGGTCACCACGACCATGACGGGCACGAAGGCTGCGGATGCCACTAGCGGCAAGCACCTCGTCGAGAACGCGCTTCCACGCGTGCGACAACCAGCGAACAAACGGCGAAGGCCGCCTGGAATACCATCCAGGCGGCCTTCGCCATACACGACTCAACTAGTCGTTACTTCTTGTTGCGCATCTGCGCTTCCATCTGGCGCAGCAGGTCCATATCGGACTTGGGGCCGCCCGTTCCCAGGCCGCCCATGCCGCCCAGCCCCATGGCATCCAGACCGGGAATATTGGGCATGCGCATCTTTTTGCCCTTCTTACCCTTCTTGCCCTTCTTGCCGCCGGCCTGCGCCTGATTGGCCATCGTGCGCATGCGGCCCATCATCTTATTCATCTCGCCCCACTGCTTCATAAGGCTATTGACCTCGGTGGGGGTCACGCCGGCGCCCTTGGCAATGCGGGCACGGCGCTGGCCGTTGATGATGGAGGGGCGAAGGCGCTCCTCCTTGGTCATCGACATGATGATGGCCTCGTTCTTATCGAAGATACCTTCGTCCAGGTTACCACCCATCTGGTTAAGCGCACGCTGGCCACCGGGGAGCATGCCCAGAATGCCCTTCATGCCGCCCATCTTCTTTACGGCCTTCATCTGGTCGAGCATGTCGTTCATGGTAAAGCCCTCGCGCAGCATGCGCTCGGCGGCCTCGATCTGCTCGGCGTCGGCCGCCTCCTGGGCCTTCTCGATAATGCCGACAACGTCGCCCATACCCAGAATGCGCTTGGCCATACGATCGGGGTAGAACGGCTCCAGCGAATCGGGCTTCTCGCCCATGCTCACAAACTTGATGGGCTTGCCGGTCACCTGGCGCACGGAAAGCGCGCCGCCGCCACGGGCGTCGCCGTCGAGCTTAGAGATAATCACGCCGTCAAAGTCGGTGCGCTCGGCGAAGGTCGAGACGACGTTGACGATATCCTGACCGGTCATGGCATCGACGACCATCAGCACCTGATCGGGCTTGACGGCCTTCTTGATGTCCACGGCCTCCTGCATCATCTGCTCATCGATCTGAAGACGTCCGGCGGTATCGACGATGACCACGTCGCGCAGGTGGTCGACGGCCTCCTGGATGGCGCCCTTGGCGATATCGACCGGGTGCGCACCGTCGCCGCGGAAGACCGGTACGCCGATCTCGCCACCGAGCGTGGCCAGCTGGTCGGCAGCAGCGGGACGGTAGACGTCGCACGCGGCGAGCAACGGCGAGCGGCCCTGCTTCTTGAGCAGGTAGGCCAGCTTTACGGCAGCCGTGGTCTTACCGGAGCCCTGCAGACCCACAAGCATGATGACATTGGGAATGCGGTTGCTAAAGACGAGCTTGCTCTCGGTTGAGCCAAGCATCTCGGTGAGCTCGTCGAGCACAATCTTGACGACGTTTTGCGCCGGCGACAGCGACTCCATGACCTCGGCGGTCATGCAGCGCTCCTTGGTCTTGGCGACGAACTCCTTGACGACCTTGAAGTTAACGTCGGCCTCGAGAAGCGCCATGCGGATGTCGCGCATGGCCGAGGTGATATCGGCCTCGGTCAGCTTACCCTTGCCGCGCAGGCGGTCAAATGTGTCGTTGAGGCGATCGCTCAGAGAATCAAACACTAGTCACTCCTTAGTTGGACTCGCCCACCAGGGCGCGGCAGAAATCTTTGGCATTGAACTCCTGCAGGTCATCGACCTGCTCGCCCACGCCGATGCGCAGGATCGGGAGCTTGAGCTTCTCGGCCACGGCCATGGCGATGCCGCCCTTAGCCGTGCCGTCGAGCTTAGTCATGATAATACCGTCCAGGCCCAGCGCCTCGTTAAACTCGAGCGCCTGGTTCAGACCGTTTTGACCCGTCGCGGCGTCGATCACAAGCACGACCGAAACCGGCATGGGGCCGGCGGCCATATTGGCGGCGCGCTTACGGGTCACATTGACCACCTTGGCAAGCTCGCGCATGAGCTCAGGGCTCGTGTGCAGACGGCCGGCGGTATCGATAAGCACCAGGTCGCTGCCGCGCTTGTCGGCCTCGTCGAGCACGTCGTAGCAAACACTTGCCGGGTCGGAGCCGCGGTCGCGCTTGATGACGGGGACGCCAGCGCGCTGGCCCCACACATCGAGCTGCTCGATAGCGGCGGCGCGGAAGGTGTCGGCCGAACCGATCACCACGTTCTTGCCGCGGGCGGCCATGGCGCTCGCGATCTTGCCGACCGTAGTGGTCTTGCCGGCACCGTTAATGCCCACAAACAGCACGCAGCTCGGCGTATCGGAGAACGGATCGCGCTCGATGGGCACAAAGTGCTGCTCGAGCTGCTCGGCCAGGGCACGACGAAGCTGCGGAGCGGTCTTGAGGTTCTTCTTGGCCGCGGCGTCGCGCAGGTCATCGGAGACCTGAATGGCGATCTCGGCACCCATGTCACCCATGACGAGGGTGTCCTCTAAGTCCTCCCAAAAATCCTCGTCGACCTCGCCGCCAAAGTAAAAGACCTCGTTGAGGGCCTCGCGACTGCGCTCAAGTCCGCGCGAGAGAGCGTCAAAGAATCCCATTATGCATTCACGACCTTTCCGGTTTCGCGATCGAGTTTTTGCGAGACGACGCGACTGACGCCGTCGGCTTGCATCGAGACGCCATAGAGGACGTCAGCGTCCTCCATAGTACGGCGCTGATGCGAAATGACCAAGAGCTGCGTATCGGAACGCAACACATCGAGCGCGCCGATGAGCTTGGACAGGTTGGCGTCATCGAGTGCCGCCTCGACCTCGTCCAGCACATAGAACGGCACCGTGCGCGTGCGGTACACAGCAAAGAGCAGGGCGAGCGCCGTCAGGCTCTTCTCGCCGCCCGACATGAGCATCATCTTGGTAATGCGCTTGCCGCGCGGCTGCGCCACGACCTCGATACCCGTCTCGGCAGGATGCTCGGGATCGGTCATCTCCAGATGAGCCTGGCCGCCCGGGAAGAGCATAGCGAAGATCTCGCGGAAGTTCGCGTCGACCTTCTCAAACGTCACCAGGAACGCCTTGCGCATCTTGCGATCAATGGCCACCGTGATCTTGGTGAGCGCCTTGCGTGCGCTCTCCAGATCGGCCAGCTGCTCCTCGATGTAGTCGGCGCGGCGCTTGAGCTGCTCGTACTCCTCCATGGCAACTTGGTTAACGGGACCAAGGTTGTTGATCTGGCGCACAAGCTGGTTGAGTTCGCGCTCGGCGGCATCGCGGTCCGTGGGCGCCGGAAGCATGAGCGCTTCCTCGAGCACCGTCGTGCCATCGGCGGTAATGGCCTTGATGGCAGCCTCGACCTGCACCTCGAGCTTGCCACGCGCGACCTTGAACTCGTTTTGCGTCGCCGTGGCGGCATCAACCCGCTCCTTGGCACGGGAGACCTCGGCCTTGGCATCCTCGATGGTCTTCTTGAGCGAAGCGGAGTCCGCCTCCTCCAGAGAGGCCTGGTCACGCAGGCGCGCTGCCCAATCCGACGCGCGTTCCAACAGGGCAGAATAGCGTTCGTGCATGGGATCGACGCGCAGGCGCAGCAGCTCGAGCGAGCGCGAGGCCTGGCGTGTTCCGCGGATACGACGGTCGATGCCCTCAAGACGATGCTCCAGGTCGGGCACGCGGCCCTTCAGCGAACGCAGGCGTTCACTCGTCTGGGCTAGGCGAACCTTGGCGTCGGCGAGCTTGCCGGCAGCTTCGGAATCGTCACGGCGAACGCGGTCGAGTTCGTCGTTGGCCTCGTCAATCTGCAAGCCCAGATCGCTTGCCTGCGCGCGGGCCTCGTCACGCGAACGGGTGAGCTCGTCAACGCGCGGGCGCGCAGCGCGAACGGCTTCGGCGGCCTGCTCGCGGCGCTTGGAGATGCGCACGCGCTCGACCTCGGCATTGTTGGCGCTTTGCTCCAAGCGGCCGATCTCGGAGAGCAGCGAGCGGCGCTCGCCCTCAAGACGGGCAATCTCACCGGCGGCATCGCCCTCAGCGGCACGCGCTTCCTCAACGGCCGCATTGGCCTCGATGACCTGATCCGACACATGCTCAAACACAGCGGCCAAATCGGGCTCAAGCCCCTCCAGCTCGCGAATGCGACGCTTACGCTCCAGAGCACCCGACGCCTCGCCGGCATCGAGGCCCACACGCACCAGGCCGCCGCAGGCGACGCGGGCGCCATCGGAGGTCACGTAAGTCACGCCGTCAACGACCGGCGCCGACAGCGCGGCAGAAAGATCGTCCACGACGTAATAGCCGCCGAGCAGCGCCTCGACGACGGGTCCGTAGCCTGCGTGCACGGACAGACGATCAACCAGACGGGTACCGGCAGCGCCCTCGGCGGCAGCAGAGCCACTCACGCCGCGCGCCGCCAGCAGCGCCTCACCCGAGGCCTTCTTCTGGTCCAGAGCGGAACGACCGGCACGCTCAAGCGCGGACGTATCGTCGAACAGCAGCGCATCGATATCGCCGGCAAGTAGTTGCTCCACCAGGCCCTCAAGCTCGCGCGGGGCCTCGAGCACGTCGCCCAGACGACCCGAGACATCGTCGCCCAGCGCACCCACCAGACGGCTCACGAGCGGCGAGCTGTCGGCCATGCGGGCATCGAGTTTCTTTTGGCTGGAAAGCTCCGAGCGCACCTCGGACAACTTGTTGCGCGCCTCGCTCTCGCGGGCACGCAGGTCCTTCAGGGCTGCACGGGCGACCTCGGTGGCCTCACGCGCATCGGCCTGGGCCTGGCGCGCTTCCTCAAGAGCGCCCTCAAGCTCCTCGGCGCGGTCGCGACGGCTCTCGAGCGAGGCCGTGACCTCCTCGAGCTGCTCGTCAATCTGCTCCAGGCGCGAGGCATACATGTTGTCCTCGACCTCGGCATTGCTCAAGGAATCCTTCACCTTGGCGAGCTCGAGCGCGGCGTTATCGGCCACGCGCTGCACATCGCGTTGCTCTCGCGTAAGCTGCGAAATCTGATTGTCGAGCGCCACGCGCCGCTCGTGGAGCTCAGCGGCGGCAGGACCAGCGGCGTCAACGTCCTCCTGGGCTTGCATATGCGCACCGGTCACTTCCTCAAGCTGCGCACGCGCGTCCTCGAGCTCCTCGACCACGCGACGACGCTGATGCTCGGAGCTCGAAATCTGACCGCGCATGTCAGACAGGCGCGACACCATGTTGTGGCCCTTTTCCTCGAGCAGGCGCATGTCGGAGTTAATGCGGCCGACCACATCTTGCATATGACGGCGTTGCTCGCCCAGGTCGCCCACAAACAGGCCCTTTTCCTCAAGCATAACCTGGAGCTTCTCGAGCTCGCGCTCCTTTTCGCTCATGCGGTACTGCGCAAGCTCCAGCTCGGCAGCACCTTCCTTGGAGCGGCTCTCCAGGTCGTTCCACTGCGACTGCAGCGAACGAAGCTCATCGACAGCCAGCATCTGCGTAAGCTCGTTCGCGCGCGAGGACAGCTCTTTGTACTTGCGCGCGCGATCGACCTGACGCTCCAGCGGTCGCAGCTGACGGGCGATTTCCTTATTGATGTCGCGGGCACGCGTCAGGTGCTCGTCCATCGACTTAATCTTTTTGAGCGCACGCTCCTTGCGGCGCTTGTGCTTGGAAATGCCGGCGGCCTCCTCGATGAGGGCGCGACGCTCCTCGGGGCGGCTCTGCAAAATGGCGTCGAGCTTGCCCTGGCTGATGATGGAATGCGTATCCTTGCCTAGGCCCGAATCGTGCAGGATGTCCTGAATGTCCATCAGGCGGCACGGACTCGAGTTGATGAGGTACTCGCTTTCGCCCGAGCGATACATACGACGGGTGATGGCGACCTCGTCAAAGTCGACGGGCAACATATGGTCCGAGTTATCGAGCACCAGCGTGACCTCGGCGACACCCACCGGCTTGCGCGCCGACGAGCCCGAGAAGATGACATCCTCCATGGCCTGGCCGCGCAGCTGCTTGGCGCTCTGCTCGCCCAGGACCCACAGAATCGAGTCAGAGATGTTCGATTTTCCCGAGCCGTTTGGACCGACGATGACGGTCAGGCCCGGCTCAAACGTCATATGGGCGCGGTCGGCAAACGACTTGAACCCTTTGAGCGTGAGGGACTTGAGATACACGGTTCCTCGCTTACACGTGCTTCTTGTTCAGAATCACGCCGTTGGTGGTGTAACCCATGCGGTCGAGCGCTTCGAGCGCGGCAGCTCCCTCGGCTTCCTTCTTTGAGGAGCCGGAGCCGCGACCCTGACGAATACCATCGATCAACACCACAGCGGTAAAGGTGGGCGCATGCGCCGGGCCCTCGGAGCCAACGAGCTTGTACGCCGGAGGTTCGTGACCGTCGGCTTGCACGCACTCCTGCAAAAACGACTTGGGGTTCGCAGGATGCTCGGCACGCTCGGAAGCCAAATGCGGCTTAAGCGTACGGTGAATGAACTCCGCCGCAACGTCCCAGCCGGCATCCAGGTACAGCGCGCCCACGAGCGACTCATAGACGTTCTCGAGGGCCGAATGCAGGCCGCGCGCACCGGTACCGGTCTCGGAGGCACCAAAGATGATGATGTCGTCGATGCCCAGCTCGTGAGAAACCTCGGACAGCGTAGCGCCCGAGACAAGCGACACCTTCAAGCGCGTGAGCTTGCCCTCGTCAAACTCCGGATAGGACTCAAACAGGGAGCGTGCGACCACAGCGCCCAAAATGGAATCGCCCAAGAACTCAAGGCGCTCATAGCTGGCAGAAACCGGCTGGCCCTCGACTGCCGAGGGATGCGTAAGCGCCGCGCGCAGCAGCACCTTATTGTTGAACTCGTGGCCCAGGATTTCCTGGGCGCGCGTAAGTCGGTCGGATAAAGCCAAGACTTAGGCCTCCTTGGCAGCTTCGATAGCGTCGACGGCGTCGGCGACAGAGTTGAGCGAGAGCAGGGTCTCGTCATCGATCTCGAGGTTGAACTCGTCCTCGATAGCCGTAACCAGCTGCAGGCGCTCGAGCGAGTTGGCATCGAGGTCGTCAAAGGTGGTCTCCTCGCTAATTTCGGCAACATCGACGCCTAGAACGTCAGCAGCGACCTCGGCGATCTTGTCGAAGATTTCGGAGCGGTCCATAGCGCTTCCTCTCATAGTGCATGAATACCAAAAGAATGGTACCGCCCGGGCGGTACCAAGACACGGTTCTGATTCTACCCCACGACGTGCGCCGCGAAGCACATAACAGCACTCTTACTCGCTCTTATAAAACGATACCGTCCATAGAGTTGGCGACATTCTCGACCAGCCCGGCGCGCACGGCTTCGGCCGCCGCGAGCGTACCGTTTCTAACAGCCTCGACCGAGGTGGCGCCATGGCCGATCAGGACCACGCCGCGCAGGCCCAAAAGAATCGCGCCGCCCTTGGCGTCGCCCGAAAGCTTGGCTTTAATCTCGCGCATCTGCTTTTTGATGAGCAGCGCGGCAATCTTGGTGCCGAGCGAAGACATAAAGGCGCCCTTGAGCTCCTGCAGTAAAAACTTGGCAGCGCCCTCGGTGGCCTTGAGCGCAATATTGCCCGACATGCCATCGGCAACGACGACATCGAAGTTACCTGAGGTGATGTCCGTTCCCTCGCAGTTACCAACAAAGCCGGGAACGGCGGCTTTCATGGCCGGGAAGCAGGCCTTGGTAAAGTTGGAGCCCTTCTCGTCCTCGGTGCCGTTGGCAAGCAGGCCCACGCGGGGATGCTCGATGCCCAGGACGACGCGGGCATAGGCGCTACCCATCTGGGCAAAACGTACCATATCGTCAACCTCGACATCGGGGTTGGCGCCCATATCGCACAGCACCGTCAGACCGCCGGCGCGATTGGGCAGCGCATTGGTCAGACAGGGGCGCACCGGCTGCTTCTTGCCTTCGGCCTGATACCTAAACGGCGTCACATAGGCGGTGGCGGCGGCGGTCATGGCGCCGGTGGAGCCGGCAGAGAAGAACGCGTCCGCATTACCCTTTTTGATGGCGCGACACGACAGCACGATCGACGACTTGCGTTTGGTCATCACGGCGCGAATGGGATCGTCATCCATGGCGATAACGTCAGGTGCCTCAAGGGCCTCAACACGTGCATGGGAAGCGGCAAAGGGATTGACGATTTCGGCGGGGCCAGCTGCCAAGACCTCGATATCGGGATCGGCGGCAAGTGCAGCCTCGATACCATCGAGAACAACCTGAGGTTTCTCGTCTCCGCCCACAACGTCTACACAAACGCGAACGTTACTCATATACATGCTCCTTATACAAAAATGGCCGACTCATTGAGCCGGCCATTGTGGTTCCATTTGGAACGGCATCGCATCCAGAGTATACCGTTACTCGGTAACGATAACCTCGCGGTCCTTGTAGAAACCGCAGCTGGGGCACACGTGGTGCGGAAGCTTGACAGCGCCGCAACGGGGGCACGTGGACTGAGCCGCAGCCGAGATCTTCATGTTGGCGGAACGACGGGTGTGAGTGCGGATACGACCCTGCTTTTGTTTAGGTACGGGCATAGTGACCTTCCTTATGAACTATCCAGTGTGGCGATTACGCGCAAGTAGCGATACTACCACAGTTTTACTCATCAAGCTTGAGATTCTTCAATGCTGCAAATGGATTTTCCGTGGCAGCGGCCCATTCTGCCTCTGCCTGGGCGGCGCAATCGCATTGTTCGACGTTGAGATTGCAACCGCATGTGGGGCACAGACCACGGCAATCGGGCTTGCAGAGCACCACAAACGGCGTGTCCATAACGACCGCGTCATTGATGGGCTCACCCAGATCGACGATGCGGTCCTCACCCAGAAGCTCGTAGCCGTCCTCGTAGGCCTCGGGATCCTCGGGCTCCTCAAAGAGGTAGAACTCCTCGATCTCTCCGGCGATATCAAACGAGGCGGGCTCCAGGCAACGGTCGCACTCACCGGTGGCGTGCGCGCGGACCATGCCCGTGAGCAAGACACCGGTACCGGCATTGGTAAAGACAACGTCGTAGTCGATGCCGTCCTGAAGCTGGTACTCCTTCTCGCCCACCGTGTAGGTGGCGACATCGACCTTACCGGTCAGCGGATACGAATCTCCAGGAAACTCGAGCTGCTCGGAAAGATCGACGGTAACGCTCGGGAACTCAGCCATTACCACTGACCATTCTGTTGGGCGGCACCCTCGTTGAGCTGCTGACGGCAACGGGTAACGGTGCCGGTCAGGCTCTTGAGGTTCTCCTCCAGGTGTGTAAAGACCTGCTCTGCGTAGTCCTCGGCAGCATAACGCGTCTCGCGCTCGTACTGCTGGGCACGATCGCGGATGTCGTCGGCCTGCTGCTGCGCAAGGCGGACGATCTCCTGCTCACCGGCAATGGTGAGGGCCTGCTGCTGAGCGTCGGCGATGATGGAATCGGCCTGAGCGGCGGCGGAAGCCATAAGCTCCTCGCGCTCCTTAAGGATACGGCGGGACTTCTGCCACTCCTCGGGATAGCTCATGCGGATCTCGTCGAGGATGTTGAAGAACACGTCGGCGTCGATGACCTTGAACTGAGCGTTCTTGCCGAAAGGCGGCTTGGCTTCCTCGATCAGCCCTTCGAGCTCATCGACCAAGCTGACGATCCTATCGCCAGGAAAATTCTCGCCCGGCATCCGGTCTCCTTTCATAGGTAACATATCATCGTGCTAGTTTACCACATGCCACCAGGCAATAAGAAACGTCACGAAAAGCGATGTTTGAGCGCTTCGACCACGTTGGACGGGACAAACGTCGATACATCGCTGCCGAGCGAGGCGATCTGGCGAACAACCGAGCTCGAGATATAGCCGTACTGCGGCGCACTCATGACAAAGATGGACTCCAGCTCGCTATCCAGGCGATAGTTAAGGTCGGCCTGCTGCAGCTCATATTCAAAGTCGGTCATGGCGCGCAGGCCCTTGACCACGGCCCCCGCCCCCTGCTCGCGAGCGAAGTCGACCAAGAGGCCGGTAAAGGGCAGGACCTCAACGCCGTCGATATCACCGAGCGCCTCGCGGGCCAGCGCCACGCGCTCATCGAGCATAAACGTGGTGCCCACGCCGTTTTTACCCTGCGACTCGGCAACAGCGACGATCACGCTAGGAAAGATGCGGCGGGCGCGGCGGATCACATCGATATGGCCAAACGTGATGGGATCGAAGGTGCCCGGGACGATCACGCGGTTGATGGTGTCATTCATGGGCGTCCTCCTGAAACGTCGTGGCATCGTTGTTATCGGCATCGGTGACGGCACTATCGTCCTCACCGTCGTCATCGCCGACCCAACGAAGCAGGTCGACCGAGGTAATGCCGTAGCGCTTCTCACGTACAGTCTCAAAGCCTGCCGGATGCGCGCCCGCATCGGCGGAGGCATGCTCAAACAGGGCATAAGCGCCAGGCGCAAGCAGACCCTGCTGAGCCAGGTTCTGCAGCATTTCCTCGACCGGCTCGGCACCAAAAGCATAGGGCGGGTCGAGCAGGACCAAATCAAAGGGGCCGCCCGGTACACGACCGCGCGAGGCACTTGCCAGCATGTCGCCCGTGACCACACGCCAACGCGCACGGTCACGGCAGAGCGACTCGATATTCTTGGTAATGAGCCGCGCGGCGTTGCGATCGATCTCAAACGTCGTGAGCGAGCGGGCCCCACGAGAGAGCATCTCTAACCCTAAGGCACCGGAGCCGCCAAAGGCGTCCAGCACACGAACCTCGTCCAAATTGAAATCGAATGCCGACATGACCATAGATGCGCACGCCTCGCGCACGCGATCAGTCGTGGGGCGGGTGACATCGCGACCACGGGGCTCCTCGATCTTACGACCGCGCCATTCGCCGCCGATGATTCTCATCCTCCGCTGACCTCCTTAAAAATGTGTCGATATCGCATGGCGACCGCCTCGCGCAAGGGACGCGTCGCCACAGAGTCAAGGTTGCAAGCATACCGCAAGAGCTCGACCGCGTCCAAATGGGCCCATTCGATAAGGTCCTCATCGGCATCCAGGTCCACAAAGCGCAAGGTCACGCCACCGTGCTGACGGTACCCCAGGATTTCGCCCTCGTGACGCAGACGCAGGTCCATCTGGGCAAGCGTAAAACCATCCGAGGTCTTTTCGAGCGACTGTAGACGGTCTTGTGCCGCCGAGGCGCCGCCATTGCCCTTGGAGTGCGTCATGACCAGGCACGTGCCCGACACACTGCCACGGCCCACGCGGCCGCGCAGCTGGTGCAGGGCAGCCAATCCAAAGCGCTCGCCGTTCTCGATGACCATGACGGTGGCGTTAGGCACGTCGACGCCCACCTCGACCACCGTAGTCGAGACGAGCACGTCAATCTCGCCACGCTTGAAGGCATCGATAACCTGGTCCTTCTCCCCCGCCGGCATGCGGCCGTGAAGGCGCTCGATGGCAAGACCCGGCAACGCCAGACGCAGGCGGTCGAGCTCGGTTGCCGTATCGTGCAGTGGCACGGGGACGGTTACGCGGCCCTCGTCGTCGCGAGCAATACCGGGCACGTCTTCCAGCTCATCGGCCGAGTCACTCGGCTCCACGAGCGGGCAAATCACGTAGGCCTGCTGACCCTTTTCATGCGCCTCGCGGATGGCGCCATAGGCGAGGTCGCGGCTCGACTCGGTGAGTACGCGTGTCGTCACGCCAGCGCCAGGGACGGGCCGATGGCGGATGATACTCGTGTCCAGATCGCCGTAGACCGAAAGCGCCAGCGTACGCGGGATCGGTGTCGCCGTCATAACGAGCAGGTCCGCACCGGGGCCCTTCGCGCGTAGGGCGTTGCGTTGGCCAACGCCAAACCGGTGCTGCTCGTCGATGACGACAAGCGACAGATGATTGAACGCAACGTTATCCGAAAGCACCGCGTGGGTTCCAAAGAGGACGTCGAGCTCGCCCGATTCAAGCTGGGCATGGATCTGCTCGCGCTCTGAGGCCGGCGTGGCACCCGTCAGAAGCGCCCAGGACATGCCCGCCTGCGAGAGCAGAGGGCCGGTCTTATCGGCATATTGGCGCGCCAACACGCCCGTGGGCGCCATAACGCAGGCCTGCGTACCGCTATCGGCAGCCACAGCCAGAGCGCAGGCGGCAACGGCGGTCTTACCGGTACCGACATCGCCCAGCAGCAGGCGGTTCATCACGCGCCCACCATCGCACATATCGCGCAGGATATCTTGGAACGCGGTCTCCTGCTCGTCGCTCAGCGAAAACGGCAGGGCTTGCTTAAGCGCGGCCAGGTGCTCGCCCGCGGTGTGGGCATAGGGAACCACATCGACCAGGCCGCCGACGTTGCGCAGGCGCAGCGCCAGCTGCAGGTAGAGGCACTCCTCGTAGGCAAGCCGTGCGCGCGCGATATCGCACTCGGCCATACTCGATGGAAAATGGATCGAACGCAACGCGCGGGCATTGCTCATGAGCTTCCGCTTTGCGCGCAACGGCGCGGGAATCGGATCGAACGGATTGCCGACGACCTCGAGCGCGCCGCTTACGATGCGGCGCATCCACGCCTGGCTCACGCCATCGCTCACGTAATGGACCGGCAAAATGGTACCCGCAGCACGACCGTCCTCAAGCTTTTCAAAATGCGGCGAGGCCATCTGCTTAAAACCGTAGGCAAACTCGACCTTGCCCATCACGGCCAAGCGGTCGCCCTGCTTAAGCTGCTGGGCAATCC
Source organism: uncultured Collinsella sp. (assembly GCA_902493515.1). GTDB lineage: Bacteria > Actinomycetota > Coriobacteriia > Coriobacteriales > Coriobacteriaceae > Collinsella. The sequence goes on from CABUPE010000003.1 coordinate 42,602, forward strand.
AGGGCTGGCGGAAAAAGGCGACCTGTAGCACGCCCGTCTCGTCCACCAGCGATACCTCGGTCACCTGCATGCGCGGACGCGGCTGCTTTTGGACGATGCGGTCGACCGTGGCGATGATGGTGCACACGGTACCGATGGGCGCCATCTCGATGGACCACGAACGGGTAAAGTCGAGGTATCGATGAGGGATATGGAGAAGGAGGTCCCCCACCGTCCTAATTCCCAGACGGCGAAGGGCCTCCTCACGTTTACCCGAAACATATTTGAGTCGCGCGATATCCTCGTCGAGCGCATTGCTCTGGGCAAAGCGCTCCGAGACGCGCGGCACGGAGCAGAGCTCGGACATGGGCAGATGCCTACTCGATCGAGAAGATCACGGGATAGAGCGGCTGCTCGCCACGATGGGCGTCAATCTCCAAGTCGGGCTGAGCTTCCTCGATGGCGTCGACGATCTCCTGGAAGGCCTCATCGGACAGCTCCTCGCCGGCCAGAATCGTCAGCGCGTCGCCCTCCTCTTCCTCCTGCATGCGGTTGATGCAGTCGAGCGTGACCTGCTTCACGTCGGAGCCGACCACGTCGATGGAGCCGGCGATGATACCCATGACGTCACCGGAGTGAATCGGAGAACCGTCAGAGGCACTGGAGTCGCGCACGGCGCGGGTGACCTCGCCATCGCGGACCTCGCTGATGGCGTCGACCATGGCGGCGACGGCATCCTCGAGCTCGGAATCGGGCAGGACTGCGAACAGCGCGGAGAAGGCCTGCGGGACGGTCTTGGTGGGAACGACGGCGACCTTCTTGTCGGTGCAGGCTGAGGCAGCAGCCTCAGCGGCCATGCGGATGTTGCCGTTGTTGGGCAGAATGATGACCGAGGTCGCGTTGACCTGGTCAACAGCGCCCAGCAGGTCTGCAGTCGAGGGGTTCATGGTCTGACCACCCGACACGATCACGTCGACGCCGAGGGACTTGAGGATGTCTGCCTCGCCGGACCCAGCGGCAACGGCGACAAAGCCCAGCGCCTTGGCGGGCTCGGCGGCCTTTTCCTGGTCCTCATGAATCTTGGCGGTACGGTCGTGGGCCTCCATCTCCATGTTGTGGATAAAGACCTCGTAGATCTGACCAAGCTGAAGCATGTGCTCGAGCACCAGGTTGGGGGTGTTGGAGTGCACGTGGATCTTGTAATCGGGGTAGGCGCCCACGAGTAGCTCACAGTCGCCCATGGAACCCAGGAACTTAAGGCACTCATCCTCGTCAAAGGGAGCGTCAGCCTTAAAGAGGAACTCGTTGCAGTAGCGGAACTCCGAGCCCTCCCAGTCGTCGTTGGCCTCGATCTCAACGCGATTGAGGGCCGCGTCGCGGGCAGAGCCAGCGGAATCAAACGTGGCGGAGAAATCCTCGACCACGGTGCTGCGGCCAAGAGCGGCGGCAACAAAGTTCTCAAGGAAAATAGCAAAGCCAAAGGCGCCGGAGTCGACCACGCCGTTCTCCTTCAGAACGGGCAGCAGGTCGGGCGTGCGAGCGACGGACTGGTAGGCCTCGACGACGATGGCATCGAGCGCGTCCTCGGCCGAGAACTTCTTCTTTTCGCACTCGTCGGCCTTGGTCGAGACATCGCGCAGCACCGTGAGAATCGTGCCCTCGATGGGCTTACGGACGGCCTGGAAGGCGACCTTGACGGCGCGGCGGAACGCATAGGCGATGTTGGCGGACGTGATGGGCTCATCAGCAGAGACGAGACCCTCGGCCACGCCGCGCAGGATCTGAGAGGTGATGACGCCGGAGTTGCCGCGGGCACCCATCAGGGAGCCGTGGGTGATGGCGCCGGCGATGGCCTCCATATCGGCATCGGCGGGAAGGGCGGAAAGCTCCTTGGTCACCGAGGCGAGCGTGAGCGACATGTTGGTACCGGTGTCGCCGTCGGGTACGGGGAAGACATTGAGCTTGTTGATCTCCTCGGCCTTGTCGGAAACAGCAGCCGCAGCGATCGGAAAACAGGTGCGAATGGTCTTTGCAATCATGGGTATTTGAATCTCCGTTTTCGGATGCTAGTTCAGACGGCTCTTGAGCGCGTCGATGTGAATGCCGATCTTAAGGCTGGCGGGATCGATCTGGGCGATCTCCTGCAGGGTGAAGGCAACGGAGCTCGAAAGATTGTGGCAGACGGACTTCATGTTGACGCCGTTCTCGAGCACGACGTGAAGATCGACCGTAAGGCCGTTCTCGTCGGCGGAGACAAGCACGCCCTTGCGGAGGCGCTGACCGGCAAGCAGGCGCACGCTCTCGGCGCCTTGGAGCTGCTCAGCCATACCGACGACGCCATAGCACGTCATCGCGGCATAACCGGCAATATCGGCAATAACGTCGTTCGAGACGCTCAGGCTGCCGTTAATGGTCTCAGACACAAGAATCTCCTTATCTGGTGCTCGCGGCACCATGTCGTGGGAGCAATCATTGCAATATTCTACAACGACCGCGCCATGTTGAGGTGGTGGGTCGCGGGATTACATCCTCGACACGAAATGTTGATATGGCAACGTTCGAGTCAAGTGGTCGCGGCATGAAAAAACCCGCCGCATAAGCGACGGGTTTTACAACCTGGCTCCCCGGGTAGGACTCGAACCTACAACAGCGCGGTTAACAGCCGCGTGCTCTACCATTGAGCTACCGAGGAATTTAAAAGCCCAGCGGAATGGGCTGAGAAATTCTGGCTCCCCGGGTAGGACTCGAACCTACAACAGCGCGGTTAACAGCCGCGTGCTCTACCATTGAGCTACCGAGGAATAGGTGCGTGCTCTCAAGCAACGAAGTTTATTATACGGACGAATCAGCTTAGGGCAAGAACTTTTTTGAGATTTTTTCCGACCTAGTCATTGGGGACGTCCCCAATGACCACATGAAAGCGCCCCCAAGCGGATGTGCTTGAGGGCGCTTCTTGCTTGACTAGCTTTCGATATAGTCTTTGAGCTTGCTGCTGCGGCTCGGGTGGCGGAGCTTGGCCAAGGTCTTGGACTCGATCTGGCGGATACGCTCGCGCGTGACGCCAAACTCGCGGCCGACTTCCTCGAGCGTGCGGGGATGCCCGTCGACAAGGCCAAAGCGCAGCTCGATAACCTTGCGCTCACGATCGGCAAGCGAGTCGAGCACCTGGGTGAGCTGCTCCTGCAGCATGGAGAAGCTGGCGGCATCGGGCGGAACGATAGCCTGGGAGTCCTCGATGAAGTCGCCCAGCTGGGAATCCTCTTCCTCGCCGATGGGGGTCTCGAGCGACACGGGCTCCTGCGAAATCTTCTGGATCTCGCGGACGCGGTCGGCGCTCATGTCCATCTCGGCACCGATCTCCTCAGGGGTCGGGTCGCGACCCAGGTCCTGAAGGAGCTGGCGCTGCACGCGGACGAGCTTGTTGATGGTCTCGACCATATGCACGGGAATACGGATGGTACGGGCCTGATCGGCAATGGCGCGCGTAATGGCCTGACGGATCCACCACGTGGCGTACGTGGAGAACTTAAAGCCCTTCTGGTAGTCGAACTTCTCAACGGCGCGGATCAGACCGAGGTTGCCCTCCTGGATCAGGTCAAGGAACAGCATGCCGCGGCCGACATAGCGTTTGGCGATGGAGACGACCAGACGCAGGTTTGCGCTGATGAGTGCCTGCTTAGCTTCGAGGCCGACGTTCTCAATGCGCGTAAGACGACGCATCTCGGCACGCGTGAGCTCGAGCTCACCGGCATCGGCGGCCTCGAGCTTCTCGGTGGCCTCAAGACCGGCCTCGATCTTCATGGCCAGATCGACCTCTTCGGAGGCGGTCAGCAGGTCGACCTTGCCGATCTCCTTGAGGTACATACGGACCGGGTCGCCGGTCAGCATCACCGTGGAGGCATCGATGCCACGCACGCGCGAACGCGAACGGGACGTGCGCACGGTGCGCTTCTTCTTGCTCTTGGAAGAACCCATCTCGGCGTCGGCCTGACGGGCCATCTTGAGCTCATGATCGTCGAGCGAGCCGGAATCGTGCTCGTCGTCGTCATCGAAATCGTCGGTATCGGTATCGGTATCGTTATCGTCATCGTCGACGTCCATAGGGGCGTCGTCGTTACCGCTCGCGGAGATAATCTGGATGCCGCTGTTGCGCAGCGCGGAATACACCGCGGTGAGCTGCCCATCAGTTACATCGATATCCTTCAGGGCGACCTGAATCTCGTCCTCGGTTACCGAAGTCCTGTTTGAGCCGTTGCCCATGAGCTTTGCAACGTAGGATTCCAGCCCAGTACCCGTGCTCTCAGTCTTTTTTGGCACAGATTCTCCCTTCATAGTCCACAGGACTCAATACTTTAGCACACACATTGACGTCTATACCCAAAAAGAGGACTGGATATAGGCGAGAATACGCTGGTTGACCACAACATCTAGGCCTGTTCGGTGCCTGCGGCCTCCAGGCCGATCAAACGGAACGGGTCCGCCACGCCGCCAATCGACTTTTGCAGCTCGCGTTGACGCTGCGAATCCTGCGCGGCCTGAACGGTCAGCGCGCGACGGGCCTCATCATCGAGTGAACGGTCCTGGCGCAGCTTGGCCTGTGCGGCACGCATACGGCGCTTGATGGTGTAGAGCTCAAGCGTATCAAGCATAAACACGATGTTCGTCTCGGTGGGGTGCTTGCTCGTCGCGGAGATGCGCCCGGCACTCACAAGCGTTGCCGCATCGGGACACACCGAGCGCGCCGCATCCATGCAGGCTGCAGGATCGGTTCCCGGCGGCGTTGCCAGAACGGCCCATGCAATGGACTCGTGACGCGGGTCAACCCACTCGATGGAGCAGATGCGGTCGGCATACGTGCGGAACAGGTCGGGGTAGCTCGTGAGCATCGTCAACAGCTCGCGCTCCCCTGCCAAGGACTTGCGTTCAAGATCGGTAAGAACCATCGGCGCCGCCGCAGCCGGTGCGTCCGAACCGTCAGCCACAGGCACAGCGCCCATACCATCAGGCACATCGATCGGCGGCAGGTCGTCGACGACCTCCACGGGCGCGGCGCCGTAGGCATCGAGCGGGACGTAGTCGTACGGCTCTTCTTCGACCGGCGCGGACACCGGCGGCGTCGCGCCCGATGCCCAAGCACCGCGACCGGCATCGCGAGAACCCGACGCCCGACCGCCCGCGCTACCGGACCGCTCAGTCTGTGCTCGCTGGCGCTCATAGTTCTGCTCACGACGTCGTTCCGCATCCTCGCGCTTGGCGACATCGCGAAACACACGACCCGAGCTCGCGCGCACCGTCTCCAGATCCAAACCCAGCAGATCGGCAATCTGGATAAAGTACGTGTCGATCATATAGCTGTTGCGCAACGGATAGATAAGCGTCAGCGCATCTTCCAGCGCCTTAGCGCGACCGCCCGGCGTGGTGATGTCACTCGACTCCTGCAGCGAACGGTAGACAAAGTCCATAAGCGGCTCGGCAGCGTCGATGCGCGTCTGCAGTGCCTCGCCACCATGTGCGGTGATGAACTCCATGGGGTCGTTGCCGTCGGGGAGCACCACGCAGCGCAGGTCCATGGAATCCTGCTCGATAAACTGAATCGCGCGACGGGCGGCCTTCTGGCCCGCTGCATCGCCGTCGAACATATACACGATGCGCTTGGCAAAGCGAGTGAGCGTCTTGACGTGATGCTCCGTGAGGGCGGTGCCCAGCGTGGCGACAACGTTTTTAATCCCCGCCTCCCAGCAGGCAATGCAATCGGTATAGCCCTCTACCACGATGGCGGTATCCTGCGCGACGATAAACTCCTTGGCCCAATTAAAGCCGTAGAGGTTTCGCTTTTTATGAAACACGCTCGTCTCGGCGGTGTTGAGATACTTAGGCTGGCCGTCGCCCATAATGCGACCGCCAAAGGCAATGTTGTGACCCTGCTCGTCAAAGATGGGAAACATCACGCGGTCGTAAAAGCGGTCGGCAAGCTGCCCGCGCCCGCGACTCACGGCAACGTTGGCGTCGATCATCTCCTGCGGGGTAAAACCCGCCTGGGACAGGTGCGACACCAGCGCGTTACGGCCCGGTGCAAAGCCCAGGCAGTAGCGGCGGCAGACGTCGCCGCCCATGCCGCGGCTGGCAAAGTACTCGCGCGGACGGCCGTCCTTACCGCGCATGAGCATGGTGTGGTAGAACTGGGCGGTCTCGGCGCACAGATCGTAGATGCGGGCACGCTTGGTGCCGCGCTCGCGGCGATCTCCGGTGTCATGCAGCTCAATACCCGCGCGATCGGCCAAGTAACGGATTGACTCGGGAAAGCTCAGGTTCTCGCGCTTCATGATATACGTGAAAACGTCGCCACCCTCGCCGCAACCAAAGCAATGCCACACCTGCGTGGCGGGGATAATGTGGAAGGACGGCGTCTTCTCGCCATGGAAGGGGCAACATCCCCAAAACTCATGGCCGCGAGGCTTGAGCTCGACCGTTTCCTGCACGATGGCAACCAGGTCAGACGCAGCGCGTACCTGGTCTTTTTCCTCATCGCTAATCACGGATGCTCACCCCCTGATCGCCCAAGTTGTGACGAATATCCTCGATATTACCCTCGACGGTCGCGATCAACTCATCCAGCGAATCGAACACACGCGAGGGACGTAGCCAGCGCGTAAACGCCAGCGAAACGGAAGCGCCGTACAGGTCGCCCGTATACCCAATTAAGTTGGCCTCGAGATGCGCAGATGCCGCATCGTCGGCATACGTTGGCGGCAGGCCGACGTTGACAGCAGCGGGCCACACGGTGTCATCGAACAGCACCAGACCCTCATACACGCCATCAGCAGGCACCTGAATGCCACTGAGAACCTGCAAGTTTGCCGTGGGAAAGCCCATGCCAGAACCCTCGTGACGGCCGCGAATAACACCGCCACGCACCATATACGGACGGCCGAGTAACCCAGCAGCAAGCTCCACATGGCCCTGTCCCAGCTCATGACGAATGCGGGTGGCGCAAATGGCCTCACCGCCCTCGCAAAGCAGGTCGTGCCCGTATACGTCAACGCCGTGCTCGGCACCCCAGGAGCGCATCTCGGCAACACCAGAAGCACCGCCACGACCCAGCCTAAAGTCACTGCCAACGCGAATCGATCGAATGTCGACCAGACGCGACACCAGCGAGAGAAAATCAACATGGTCAAGCGCCGCAACCTCAGGCGTAAAGGGAACGGCCACCACCGCATCGACCCCGGTTTGAGCCAAGGCATGCAGACGGTCGGCCGTCGTCATCAATTTTTGAGCGGGCGACGGACTCACCACGACGTCCGGATCAGGATCGAAGGTGACCACGACCGCCTTACAGCCATGGGCACGGGCATCACGGACAAGCGCTTCGATGAGTTCCTGGTGTCCACGGTGAACGCCATCGAACACGCCGATGGCAATCGATGCGGCACCCAAGTGCTCGCACTCATCAAACGTATCGGCAGTAACGATGCGAGCCTCGTCCGACTCGCCCGCGAAAAAGACACGCGCGAGCTCGCGAGCGGACAACATCATCGAACACCGCCGATTGCCTGCGGAAACACGTGCTCCATGACAAAGCGGCCGCCCTCAATGCGGGCGAGCGCCTTGAGTCCCCCATCGAGCACCAACGCAAACGGCGCCTTCGAGGAATCGAAATCGGCAAGCGCACGCTCAACGGGAATGCGTCGGCCGCAGAGCAGGTCGTCGGCAAGATTGCCCGGCAAGTCAACACGTGTGGCGCCCAGGGCCGCAATGGGATCCAGGGCAAAGCCAGCCGCGGACTCGGGAGAAAGCTCCTCGACCGCATGACAAGCGCCAATGGAAACAACACCGGAAGCCGTGCGGCGCAGCGCGGAAATATGCGCGGCGCTATCGCAAGCGCGGCCCAGGTCGCGAGCGAGCGCACGGATATAGGTGCCCTTGCTCACCGAGAACGCCACGGTCCACACACACGTATCACCTTCGCCGCCCACGGCGATCAGGTCGGCGGCATAGACCTCGACGGGGCGCGGAGGTAGGTCCACCGCATTGCCCTCGCGAGCAGACTTGTAGGCGCGAACGCCATTGACCGAGATAGCAGAAAACGCCGGCGGCACCTGCATCTGCGGGCCCAGCATGGCGGCCAAGCGCTCACGAGCATAGGCAGGATCGCGGAGCTCGTTGGCAACAGCCACCGTGCGGACCGCCTCGCCCTCCGCATCATCGGTATTGGTCTCGGCGCCAAACGAGATGTCGGCGACATAGCTTTTGGTATCGAGGGTTAGCATGCCCAGCAGACGAGTAGCCTGGCCCACGCCCACCACCATGACGCCGGATGCCATGGGGTCGAGCGTGCCGGCATGGCCGACGCGCCGCTCATGGAGGGCGCGTCGGCATTGCGAGACCACATCGTGGGACGTGCAGCCCACCGGCTTATCGACGGCGAGCAGCATATTCAGTTGAGAAGGCGTACGACGAGCCATGTACCATCCAAAAAGTTAAAGCTCGACGGTCACCGAAGCGGGATCCTCCCCCACCAGCTCGGCCAGCATGGGAAGTGCCACGGCGAGCGTCTCGCGAATTGTTCCGTTGTTGGAAAAGCCGGCGGCGGCATGATGCCCGCCACCGCCAAAGTTGGCAGCGATCTCGGACACATCGAGGTCACCCTTGGAGCGCAGGTTGCCGCGCACCTTGGTATCGCCGTCGATGCCCTTTAAGAACAGGCAGACCTCGACGCCCATCACCGAACGCACCACATCGACCAGACCGTCACATTCATCCGAGGTGACGCCGCAGGCCTCAAGGTCGCTCTGGAATGCATAGCTATACGCCACGCGCCCGTGCGCGACCGTCTTGATACGGCCCATGACAATGGACTTGAGGTGCAAAAACTCGACGCGCATGCTCTGATAGACCTCGAGTGCGACACGAGCCGGATTGGCGCCATGCGCCACCAGGCGCGAAGCAGCATGGAACGCGGCAGCATCGGCGTTCTGGTACTGGAAACGACCGGTGTCGGTCACCAAGCCGCACAGCAAGCAGGTCGCGACGCCGTCACGTGCAACAATGCCGCAATTGTCCAAGAAACGGTCGATGATCATGGCGCAGGCCGCGGCATCGACGCGCCTCAGACTGAGCTCGGCAAACTCCTCGCGCGCCGGATGATGATCGAAGCACACCACATGCTTGGAGCGACGAAGCACCTCGGCAGAATTATTGAGGCGCTCGACGACCGGTACGTCCACCGAGATGAACAGGTCAGGATTGCCGGCGTACGCAGATGCCGGCACCAGGCGATCGGAGCCTTCCATAAAGCGGTAGATACGCGGAACCGGGTCATCGTCTGCCAGCAGCAGCGCAATGTCCTTGTTGGGGAAAAACTTCATGAGCGAAAGGCCCAGACCCAATACGGAGCCCAAGGCGTCGCCATCGGGAGAAGTATGTCCCGAAATCGCAATGGAGGACGCACCCTCGATGAGCTCGAGGATGCGTCGCTGAATATCTGCAGACTCGCACGAGGCGAGGTCGGCGGAATTAGTCATCTAAAGCTGCCTCCTGGGCGGCATCCGCTATTGGATAGCCGTCCTCGTCCTTTTCGATCGCAAGCGTGGCGGGAACGTTTTCCAGCGCACGCGTGATGCGCTCGGCCTCATCGGTCGAGCGATCGATGCGGAAATCGAGCTCGGGCGTGACGCGCCAATCGAGCGAGCGGGCCAACAGGCTACGGATGCGGCCCTTGGCGCTGGCGAGCGCCTCCATGACCTCGTCGTAGCGGCTCGCGTCGCACGACACGTACACGCGCGCGAACGAGCGGTCCACCGCGACCTCGACCGCGGTCAAAGTAACCAGGTCGAGACGCGGATCGGAAACCTCAAAGAGCAGGATATAACCGAGCTTCTCGCGAAGCTGCTCGCCCAGACGGCGGGTTGCCTGCGTTTGCTTCATAGCGCTACCCCCTACTCGGTACGGGCAACCTGGTCAATGCGGTAGCCCTCAATGGTGTCGCCAGGCTTGATGTCCTGGAAGTTCTCCAGGCCAATACCGCCCTCGGAGCCGCTCTTGAGGCTCTTGGCCTCGTCCTTGTAGTGGCGCATCGAGGCGATTTTACCGTTGAAGACCACGATGCCGTCGCGCACCAGGCGTACGGAATCGGTCACGGCGATCTCGCCCTCTTCGACGCGGACACCGGCGGCGATGCCGACTTTGGGCACCTTGAAGGTGTCCAGAACGGTCGCAGTGCCCGTGGAGACCTCAACCTCGGTGGGCTTGAGCATGCCGATACGGGCAGCGTCGAGGTCCTCGAGGCACTTGTAGATGACGTCGTAGCAACGGATCTCAACGCCCTCGCGCTCGGCGGCGGAGCGGGCCTTGCCGTCGGGACGAACGCCAAAGCCGATGATGATGGCGTTGGAGGCGTCGGCCAGGACCACGTCGGTCTCGTTGATGGCACCAACGGCGGAGTGGATCGTGTTGATGCGCACCTCGGATTGATCCATCTTGTCGAGGGAGTCCTGAAGGGCCTCGATGGAGCCCTGGACGTCGGCCTTGATGATCAGGTTGAGCTCCTTGACCTCGGCGTCGGCGATGGTCTCGAAGAGGTTCTCGAGCGTCACGTGCTTCACGCGGCTCTGCTCCTCGATGCGGGCCTTGAGCGAACGCTCGTCGGCCAGGGCGCGAGCCTCACGCTCGTCCTCGAACACGCGGAACTCATCGCCAGCGTTGGGGACGGACTGCAGGCCCAAGATCTCGACGGCGTCGGAGGGACCGGCCTCGGTGACGGCGTTACCCTTGGGATCGAGCATGGCACGGACGCGGCCATAGGTGAGGCCGGCGACCAGCGTGTCGCCCACGTGCAGGGTACCGCGGGTCACGAGCACGGTGGCAACCGAGCCGCGGCCCTTGTCGAGCTTAGCCTCGAGGACGTTGCCCGAAGCGAAGGTGTCAGGGTTGGCCTTGAGCTCGAGCACGTCGGCCTGGAGCAGCACGGTCTCGAGCAGGTCGTCGATACCGATCTTCTGCTTGGCCGAGATGTTGACGAACATGTTCTGTCCGCCCCACTCCTCGGGGATGATGCCGTACTCGGTGAGCTCCTGGCGCACACGGTCGGGGTTGGCACCCGGCTTATCGATCTTGTTGACGGCGACGACGATGGGAACGCCGGCGGCCTTGGCGTGGTTGATCGACTCGATGGTCTGGGGCATGACGCCGTCGTCGGCGGCCACGATCAGAATGACGATGTCGGTAACCTTGGCGCCACGGGCACGCATAGCCGTAAAGGTGGCGTGACCCGGGGTATCGATAAAGGTGATCTTGCGGTCGTTGATCATGACCTGCGAAGCGCCGATGGCCTGCGTAATGCCGCCCGCCTCGCCGGCAGCAACGCCGGTGTGACGGATGGCGTCGAGCAGCGACGTCTTGCCGTGGTCGACGTGGCCCATGACGGTGACGACCGGGGCGCGCGGCTTAAGGTCGGCGGGATCGTCGTAGAACGAGAAGGTGTTCTCCTCCTCGGGGGTGATGATCTTGATCTGACGGCCCAGGTCGTCGGCAACGAGCTCGACGAGGTCGTCGGACATGGACTGCGTCATGGTGAGCGGCGTACCCAGCAGGAACAGGCGCTTGATGATGTCGTTAGCCGGAACATCAAGCGCCTCGGCAAGCTCCTGGACGGTAACTCCCTGGGAGACCTTGATGGCGTCGAGGTCCTCGGGATTCACGCCCTGGGCCAGCGCCTCCTCTATCTTGCGCTCCTCCTGAGCCTTGGCAGCCTCGCGCTCGCGCTTCTCCTTGCGCTTCTTGCGGCGACCGGTGGACTCGCGAGAGGCCTCCTCGACGGCGGCGCGGGCCTCCTCGAGCACCTTCTCGCGGCTGTACTCCTCGGCCTCGCGAGCCATGCGGCTGTAGTGGTCCTCTTCGTTGTTATGACCGCCCTTGCGCTTCTTGCCCTTGCCCTGCTTATCGGGGTTGGGGAAGTCCATGCCGGCAGCGACGTTGTTGCTGGCGTTGGTGCGATGCCTGTGCGGACGGCTCTCGGAGGCGTTGCGCTCGGAGTTGTTGTCGGAAGCGTTGCGATCGTTACGACGGCCACCGCGGCGGTCGTTGTTGCCGCCACGACGGTTACCGCGCTCTGCGGCGCGCTCGGCCTTGGCCTTGTCCTCGGCGTCCTTCTTCTCCTTGAGCACGGTCTCCTGTGCGGCGATCTGGTCGAGCAGCGAACGGAAGCGCGAACCGGAGTCGGAAGCGGGGACGGCGCGGCGCTGAGCCTCGCGGGCAGCCTCCTCCTTCTCACGGGCAAGGCGCTCCTGCTCGGCCTTCTTCTTGGCCTCGGCCTCGGCGCGGGCAGCCTCCTCGGCAGCCTGGGCTGCGGCAAACTGGCGGCGCTCCTCCTCGCGGGCCTTCTCGGCGGCGATGCGCTCGCGCTCGGCCTCGGCGGCGCGTGCGGCCTCCTCGGCGGCAGCCGCCTGCTCCTCGGCCTGCTTGGCGGCCTCGACTTCCTGGGCGCGGGTCTCGATCACCGAGGCGAGCTGCTTGCGGACCATGGCGACATAAGCGTCCTCCAAGGTGGAGGAAGCGGACTTAGCGGGAATCTTCATTTCGGCGAGATGACCCATCAGTTCCTTGGAGGTCATGCCGAACTCTTTGGCCAGGGTGGACACACGGACTTTTGCCATATGACTTCACCTACCCTTTCTGGCACCTTGGGTGCCTAGAGACTGAACGAGCGTGGGAGACGCGCCGGGACCCGCCCGGCGCGTCCGCGCGCTAGATCAGGTCCTCCGCATCATCGAAGGCGTCGGTGTCGTGGACACCGCAGAAACGGGAGCCGGGACGAGCCTGGTTGCGGCACTGGATGCCGTCCTCGGACACGTACTCGCAGCGGCGGACGTCCCCGTCCTCCTCGTCACCGATCAGGTCGGCGGCGGGCTCCTCGTGAACGGGAACGTTCTTGAGGATGTCGGCGGCAAGCGTCTCGGACTTGATGTCGATGTGCCAGCCGGTCAGGCGCGCGGCGAGGCGGGCGTTCTGGCCCTCCTTACCGATGGCGAGGGACAGCTGGTCGTCGGGCACGATGACGCCGGCGTAGGCCTTCTCCTCGTCGATGAGGACGCGGGTGACTTTGGCGGGCGACAGGGCGTTGGCGACATAGACGGCAGGATCGGCATCCCAAAGGATGACGTCGACGCGCTCGCCACGGAGCTCGCCCACGACAGCGCGAACACGGCTGCCCTTGGGGCCGACGCAGGCGCCCACAGGATCCAGACGGTCGTCGAGCGAGTGGACGGCGACCTTGGAGCGCTGGCCGGGCTCGCGGGCGATCGACTTGATCTGGACGGTGCCCTCATAGATCTCGGGCACCTCCTGCTCAAACAGACGACGCATGAGCTCGGGGTGAGTACGGGAGATGACAATCGGCGGACGGCTGTGCTCGCCACGAACCGGCTGCAGGTTGGAGTTGGGGTCGCGAACGTCGATGATCACGGCCTTGATGTGCTGGTTGTGCAGATAGCGCTCGCCCATCGGACGCTCGTTGCGCTCGTTCTCGTAACGACGCTGATCGAAGTGCGGCAACTCGGCCTCGACGCCATCGCGGATCTTGACGATCGTGAAGTCGGGCGTGGACTGCAGCACGGTACCGCTGATGAGGTCACCGATGCGGCCGGAGAACTCCTCGTAGATCTGCTCACGGGCGGAGTTGCGCACGATGGCGTTGATCTCGGCCTTGGCGTGCTGGGCGGCGATGCGGCTCGTGTTCTTGGGAGTGACGTCGATCTCCTCGAACTCGGTGAAGTTGCCCTCCTCGTCCATGGAATCGTCGATCGGCTCCAGGCGGTAGACGTAGATCTTGCCGGTGGTGCGGTCGATGGTCACCTTGGCGCCCCACTCAAGATGCAGGATCTCGGCATAGCTCTTGGCGAGCGACTGCTCCAGGCGGTCGATCAGGTAGAGCTGGTCGATGTGCTTCTCCTGGCAAAGCTCCATCAGGGCGGACATCATGTCGGATGCTGCCATCTTACTTTCCTTCCTTCGCGGGCTTGAAGTCGTAGGTGGGCTTCAACTTGCACTTTTTAACATCAGAGAAATCGAGGGTGACGGACTCGCCGTCCTCGAGCTCGAGGGTCACGTTCGCCTCGGTGGCGGCGGCAATCTTGCCGGCGTACTTGCGACGGCCCTCGGTGGCGGTGGAGGTGAGCTCGCAGTTCTCGCCCACAAAGCGGGCAAAGTCGCACGGGCGGCGTAGCGGGCGCGCCATGCCCGGGCTCGACACCTCGAGCGTATAACTCGAAGAGATGGGGTCGAGCTCCTCAATCACATCGCCGACCCACTTGGTGTTGGCCGTGACGTCGTTGAGCGACAGGCTCTGACCCTCGGCACCCTCGATACGCACGCGCACGCAGGGGGCCTTGGTGGCACCCACGAGCTCGACGTCGACGATGTCGACATCGTGCTGGGGAGCGACGGCCTCGAGCGCGTCGATGATCGCCTGCTCGGTCTTGGTCTTGACCATTGCGGCACCTCCATCCATACAAAAAAGAAGCGGGGCCGAAACCCCACTTCTTTCAATTACAACTTCATTTGCAAGCAAACTATACCAATAGCTGCGGAAACGTGCAAGCACAGTACGAATCTGCAGGTCAGCGTGCGCACAGCTTCTCCACAAGAATAGGACAATTGACCGCAGACATCAGGGCAGGTATATGAAAAACGAGGGACGACCCAACCGGATCGCCCCTCGTCTTTTATGCGTCAGTTAAGCGCGCAGTGCTTACTTGACCACCAGGTTGACCAGCTTGCCGGGCACGCAGATGGCCTTGACGACCGTCTTGCCCTCGAGCCACTTGGCGACGGCGGCCTCGGCGGCAGCCTGCATATCCTCATTGAAGGCATCGCGGGCCACGTCGACGCGGCCGCGGACCTTGCCGAGAACCTGTACGACGATCTGCACCGTGTCCTCGATGGACTCGGCCAGGTCGAACTCGGGCCAGGCGGCGGTGTAGGCGTTGCCCTCGCAGCCGAGGGCCTCGTGCCACAGCTCGTCGGCCCAGAACGGGCAGATGGGGGCAAGGACGCTCACGATATCCTTGGCCACGCCGTAGCACAAAGCCTTGTCGCGGGCAGTACCCTCGGTGGCGTTGAGGTAGGCGCTCGCCGCGTTGACGAGCTCCATGACGGCCGAGATGGCGGTGTTGAACTGGCCGCGATCGAAGTCCTCGGTGCACTTGGCGATGGTGCGGTGACGCTCGCGATAGAGCTTCATCGCAACCTCGTCGAGCGCGGACTTGTCGAAGGCCACGTTGGCGTCACCGGACTGGACGAGCTGCCAAACGATACGCCAGGCGCGCTTGATGAAGCGGTTGGCGCCCTCAACGGCCTTGGGATCCCAGTCGAAGTCCTTCTCGGGCGGAGCGATAAACAGGATCGCCAGACGCATGGTGTCGGCACCGTAGGGCTCGATGACCGAGCTCGGGGGCACGACGTTGCCCTTGGACTTGGACATGGTGTCGCCGTTCTCGTCCTTGACCATGCCCTGGCACAGCAGGTTGGTGAAGGGCTCGTCCACACTCAGCAGACCCAGGTCGCGCAGTGCCTTGGTAAAGAAGCGGCTGTAGAGCAGGTGCAGAATGGCGTGCTCGATGCCGCCGATGTAGTTATCGACGGGCATCCAACGGTCGGCGGCCTCGCGGGAGAAGGGCAGCTCGGTGTTGTGCGGATCGGTATAGCGAAGGTAATACCAGCTGGAGCAGGTGAAGGTGTCCATGGTATCGGTCTCGCGTTTGGCCGGGCGACCGCAGACCGGGCAGGTGGTCTCGTAGAACTCCTTGCACTCGGCGAGGGTTTCGCCGGCGCCCAGGTCAAGGTTCTCAGGCAGCGTCACTGGCAGCTGATCCTCGGGCACGGGCACGATGCCGCAGTGCTCGCAATGGATAGCCGGGATGGGGTTACCCCAATAGCGCTGACGGGAAATGAGCCAGTCGCGCAGGCGGAACTCGACCTTGCGACGACCGCAGCCCATGGCCTCGAGGTCGGCCACGATAGCAGACTCGCCCTCGGAGTGCTTACCGCCGCGCATGCCGGTGTACTTGCCGGACTGGACCAGCGTGCCCTCGGCAGCGTGGGCGCAATCCCAGTCGACGGTCTCGGCATGGAAGGTATCGATGGTCTCGCCGCTGGCCTCGACGGCAGCGCGATCGTCATCGTCCAGGATGATCGGCACGATCGGCAGGTCGTACTTGCGGGCAAACTCAAAGTCGCGCTGGTCGCCACAGGGAACGGCCATGACGGCACCGGTACCGTAGTCGGCAACGACATAATCGGCAACCCACACGGGGACCTTCTCGCCGTTGACGGGGTTTACCACATAGCGGCCCGTGAAGGCACCGTGCTTCTCGAGGGTGCCCTGGGCACGCTCGACGGCAGAGATATGCTTGGAGTCCTCGACAATCTTGGTCACGGCCTCCTCGTACTCCGTGCCCTCGACGAGCTCATGCAGGCCGGCGTACTCGGGAGCCAGGACAAAGAAGGAGACGCCAAAAAGGGTATCGGCACGCGTGGTAAAGACGGTAATCTTGCCCTCATCGCCCTCAATGGGCTCACCATCCTGGTCGCACAGGGTAAAGTCGACCTCGGCGCCCTCGGAGCGACCGATCCAGTTGGCCTGCATCTGCTTGACGCGCTCGGGCCAGCCGGGGAGCTTCTCCAAGTCGTCGAGCAGCTCCTGAGAGTACTCGGTAATCTTGTAGTACCACTGCTCAAGGTCGCGCTTCTCGGGCTCGGTGCCGCAGCGCCAGCACTTGCCCTCGGTAACCTGCTCGTTGGCCAGAACGGTCTTACAGGTGGGGCACCAGTTGACCGGGTTCTTCTTGCGATAGACCAGGCCCTTTTCCCACATCTTCTCAAAGATCCACTGACCCCAGCGGTAGTAGTCGGGGCTGCAGGTCTTGACCATGCGATCCAGATCGTAGGAGAAGCCCATGCGCTTCATCGTGGCGAGCGCCTGATCCATGTTCTTATACGTCCAGGCGGCAGCCTGCGTGTTGTGCTTGATGGCGGCGTTCTCGGCAGGCAGGCCAAAGGCGTCAAAGCCGATGGGGTGCAGCACGTCGTAGCCGCGCATGCGGGCCTGACGGGCCATGGCATCGCCGATGGTATAGTTGCGCGCGTGGCCCATGTGCAGGTCGCCCGACGGATACGGGAACATCTCGAGCACGTACTTCTTGGGCTTGCTGTCGTCGGTGTCGACGGCAAAGAGGTTGGAGTCCTCCCAGGCCTTCATCCACCTGGACTCAATGGCCTGCGCGTCGTAGACAGGGATCTCGTCCTTATGATCTGTGCAATCGCACATATCAGCTCCTTTGTTATCTCGGTTGGGGCGGGGCGTTCTTACCTTTGCTCGCTGCTGCGGACAGTCCTGCTCGCACGAAGAGCACATTAAGTGCTCTTCGGCTCGTGCGGAACTTGCAGCGAGCAAAGGTAAGAACGCCCCGCCACATCGTTAACTCGCATGATGATAGCAAATCACGAAATACAAGGTGTATGCAACTTGCAACAAACCGAACTATCGAATACTCCAAGTCAACTGGCTTGAGTTTTTATATCTTGAATACGGGAAGCCTTCGAACAAGTCTTTATTGTTGTCATTGGACTTCGACATGTCTTTAAGAATTGACTTGCCTATAGCCTCCCCCAAAGCAATGGGAACAGCGTTGCCGATTTGCCTATATATATCGCTAATATCACCTCGGAAAATCCAATCATCCGGAAAGCCCTGAATGGCACGATATTCCTCAATTGAAAGAGGGCGATCTTCTGTGGGGTGGCACAAATCGGTAGCAGGCATTGTCGGGCTTGTGACTAAAGTTGGAGAAGGCCGATCATTCCATATTCTTCTATAAAAACCCGTTTTACCGCCTCCAAGCCGGTACGCTTTCCCCATCGCCTCTTCCTGAAGCTCCACAGGCAAATTCTTCCAATACTCACCCTCTTTAAGCAACTTAAAATACTTAAGCCTTTTTTCCGGAAACTGAACGTAATGGTGTTCGTCTTTTAATCCCCGAACGGCATCTGAAAAAGTCATCCAAGGATTAAGTTGCCACTTGGGGTCATTTGAATTCGTGGGGGTCAGCCAATCACAGATTGAGCCGTCTCGTTTAGCAATCAAGACAACTCTCTCCCTAATTTGAGGAGCCCCAAAATTCGCAGCATTATACAAATTGAAGCTCACGCCATAGCCCATTGATTCAAGTTTGTTCAGAACCGTTTTCATAGCGCCGCCGTGTACGGACTTTCCGCCGGCTTCCAAAGGATAAGCCGTAGACAAAAGTCCCCTGACATTTTCGATTACCAAGTACTTCGGTCGGAGATGATCAGCAAGATCCAGATATTTTAGGAATACGTTGCCTCTAATGTCATCGAAAGCGCGACGCGCTCCAGCTGTAGAAAATGCTTGGCAAGGAGGCCCGCCAAACATTACATCTATACCCCTTTTGGGGCTAATGCCCGAATAATCAAATACCCGATCGGGAGTAACCTTATTAATATCTCCTAACAAACCAACATTAGGCCGATTGGACGCAATAGTCATTCGACACTTCGTGTCATTTTCACAGAAAAGACTGGACGAAATACCGGCCCTCTCCATACCATAATCCAAGCCAAGCGCCCCAGAAAAAAAAGAAACCGCAGTTAATGCCGAATCAACTACTTCAGTAGCGCGATGGTCTGCGGGAGCGAAGCATAGATTTTTTTTCCTCATAAAACTGATTATATCGTTCTCTCTATAGACCCTACGCTTACCAACAAGCGCATAATTGAGATCTCCGTTACGAGATAGTCTTGTAACAGTCTGAGATGTCACCCCAAGACGGCTCGCAACTTCCGCGGAAGACAGTATCGCCTCATTTTCCAAAATGGACTCCAGTAATTAAGTAATTGAACATTTTTTAGTCCATTTTAATTCAAAGATACGCTTGTGTATAGGTTTTATCTAGTTGAAAATCAACACAAAGGAGGCACGACCATGGCTAAAAACGCAAAACGTGAAGATGTCAAAAAGAAATTATCGGAATCACTGAATTACTGCAACTCGCATCACATTCCGGCACAAGAACTCTTTGAATCCATCGCGGACCGAACAATTAACAACGAAACCTGTCGCTATGACGCCGATGAAAGAAAAAGGGAAATGAAGTCGCTATTTCCCATTCTTCTCCAAGCCGAAACCTCAGCAATGATTCCCTCGATTCCAATGAAGCCAGATATACTCGAATTAGACTCGAAAGCATTTTTGGAACTTTGGCTAAACAAATGGATTTCAAAATTTCTTTCGGGATGGCAGTCGCTTCCAAGTGAATATGTCGCGAATCCCAAAAAGACGGTTACCGATGAAGCACTGATACATATGGTAATGGATGCAAAACACGCAGGATCAAAAGAGCGCGCTTACGAGTGGGCGGCGCACCACAATTTATTCATGAGTGCTGAAAATATAGGTGGCAACCTATTGGAGGAGTACATATATTCAAAAATTAAGCCATATGGATGGATTTGGTGCAGAGGGAAGATTCTCACGGCAATCGACTTTTGCAACGATGAATGCACTGCCATGTTTCAGGTAAAAAACAAAACGAATACTGAAAATAGTTCAGGAAAGGGTTTCAGGGAATCCTGCGGCGCAAAAGCATGGAATCGAATGAAGGCGGAGCGTCGTAACGGAAAGATTGAAACGTATTGGCCAAAGTTGATTGAAATTGTTCGAGAGGGCAGTACGGTAGATAGACCTGTTCCGAATGAACTCGTCACCGAAGCAGACTATTTGGATTTTGTTTCAAACACGGTCAGAAACAATCCTTATCTGATTAGCGAAAGAGAAGGAGACCTATAACAAAATGGGATCGCAATCCAACAGACACGCGACCCCATTTTCATCAAATTATTTAGTAACTAGCGATAACTTACGGACTGTTGCGAATCTTTCACGACTACGTCGTGAGCGCCGCCTTCGACGATGGAGGTGGAGCTGACCAGCGTTAGGCGTGCCTTTTCCTGGAGCTCGGGGATCGAGAGGGCACCGCAGTTGCACATCGTGGACTTGACCTTGTAGAGCGTGCCGCCTACGCCGTCCTTGAGGGAACCGGCATAGGGAACGTAGGAGTCAACGCCCTCGACGAAGCTGAGCTTCGCGGCGCCGCCCAGGTCGTAGCGCTGCCAGTTGCGGGCACGCGCAGAACCCTCGCCCCAGTACTCCTTCATGTACTGGCCATTGACATTGACGCGCTCGGTCGGGCTCTCGTCGAAGCGGGCGAAGTAGCGACCCAGCATCATAAAGTCGGCACCCATGGCAAGGGCGAGCGTCATGTGGTAGTCGTAGACGATACCGCCGTCGGAGCACACGGGCACGTAGACGCCGGTCTCCTCGTAGTACTCGTCGCGAGCGCGGCAGACGTCGATCAGCGCGGTAGCCTGGCCACGCCCGATGCCCTTGGTCTCGCGGGTGATGCAGATGGAACCGCCGCCGATACCGACCTTAATGAAGTCGGCACCGCAGTCGGCCAGGAAGCGGAAGCCCTCGGCGTCGACAACGTTACCGGCGCCGACCTTGACGTCCTCGCCGTAGTTGGCGCGGATCCACTCGATGGTGCGCTTCTGCCACTCGCTGAAGCCCTCGGAGGAGTCGATGCACAGAACGTCAGCGCCGGCCTCGATGAGCAGCGGCACGCGCTCGGCATAGTCGCGGGTGTTGATACCGGCGCCGACCATGTAGCGCTTGTCGTTATCGAGCAGCTCGTTGGGGTTAGTCTTGTGGCTGTCGTAATCCTTGCGGAAGACAATGCCCATGAGGTGATCGTTGTCGTCGACGATTGGCAGAGCGTTGAGCTTGTTGTCCCAGATGACGTCGTTGGCAACCTTAAGGCTGATGTTCTTGTCGCCCACGATGAGCTGCTCACGCGGGGTCATGAACTCGGAGACCTTCGTCTGGTGGTCATCGCGACTGGGACGATAGTCACGGCTGGTGACGATGCCCAGGAGCTTACCCTTGGGAGTGCCGTCGTCGGTGACCGGCATAGTGGAGTGACCGGTCTTCTCCTTGAGCTCGATGACCTGCTCCATGGTCATGTCGGGGGTCAGGGTGGAATCGGACTGAACGAAGCCGGCCTTGTGATCCTTGACGGCCTTGACCATAGCGGCCTCGGACTCGGCGCTCTGGGAACCGTAAATGAAGGACAGGCCACCCTCGGTAGCGAGCGCGACACCCATGTCGACGCCCGAGACGGACTGCATGATAGCGGAAACCATGGGGATGTTCAGGGTGATTGCCGGCTTCTCACCGCGCTTAAAGCGGGTCAGCGGCGTCTTAAGAGAGACGTTGTTGGGGATGCACTGCGAGGACGAGTAACCAGGGACCAGCAGATACTCCGAAAACGTGTGGGACTCACCGGGAAAGAACGTAGCCATGTTTCTCCTTTTTCCATGCGACCGGTCGGCTGCAGGCCTCGTAGGACCCAGCCCAACCTTGGGCGCCCAATACTGGGGAAGTATCTTAACGCACTTTGACTGCTACAATGCATGATTTAAGAAGAGCACACGAGGGTTTGACGCAGGCTTTGCGTTTGCCCAGCAAACACTTTAGCGGGGAGACGTGGAGCGTATGGAGTACAAGACGACGGCAAAGTTGGTCATTCAAGCGTGCGACAAAGATCTGCCGGGCGTGTTCGGCCACGGCTGCGTCTTACTGCTGCAAGGTATCGCCCGCGAGCGCTCGCTCAACCGTGCCGCAAAGAGCATGGGCATGGCGTATTCCAAGGCCTGGCGCATTGTGAACGAAGCCGAAGGTCAGCTGGGCTGCAAACTCATCGAGCGCGACGGCGCCCGCGGATCCACCCTCACGCCGGCCGGCGAGCGAGCCATCGAAGTCTACGAGGAGCTGCAGGGCGACATCAACAACGTCATCGCCACCAAAGCCAACGCCCTCATCGCCAGCATCAAAGAGTAGCCAATTTGGGACGGGGCTTTTTAGCCGGTCGATCACCATAGATGATTATTCTGGGACGGGGATTAAAAAATCATTGTGTACCTAATGATTTTTTAATCCCCGTCCCAGAATAATCATCGAAGGGCGTTGTCTAGGGTTGACGCTACAACCAGTGGGTTGTCGGTGCCGGCGAAGAGACGGATGGTGCTCCCCTGCTTGCCACGAGGGGCTGAAAGACGCGTCGTTGCGCCGCCGGCAGGCGATGTGCGAAACTCCCCCGGCAATGCGTCGAACAGCTCTCCCGCGCTACGCTCGATAAGGTCAAATTCAACTGCCGGGCCAAAACCATGCTCGAGGATTCCCGTTGCAACCGCATGGTCGGGATGCGAGCTCAGTCCGGGAAAGCGCACGTTGCGCACCATCTCGTTGGCGGCCAGATACTCGGCCAGCGCACGTGCGCGGTCGAAATGTGCCTGCATGCGGACATCGAGCGAGTCCAGCCCGCGATCCAGCACAGCGGCCTCGTCAGCAGGCAAATCAAGCTTGGCCAAGCCACAGCCCTCAAGCAGGGCATGCGCGCACTCGGCAGCGGCATCCACACGATGGCGCTTGAGCTGCGAGCGCGCCACCGAAGCGGCAACGAGCTTGCGCGGTGCCTTACCAGCACACACGCGGTCGAGTGCCTCGAGCGACAGCACAGCACCCAAGCGCAACGGATCGCACCCAAAGACACCAGCCACAGTATTATCCACCACGAGCAGCGCATGCGTCTCGCGAGCCGTGCGGCCCAAAGCGCGAAGGTCGGGCACACGCAGGCCAAACCCACCGATTGAGTTCACAAACCACCACAGGTGCGGCCCCTCGGCATCAAACGAAGCATCATAACCCTCGGACGCGGCAGCAAACGCATCGACGGACGGTGAGCCCACCAGCACAACATCGCAGCCATCAAAGCCGCGCGCAAACGCTTCAGCAAAGTCATCCGCAAAGACCACCAGGCGGTCACCGGGACGCACGATACCCAGCAGCGACAGAGCCGTCGGCACATGCGGGGCCGCAACAAGACGCGCCTCACGTGCGCTGGCCCTCAAAGTCCAAGCTTCTTCAATCTTCTGTACGCCCATACGGCACCGCCCCTTCAAAACAAAAACCCACGATGCGGGTGTTCCCCGCATCGTGGGCAACGGCTGCAGTATAGCGCCGATATGCGACGACTCGCCTAGATGCTGAGCGTATGGTAGTTTACGTTCGCACCCGTAGCGTCAACGGACACGCCGTAGGTCTCGGGATAGATGCGCGTCGAAAACACGAGCGCGCCATCGTTCACAAACACCTCGACCGACGAGACATCGCCAACAATGCGCACGTTACGAACCTCGTCGACGGGCTCCCAACGCACGGTACGACCGCAGCCGGCAGAAGCGCGACCCTCATCGGTAAATCGCATCTCAAAGCGCGAGGGCAGTTCGGCCTCGGTGGCCACAAACGACAGCTTCAGCTCGCCATCAACGGTCGCAGCAAACGTGCCGTCGACACCGTCAACAACAACGTCAAAGCAGGTATCGCCGGCAACCTCCAACGAGCCCTCACCCACACGCGCTGAGGCATAATGGCGCTCGATCTCGCGCGCCGGCTGCTGCAGCACCACGCCGTCGTCGCCGGCCATAAGCTCGCGCGGCACCGTCATGCAGTGCTGCCAGCCGCACGCCACGGTGGGTGCGTTGCCATAGGTCGGCTCATCGGGCATGCCCATCCACCCGATCAGAATGTGGCGACCGTCCTCGGCCGTGAACTCCTGCGGAGCATAGAAGTCAAAACCGGCGTCCCACAGGCGGAACTCGCCCAGCTCATACTCGCCATCGCCATCTGTAATGTCGCCCGTTACAGGCATGTAGCCAGCAGCGTATACGTTGCCGCGGTCCCAACGACCGCCCTCGAGCCCCTGGGGCGAGAAGGACAGCCACTTCGCCGGTACGCCGTCATCGGCCTCAAGCTCAAGGTATCCCGGGCACTCCCACATAAAGCCAAAACGCTCGGGCGTAGACACGCGGCTCTCGAGCTCCCAGCTCAGCATATCGGGCGAGCCATACACCAGGATCTCGCCTGCATCGCGCCCGGCGCCCTCGCCGTGCATCGCGCAAAAACGACTCTCAACATGCGGCCCATCCACGCGACGACGCGCGCCCAGCACCATGTGATAACGCCCGTCCGCGTCACGCCACGCCTTGGGGTCACGCACGTGGCACGTCAGATCCTCAGGATAATCCTCCAACGCCAGCACCACGCGCTTTTGGCTGAACGCCCGACCGGCAAGGCCATCAACGCTCTCGACATAAACAGTATCGGCGCGGCGGCCGGTATTGACGTAGTCGTACGTGCCGTCCGCATCGGAGAGCTTAACGTTTCCCGTGTACAGCACGCGAATGCGACCGTCCTCGGCAAGCGCGGAGCCCGAATACACGCCATGGCAATCGAACGGCTCGTCGGGCAGCAATGGGGCGCCAACATATTCCCAGTTCATAAGGTCGCGGCTTGTGACATGGCCCCACATCTTGACGCCGCCGTTCACATCAAACGGAGCATACTGGAAGTACGCGTGAAATACGCCATCTGCCTGGCAAAGACCGTTGGGGTCGTTGAGCCAACCCGACGGCGGCATAATATGGAAGTGCTGGCCATACGCGCCATGACCGCACTCAGAGGCGGCAGCGTCAACAGCAGCAACCAGCTTTGCAAGGTCGCGACCAAGTGCATTAGACATATCAAAGTCCTAACGGATCGAAAGTAACAAGGCGCCAGAGATCGGCACCAGATACGGGAAACGCCCGCGAGCATACAACCCGCGGGCACCCCTCAATCAAAAGCTCTTAGGCCTGCTCGGAAGCCTTGGGCTCGTCCTTGTACAGGACAAACGAGACGCCAAAGGAAACCAGCGCGGCGACCGCAAACATGATCGCGTACTGCACGGGCTGGGCCAGGCACAGCAGGATACCGAAGATACCGGTAACGCCGGTGCCGGAAGCAGCAAGCGAGGTGAGCGCGCAGACCAGGGCACCGCAGCCGCCGCCGATGCAGCCGGCGATGAAGGGCTTAAAGAAGCGCAGGTTCACACCAAAGATGGCAGGCTCGGTAATGCCCATGAAGGCGGACAGGGCCGAAGGGAGCGCCAGGCCCTTGATCTTGGCATCGCGGGTCTTAAAGGCAACGGCGAGCGCGGCGCCACCCTGGGCGATATTGGCAGCGCTGGCGATGGGCAGCCAATAGGTCACGCCGTACTGGGCGAGCTGGCCCAGGTCGATGGCGGTGTACATCTGGTGGATACCGGTAACGACCGTGGGGGCATAGAACAGGCCGACGATAAAGGAACCGATGCCGAAGGGCAGGGTCAGCAGGGCCTGGATCAGACCGAGGATGGCGTTCTCGGCCCAGACAAAGATGGGGCCGACGGCAACGAGCGTCACGAGCACGGTCACGAACACCGAGACGAGCGGGGTCACAAAGAGGTCGAACATCTCGGGAACGATCTTGTGCAGGCGCTTCTCAAGGAAGGCCAGAATGGCGCAGGCGATAACGATGGGGATAACGTGGCCCTGATAACCGACCCACTCAAAGCTGTAGACGCCGGGAATGACGGTGACCATGGTCTGCACGCCCTCGGAGGCAACCGTGTAGGCGCTCTGCAGCGAGGAGTTGATGAACGCACCGCCTACGACGGCACCAAGATACGGGTTGGCGCCAAAGGCCTTAGCGGCGGAGTAACCGATCAGGATCTGCAGAATGCCAAAAGACGTTCCCGAGACCAGGTCGGCGATCTTGTAGATAAAGTTATTGGTGTCGAGCGCGATAAAGCCGTTGGAGGCCATAAAGTTGAGGGCGCTCATGATGCCCAGCAGCAGGCCCGAAGCCACGATGGCGGGGATGATGGGGACAAAGACGTCGCCGAGCACCTTAATGGCACGCATAAAGATGTTCTGCTGCTGCGCCGCGGCCTCCTTGACCTCGGCCTTGGTGGCAGCCTCGACGCCGCTGAGCGCGATGAACTCCTCGTAGACCTTGTTGACGGTGCCGGTGCCAAAAATAATCTGCAGCTGGCCCTGGGCCTCAAAGACGCCCTTGGCGCCGTCGATATTCTCGAGGGCTTCCTTGTCGACCTTGGCGTTATCGGCAATCACCAGGCGCAGACGCGTGGCGCAGTGTGCGGCCGAAACAACGTTGCCGGCGCCACCGATGTTGTCGAGCACCTCTTGGGCTGATTTGCGGTAGTCCATGACTTCCCTTTCCTCCAACGGGCGCATCTGCACCCGGCCATCTTTGACACTTACACTGTAATCGTTTTCAGTTTCATATGTATGTAATCGTTTTCACAGTAGGGTGAACGGTAGGAAAAAGCCGGCGAATGGTAGTTTTGAGACAAAAACTGGGGACTCAAAGGCAGGCAGACGCGTCCAAGGACTAGACATTCATGAGCTGATGTCCAAGTTTGAGCGTCCGCAGGCCGCTCTCCCCCTCCTCGCCATCGAGCGCGTCGAGCAGCATATTGGTCGCCTCGACGCCACTGGTCAGGTAGCCATAATGCACGGTGGGAATGCCGCCCGTCAGCGCGCGCAAAAACGCGTTGTCGCCAAAACCGCTCACGCGGTGTATGCCCTCGCCCATACCGCGAACCTCATCGATGGCACGAAGCGCGCCGGCCGCCATAGTGTCGGTCGCGCAGGCGATAAACGAAACATCGGGAGCGACGGAAAGCAGCTCACGCGCCGCACCATAGCCCGAGTCGAGCGTAAACGAGCCCAGGCGAATCAAGGCGGAATCGAGCGGGTTGCCCGCAGCGCGCAGGCCGGCCTCAAAACCGCGACGGCGGTCATAACCGGCCGCGCGGTCCTCTTCGGTAACTCCAATATAGGCAATCTTGCCGTCCACGCGACCCGCAAGCGCACGACCCAGCTCAAAGGCGGCCTCGTAATCGTCATGATAGACGCACGCCGCGCCCTCGACATGTTGGCCGATCAACACAATGGGCACGCGGCACGATTCAATCGCGCGACGGTGCTCGTCGGTGATCATGGTTGCCACCAGCACAATGCCATCGACCGGGTGGTTTTGGAACAGGTCGAGGTATTCGAGCTCGCGATCGGCCGCGTTGTCGGTATTGGCAAGCAGCATCTGGTAGCCACGGCGACCAAGCACCTGGCCAATACCGGCGGTAATGCGGCTTACGGATTCCGAGTTGATCTTAGGCACGATGACGCCGATGAGCTTGGTGGAACCGGTTCGCAGCGCGCGAGCCTGGCTGGACCGCACGTATCCGGTCAGCTCAATCGCCTGCTTAATGCGCTCGGCCTTGTCCGCCGAGATATATCCACCGTTGAGGTAGCGCGAGACGGCGGCGCTCGAAACGCCCGCAAGCTCGGCCACATCTTTCATCTTAACCACGAGCACCCCTGTCATTGAAATCGCTTTCACCATAATACCCGCGAACGCGCTCAATGAATCAACTCGCCCATCCAGGTCGAGCAAACGTCAGCGAGCGGGCAGTTGCCGTGGCGAGGTGCCGCGAAAGAGGAGCGAAGCGTACTTTATGTACGCGAGCGACGGTTTGAGCGGCAGATCGCCCGGCAGATGCCCGCGCAGCGTCGAGCGGTCCGGCGTTTGTTAAAACGCCGGACCATAGTTAGCCGTGATATTCGCCGTTGTACTGGATGAGCGTCAGGTCCTCCACGCCGTCGAGCGCGCGTATGGCGTCGGCATAGGGCATATCCACACCGTCAGAGAACACCTCGACGGCCATCTCGACCTTGTCGCCGCGCATGGTCTTGGACTTGACGGTGAACTTGGTGCGCCCAAACGCGCGCACGATATCGTCGCCGGTGGTCTGACCCGTGTAGTGGATGACCATCATGTACACGCGCGCCTTGTCCTGGTGGCTCGCAAAGCCGGCAACCATCACCACGATCACCACCGCCGTGAGCCCCACGAGTGCGTACATGCCGGCACCCGCCGTAATGCCCGTGGTAATGGCCCAAAACAGGTACAGCAGGTCGAGCGGGTCCTTAACCGCCGTACGATAGCGGACGATTGACAGAGCACCGACCATACCGAGCGAGATGACCACGTTGGTCGAAATCGCGAGCGTGACCATGCAGGTGAGCACGCACATGCCCACAAGCGTCACGGCAAAGCTGCGCGAATACACCACGCCGGTAAAAAAGCGCTTGTACACGTAATAGATCAGGATGCCCATGGCGAGCGCCACGAGCAGCGAAAGGCCAATCTTGGCAGGGTCGACCTGGCCAAACGCCTCCAAGACGGAGTTCTTAAAAAAGTCCCTGGTGCTCATGGTCTAAATATCCCCTCGGTTCTCAAAATCCGATTCCCAGTAATTAAATCCGCGCAGGTAGGCGGTCTTTTCGTAACACAGACAGTACTTGGAGACCGCCGTAAGCTCGGCCGCTCCCGGCGGCACCATATCACGCACCAGCTGCGGGCAAAACTCCGTAAACTTGACCTCCATCACCAGCTTGCCGGGCTCCAGGACCGGCAGCGCGGGCAGCGTCGCGTCAAAGATATCGAAGCTTCCCACCGTGGCACGCACGTTCATGTCAAACGTAATGCGCACGGTGCCCTCATCCATCACCCACGGCTCGCGCTCGTAGTCCACGATGGTCCGCGGGCGCATCATGTTGCAGATGCACTCAATGTAGAACTCGCGACAGAGCGGATAGGGGCTCCTCAGCAAAAAGTCGTAGTCGCCAGCCAGAATCTGCTCAAACTCGCCGCGCGTAAGTGGCGCGTCCTCCTTATAGATCCAGCTGCCGTACTTCTTTTTGCGCTCGAGCTTAATCACCTTGTCGCCGCCGTTATAGATGCGCACACGATACTTTTTGCGCATAAGAATGCCGGCATCTTTTTCCTCGTAGGCCGAGTTGCAGTAGTCGTCAAAGTACAGGCTGCGAATGGTGTAACCGCCCGCCTGCGCATGTTTGTCCAGCTTAAACACCGGCGCCATGCGACAGGCAAGCGCAGCGTGCTCGCCCTCGTTAATGAGATATTTGAGCTCGTGGCGGTAACGCTCCTGCGTGGTACGCGCGGGAGGTGCCGTCAAGCGCTCAAGCAACGCGCTAGCCCTCCTCATACGTGTCCTCCACGACCTTACCGCCGTCTTGCACGTAAAAACACTTCATGCCGTAGTGCTTACCGTCGTCGGTCACATAGTAGTCAAACGCATCTTGCGTATAGCCGTCGGAGTTGGTGGCACGCACGCGCACAAAATACTGGCCGGCATCGGGCGCATCGCAGGTAACCTCAGGCAGCAGCACGTCCTCGGCCTTAAATAGCACGTCCTTGATGGCATAGTCGCGCGCAAGCTCCACGGTGTAGCGAATGTCGCGCGCCTCAAAGTCGTAGGACGCATCCCAGTTAATACGGAGCTTACCGTTATCAATCTGCGGCACGCCGATGTAGAACGGCATGGGCTTTTTAAAACTCTCGCGAAAGCTCTTGTAGTTCTCCTCGATCTCGGAGGGAATCGCCGCGGCGATCTGCTCGTATTGGTCCTTGGTGACAGGCAGATGGTCAATATCGGGCGAAGCAAAGACTAGCGATTCGGTAACCTCGCGATAATGCTTGATCATCTTGCTCAGGCGTGCCTCGGTCATATACGAGCGCAGGTCCTTGACGGCGCCGTCGAGCTCGCTGCGGAACGATTTGCTGCGCAGCGCACGATTGAACAGTACGTTGCCCCAGTAGTTGCTTGCGCCGCGCTCCCAGCTCGCGTAGTCCGAAAACCCGGTAAGAGAAAGCTCCAGCTTACGCAGCATGCCGTCGTTATCCCAATCTAAAAAGTACCAGGTATTTGAATTGAGTGGGCTGTACAGATAGCAGTTACGGTTCTGCGTATCGCAGTTGCCCGTCAGAATCTGAAACGCCAGCCAATAGACCAGATTCTCGGTATCAAAGTAGGTGTCGAGCACGTTATCGATCTTTTGCGATTCGTCGTTGAGCGCATCGAGCATCTCGATGAGCTTGGTGTGGTCCGAATCGCCCTTAATCTCGAGCATGCCCTCAAAGTTTGCCTGGTTGTAGCCGGAATCATCGGCAAGCTTAATGGTGTCCTTGTAGCGATGGAAATCGAAGCTGTTCACCTTGTACAGATGCCCGCTCTTATCCAAGCCGTGCGCCTTAAGCGCCGTTTTGTTGAGCTGCTCCACCTGCGTAAACAGGCCGTAGTCCTCAAAGGTGTCGTTGGACTTTTCGGTCTGGTCGCACACCCACAGATGCACAAACTGCGTGCGCAGGCCCATCATCTGGGGAATCCCACGGATAAGGTCGTAGGCCATCTTGTTGCGAAAACGCATACCCTCGCCCATGTGCTTGTTGAGCGCAATCGCGCGCTGTTGGCGCCAGGTACCCTTGCCCTTTTTGAGCTCCACCTTGTAATTCTTTTGCGAGTTCATGCTCGATGTCTGACCGCGCACCTGCACGGTGGCATTGGGCGCTTCCTCGCCATAGCCAACCTCGCCGGCCACCGGGCCGTCTTCGTCGCCCGGCTGCAGCAGGCCCATAACCTGATAGCGCGTCACGCCCATATCGGCATAGTCATACACCGAGTACGTGTTGATCTCAGCCCAGCTGTGGTCGGTGTTCTCAGAGCTGTTGCCGCGTGAGACCGTCAAGTACATGGTCACAATACCCGAGTCATCGTAGACCTCGTACAGCTCGTCTTTATCGCGTAGGTGCTTGGTACCGTCCGAGGACTCGGCCTTTTTAATCTTGTCCTGCTTTTTAACCTTTTTAGTCGAGGATTCGTCCTGAGACGAACAGCCCGTAAGCAACAGCGCGCCGGCAGCCGCCTCGATCAGGCAGCGGCGAGACATCAACTTATCGATCATCAGAACCTCCCCAATGTTTTTGGTACAGGCGAACCACCATACGTTCAAACGCACTGCGCGGCTCACCGCCCGCGCGCTTGTCCTCGTAGCATTGCTCAACACGGTCGAGCACCCGGCCAAGTTCGGTAAACCAGCCCGTTTTGTCGGTCGCCACAATGGGCTGCTGGCTCAGGATACGATAAGGCAAGTTGGCGGTATAGGTATCGAGCCGCAGCAGCGCCACGATAAAAAACACCGCCGCACCCAACAAAAAGCCAAAGCCGTAAAACTGCTGCGGCAAAAGCAACGACACGGCAGTCGCCAGCCCGGCCACACCGGCAAACAGGCCCGAAGCCAGAACGGCCCCCTTGTAGTCGGTAAAGTACAGCAAGATGAGCATCACCGTATTGCCCACGGCATACAGGCCATAACCCACGCACAGCGTGCGAAAATACCCGTGCATAAGGTTGTTAAAGCCCAGCGGCAGAGCCGAGAGCACCGTGGTCTCGAGAGAAATGACCGCAGCGGTCACAAACAGCTGCTTGAGCGCGCAAAAGCGCAGTTCGCTGTTGAGCGTGGAGAGCATCTCCTCCCCGGCCACCACAATGTCGCCTACCACGCCGCCGTCGTTGAACAGGCTGTAGTAGTCGCGGTAGCGCGGATAGAAGTTGACCTCGACCGAGACCACAAAGTTGACGGTCGTGACCAGGATGGTCAAAAACGCGATGAGCGCCGGCACATCGTAGTAGGGCGCACCATAAAAGAAGCCCTTGACCTGCACGCCAATGGGACCGGCCCAAATAATCACCAGGTGCGCAAAGAGTCCCAGATTGGTTAACAGGCCCGTGAGCGCCAGCGGCATAAACTGATCGAGCCACTGCAAAAAGGGCCAGGGGCTGCGGTCGCTCTGAGGAAAATACCGGTACAGCAGTACCACGTCCCAGGCGAGCATGACGCCGTAGCCCAGAGCAATTGACGCCAACAGGCCCTCGACCGGCGGCAGCCCCAGCGCCAGCGCGGTCAGGGCGCACAGGCACGCCACGCCAATGGCAGCCGCAAAGCTGCACAGGATGCCGCGGTAATCCTTGATGGCCGTGAGGTAACTCATACCGTTCCAGTTGACGATCATAATGTTGAACAGCCACAGGCACAGCAGCCCCTGTAGCAGCGTGGCGCCCGAGAACAGCAAAAAGACGCCGTAGAGCACCGTGCCCACAACGAGCATGATGGCATTAGATCCCCAAAACGATGGCAGGATCTCATCCTCGCGCTCAGCAAAAAGCATATCGGCCAAAAAGCGCGTGACCGGCATAGAGAAAAAACTCGTGAGCGTGAGCGACGCCAGCAGCGTATAGGTCACCATGCACACCAGCAGATCTTGGTTGCCACGGCCCACACCCCACAGACCGCACAGCACCAAGATACCCACCTGGAGCAGCACGCCCAGCAGCATGGGGCCCGTGCACACAATGCCGGTGTAGCCATAGGCGCGCATCGTGGCAAACAGACCCTTGCGCCTAAACAGGCGCTTGAGCTCAAAACCGATTCCGGCCACCGGCTACTCCCCCTCTCTGGGCAGGTCAAACGCTTGCGCCGTCTCGTCGTACAACGCGCGATAGTTGGCGAGCATCTGCTCGTGCAAGAAGTACGTGGCAACGCGACGCTGGCCGCGCTCACCCATCTCGATACGCCGGGCGCGGCTCGCACACATGCGTTCCATGGCATCGGCCAAGCCCTTGCGATACATAGGCGGCGTCACAAAACCTGCCACGCCAAAGTCATCACCCGGGGCGCCTTCGAGCAGCTCACGGCAGCAGCCCACCTCGGTCGTCACGCAGGGACGGCGCGCTGCAAGCGACTCCAGCACGCTGAGCGGCTGGCCCTCGGAGATACTCGTCAAAATGGTAAAGTCGAGCTTTTCCATGTACTCGACCACGTTGACGCGGCCGGTAAAAATCAGGTCGCGCACGCCCAGGGTTTCGACCAGCGCGTGGCACTCGGCGCCGTACTCCTCGTCGTCCACGCCGCCCATGATGTGCAGGCGCACCTTGGGCAGGCGCTCGTGCAGCTCAAAGAAGGCATAAATCATGGTCTTAACATCCTTTATGGGCGCCAGGCGCACCACCGCGCCAATGTCCACCCAGCCGTCATCGGGCTTTAAGGGAATGCCCTTAAAGCGATCGAACTGGATGCCGTTGGGGATGACCAGGCATTTGTCCGCATCGCAGCCCATATCAATCTGCGTCTTGCGGGCATTATGGAACAAACTCGTCACGCGGAAGGCGCGGCGGTAGATCTCCTCCGAAAGCAGGTAGAAAAAGCGAATCCAGCGGTCCTTAAACGACGGCACCACCCAATCGGCGCGAATGATCTCTTCCTCGCGCTCGCGGGTATAGATGCCATGCTCGGTCAGCAGCACCGGCGCATGGTGAACGCTTGAGCCCAGGCAGGCGAGCAGGCCACCGTAGCCGGTCGAGATGGCATGGTACACATCGGCCACCGGCACCTCGCTTCCCAACAGGTAGAGCACGGGCAGCAACATGGAGCGCATGGTGTGGAATGCATCGGCAAAGGGCGTGTAGGGATACTCGGCCAGGCACACGTCGCGAAAGATATCCATAAACGTGCGGCTCTGCAAAAACGAGAGCGGATGCACGCGACGGCGGTGGAAGATATCGAACAGAACATCCCAATCCGGATTGGAGAGCGACACCAGACGACGTAGCGCCTCGCGCTCACGGTCGTTAAAACTGGCTTCATGTTGCTCGCCCGAAAGCCGCAGGGCATCGTCCAGGAACACCTCGTGCACCTCGACCACGTTGCCGGGCAGCTCGTAGACAAACTTGCCACGGTCGGCAGCATGCGCGCCGATCACCCACAGCACAAACTCGTGCTCGGGCATGGCCGTAATGTAGCCATGCATCCAGGTAGATACGCCGCCGTGCACATAGGGGTAGCAACCCTCGAGTACCAAGCAGATTCTCATTTATCGCCACCCTCCTTGCGCTCGATCGTCACGGTCTTATCATTTGCCTTGAGCAGATACAGATTGCCCGTAAGGTGCGTCAGTTCGCCACCCGTCACCGCACCCGGCTCGCCATTATTGGCGCGGAACATGAGCCACGCCTCGTCGTGGAAATTGCCCAGGCTGAGCGTCCAGGCATCTGCACTTGTATCCACGTTCACCGTAACCGACGAAAAGCGCTGGATGGCACCGGAGCACTCCGACGCCGTCTGGTGCCGCAGATCGGGCGCCGACTTGGTAAGCCAGTCCAGGTAGTCGGTCAGGCCGCCCTTGTAGACCTCCCAGCCCTCCTTGGCTCCGCGATCGGGGTCCAAAAGGTCGTCCGGGTGCATAAAGTGCGTACTCACGTAGTGCATGTTGAGCTCGGACACGGCGGCTAGGCGCATATAGGAATCGTTGACCATGCCGCCCGAAACAATACGTGGCTGCTCCACAATGCCATCGCTCGCCACGCCAAACTCCTGCACGTAGGGTAGGTCGGTGCCATCCTCAAAATACGTACTGGCAATGGTCTTAATGCGCGGAACATCGGTACCGATAAGCTTGCGCGCGCGAGCCGAAAGAATATTCGACGGCGGCACGTAAACCGAGCCATGAGCATTGGGCAGGACCTCGTCCTGAAACGCGATAAGTTCGTTGAGCGAAGCGACGAGCGTCTCTTTGTTCTTCCAGGTCTTGTAGTCGTACAGCGTGCCGTAGTCGGTGTCCCAGAGCGCCAGAGGCTGATGGTTGTAGCCGTGAAAGCCCAGCTCGCCGCCCATCTGCAGCAGCATGCCGCCAAAATAGCGGAACTGCGTGGTATCGGGTTGACGCGCGGGCTCAATCTGGTTGACCGCGTCCTCGTAGTTTTCGATCATCACGCCGGTATAGCGAATGCCATATTTTTGCGCGAGCTTTTGCAGATCGGGCCACCAGACCTTGGTGTAAAAATCCGCAATGGAAAGGCCGTAGTCACGCTTGATATAAGTACCATCGCCCGAGGGCACGGGGCTGGGAAAGTCGTCCAAAAAGAACACGGCGCTGTTGATGACCGGATAGGCCGTTGCATCGCCCAGGAGGCTGGTCGCCGCGGCGTAAAAGCCGCGCATGACCTTGTCATAGATACCGATATTGCAAACCACGGTGCGCCCGCTACCGCAGTCATTCGACCAAATGAGTGGGGCGCCCGCATCGCCGGTCTTAGCCCACACACGAGCCGTCTCGCGCAGCGATACCGAAAGCGACGAATCAAAAGGGTCCGAGAGCTCGTAGCGCTCTCCCCCGCCCAGCATAAAGTCCTCACTCGGCACAATGCTTTCGGCTTTTACATAGTCATATCCGGCCGATTCAATGCCAAGTTTGGAGGCAATCACTTGCAGATAGCTCGAGTTATCCGGCGGCATGGCGAGCATAAGCGAACCGCCGGCACTCACCCAACTCATAATGTCGCTCAGGTGCGTACCGAGCCCATCGAGCGACGGCATGAGCAAAATCACGCGATCGAAGGCGGTCAGCGAGGGAAAGGCATCCGCACTATCCAGGGCAAGGTCCACGTCGCGGTGCGCAATCTTCATGTCGAGCAGGATCTGGTCGAACTGCTCCTTTACGTCCTCGACGCCAGCTTGATCGGAATCGGTAATGACCAGGCACGTGGGCTTTTGGCCAAAGATTGCCGAGGAGGCCGGCACCGCGTCGTTGGCGGCGAGCATGCCCAGCTTGTGCTGTCCAGCGCTGTACTGCACGCCGGCACGCTCCACCAGCAGCACGGCGGCCATGGCAATAAAGACCGCCCACACCACGAGGAGTCCCATCCAACGAAAGCGGCCTGCACGGTCGCGGATATGTTGGGCCACGCTCATCTGGCCTCCTCCCCGTCGCGCCAAAACGCCAACTTTTCGCGGTTGTCGGCGCTCAAATACACATGTTGCTTGTCAATCGCATCGATCACACGGTGAACCTCGTCACCGTCGCGGCGCATCACGGCCAGGCGCAGGCAGAGCATCCAAACCTCCTGCTCCTCGGGCACGTCGAGCACTAGCTGGTCGATCACGGCCTGCGCCTCGTCGATCTGTCCGACATCGGCCAGCGCCGTCGCATATCGAATGCGCAGCTCAAAGGTGTCCTCGCGCTCGCAGCGACGCGCAAGCAGGCGCGCGTACTGTTGGCGCTGAATCAGAGCCACGCGCCCCTCGGCCAAGCCCGAGCCCAAGTATTCACCAAGAAAATCGCAGTATTCGTTGAGGTTTTTCGCGCTCGGGTCCGTCTTAAAGGCATGCTCCAGCTGCTGCAGTTTAAGGTCGGACTCCTTGGAGATCTGCGCCACCGCCGTCGCGGCATAGTGCGCCACCTCAACGTCGTCGTTAAGCTTAGCCGCCTGCAGCTGCGCCAGGTACGCGTCGGGCTCCTCGGTGAGCATGGAGAGCATTAGGCGGCGCCGGCATGCCGGATCGTTGACGATGAGCGCCTCCTCGAGCGGGACCACGCCCGCATCGGCGTCACGGTCGTGCACCAGGATGCTGCGATGCAGGTCGTCGTTGAAGCGCAGCGACTCCAGCGCAGACTCTTTCAGCCCCTCGCCAAACACCGCGCTGCGGACCGATAGCAGAACCACCAGCAACGGGCCCCACAGCGGCACCAGCACTATCACAGCCAACATGTGCCCGCGCACCGGCAGCAGGCCCAGCTTCATGAGCGTCCACAGCATCAGGCAAACCAGCGCATGAATCAGCAGCAAGACGGCAGCAACGACAAGCGAGATCAAGCGGCACCCCCCTCACCGTCACCGGTGTAAGAGATGTGCTGCAGCAGCTCCACGATGTCCTCGCCGTCGACGGGCTCCACCGCAATCTGCTTTGCACTCAGACGCTCGCGGATAATGGGCAGATCGCACGCCTTTGCCTGGCGCATAAGCAGGTAGAGCACGTCGCCGTCGACCAAGCCCGCCGCGTCGCTCTCGCGGATTGCCGACCCAATTGCGCCCACCAGCTCGCCGACAGGCTCCATACCCGGTACCACGCGCAGGAGCAAAAAACTCCCCATCTTGCTATCTGCCAGAGCCTGCTCCGCCGCGAGCTCTTGGCCAAAGGCAGCCTGCTTGAGCACGCAAGTGCCGTCAACGCAGCGTTTATCCTGCGCCACCGCCTCATAGTCAAAAGCACGGCCCAGCGCGCTTTCGACCAGCCCGCACAAGATGCGGAACAGGTTTTGATAATAGAGGGTCATTTGGTTTTCGGCCGCACTACGCACAATGATCAACACGGCGGGTGCCCCGTCGCGCTCGATCGTGTATCCAAACATGGGAAGTCCCGGCGTCAGCTCGCGGTTCACCCACAGGTTCGAACGACCCCCGTCGCCCAAAAGAGGTGCAAGCTGCTCAAGCGTGAGCGAGCGTGCGGCATCTTCGGCAATCGCGGGACTTGCTGCCACCAGGCGTGCAAATGCCCCGCCCGAAACATGGTAGATCGCCACCGAATCGTTCTCGAGAATCTCGCCCAGAAGCTCGCAGCACTTGCGATAGATATCGCGTGGGTTGAGCACGTCGAGCTCCTGCGTCACGGCAAAGATCTTGCCAAAGCTGTCGTGGCGACCCACGATCTGGCGCCTGTACGCGCGCTTGTCCTCGATCGCGTCGTGGTAGAGCTGCGTAAGGAACGTATTGCGGTTGCGCACGAGCTCGTTTTGATCGCGCTCCGCCCTAATGGCTTCGCTGTTGCGCAGCTGCACATAGCCGCACACGGCACCCACCACAAAGTACGCAATAAACGGCAGCCAGTTGGACGGCTCGTAGAACAGGCCCTGGAAGGTATAGCCGTACTGAGTAAAGTAGCTCGCGGCCAAACCCACCGACGCCAGCAGCGCCGCAACCAGGCCAAAGTCCAAGCCATACAGCGTGCCGATCAACACCACGTAGAGCAGGCGATAATCGAGCACGTTGAGCTGGGCCGATTGGGAGAACAGATGCTCCAGCACCTCGAACAGAACCCAGGCAACGCCCGTCTCCAGGCATTTGATGGGCAGGTAGCGCATCTGGATGCGGTCGATGGCGGCACGCAGCGGGTTGATCTTTTTGATGCGTCCAGCGCCCCAGCGAGCTTGAATGGTCGAGAGATCGCGCAGCAAGTCATAGCGCTGAAACCAGCCATAGCGCACGCGAGCGACGTCGCTGACGGGCAGGGCGTAGCCGACAGAATCGCCATAGGCAACAGCAAGGCCGGAGAACAGCGCCTGAAGGGCGTCGCCCACCTCACCCGCAGTGTGATGAAAGGTATCGGCAACGTCGAGCGTCTCAAAGGAGGCATCCCAGCTGTCGAAGATACGGCGTACCAGCACCGCAAGCTCCTCGGCACACAGCAGGGGAAACGCCGCATCCTGCGCGCCCTGCAGAGCGACCGATCCGGTTGAGCACGCGTCGAACAGCGGCACCAAAAACGGGTCCTCCAGCGCGGCAGACGCGGTATACAGGAACGGCACGCGCAGGATCTTGGTCTGAACGTCCTCGCGAGCAGCGTAGTAGCGGCACAGGTCGTTGGCTGCGTGCGCGATAATGCCCTTGCCTGTTCGCCCCGCGGCATCGGCGACGCCCTCGGCACCCGCGGGCCCCGCTACATACAGCAGTTGGACCCGGCGACCCGCGCACGCACGAAAGACCGTGCGCAACAGCTCGATATCGCCCACGGTATCAGTATGCGGGGTAAGGTAATTAGACAGGTAGACCACGCGGTCGAACTCGTATGCCTGATCCAGGTGTTGCAGAAGCTCTTTCCACGAGGCATGGGGCGATGACTCGTCGCGGCGCGTGTCCTGCGCGGCTACGACCTGCACATGGTCCTCGGGGAACGCCTTGGCACAAAAGTCATCGTCAACATAAGCGGTGTTGCCAACAACCAGCACCTCCATGGCGTACTCCTCCCCTAAAATCCACTTTAGTCATAGTCAAACATGCGTATTTTACGCTGTCAACGCGAGTTGGAACGCCTTTAAGGCTGTTTTAAGAACTTTTTTAGAGGACGAGGAGACATCGAAAGCTAGATAGTGAACCCAATCTGTGGCAGATAAAGTGGCCCCCACACTCCACCAGCTGCGACATTTTCAATAATGCCTCTTGCATAGGAATACAGGTCTTGCA
This sequence comes from uncultured Collinsella sp., assembly GCA_902493515.1. Lineage (GTDB taxonomy): Bacteria > Actinomycetota > Coriobacteriia > Coriobacteriales > Coriobacteriaceae > Collinsella. The sequence goes on from CABUPE010000003.1 coordinate 81,526, forward strand.
TACCGGTGCTAAGTGCTTCTCTGTCAAAAGCATCGTCATCTAAATCCGCAGGAGCGCGATATATGCCAGAAACGGATATTTCGGAACGGTAATAATGGCCCTCATCGCCAGGTAAAAGCTCAATAACTAAGTTGAGCTGACGAAACCTGACTCCGTTTTCGTCCGAGAATGCACTGGTAATAGCATTTCGGACGTTGCATTCAACGTCAGACTTATTGATGCCCTTTTTCGGAGTCACTCCGCCATCAAATGAAAAACTGTCCACTTTTCTGGTCACGCACGTAATCAGCGGAGATTCAATGCGTTGCTTCTGTAACGATTCCATCTACATCTCCAATCGAAAGGCATTCTCATCTGCCAAAGGAGTCGAGTCCCTATAAGCTGGAGCCTCTCCTCCTGGTATCACCGAAAACCGCGATGTGTTAAGTCCTGAGGTCGTCTCACCAGAAGAGAGACCCAGATATTTACGCGCCTCCGGGACATCTCGAATGAGCCTCATAAGATTATTTGCGGTAATAGATTGTTGCGATGCACCGTTCTCCCAACGAGACGCCGTGGGTTTTGAAACCCCTAATAGCGACTCAAACTCATGCTGAGTCAAACCAAGATCAGAGCGCAAATCCTTTATATCCGAGGGAGATAAAAGTTCATGAGCCTTAGCATATTGGGAAGCCAGTGCATGGGCAAGCTTAGTCGCCTCTGTAGCAGTCATTTCATCGTTGCCGCACTCGCAAACATAATGCTCAATTCCTTTTACGGTAATTTTCTCGCCACGGTAAATTTCAGTCATTGGCGCCGTGGTAAATTGCATTTCTTTGCCGCATTCCATGCAACGCATGACTCCTCCTTTAATGAATGTATCCATCGATGTTCGCAGACAAAACGTTTAAATGCGCATTGCCTTCGGAATCAATTGAAAACTTAACGTACCAATCCTCGCATTCAAAACCTCGGCACACGTAGACATCTGCGTAAACATCATGCAGAGGTCCATCCATATCGAGCGCGATGGATTTTCTAAAATCGTCAGGCTTCAGATAATCAAATAGGTCAGCAAGGAAATGATCGATGTCCAAATAACCAAACTGATTCATCAGGTGTCTGCGCACCCTACCATTTACAATCATCTTTCCCGAGCGAGCCAAAGACTTCGCTTCGTCAAGTGAATATGTCGGTCGGAGCTTGGTTCGATTCATAACCACCCCTTAGTTAGCATAATGCTAACTATATTCGTCTTGTTGCCAATTGGCAACTCTATATAACGGTCCACGCCAGGCGCATTAACGCCCCTATTTTGCGTCTATCCGGAAGTGCGGGGAAAGACGGAGATCTGGGGACCAGACCTCGGTCTTGCCCTTCCACGACCTGCGGTTTTGTCGTCACAATACGAGTTGTGCTCGGAGGTTTTCGATTTTTCCCAGCACATCCGAAATGCGAGGCCCTGCAAAGCATGTTCTAGCAACATTAGCGGCATCCGCGACAACATCCAGTTGTCGCGGAAAGTGCACGACGACTGTATCACTGAGGACATCCTCTTCAACCAGATCAAAAGCGCAGTTCGTACTTTAAGCTAACTGATAGGAACTTCAATTCTAGATCGTGCTATACAAACGCCGCTCCTAACCGCATAGCACTCAACATAATGTGGGCCAACAAAATCAGTCTTCTCATCATGAAAGCCATCTTTATTGCCACGTTGAATTTCGCCTCGGATGCAGTTTCTCTGAAATGCAGCTTCACCGCAGTTGCGAACTTTCCAGTAAAAAACGCAATCTCTAAAAGAAGCAGCATTGACAACAAAGAAGTGAAGCGAACGCCTTCGTAGCAAGGGACAATGCCTAGACAACATATCCCTAAGTAATGAGGGTCTAAATCCACGCTGTATAACTTCGCAATCGATATCCATCGAACGACGAATGTCAACCTTAAATATATCCTCGACAAATCGCTCCTCAATGGCCACGCCATACTTGGAAGCAAATTGGGCTTCTTCACTATCGGAAGAACCATCGACAACAGCGTCGGAGAATGACTTTCCAAATAAATCAATGAGAGCTTGCTCTTTTTCATCAGAGCTAATGGCATCGATTAGTTTTCCATGAGCTTTCTTGGCTTTGGGCACAAACGCCCCGCCATCATCATTTGTAACCTGCTGGTTACTACCCAGGGCATGCCAAAATGATTGTTCGCGATCTTGCTCGGACAGAAATTCAAAGAGATCAGCCAAAAGATCATAAGGTTCACCTGAGCGGTCATCCTGGTTGTAAAAATTATTAACAAGAGTATCGATGAGCAGTCCCTTGAAATGAAATCCGAGAGTATTTTTCCAAACCCTTAAAGCATTGCAGAGCCTTTTGCCATCTCCATCGGTCTTTTCAAATAGAGTAGAACAGGCATCTTGCTCAGGAATAGGATCCGTCTTTTTCCAAGACCCACCATCATTTGAATCGGGATATTTAAACGATCCGTCGTCCTGCTCAAAAGCAGGAACCAAATCAATCGAATAAAACCTATCTGTGAAGTTAATCACTACAGCTTGTCCGTCACCTTTTATGTCAGTCTTGGGGTAACGGCTTTTAATTGTTTTTTTGACTTCTTGGAGAAGCGCCGACTGCCCATTAGAGTCATAGGCATTGAATCTCGTATAAACCTCCTGCGGCAGTACAAACAAAAGGTCAAGATCGCTAGTTTCGGAAACAGCAGTTTGCCGACCAACTGATCCAACCACAAGACAATGATCATCGACAGAATCCAAATCGTAGTATTTTTTATTCAATAATTTCGTCAATGACTCAATCGACGATTGATACTCACTCAATGAATCAAGCGAAATTGATTCGAAGAAATTCTCAAAAGATTGCTTTTCGTCCATGTTGGTCCCTTCAGTTATCTAACCAGATCCCTCAATCCAACAGGGAGAATCTGTTCTATCTCTACCGGAGAAAACCCACAGTTGCCCGCCTTAATGCTTTCACGGGCCTTTGAATAGGCTTTGGGATTTGTCATAGGGCTTTTTGCGTAAATTGAAGCAACTTCCTTTTGAAGAGAATCGCGACGAGATCTGATTTCCGCCAAATCAAATGAGCGGCTGTCGGCAAGAAGTGATAGATACCCCTGAAGAATCACCCAAATTGCATCTGCGGTAGCGCCATGACAATTTGCCCTCTCGCTCAAGTTTGCCCCTTTAAGATAAATTGTTATTGCTAGACTGATGACAGATAGCCCGGCGGCAACCAGCGCCGCAATTTCCATTCCAGACAGCCAGATACTTACAAAGCCACAAGCGGAAACCGATGTCAAAACAGTCTGCATTACGGATAAACGGTTGTTGAGTCCGTTGGCGCTGTCTGCCGCAACGAGCTGCGTCTTATACGTATATAAAAGATTTGCATAAGCCTCAGCTATTTGCAGTAAGAGCCTGCGCCTTTCTTCAAACTCTTCAGCGGTTGTTTCCATTGCTATCCTCCAAACAGTCAGTGTTTTTCTAAAAGGATAGGACGCCGCGAGGACAAAAATATTGCACAATAAGGCAGACATTAACCCCGAGATTCGAGTACCAGAAGTGAGCCATATGCATAGCCCCATTGATAGCGAAAGCTACGTCAAGCCCATCCTTGGCAGGACCAAAATCGATATCTGGGAGTGTTATGCGAGACATGTTCTGCAATTTATCGATAGCAACAAATATGGCAATTTGGCTTACAGCGACAAACCGGATCTGATCGATCGGGCGCAGTCCCTAGGCATCGAGGTAACAGCTTCCCAATCGCAAGACAGCAGAAAGGCAGAATCCCTCTATTCCAAACTCCTATACGAGAATGATTCTTCTCAGGAAAAACGCCGAATCGAACTTATTGAGCAATGTGGAGCGCGTTTCGAAAAAGGAGTCCTGTTTGGTCCAAATGGTACGGATTCATTCGAGCCGATTATTGAAGCTCTTCGCAAAAAGCTGGACAGACTCGACTCTGGTGACTACGAACTCTTTAGGAGAAACGAGTTGTTTGTCAGATCCATTATTCTTGCTGACGAGGAAATGCTTCGCGAATCGCTCTCCAACATGAAAAAAGAATCCCGAGATCACTCATGGCACTTCGTATCCGTTATCGTCTCGGTCCCTGGATACAATTACGTTTTCGACCTCGATGCATCGACATGCGTATCCCTTGAATTCGGATACGCAGACCAGTATCGAATTGCTCTTGAAGCAAACAAGGAAGTGAACATCGCAGAGTCAAGCTGAGACGCGATACTACGACCGATATACCAACAGACCATTTCGTAGCAGGTCGGAATAAGGCCCCCGGAGCTCTTTGCTGCGTAAGCCTCAGCGTCCCAATGAGCCATCACCCCAAGCGACGCAGATCCACGCCAATCCGGCACGAAGGTTCTGAGAATTTCCCTTATCTTGGCAGTGAGAAGCCGGAAAGCACAAGGCGACCCGGGCACCTCCACCCAAGAAAGGATCTTATATGCTCAAAGACGGCATCGCATACCTACTCAAGTTCGCACCCAAAGAGGCGTTCATCGAAGACCTACTGAACGGTCGTCTCTACATGAACGCGGCCGGCTACTACCAAGGCCTGCCTGGCGAGCGGGGCGATCCGCTCGAGGCGTCCATGGCCCCTGGGGTATGCCTCTACAGATATGCTTGCCTGCCCATCTACTGCATGTACACGGTCCGCGAGAACAATAATGTCGACAACACCGTGAAAATCCCGATACGCATGATCCAAGAGTTCGGGTGCGCGGACGGGTGGATCGGCATTGTACAGTACGACAGCTTCGCGCGCCTCGCCGACAGACACATCGCCGACGACGGAAGCATCTACGCGCACGGTCCCATCTCCTATGGCGTCCCCAGGCCAAAACTGATCCGCGAGATCTTTGAGGGCATCCCGCACAACCTCGTTATCAAAACGCCCAAGTACGCATATCAGAAGGAGTATCGAATCATCGGGTCGCGACCGGTCGAATGTCGCCTTTTACCAGACGAGAATCACCCGGGCTGCAAAAATGAAAAATACGACCACGCAGAACTTGACCTAAGCAGCAGCCTAGCGGACTTTTCCTGGAAGGTCTCGGTGGCGAGTCTCGAAGAAGCGCGAGACGGCCTCATGCTGGATTTGCCGCATCAGGCATAGTCAACCCATCGCGATCCACAACGTCACCGGGCAACCAACCATCCCTCCCCATCCCAACATTCCCCAGAAAGTTCGCTGATGTTGACTGGGGTTCCCGTAAAATTAACCCCAAAAAATATGTGCGGAGTGCTGGCCTGGAGCTGCCTTCGGACCCTATTGGCTGCTCACCGAGAGGCTCCGCTATGAAATGCCCCCTTTACTACCTGCTCTGCGCGATCATTTGCACGACCATGGTCAGCGCGACGATGCCCATGGCGGCCATCGCGGAAGCCATCCAGCCTCAGGCAACAGCCGAGCAGCAGGCACAAGCCGACGCCACGAACGGCGACACAGGCAAGGCTGAAGACGGCACCAACACAAATGCGGTAGCAGATACCGTAGAGGACAGCACCGCAACATCCACTGGCACCAGCGCCGTCAACACGGAAAGCGCTGACGCCGACGGTACCACCGCCGCAACCGTCACCCCCACCCCATCCCTCCGCACCCAAACCAACCCCACGCCCGCCGCAATCTCCGCCACGTCACAAACCACCTACGCCCACTCCGCCACGGCAACTCAAAACGGCGTCACCTTTACCGTCTCGTGGAACGACGCCCCCGCGGGCGCCGCGACGACCTTCCACGTAACCCAGGCCAACGGCTCGTCCCAGGCCAAGGCGCGCATGGACGTGCCCACCTACTGGGACGGTGGCAGCCACGAAAGCGTCTGCGACCCATCGCGCGCGGCATGGGGCAGCTACTACAGCCTGGGCACCGCGGGCCACGACTTTACCTTTGACTTCACGGCATCGGGCACGTACCGCATCTACTTATACTTCATGGACAACGACAGATACGACCCCCAAAACGACAAGGGGATCTACTACCTGCGCACCACGGCGGAGGTGACCGTGAACGACGCCGCCCGCCCAAGCGTCTCGCAGATCGTCAACAACGCCGTGGACCTGTGCAGGCAAGAGACAAACGGCTCGGAATACGACATGGCGCTGTGGCTCCACGACTGGACGCTCGACCAGCTGGAGTACGACCACAGCCTCAACTGGTGCTCGGCCGAAAGCGGCCTCACGCGCCACCAGGGCACCTGCGAGAGCTACCAGCGCATCTACTCCAAGCTCCTTGACGCCGCGGGCATCGCCAACGGCCGCATTACAGGCAACGGCCACACCTGGAACGCCGTAAAGATCGATGGTAAATGGTGTCAGATGGACTTAACCTGGGACGACACCAGCGACAACTGGTACGGGGACCTGGACCAGCGCCATCTGTACTTTAGCCTGACCGACGAGCTCATGGCAATCGCCCACTCCGACCACACGGCAAACTACCAAAAGGACGGCTACGCCTATCGCTCAACCGATCTGTCAAACAATTACTTTGTGCGAAATGGCAAGGCCGATGAATGGGCAGAGAAGTATGCCGACCGCATTCAGGAGTATCTGGATGCCAAGGAAGAGAACTTTTCTATCGATGCGGATAACCAGTCGTTTCCGCCGAGTATCTCGGGGATACAGAATGGGATTGTTGCGTATGCGATGAATCTGAGGGAGTGGAAGACTGATAGCGCCAAAGTTGAGCTTACGGCGGTATCGAACGTCACCAAAGAATCGAACAGGAAATAGAACGCTAAGTACGATTTCGCTGCCAAATATCAAGCAGCTCTAATTCCAGAGGCCCTCCCCAACGGACAGTACCGGATCTCGACATCGCTGGACACCGGGCTCGCCCTGCGCCCGGACGGTGGGACGGCCGCCCTCGCGGACTCCCGGGAGGCGCTGGGGCTCGCCCGCGACGACGCGAGCGGCCTGTACCGCATCAAGGCGGCTGACGGCTTGATGCTCACCTACAAGGGCGGGAAGGTGTCCTTCTCCCCCCGAGGGCGAGGGGCGGCAGCTGTGGCTCGTGAGGCCGGGCGGCGGCTACGCCCTGTTCACGGCGGACGAGTCGATGGCGCTCGACATCCCCGACGGCTTCGCGCGCGAAGGCGCCGGGCTGCAGCTCTTCAGGGCGAACGGCACCGGGGCGCAGCGCTGGTCGGCTCTTCAAATAATTGATGAAACAGACAACTTGGATTACCAACGAATCTAATACCTAAAAATGCTCAGAAGGTCTTTGACATAAATAGAATTTTCAACCGCTTAATTAGGCCCTCTATTGTAATAAACTGAACTACGCCGCAAGGGGCTGGCTCCGGAACTCCTCCGGGGTCAGCCCCTTCAGTTTAACCTGCCTTCGCCTCGTGTTCCAATGGGCGACGTACGCGTCCAGGTCCGCCTTGAAGGACTAAAAGTCGGGCCATGTCCTTCCCCGGAAGAACTCGTCCTTCATGTGACCGAAGACCTGCTCGGTGGCGCCGTTGACGATGCAGTTTCCCTTTCTGGACATGCTCTGGACGATCCCGGCGTCCTTCAGCCTCCCGCACCATGCGGCGTGCTGGTACTGCCAGCCCATGTCGCTGCGGAGCACCGGCGTCGCGCCCTCGGGCATCTTCGCCAGCAGCCGGTCGAGCAGCTCGGCCTGCTGCGCCATGTCCGGGCTGGTCGACGTCGACCACGCGACTATCTCCTTGCTGCCGAAGTCGTACACCGGCGCGAAGTAGGCCTTGCCCCAGGGCTGCTTGAACTCGGTGACGTCGGTGCCCATCTTCTGCCACGGCCCGTCGGCGGCGAAGTCGCACCCGATGACGTTCTCGAACGTCTCGCCCACGACGCCCCTGTACGAGTTGTACCTATGGTAGTCGGTCTCGCGGCGGATGCCGCAGCGGACCCCCATCTCCCGCATCATCTTGAGCACGGTCTTGTAGACTATGCGCGCCCAGCTCGGCGCGCAGGCACATGGCGACCCGGCGGTGGCCGCACCCGTTGGCCGTGCGCGAGAAGATCTCCGCCACCGCGTCCCGCAGCTCCGGGCGCGTCGGCCTGGCCGGGTGCGACAGCGCGTAGTAGTAGCTGGACCGGGCCATGCCGGCGCACTCCAGCAGGCGCCCCAGCTCGTACCCCTCCGCGCGCAGGGCGCTCACGGCCTCGACCTTCGCCCTGGCCAGAGCTCTTCCCTCCCGACCAGGGCACGCAGTTTTTTAGGTAGGCCACATCGGTCTCGAGCCTTCGGCAGCGCTCCTCGAGCTCCTGCTCGCGGCTGCGCCCGCGCGGCTTGGGGCCGAACCCCCTCGGCCTGCCCTTGGGCCTGGGGCGCAGCGCCTCCGCGCCGCCCTCGAGGTAGAGCTTGTACCACCTCTGGAGCGGCGGCATCGACATGATGCCGAACTCTCTCATGGCGTCGGACTTGGCCATCCCGCCGTCGACGACCGCCGGCACGGCGGCGACCCGCTACTCGTATGTATATCCGGCCTGCCACCATCCATCGTCAGCTACGTCTCGCTTCCGAACGCGCGGTATATCTGCGCCCATTTTCTCACGATTCCCCTGGAAAGCGATAGGGTTCTCGCGACCGATATGTACCCGCATCCTCACCCGAAGAGGAAGAATTCTATGGCGCCCTTCTCGATTCAATATCGTGCTAAATCCTGAGGTCGACGCGTATAAGAACACCTCCCATTTCTCAATTTCGAGAAATGGGAGGTGTTTGTAATTGGAGCTAGTCCCGCTTAAACAGGTCGCGTGTATAGACCTTGTCCGCCACGTCCGCGAGCTCGTCGCTCCAGCGGTTGGCGACGATCACGTCGCAGCCGGCCTTGAAGGCCTCTAGGTCGTGGGTCACCTCGGAGCCGAAGAACTCCGGCGCGTCCAGCGTGGGCTCGTAGACCACCACGGGCACGCCCTTGGCCTTCACGCGCTTCATGACGCCCTGGATGGAGCTCGCGCGGAAGTTGTCGGAGTTCGACTTCATCGTCAGGCGGTAGACGCCCACGACCGGCCTCTCCTTGCCCTCGTACACGCGGTCCCACACCATCTGCAGCACCTCGTCGGCGACGAAGTCCTTGCGGGTGCGGTTGGCCTCCACGATGGCCTCGATCAGGTTCTGGGGCACGTCCCTGTAGTTGGCCAGCAGCTGCTTGGTGTCCTTGGGCAGGCAGTAGCCGCCGTAGCCGAAGCTGGGGTTGTTGTAGTGGCTGCCGATGCGCGGCTCCAGGCAGACGCCGTCGATGACGTCGCGGGTGTTGAGGCCGCGGACCTCGCAGTAGGTGTCGAGCTCGTTGAAGTAGGCCACACGCAACGCCAGGTAGGTGTTGGCGAACAGCTTCACGGCCTCGGCCTCGGTGGTGCCCAGCACGAGCTCCGGGATGCCCACGGTGCCGTCGGCATTCTCGCGCTCCAGCTCGGCGGGGTCGGCGCCCTGTGCGAGCAGGCCGGCGAAGCGCTCGGCGGCGGCCACGGCCTCGGGGTCGTCCTTGGGCGCGCCCACCACGATGCGGCTGGGGTGCAGGTTGTCGTAGAGCGCCTTGCTCTCGCGCAGGAACTCCGGGCTGAAGAAGATCTTGCTATCACCCAACTTCTCGCGTAGGCCCGCGGTGTAGCCCACCGGGATCGTCGACTTGATGACGATCCAGGCATCCGGGTTCACCGAGCGAACGGCGGCGATGGCGGCCTCAACGGAGGAAGTATCAAAGAAGTTCCTGTCCGAGTCGTAGTTGGTGGGCGTGGCGACCACGACGTATTCGGCGCCTGTGTAAGCCTCGGCGACATCGACGGTGGCATGAAGGTCGAGCTCGCGCTCCCCCGTCTTGGCCTCCGCTAGGAATCGCTCGATCTCGTCGTCCTGGATGGGCGGCACGAAGTTGTTGATCTTCTGGACCTTCTCGGGAACGATGTCCAGCGCGCACACCTCGTTGTGCTGCGCCAAGAGCACGGCCAGTGAGAGGCCCACGTACCCGGTGCCTGCAACTGAGATTTTCATATTGCCTCCATATAGCTCTAAATCCGTTGGTTTCATTGCGCTTCGATCGAAAACGTCCTTCTACTTCCAGAAGTCACCGAACCTCTCGATGTCCTCCTCGGTGAGCACGTCGCCGTGCTGGACCTCGATGATGTGGAGGTCGGAGGACGTGGCGCGCACGGCGTGCATGTGGCCGACCTCGATGTTCACAACGCAGCCCGCGCGTACCTGCCGCACGAGCCCGTCGAGCACGACCTCGCCCTCGCCGGCCACGACCGTCCACACCTCTGAGCGGTAGGAGTGGCGCTGGTAGGAGATCTGCCTACCGCTCGCGATGACGAGCTCCTTGGTGAGGGACTTGGCGCCTCCAGGGTAGGCGGAGCTGTCGAGCACGCGGTACTCGCCCCACCGGCGGCGCTCGTACATGGGGCGGGTCTCGGCGACGGAGCCCACGAGGCCCTTGATGCCGGCAGAGGCCTCCTTGCCGCATGCGAGTATACCATCGTGCGTGGCCACGACCACTGCATCGGAAAGTCCGGCCACCACCATGGGGAGGCCCGTCTCGTTGATCACGTGGACGTTTGAGCACGTGGCCCCGTCCACGACGACGCGCCCGGCCGCCCGGTCGGTCATCTCCTCGGTGAGGGTGTTCCAGGTGCCCAGGTCCTTCCAGGTGCCCGAATAGGGCACGACGCCGATTGAGGAGGCCTTCTCGACAACCTCGTAGTCGAAGGAGTTCTTGGGCAGCTCCGCGTAGCGCGAGCGGAACTCGTCGAAGGAGCCCGACTTCAGGTAGCCGTCGGAGATGGCGGTGAGGTAGCCCAGCCTGAACGCGAAGACGCCGCAGTTCCAGAGCGCGCCCTGGGCGATGAGCGCCTTGGCGGCCTCCCCGTCAGGTTTCTCGGTGAAGCGTAACACCCTGCGGGGGCTGTCCTCGGTGTCGCCCGGCACGATGTATCCGTACTTCACGCTCGGGTAGGTGGGTTCTACGCCGAGGAGCACCAGGTCGGCGAAGCCAGACTGGACGGCATCGTCGAGCCCCACGACTCCGTCGTAGTAGGCCTGGTCGGCGTAGGAGTCGATGGGCATCACAATCACGGTGTCGCCGGCATCGGCCCCCTGCTCCATGGCAAGGTGGGTGCAAGCGAGCATGATGGCCGGGGCGGTGTCGCGCCGCTCGGGCTCGAGCACCAGGGCGTAGTCGCCCTCGACCTGTGAGCGGATGGAGAACTCCTGGTCCGCGCAGGTGGCGATGGTCACGTCCAAGTCGGCGTCCACAGATCGTATCTGCGAGAATACGCGCTGCACCATGGATACGTGGTTGCCCTGCGAATCGCGCAGCACCTTCAGGAACTGCTTGGAGCGCGAGGAGTTGGAGAGCGGCCACAGGCGCGTGCCCGAGCCGCCGGAGAGCAGTATCAGGTGGATCACTTCGTTCCCCCTAGGATGGACTCGACTTCGGCTGATATGGATGCAAGAAGGGAGTCGGCCCCCTCCACCGTCGCCTCCGTGGCGTACACGTAGGCCTTGACCTTCGGCTCGGTGCCGGAGGGCCGCACGATCGCGCGGGAGCCGCCGGCCAGGAGCAGCTCCAGGACGTCGGCCCGAGGGAGCTGCTGGGGCTTCGGGTCGGAGGGGTTCACGGCGGGCATATCGGCGCCAACGGCGTAGTCGACGAATTGGTCGACGGGCACGCCGGCGAGCTCCGCGGGCGGGTTAGCGCGAAGGCCGGCCATGATGGCGGCCATGTCCGCGGCGCCCTCCGGGCCCTCGTACGTCTTGGAGAGCAGCGCGCTCGCCCAGAAGCCGTGCTCCGCGTAGAGCCTCTGCATGGCCTCGTAGAGGTCCAGGCCCCTCGCCTTCCAGTGGGCGGCGAGCTCGCAGACGAGCACGGACGACACCACGGCGTCCTTGTCGCGGGCGTGGGTGCCGGCGAGATAGCCGTAGGACTCCTCGAAGCCGAATAGGAAGTCCGCCTCGCGGCCCTGGGACTCGAGCAGGCCTATCTGCTCGCCGACGAACTTGAAGCCGGTGAGCGTGCGGCGCAGCTCCAGGCCGTACGCGCGGGCGAGGTCGTCGGCCATGGGGGCAGAGACCACAGTGGTCACGGCGACTCTGCGCGAGAGGTCCTCGCCGCTCCCGGCGGCCCGCTCGGCCAGCATGTCGAGCAGCAGCAGCCCCACCTCGTTGCCGGAGAGGAGCACGCACTCGCCCCCGTGGGGCACGGCGATGCCCAGGCGGTCGCAGTCGGGGTCGGTGGCGAAGAGGAGGTCAGCCTTCGTCTCCTCGCAGAGCTCGAGGCCGAGCTCAAGCGCCTCGCGCACCTCTGGGTTGGGGTACGGGCAGGTCGGGAACGCCCCGTCCTGCACGGCCTGCTCCTCGACCACGCGGATGTCGGTCACGCCGATCTTGGCGAGGGCCCCGGAGACGCACTCCAGGCCCACGCCGTGCAGCGGCGTGTACACGACGCACAGGCCCGAACAGTCCACGCCGGTCGCCTGGGCGGCCGCCAGGTCGACGAACTTCTCGATGACTGCCTCGTCGATGGTGAGCGCAAGGCCGCTTGCCACGGCTTCGTCGTAGGGCATGGCCCTCACGTCTTCGAACGGGTCCACGGAGTCAATGGCCGCCTGGATTGCCTCGGCCGTCGCCACCGTGATCTGGCAACCGTCCGCGCCGTAGACCTTGTAGCCGTTGTAGGCGGCCGGATTGTGGCTCGCGGTGATGTTGACGCCCGCAGAGCACCCCAGCTCGCGCACGGCGAAGCTGAGGGCGGGCGTGGGCTCCACGCGCTCGTACATGTATGTCTTGATTCCGTTGGCCGCCAGCACTGACGCCGCGCGGCGCACGAACTCCTCGCTGCCGTGGCGCGTATCGCGGCACAGGGCAACAGTCGGGCCCTCAAGGTTCGCGTTCAGCCAGTCTGCGAGGCCCTGCGTGGCCTTGCCAACGGTGTAGGAGTTAATGCGGTTGGACCCCAGGCCCAGCTTGCCGCGCAGGCCGCCAGTGCCGAATGCTAGGTCGCGGTAGAACGCGTCCTTGCGCTCGGAGGCGGACATAGCCTCGATAGCGTCCCGCTCCCCCGCAGATACACTCGAAACCCAATCATCAAAATTGCAGATAGTTGATTTCATCTTTCAAATTTCCCTCTCATTATTTGAATTAAAGCGTTCAAGAATTTCGTTCCGAATATTTTTTCCTCAACATCAAAGCGACCGAATACCTTTCGTTGCGATTGAGGGCAGCCAGAATGTAAATAGGAGCACTTAGAACTCCACACAAAAGGACGCACAGAATAAAAGACGCCCAATTCGCTGGTGCTGCAAGACAGGAAACGGCAGAGAATGCGAAACTCATGAGGACACAAGCGAGAAAACTCCTAGCGAAAGTGGGATAAAAAGTCATGTGCGAAATCCCGAGAACATGAGTCATGTAAAGTGGATTCGTAACGATAGCGATCAAACTGGTGACTGCCGTCGTGGTTATCGCGCAGCCGTAGACACCCAAATCCGTAAACTCGAGGAGTACAACTGTTCCGATGACACTTACCACCCCGCCGATAACGGTAATGGCGGTAGGAACCTTGTTTTTCAGCGTCAGCGTATAGATGTAGTAGAGGGGGTTGACTAAACCCTCGAAGAAGGAACCCACAATACCGATCATCGTGAGGCTGTAGACAAGTGAGATGTCTTGACCCGGGATCCAAAGCTCGAAAAAGGGAATACCGAGAGCAAAAAACCCAGCGAAGATCAAGCTGGCAAAATAGCCCGACATCTTGCTTGATAGCTTAAGCCGAGACAGGAGAGCTTCTCTGTTGTCTGAGGAGTAGCTCTCCAAGAACAATGGCTGGAAAGCCTGGGAGACAAGCTGGTAGAGCCTGCTGAAGACACTGCTGAAAGTCCGCGATAGCGAGAGTTGGCCCATCGCGACCGCGCTCAGAAGCACATTCGCAAGCAGAAGGTCAATCCCACTGATAAGCACATTTCCTAAATTGTTAATCGAGTTCCAGATCCCGTTCACGAACAGGGTCTTCATTGCGCCTAACGAAAATAGGCTTGGACGAAGCTTTATGTCAGGAGTCAGCCGCCTATATATGCACATATTGCCGGCGAAGAGAACGAGACCGGCAGCCAGCAGTCCAAGCCCATAGAAGTAGGCGTGAGCATCGAAAACAGCATAAAGAGCAACGAGGATGGCGGCCTCGACAACGTACGAGGCGACCTGGAACAAGCCGTAAATATCCAATCTATTCTTCGTGTAGGCCGCTGAGGAGAAGGAGTTTGAACCGTTTGTTACAAGGAAGTTGACGAACACGAGCACGAATAAGTACTGAACGTCGGAGACAAGTCTGGCAGGGACATCAAGTACGCCATCAATGTTCGCTATGACCGGCAGCATACAGAGGAAGATAACAAGGCTAACTGCCGCATTAGCAAAGAATAGCGAAGTAAAATAAGTGCTTGCGGCCTTCTTGTCACCCCTCTGGTACGCGACGGCAATGAAACGGGTGGAGAATGAGTTGAGCGAAGTCATGGCAATCATCGCATAGCTCACAAACGTGTTCGCGAGCGTTATGAACCCGTATGCCTCGACGCCGAGCCTCTCGGTAATATAGGGTGTCAGTAGGAAATTGATTGCGAAGGCCAAAAGCGTAGCAACACCTGTCGTCAACATGGTGACAACCAGCCGATGTGCGCGCGAGGGGCTATTTCCAGTCTGCATGGCTACCTCCTAACGCCATGTGTCCATTCCGCAAAGGAGATGCTGGGCGACGCAAGGGAAGATCAGGGACGGCTTCAATTGCCCCCTCGGCTCTCAACTCATCATCGATGAGCATGCTGTCAAAGAGCAGGAGTAGGACCCAAACGATTTTCATGCCAAGTATTTGCTCCAGGAGCATATCTACAAGAAGCGCCAGTATCGCGAGAGTGGTGAAGTCACCGGCTCTCGAAGATCGGCATTTTCTAGAGGAATGCAATATGCAGACAATGGGGGCAGACGAGATCAGCAGGAAAAGCAGGCCACCCTCGACAAGGGATTCCAGAATCTGGTTGTGAGCGTTAGCGAAATCCCATCGGCCATACAAAATCGACGCCGAATCAGGGTCATAGTAGCCCCAGCCAGACAAGGGCCGCCGGGCAATCAGCGCCAATGCTTTTGTCCAAACGTCTGCGCGGCCCGTGAACGTTAAATCTTTCCCGAATGCCTGTTGCACAAAGTCACCGAGAAACCCGACGTTCCCCACAATCATCGCAACGGCAAAAGCCAGGTAGACCCCGGCGAGGACGTAGCCGTTGACTCTGGGCAAAGGAAGGAGCTCCGGCCAGATTCCCATGAGGACGCCACATGACATGATAGAAAGAGCGACAATCGAGGTGCTTGACTCCGAAATTGCCGCACCCATCAGGGAAACGACACACAGGGCGACGAGCCCAAGACGCGAAAAGAAGCTCGGAGAGAGTCTATGGCGCCAGTAAGCCACGGTAACGAGGGCCATGTACCAGTACATGCGGTTGTTTTTGTTGCCAAGAACCCATTCAGAATAATAATGTTCGTAGCCGACCCCATCGGTAGTGTTCACGCCATAAGAAAGTCCGTCGGGAAACAAGACGAGCGAGATGAAGTCTGCAAAGACCGCTAGGGAGAGCATGAAAAGGAGTAGGCCGAGGGTAGACCTCTTTTCTCGTCGCAGCATGAGGTCGACAAGGCAGACAAACACAACGGTCCTGCCCCTCGAAACGACAAAGCTCAAGCCAAAGCCCGGCGATGAGTGAAGCGCGCTAGCCGTCACGAGAAAGAGGTAGAAGGCTATGGAGCAAATGGCAACACGAGAGGGCTTGTATCGCTGAGCTACGAGATAGATAACCGTAGCCACAAGCGCGAGATTTCCGGTCTGATAAGTCAATGAGGTCGCGAACATGTCGGGCATCATGAAGGAGAAGCCAAAAACAACAAGCAGGACCGTTCCGAAGGTGATCTTGGTGTTAATGAGACTGCTTGTGGAGAAGGAACGAGACATCATATGCCCACCGCCAAAGCAAAGACCCGGTTAGGAAAGGCCTTGGCGTCCGCTTCGAAGGAGAATGATCCGCGCATCAAGCCCCTCGCGGCGCAGCTGACACGGTCGCGAAGGCCGGGGTTATTGGCAAGCGCCGTGATTGAGCTTGAATAGTCCGAAGGCGCCTCGCAATGAAGGTAGCTGACGCCGTTCTCGGCGGGAATACCCTCGATCCCGATGTCGTTCGTGAGGACGGGAAGCCCTGCGGACATCGCCTCGAGAACCTTGACCTTGATGCCGGCGCCCATGCTCAGCGGAGCAACAAGGCAAAGCGCACGGGCAAAATAGGGCTCGACAGAGTCAACAAAACCGGTGAAGGTCACGCCCTCGCGCACACGAGAGGTTAGCTGCTCAGGAGGGTTGGCACCAACGACAGTGAAACGGTAGCCATCGCCCTCGAGGCTGGGGAAGACCTCGTCGAGGAACCAGAGCGCGGCAGACCAGTTCTCGCGCCTGCGCATGGCACCGTAGAACACAATCTCCCTCCGACCGTCATATGCTCGCTCGCTTCCCAGAAGCGACTGGTAATAGGGGCACCAAACCCAGAAATCGGTCTTGACGCCTTCGCCGCGCACGAGTGCAAGGTCCTTGCGGTTGTTGAGGATGACGAGATCCGCGTCACCAAGTGCGGCGAGCTCGGCCTTCTTTAGAGTCGCGGCTCTTCCTCGCAAAAACGAACTCCCAGATATATCGGCGGCGCGTTCGGCGCCCTGGTAGGCGACATCCTCTTCAATGAGGACGAACCTAGCCCCCGGGAAGATCGCTCTCACCTTGTCGACGAGCAGACCCATCTGGGTCCACTGCAGGATGACGATGTCGGGCGCATAGCCAGAGCCAGCGATGGCCCTGATCGCGGAGAGCGCTTTAAACGCCTCGAAGTTATACGTCAAACCTCCGTAGCGGTTCCAAGGGTTCAGTCTGGTCTCCATGTTCAGTCCGGCCCAGAGGGCATGAGCGAGGCCTTCGGTCTTATGCTCGATTATCTCGTGCTCGATCCCGTAGCCGGAGAGATCGTCATTCGCCTCCCGATAGAACAAGGAGTCGGCAAACGTGACCAGCCTTACGTCGAAGCGGGGGTCGGCGTGCAGCGCCTTGAGGTAATAGTTGTGCACCTTGCCGCCCGCATGTGGGACGTTGTCATACGGGGCCGTCTTCGAGACCCATAGGACGTTTATCCTGTCAGCCATATCAGATATCCATTCTGCCGAGAATGAGGGTGATGGCCCCGAAGGCCCGAATGCGCACGAGCGTCACGAGCCCGACAACAGATAGGGGCATGCCCTTCAGCTCCATCCGTTCGAACGTGGGGGCATAGAAGGGGGCGCCAGCGAGGCGACGAGCGGCCTCCACGCGTTGCTGGCTTGTGAGAGGGCTTTCGGGATGGAGGTACTGCCTCTTCAGGCACTTCGCGTACATCTTGACTACCTTGAAGTCGAATTCTCCCTCGAACCACGAGTATCCGTTCTCGTCGATGAGATCCCTTATTGACGAGAGGATGTCGTCGGTTATAGAGTCGAAGTCGGGGAGGTACCTGTTGCAGACAGAGCCCTCGTTGACCCGATAGTGGTAGACGGCCCTCGGGACCCTCCGCAGGTGATTTACGCGGGAGATGGCGTTGAGGTTGAAGAGAACGTCCTGCTCCTTCTTGAGCCCGGGCTTGAAACGCAGCCCGTTTTCGTCGAGGAAGGACCGAAGGTACAGCTTGCCCCAAGGCGACCCGAGGATAACGTCGTTAGCGGACTCGAAGCCCCTGCCGTTGAGAGCGAGCGCCATGAGGCGTTGTCTATCGTTGCTGTCGAAGTCGCGCTGATCGCAGTTGATCATGGGAATCAGTTTGGTCTGCCCGTGTTTTTCCAGGAGGCAGTCACCAACGCAAATCTCGACGCCGTCCCCCATCCCCGAGAGAAGGGTCTCGAGCGAATCGGGCTCAAGCCAGTCGTCGGGGTCAACGAACATGACATAAGGACCAGTCGAGCTGGCGAGCCCGTTGTTCCGGGCGACGGAGACGCCCGCGTTCTCCTGATTGACAAGAGAGATGCGCGCATCCACCTCGGCCCATCTTCGGCATCGCTCTCCGGAGTCGTCGCTCGATCCATCGTTGACGAGGACCATCTCCCAGTCAGGGAAGGTCTGGCTGAGGACGCTGCGGACGCAGTAGTCGACGTAGCTGCCGACGTTGTAGACGGGAACTACTATGCTTACGGTAGCTGGCAAATTATTCCACCTCAATCGCGCGGATTATCTCATTCGTTTTGGCGTCGAAGGTCTCGACGCGGGGGTGATCCTCGTAAGGTCTCGGGATTGCGGGTCGCCCATCAAGGCGCACCGCACGCCCCAGAGCTCGGCTGCCCCGTCCTCGCCCCGAGCGTTTTGACGGTCCCGCCGCTCGGCTTCTGACCTCTTCCTCGTGAGGGAGAAGCAGGACCTCAGTGCGCTGCCGAAGGTCGGGAAGTTGAAGCCCAGTGAATGCTAACCCCGGCATGGCCACTCCTCCTCGCGGAGGCTATACCCCCAGTAGGGTCTGAGTCGAAAAGGCCGACTATGGCCGCAATGGGCTCGTCCCAAAAATCGCATCCGGGTTGGCGATGTAAACGTAGTCGCAGCCCTTCTCCTCGATGAGCCAGCAAACCTATGTTGATGCCCGCCAAATACCCGCCGTTCACCTAACTCTTGATGTAGTGAATCTTCGGGTTGGAGAAATCCCCAGCGAAGTCGTCCGAAGCAGCATCGTCCACCACGCAGACGTAATCCACGTTCGGGAACGTCGCCGCACGCTCCGCGAGAGCAAGCGTCAAGTCGTGCGATTTGTAGTTCAGGATCACGATTCCGTTGGCGGCGCACGTCATATGCGACCAGCTCGGTAATAATCCGAGAATTGCTCGTCATGTTTCGGCACACGGCAATCATGCAGCCCCACCACACGGTTCCTTTGCGGCGGGATCCCGATTGAGAAAACCATGTATGCTGCAGGCAATCCTGTACTCAGCGCTGCCGAGGGCCGTGCAGAGGCGGAGGAGCGCAAGCCCAACCGGCCCAGCAAGCCGGAACCTCTCGAAATAAAGGACGATTGAGCGATGGTCTCTCTCGAAGGTGTCGACACTCGAGAAACGCCCACGAGCGTGATCGTGCACGTATGTCGCATCGCAGACAAGGGCCTCCCTGAGGCCCGCTAGTTCGACCTGCTTGCCGAGGATGCGTTCCTCGCCATAGAGAAATGTACTCTCATCGAGGTACCCATTGTCGACGAGGAAGCTTGAGCGCATCCCGAAGAAAGCGCCGGGGACGGCGTCAACATAGACGAACCCCCCACCAGCGACCTTATCGTTCTGGGCAGCCAGTCTGCGTCGTTCGGCGCGTCTCCGCGATACGGCGAAGCAAAAGCCAATCGCGTCCTGAAGGCTCGGCAGGTCGTACCACTGCATGACTCGTGCCCCGTCATGGCCGAAGCGCCGCGTGGCAGCGACGGCTACGCATGGGTCGCTGTGGAGAACCTCGGAGACGGCCGAAATCGCATCGTCTCCGAACTCCACATCCGGATTTGCGATAAAGACATATTCGCAGCAGCGCTCTTCAACGAGCCAACGGAGGCCAATGTTGTTCCCGGCGGAGTAGCCACCGTTCTCTCGGCTCTTTATGTAATGGATATTCGATTCCGAAAACTCTCCATCGAAATGGTCGCCCGACGCATTGTCGACAACGCAAACAAAATCGACGCTCGGCAAGCTAGCAGTACGCTTTGCAAGCGCAAGAGTCAAATCATGCGAGTTGTAGTTCAATATAACTACGCCGACAGTTGGTTTCGACACTCAATCACCACCTTAATAATAGTTAGGAGAGCTGTAAGCCGCTAACAAAGAAGAACGCCGCATGTAAGCGACGAGGCGCTCCTCCCAGTCGGGCATGGAAAAGCCCGTCGCCTCGAGCTTCGCGAGGTCGAGCGCGGAGTGGACCGGGCGCGGGGCGATGGGGCCGTCGGCGTTTGCGTAGTAGTCGGCGGTCGACACCGGCACGACCCTGTCGCCGTTGCCGTTGGCGGCCTCGAAGACGGCGCGGGCGATGTCCGCCCAGGACTTCACGGCGCCGGAGCCGGTGCAGTTATAGGTGCCGTAGGGGGCCTTCGCGTCCAGCACATGGAAGATGGCCTCCGCCATGTCGCGCGTGAAGGTCAGGCGGCCCAGCTGGTCGTCCACGACGGTGACCTGCTCGAGCCCGTCCTCGGGGTCTGCGACGCGGTCGGACAGGCACTTCATCGTCTTGACGAAGTTGCGGCCCTCGCCGATGACCCAGGAGCTGCGCATGATGTAGTGGCGGGGGCACCCTGCCACGGCGATGTCGCCGGCGGCCTTGGTCTG
>CABUPE010000004.1 GCA_902493515.1 uncultured Collinsella sp.
CTAGCTGCGGAAACGCGGGGTCCGTTCAGGCTGTTGCGTTGAGATTGAAAATCAACCTTCTATTTGGCCCCACACAAAAGCGGCGGGAAGGTTGTCACAACCCACTCGCCGCCGAGGCAATAGATATCGATAGACGCCAGGCCTTACGCCTTAAGCGTAAGCACCGCGCCGAAGGCGGTCGGGCCGCAATGGCTCGAGATGACGCCGCCGACCTGAGTCCAGGTAATGTCCTTAAAGCCAAGATCGTGTGCATAGACTTCCATGTCGTCGCGCAGCTCCTCGGAAAGACCTACCGAATACGCCAGGCCAATGTGCGAGTAGTCAATCTCGCCCTTGGCAACCATGTGATCAATAAAGGCGCGGGCGCACTTGAGCATAGAGCCGCGGAACTTCTTGGTTGCCACGAACTTGCCGCCCGTTACCTCAATGCAGGGCTTAATCTTGAGCAGATGGGCGCCCAGGAACGCGACGTTGGACAAGCGACCGCCCGCCTTAAGGAAGGCAAGGTCCGTAGGAACAAAGCCCAGCAGCACGCGGTCCATGACGGAGTTCGTAAATGCAAAGATCTCGTCGACGGTGGCATCGGGGTGAGCCTCGATGTATTTGGCGGTCTCGACGACAACGAGCGACTGGCCCACCGAGACAAAGCGCGTGTCCATGGAGAACACGTAGTCGCGCCCCTTAGCTGCAATCTTGGAGGACTGATGTGAGCAGGTCGTGACTTCGGAATACGCGAGATGCAAAATGGTCGCGTCGGGCTGCTCAGCGTGAATGCGGTCGTACACGTGAGCAAAATCCGCAGGCGCGCAGCCGCTGGTCTTGGGCATCACGCCAAACTCATTGCAGCGCGAATAAATCTCGAGCGGATCGATCGAGCCGTCCTCGACGGTCTCGTCACCAATCGTGACATGCATGGGCACGCGCACGATGCCGTAGCGCTCGCAGAGCTCCGGCGTCACATCCGACCCAGACTCGACCACGATTACGTACTTGCCCATTAATATCACGACCCATCTCGACATTGGCTTTTCAATACATGGCACGCACCGCCGCACTGTTGCACAACGGCGTCCAAGCGCCAAAGAGACGCCGCCCCTTGCACACAACAAAGGACAGCGTCTCCCTGGAAAACTCCGTGCTTATCTGAGATTCTACACGGTTTATTAAGGAGTGTTACTTATTCCGCAAACGGTAGCTATACGCGATAAGCGGTAGCTGGCCGCGGCAACTGCGACACATTCCGCCCAACAAGTCCAATCGTGCTCCATGCACGGTTAATGAGCGAGGCGGTAGAAATCCATCGACGCCGCACCCTCGGCGTGCAGCTCCATCGCCGGAACCGCCGGCGAATAGGTACGGCTCGTAAGTGCCGCCTCGCCACCGTTGGCAAAAATCTCGACCATCGTAGTGTCCGAAAGCACGCGCAGGTCGCGAAGTTCGCCGAGCTCGATCGACCTCTGGTCGCGTCCATAGCCTTCGTCGCCCATATCGAGGGTAAGCATCCCGTCCGTATAACGCACAAAGACACCCTTGCGGATTTCGAGCTCGATCATCTTGGCTCCCTCGCAGGAAACCACGACATCAAACAGGCGTCCCGGCTCCTCAACGGTCTCACCGCCTACAGCACGAACGCAATCGCCGCGCATCCTCTCAATCTCGTGCGCCGGCCACTGGCAGAGCTTGCCGCCGCGCATGCTCAGCTCTCTCGGCATCGTCAGCGCGCACTGCCACCCGCGCGCCGCCGTCGGGCTTTCTGTCGTCGCATCGGGGCAACCCGACCATCCGATCATCAAACGCCGACCCGCAGCGTCCTCAAAGGACTGCGGGGCATAGAAATCAAAACCGGCATCGACCATCGGGGGCATGCCCTTCCCGACGATTTTAAAGCTCGGCGCCTCCCAATCGGCCTCGATGGGGAACCACACGCACTGATGCGGATTGCGGTAACGCCAACCATCGGCAGGCACACCCTGCGGACAGCAAACGAGAATAAGCTCGCCATCGAGCTCAAACAGATCGGGGCACTCCCACATAAAGCCAAACTTCTCGCCCAACTCAATGCGCGTCGCATAGCTCCAGTCCTCAAGATTGCGCGAGGTATAGACAAGCACGCAGCCACGGTCGTCTTTCGTACGAGCGCCCAGAACCATGTAGTAGATACCGTCGTGTTCAAGGATCTTGGGGTCGCGCACGTGCGTACCGATATCGTCGGGGTAATCGACCGGCCCAACAGCTATGCGCTTCTCGCCCAATTCGTCGGGATTCTCGGCAACCATATGAATCTGGTTTTGCTCACGGCCCGTCAACACGTAGTCGTAATCATCACGGTCAAAATGCTTAACGTTGCCGGTATAGAAGTAGTGAATCTTGCCATCACGTACAAAGGCAGAACCAGAATACGCTCCACTCGAATCCAAATCGGAATCGGGGAACAGCACGGGACCGTGATTCTCGTACGTCACAAAATCCTTTGTCGTCAGATGGTTCCAAAGCACTGGACCGCCATGCGCAGCATCGAACGGATCGTATTGATGATAGATGTGATACGTATCACCAATCTGAACCAAACCATTGGGGTCGTTGAGCCAGCCAAGCTCAGGCTCCACATGGAACAAAAGCCTATCGGGGTCGGACGCGATGCGAGCCGCCGTCTCATCCTGTCCGGCACGCCACTGCTCATAGTCCGCACGCATCACCTTGTTTTTTTGATTAAACATCGCCATTGACCTTCTCGTCTATAGGAAAGGACGCTCGACTCACACGAGCCGAACGCCCTTCCCCAAATGGACTTATCCGCACATTACGCTGAACGGCTCAACTAGAAGCTAACGTCGAAGCCAGCGCCAGCGCCCTCTTCATCGGTGGTCGGCACGCCCTTTGCCTTGTTGTAGGCAAAGATCAAGACGATCGGCACGATGAAGGCGATGAGATTGCCAGCCACATACCACACGAGCGTCTCGGGCGTAACGATGAGCAGGCCAAGCACGCCGGTCAGACCCTGACCGATGGCGCGCACCTCAAAGAGCTTCACGAAGGCACCGCCGCAGCCTGCACCGATGCAAGCGCAGATGAACGGGATGATCGAGTAGCGCATGTTTGCAGCAAAGATTGCGGGCTCGGAGATACCGACCAGCGTCGGGATAAAGGACGACATGCAGATGTTGCGCTCTTTGGAATGCTTCTTGTGAATGAGGTACATGCCGATGGCGCCGCCGCCCTGGGCGATGATGGAAACCGACCAGATTGCCTGGATGTAGTTGAAGCCAGTCGTGGCAACGAGGTTTGCCTCGATACCCTGGATGAACTGATGCGTACCGGTAACGACGAGCGGCTGCAGGAATGCGGCAAAGACAAAGGCACCGAAGACGCCCATCCTGTTGTACAGGATATCGATTACGCCGGCGAGGACGTCGCCGATCAGGTTGCCGAGCGGGCCGAACACGGTGAACAGAGCGACGTTAGCAAGAATCAGGGTAACGGTCGGGACAAAGACGAACGAAACGACCTCGGGGATGTACTTCTGGGCTATCTTCTCGACTTTGGCCATAAACCAGGCAGTCAGGATTGCAGGGAACACGCCGCCCTGGAAAGCAACCATGGGAATGGAGAGCGGACCGAAGTTCCAGTACTCAGCACCCGTCGGGTCCATAACGAACGTGTTACGGTTCATAAGGCTCGGGTGAACCATGACGATACCGACGAGGATGCCCAGGATCGGGTTACCGCCAAAACGCTTGACCGCGCTGTACATAACCAGGACAGGTAGGTAGTCGAAGGTGGTGGCGATAATGGCAAAGAAGCTTGCGAGGTTCTTGAGGAACTCGCTGTGATCGGCGAGGCTGCCCTCCATGCCAAAGAGGCCGTTGGCAACGATCAGCGACTTAAGGCCGATGATGATAGCAGCGCCGACGAAAGCGGGAATGATGGGGATAAAGATGTCCGAGAATACCTTGAGGACCGAGAAGAACTTGCCCTTCTTGTCCGCCTCGGCGCCCTTGACCTCGGAAGCGCTGATCTCCTTAACGCCCGTCAGAGCCATAAACTCATCGTAAACCTTGTTGACGGTACCGGTACCGAAGATGATCATGAGCTGGCCGCTGTTGTACAGCACACCCTTGACGCCATCGATGTTCTCGAGCTCGGCCTTGTTGTACTTGCTCGTATCCTTGAGCACCAGACGCAGACGCGTAACGCAATGCGTGGCGCCCTCGATGTTCTCCAGACCGCCGACGTTATCGACGACTTGCTGAGACACTACTTTGTAGTCCATGTTCCTCTCCATTCCTTTACGAAATCATAAGACGTTTTGATGCCATTACAGAGACGCGATCGTTGCATTTGCGCACTTAAGCGTACCGTCGGTGACCGTCAGCGCCACACCCTGGCCCTGCTTATTGCAGAATCGAGCGTTAAGCGCAACATCATCGACAAAGATGGTCGCGATATCGTCGTCAACGACCAGGCGCACATGATGAGTGCCCTCGCCCTTAAAGAACAACGGACGCTCGAGGCCCATGTTGTTGACCTGGAACCACGGATACTGGGGGGCCGCCGTAAACTCGAGCTTGCCCTCACGCAGGTTGGCGCGGAACTCATAGGCAAGACCGGACTCGGCGTCCTCGGCAAGCTTCACCGAGAAGCCGGCAGCGTCACCGGCGAGCTCGATGTCGGCATCGAGCATATAGGTGGAACCGGCATCCGCGGCGAGCACCTGCTCGACCTTGCCCGACTCGCAGGAGAGCTCAAAGGCCTCGACTGCCTTAGCCTCGCCAAAGGCGCCAAGCATGCTGTCAGGAAGCTTGGTGCCGAGCGTTCCGTCGGCACGCTGAACGATCTCGAGGGGCATAAAGGTGCCACCCCACAGGTAAGAGCTGGGGTCGCCGCCCTCGTCACGCGTAGGAACCCAACCAAAGAGAACGCGGCGCTCGCCGTCAAATGCGGTACGCGCGGCATAGTACGCGCGGCCATCGAAGGAATCGTCCGCAGGAGTGATCCAAGGACCGTTGATAGAGCGAGACATGCGGTAACGGGTCTTGTTGCCATCACTGTACTCGGAGAACACCAGATACCACCAGTCGCCCATCTTAAAGAGATCAGGCATCTCGAACATGGTGTACAGGCCCGGATTCCACCAGTCGCCCTGGAACTCCCAGGTATCCAGGTCCTTGGAGGTGAACTTGACCAGACGACCGGTCATCAGACGCTTGTCCTCGCCCACACGCGTGCCGAGGATGAGCATGTACTCTTCGTTCTCCTCATCCCAAAGCACAAAGGGATCGCGCCAGTTGCGGTCATCGTAACCCTCCTGGGGCGGAAGCAGCGTCTCGGCGATGTTCTTCTCCCACTTGACGGCGTCGTCACTCGTTGCGTGAAGAAGAACCTGCTTCATCAAGCGTGCGCGGACCTTATCGCGATTGCAACCAGTGTAGAGCGCATGGTACTTGTCGCCCACCTTAAACACCGTGCCGGCATAAACATACTGGTCGACTTCCTCGTCGCCGCCACGCTCAAGGCTCTCGCCAAAGTCTTTGTAATTGACGAAGTCCTTGGTTGTCGCGAGTGCCCAGCCAAACGGCTCTCCGAAAGGTCCGGGGTTTCGCGTGTCACGCTGATGATAGAGATAGAACGTGCCGTCCTCGCCGTACGGCATGATGTCGCCTACCCAAATTCCCTCAGGCTGGTAATACACCTTGTGCATCCGAGACTTCCTTTCTCACGAGATACTAACTCGGTACAACTGCAAGATATGTCAATCGTTTTCATATGTCAAACGTTTTCACACCAATACGTCTTTTCGCAGTTCCAGTCGTCGGCAAACGGTTGACATATGCCGGCGAACGGTCATCAGAGGTGTTTGAGGAATTCTTTTGGCACGGGATGAACTACGCGGTTTTACCCTCAATGAGTTCAACGGGGAGCTTGATATTCGATTCGGGCTTTTCGCCGTTAATAAGAGCAATGATGGATTGCGCCGCGAGCTCTCCGATGCGATCGATATCTTGGCGAACGGTTGTTAAGTCAGGCATAAACGTCATAGTGCGGCGGGCACCATCCGCGCCCACGACCTTAATATCGCCCGGAGCGCTCAAGCCGCGCTGCTTCATCACGTTAAGACAGATAGCCGCCATCGTGTCGTCTCCCGCAAAGATGCCGTCAATATCGGGGTTCTCATCGAGGATCTTCGCAACGACCGCGCTCTTTTCGTCGTCGGGCTTAACGAACTCGACCTCACGGACAAGCGCGGGCAAACCGGCCTGCTCAACAACATCGAGGTAGGCATCGGTACGCTTATTGGCAGGCATGCGCATGCGGCTATTGCTGCGCAGGCACAGAATGCGCGAACACCCGTCATCGATCAGGCGACGCGTGGCAAGTTCGCCGATACTATAGCTGTCGCTCGCAATCTGAACAGAGGCCTCGCCAAGGTCGCAGTCGATACCAACCAGACTCAAACCCATCTCGGCATACGCCTCGGCAGCGATATTAAGCGAGTTGACGATGACGCCATCAACCATATTGCGTCGAAGCATGTCGATATAAGAGCGCTCAAGCTCGGGTCGATTGGCGCTATTGCACAGCAGCATCTTAAAACCGTTTTCGGCCAGGGTATGCTCAATGACTTGAACCACTTGGGCATGAAACGGACTGCTGACATAGGGGACGATCATACCGATAAGATTCAGGCGACCGTTGAGCATGGCACGGGCGATATCGTTGGGCGTATAGTTGATGCGCTTCATCGCGGCATGGACCTTATCGCGGGTCTCTTGGCTAATATAGCCGCGATTATTAAGCACGCGAGATACCGTAGTAGGCGAAACCCCCGCCACCGCTGCAACTTCCTTGATGCCAGGCTTAGCCGTATCCTTAGAACGAGCACTCTCGCGAGCCATAGCACCCTCCCCCATCAACATGTCATACGTTTACATACGAACAAACCATACCCCAACAAGAGCGGGAAGACGGTAACAGTACAAGTAAGTAAACGACTCATCCAAATAATTAGGAGAGTTCCGCCTA
Organism: uncultured Collinsella sp.; assembly: GCA_902493515.1. Lineage (GTDB taxonomy): Bacteria > Actinomycetota > Coriobacteriia > Coriobacteriales > Coriobacteriaceae > Collinsella. The sequence goes on from CABUPE010000004.1 coordinate 7,021, forward strand.
AAGGGTGACTCCAAAGGACCCCACATGGCCGGTTTTGGGTTATTTTCCAAAACATCCCGCAGGACGCAAAGAGGCTCCGCCGCGCAACGCGCGCAGCGGAGCCTCTTTGCATGTCCGAGGACGTTTTGGGAAATAACCCAAAACCGGCCCCAGTAATCCTACAGGAGTTGAACCCTTTAGAACTTGTCGTGGAAGGTACGCGAAATGACCTCGTCCTGCTGCTCCTTGGTGAGCGTGTGGAAGTTCACGGCATAGCCGGAAACGCGGATGGTCAGCTGCGGGTACTTCTCGGGGTGAGCCTGAGCGTCAAGCAGCGTCTCACGGTTGAAGACGTTGATGTTCAGGTGATGGCCACCCTTCTCGGCGTAAGCGTCGAGCATGTGGACCAGGTTATCGGCCTGAGTCTCGGAAACTTCAGAAACCTTCATAATGTGTCTCCTTCGATCGATAGGCGCCGGCCGAAACCGGCGCGCTAATCAGTAATCGTTATTGTTAGTATAGCACTAACAATAGTTACTCGCCCAGCTGATCAAGGTCGATATCGCCAAAGAACACCTGATCCTCCTTGCCGAGCGCACCCGGGATGATGGAGAAGGTGTTGGAGATGCCGTCCTGAGCATCGCGGAACGGGAGCTTGGAAACCGAAGACAGCGAAGCGATGGCGCCGTGGCTATCGCGCTTGTGCATGGGGTTAGCACCCGGGGCGAACGGCTGGCCAGCCTTGCGGCCGTCAGGCGTGGAACCGGTCTTCTTACCGTACACGACGTTGGAGGTAATGGTCAGAACCGAGGTCGTGGGCACGGAGTTGCGGTAGGTGTCGTTCATGCGGATGTACTCCATGAACTGGTGCACAACGTCGTGAGCGATCTGGTCGACGCGGTCGTCGTCGTTACCGTACTTGGGGAACTCGCCCTCGGTCTCGAAGTCGACGATGATGCCGTTCTCATCACGGACGGGGTGGACCTTGGCGTACTTGATGGCGGACAGGGAGTCAGCCACGACGGAAAGGCCAGCGATGCCCGTAGCAAACCAGCGGTGCACGTGCTTGTCGTGCAGAGCCATCTGGATGCGCTCGTAGCAATACTTGTCGTGCATGTAGTGAATGATGTTCAGCGAGTTGACGTACACGCCAGCGAGCCACTTCATCATGTCGTTGTACTTGGCCACAACGTCGTCGTAATCGAGCGTATCGCCCTCGACGGCGCGATACTTGGGGCCGACCTGCTTCTTGGAGACCTCGTCAACACCGCCGTTGAGCGCGTAGAGCAGGCACTTGGCCAGGTTGGCACGGGCGCCGAAGAACTGCATCTCCTTGCCGATGCGCATGGAGGACACGCAGCAAGCGATGCCGTAGTCGTCGCCGTGGTAAACGCGCATGAGGTCGTCGTTCTCGTACTGGATCGAGGAGCTGGCGACAGAAGTCTTGGCGCAGAACTTCTTGAAGTTCTCGGGCAGACGGGTCGACCACAGAACGGTCATGTTGGGCTCGGGGCTGGTACCCATGTTCTCGAGCGTGTGCAGGTAGCGGTAGCTCATCTTGGTAACGAGCGTACGGCCGTCAACACCCATGCCGCCGATGGACTCGGTGACCCACTGCGGGTCGCCGGTGAACAGGGCCTGGTACTCGGGGGTACGGGCGAACTTGACCATGCGGAGCTTCATGATGAAGTGATCCACGAACTCCTGGATCTGCTCCTCGGTGAAGGTACCGTTGGCAAGGTCGCGCTCAGCGTAGATGTCAATGAACGTGGAGGTACGGCCGATGGACATAGCGGCGCCGTTCTGCTCCTTGACGGCAGCGAGGTAGGCGAAGTACATCCACTGGATGGCCTCCTGCGTGTTGGTAGCAGGGCTGGAAATATCGAAACCATAGGTCTCGGCCATCATCTTGAGCTCGCCGAGGGCGCGGATCTGCTCCTGCAGCTCCTCACGGTCGCGGATGTTGTCGGCGGTCATGACCGTCGGGGTGGAAGCCTTCTGGGCCTCCTTGTCCTTGATCAGGTAGTCGACACCGTACAGGGCGACACGACGGTAGTCGCCGATGATGCGGCCGCGGCCATAGCCATCGGGCAGACCGGTGATGATGTGGGCCGAGCGGCAAGCACGCATCTCGGGGGTGTAAACATCGAAGACGCCGGCGTTGTGGGTCTTGCGCTCGAAGGTGTAGCGCTCGACAACGTTCTCGTCGACCTTGTAGCCGTGCTGGCTGGCAGCCTGGCAAGCGATGCGGATACCACCGTTGACGTGCAGCGCGCGCTTGAGCGGCTTGTCAGTCTGGAGACCGACGATGGTCTCCTTCTCGCGGTGGGCGTTATCGATGTAGCCAGCGGGGTGGCTCACGATACCCGTGACGGTCTTGGTGTCCATATCGAGGACACCGCCCTGCTCGCGCTCCTTAAGCAGCAGGTCGAGAACCTCGCCCCACAGCTCCTTGGTACGCTCGGTCGGGCCGGCGAGGAACGACTCGTCGCCCTCGTAGGGGGTGTAGTTCTTCTGGATGAAGTCTCGGACGTCAACCTCTCCCGTCCAGATGCCTTCCTTGAAGCCTTCCCATGCCTCCTGCATTGTGTAACCACGCTCCTAGTTACGTGTAATGCGGCGCTCTCTCACACCGCTGCTTATTGAATTCTTGAATGTTCGGCTTGCACTACCGGCTTCTTCCGTTCTTCACCACACGTTGGTGCAGAGAAAAACGTTTGTCCACCTTGGAACTACAACCCAAAACCCAAGATTTCACCCGTTTGAGAAGGATAACATAGCGACCCTCTCCATCTGGGCTGTTATATGTTTCTTTTTTTATATCATAAGGGCGTTTTTTACAAACCCGCAGGAAATGCGAGCGCGAACAACTACCGTTCACCGATTTGTTTGGTATTTTTCCTTGCCTTTGTACGACGTTCGCTCTAGCTGTTATGCCAGCTTTAGCAGGGTAAAGTGTCCCAGAGACCCTACAGAAACTGCAGGGCGGCCACGGGATCCCCCGTGGCCGCCCTGTGGCGTAGCTAGTTTTTAGCTTTGATTGCCGCTTGGCATTAGGCGGCTGCAGCGGCCTTGTCGGTCGTTGCCTTGCTGTTGCCCTGGCCCTCAAAATGCTTGTAGCACCAGCTGGTGACCAGCGGGGTCAAAATAGCCGTCACGATTGCGCAGGCAGCAACCTGTGCCGTAGCCGTCGCGAGCACGGCGCCACCGTACATGGCCCCGTTGACGCTTGCCATGGCAGCAGGCGTGGCCACATTGGCTCCGGCGCAGCTCGAAATGGCCGCACCTGCGACACCCGTACCGCCCGTGAGCTTATCGACCGCGATAACGGGAATTGCAAAGACCACCGAGCAGATCACGCCGAGCAGAATGCCGGGAAGACCGCCATTAATGAGCTGGCCAAAGGTCATGGTCGAGCCCATGGCAAAGAAGACGAGCACGATGATGGCGGAAAGTGCCGGTGCCATCATCTTCTTAAAGCTCGGGAAGAGGTTGCCCAGAATAATGCCGACGACGATCGGCAGGATGGCGCCCACGAGCGACCAGCCGATCGGGGCCTGACCGGCAGCGCCGAGCACGATCATCGTGACCGGAGGGCCGACAACGAGCGTGGTGATTGCGACAGCACCACGCTCGGCCTCATTGCCCATGGTGCCCATCAGACCAGCGTACATAGCGTTGTTGGCGCCGGTGCAAGCCGCCAGCATCACCATGGCAGAGATACCAAACAGGTTGTCGTTGAACACATACAGGATGAGCAGCGACACGGCAACGACCACGATCTGCTTGACGGCGATGATGATGGCGCCGCGTGCAGCGGCGGCAGGAGCACTCTTAAACGAAATCGTCGTACCGACGATGAGCAAAAAAGCGCCCACGAGCGGGCCCGCGCCCTGCTGGGTCATGCCAAGCGTAAAGCTGCCGAGCATTTTGAACAGGTCAGGGAATAGCGTGTTGAGCAGGCAGCCCAGCAAAAGCGGCACCAAAATATTGGCACCCGGGATGGAGGACATCTTAAAGAACGGCTCCTTTGCCGCCGGCGCCTCCACCGCAGTCGATTCACTCATATATATCTCCTTTGGATGCATGCGAATCGTAGCCGCATGCGCCTATATCAGAAAGAAGGCGACGGTCCCGAGTCGCAGGAGCCGTCGCCGAATAATCGTCGCGGAGTATTACCCGTCCAGAACGATGCCACCGTCGCAGTCACCGATCTCGCCGTTCACGAAGCTGGCGAGGTCGGAAGCGAAGAACAGCACCATCTGCGCAGGCTCGCTGGCCTGGGCGGCGCGGCCCAGAGGAATACCGTTGATGATACGCTGAGAGTTCTCGTCAGAGAGAATCGAGGTCATATCGGTCAACGTGAGCGACGGGCACACGGCGTTACAGCGGACGCCAAACTTGCCGCCTTCCTTGGCGACTGCCTTGGTCAGGCCGTTGACACCGGCCTTAGAGCTCGCGTAGGCCGCGGTGCCGAGCAGGCCGCCACCGATCTTGCCAGCGACAGAGCTCACGTTGACGATAGTGCCGGCATGGGCCGCCTTAAAGTGCGGGTACACGGCGTTCATCATAGTGAAGGTACCGTTGAGGTTGATGTCGATGGTGCGACGCCACTCGGTGTCATCGATCTCGTCGAACTTCTTGGTGCTGATGACGCCAGCGCAGTTGATCAGGATGTTGGTTTGCGGCAGGTCCGTAAAAATCTGCTCGACGGTCTCGCGCGCCTTGGGTGCATCGGCGACATCGAGCTGATAGAACTTGTTGCCCTCGCCAAGCTCGGCCACCGCGGCCTCGCCCTTAGCAGCGTTCCTTGCGATGAGCGCGACGTGTCCGCCGCCCGCAACGATGCCCTTGGCAATCTCGAGGCCAATGCCCTGAGTGCCGCCGGTAACGATCGCGGTTTTGCCCGTGAAGTCAAATGCCATGACTCCAACCCCCTTGATTCAGGTGTCTCCTTGCGGGAAGTTGGAGCATCGCACGTGGCGATAAATGAGTCCCAGTCGTCATGGTGGTGACAACCCCTCGCCTAACCGCGGGCATAATAGTTCTTTGAAACGCTTCAGCGATTGAATTTTTTACTCTTTATGCGCTCTTTATATTGCCCACTGCATGAGACCCGAATACGCGGGTATCATCTTTCACCGAAAATAGTTTCTAGTGTTAGGGGTTTTCGGTGGAAGATACCGATTTCCATGAGCTTGGGCGTCAGCTCTTTACCGAGTTTGGCAGCATGCACCAGCGCGTTTCGCGCTTTGCCGACCAGGCTCTGGGTGGCGAGATGGCCGTCATGCGCGCCCTCATGCGCGCCGGCGGCTCGCTCACGCCGAGCGAACTCGCCGATCGTGCCTGGGTCTCGAGCGCCCGTATCGCCAATATCCTGCGCGCCCTCGAGGCCAAGGGTTGGGTCGAGCGCGAGCACTCAAAGACCGACCGTCGTCGCGTACACGTCACGGTGACCGACAAGGGATTCCAGGTCATCGAAATCAAACGCCGGGAATTCGAGGACCGCACCGCGGCCTTCCTCGAGCAGCTCGGCGAAACAGATACCCAGGAGATGGTGCGCCTTCTAAGACGTGCCAACGAAATTATCGACCGCAATCAAGAAAGGAGAGATGCCGAGTGAGGATTCTCAAGCTCTTTAAAAAACATATCCTGGCACTGTTCGCAGCTATCGTACTTATCGTAATCAGCTGCAACGCCGATCTGGCGCTGCCTACCTATATGAGCGACATCGTCGACGTGGGTGTGCAGCAAGGCGGCATCGCGTCACCCGTGCCCGACACCATCCGTGCCGAATCGCTCGACGACCTCGAACTCTTTATGAGCACCAAAGACGCCAAGTCTGTGGAGGCCGTGTTTAGCAAGGCGGACAATAACGGCATTCGAACGTACAAGGGCACCGAGGAGGAGCGTGCCGACGGCGGCAAGATTGCCGACATCATGAGCCTGCCCGAGACTGTCGTCCTTTCGTTCAACCAGGGTATTGACGCCAACTCCATGGGTGACATGATGGGCACGTCCGGTGAGAAAGACAACAGCGGCGCCCAGGCCATGCCCACGCCCGAGCAGATGGCGGCGATGACGCCCGAGCAGCTCGCCGAGATGCAGCAGAAGGCCGCTGCGGCGCAGAACATGCAAAAACAGATTGATGCCGACGGTGGCAAGATCACCATGAAGAGCCTGCGTCTAGGCGTTGAAGGCGGCCTAATCGACCAGGGCAAGCTCGTCGAGGGCGCCAACGATATGGCGGACAAAATGGGCTCCATGTCGGGCTCCATCGTGACCCAACGCGCCGTGAGCTATGTACAGGACGAGTACAAGGCACAGGGCATCGACCCCGCCGACGTGCAGAACGCCTACCTGGGCCGCATGGCGACCACGATGTTTGGGCTGTGCCTGGTATCGCTCGTCGCCACCATCCTGACCGGCGCCGTGGCGTCGCGCACCGCCTGCTCCATCGCCCGCGACCTGCGCCGCGAGACCTTCAACAAGGTTATGCACTTCTCGCCGGCCGAGGTGGGCAAGTTTAGCCAGGCCTCGCTCATCACCCGCTGCACCAACGACATTCAGCAGATCCAGATGGCCGCAACCCTGTTTATCCGCATGTGCCTGATGGCCCCCGTCATGGGCATCGTCGCCGTCATGCGTGTCCTGGCCAACCACACCGGCCTGGAGTGGACCATCGCTGTGGCCATCATCGCGGTTTCGGCCGTCGTCGGCGCGCTCATGGGCCTCACCATGCCCAAGTTCAAAAAGATGCAGAGCTTTGTGGACCGCGTGAACCTTACCGCCCGCGAGCTGCTCGACGGCCTTATGCCCATCCGCTCGTTCAACCGCGAGGAACATGAGCTCGAGCGCTTTGACAAGGCGTCGCTCGACCTGATGACCACGCAGCTCTACACCAACCGCGCCATGAGCTTTATGATGCCGCTCATGATGCTCGTCATGAACTGCATCACCGTGCTTATCGTCTGGTTTGGCGCGCAGGGTGTGTCCGACGGTGTGATGCAGGTTGGCAACATGATGGCGTTTATCTCCTACACCATGCAGATCGTCATGGCGTTTATGATCCTCACCATGGTTTCGGTCATCCTGCCCCGCGCCGAGGTCGCAGCCGAGCGCGTGGAAGAGGTCATCACCTGCCCCACGAGCATCAACGACCCCACCTCGCCCAAACTGCCCGCTGCCAGCGCGCCGCGCGGCGAGCTCACCTTCCGTGACGTGAGTTTCCAGTATCCCGATGCCCGCGCCGACGTCATCAGCGGCGTAAACTTCACCACGCACGCCGGTCAGATGCTCGGCATCATTGGCTCCACGGGCTCGGGCAAGTCCACGCTTGTGCAGCTCATCCCGCGCCTGTACGACGTCACGGGCGGCAGCATTTCGCTCGACGGCATCGACGTGCGCGACATGACCCTTTCCGAGCTGCGCCGCCGCATCGGTTATATCCCACAGCAGGGACGCCTGTTCTCGGGCACTGTCGAGAGCAACCTCAAGTTTGCGGGCGACATGGTAAGCGATGACGACATGCACAAGGCAGCACGCGTCGCCCAGGCGGAGGACTTTATCGCCGAGCGCGAGGACGGGTACGACTCCCCCATCAGCCAGGGCGGCTCCAATGTTTCGGGTGGTCAGCGCCAGCGTCTGGCCATCGCCCGCGCGTTGGCCAAAAAGCCCGAGGTCGTGGTGTTCGATGACTCGTTTAGTGCCCTCGACTACAAGACCGACGCACGCCTACGCGAGGAGCTGGCCAAAAACGTTACCGACGCCGCGCTCGTGGTCGTAGCCCAGCGCATCGCGACCATCATGCACGCCGACCAGATCATCGTGCTCGACGACGGCCACGTAGTGGGCACCGGCACGCACGAGAAGCTGCTGCGCAGCTGCCCGGCGTACCTGGAGATCGCACAGTCGCAGCTTTCCGCCGAGGAGCTGGGGCTTACCCAAGAAGAAATTGCAGCCGTCATGGAAGGAGGCGAGCGCTAATGGCAGACGAGACCAAGACTCAGATTCCCAAGCCCACCCGCCAGCGCGGTCCCATGGGCCGCATGGGCGGCATGCGTCGCGGCGAAAAGGCCAAGGACTTTAAGGGCACCATGAGGCAGCTGCTCGGCTATATCGGCCAGCACAAGATTGCCGTGTTTGCCGCCGTCGCCTTTGCCGTGTGCTCGGTCATCTTTAACATTGTGGGACCCAAGGTGCTCGGCCAGGTTACGACCAAGCTGTTCGAAGGCCTGGTCGCCAAGGTCAACGGCACCGGCGACGTTGACTTTGACTGGATCGCCAAGACGCTCGGCTTTTTGCTCTGCCTGTATCTGGCGAGCTCTGTCTGCAGCCTGGTCCAGGGCTGGCTCATGACCGGCGTCACGCAAAAGATCTGCTACCGCATGCGCAAGGAAATCGCCGCCAAGATTGCCGTCGTGCCGATGAGTTACTTCAACGGCCACAGCAAGGGAGACGTACTCAGCCGCATCACCAACGACGTCGATACGCTGGGTCAGTCGCTCAACCAGAGCGTGACGCAGCTCATCACGTCGGTGACGCAGATTATCGGCGTGCTCGTCATGATGCTTTCGATCAGCCTGCCGCTTACCGGCGTCACCGTGCTCACGCTGCCGGCCGCTGCGATTATCCTGACCGTGATGATTCACTTCTCGCAGCCGTACTTCCGCGAGCAACAGCAGGTTCTGGGCGCCGTCAACGGCATTATCGAGGAGGACTTTGCCGGCCAGAACGTCATTCAGGTGTTCGACCGCGCCGAGGCCTCGATCGAAGAGTTCGACCGTCAAAACGACCGTCTCTTTATTAGTGGCTGGCGCTCGCAGTTCCTGTCGGGCCTGATGATGCCGCTCATGAGCTTGGTGGGCAACATGGGCTACGTGGGCGTCGTCGTGGTGGGCGCGCAGCTCGCGCTGACCGGCAATGCCACGCCCGGCGACATCCAGAGCTTTATCCAGTACGTTCGCAACTTTACGCAGCCGGTGCAGCAGCTGGGCAACGTGAGCAATACGATGCAGTCGATGGCCGCCGCCACCGAGCGCGTGTTTGAGTTCCTGGCCGCGCCCGAGGAGGAACAGAAAGCTGACGCGCAGATTCCCGAGAAGCGCCCCGGCCACGTGGAGTTTGACCACGTCAAGTTTGGCTACACGCCCGACAAGACCATCATCCACGACTTTAGCTGCGAGGCGCAGCCCGGCCAGACCATCGCCATCGTCGGCCCCACCGGCGCCGGCAAGACCACGCTCATTAAGCTGCTGCAGCGCTTCTACGACGTGGACGGCGGTTCGCTGCGCGTCGAAGGCGTCGACGTGCGCGACTGGGACCGCGCGGCGCTGCGCGGCGAGTTTGCCATGGTGCTGCAGGACACCTGGCTGTTTAACGGCACCATCCGCGAGAACATCCGCTACGGACGCCCCGATGCGACCGATGCCGAGGTCGAGGCCGCCGCACGCGCCGCACGCTGCGACCACTTTATCCATACGCTCGCCGGTGGCTACGACTTTATGATCAACGAGGAGGGCACTAACCTGTCGCAGGGTCAGCGCCAGCTCGTGACCATCGCCCGTGCCATTTTGGCCGACCGCCCGGCACTGATTCTGGACGAGGCGACTTCCAACGTCGATACCCGTACCGAGGAGCTCATTCAGCGCGCCATGGATGCGCTGATGCAGGGCCGCACCAGCTTTGTCATCGCGCACCGCCTGTCCACGATCCGCAACGCCGACGTGATCTTGGTGATTCGCGACGGCGACATCGTCGAGAAGGGCACGCACGACGAGCTGCTCGCCCAGGGCGGCTTCTACGCCGACCTGTACAACTCGCAGTTCGACGAGGCGGCGTAAATTCTGTCGCAAGGAACGAATAACGCCCGAGAACGGGGGCGCAGGACAACCTGCGCCCCCGTTTTTTCGTCCACGGCACTCGAATTAGCTCTCTTGGGGCCCGATTGACAGCCCCTTCCGGACCCTGTGGCCAAAAAAGGTCAAATATGAGTACTGTTACATTTTTAGTAGCAGCCAAAACCGCCTCAAATGACCTCTTTGCGGCTTCTATACGCCTTCAAATTAATCAAAACGCCCGTTAACATGCTTCTGTGTGCCAACGTTAATGAACATATTTGCTGTTATGCCTATTATCTTGTAAGCTCGATATGAGACTACGCCAGCAACAGTACTCATATTTGCCATTTTTTGCCCACGGGGTATGCCGCAGAAGATCCAACTTGCTCCAGCGTGCCGTACGCCGACCCCCTTCCGGCGAGTGCCGACATTTTCCCAGATAAAACCGACCAAAATAAACCTGTCCCTTTTTGGTAGGTTTCGGGGTGACAAGGGGTTGCACTTTAGCGTGCGACAGCGGATAATGCCGAACACTCGACAATACGCTTATTGCTCTTTCCATAGATTGAGGAGGCCCCTATGGCCATGGAATTCAAACGCAGGCTGCCGATCCCCATGGAGATCCGCGAGGAAATGCCGCTTTCCGCCGAGCTTACCGCCAAAAAACAGGCATTTGACGCCGAGGTCGCCAAGGTCTTTACCGGCGAGGACGCACGCAAGGTGCTCATCATCGGCCCGTGCTCTGCCGACCGCGAGGACTCGGTGCTTGAATACATGAACCGACTGGCCAAGACCGCCGAAGAGGTCAAGGACAAGCTCATCATCATTCCGCGCGTCTACACCAATAAGCCGCGCACCAAGGGCACCGGCTACAAGGGTCTTCTGCACAACCCCAACCCCGAGGCTCCCGACGACCTGCTCGAGGGCGTCAAGGCCATCCGCCACATGCACCTGCGCGTCATCGAGGAGACCGGCTTCTTTACCGCCGATGAGATGCTCTACCCGTCCAACTACCAATACCTCGTTGACCTGCTGAGCTATGTTGCCGTGGGCGCACGCTCGGTCGAGAACCAGGAGCATCGCCTGGTGTCGAGCGGCATTTCGGTACCCGTCGGCATGAAGAATCCCACTGCCGGCTCTACCACCGTTATGCTCAACTCCATTTACGCCGCGCAGGCGCACCAGAGCTTCATCTTCCGCAACTGGGAGGTCGAGTGCGACGGCAACCCGCTCGCACACGCCGTTATGCGTGGCTACATCGGTCTCGATGGGCGCACCTACCCCAACTACCACTACGAACACCTGGAACGCCTGGCCGAACGCTATACCGAGCATGCCGGCTATGCCAATCCGGCAGCGGTCATCGACTGCAACCACGACAACTCGGGCAAGCGTCCGCTGGAGCAGTATCGCATTTGCAAGGAGGTGCTCGACAGCTGCCGCCGCAACGAGTCCATCTCCAAGCTGGTCAAGGGCTTTATGATCGAGTCCTACCTGGAGGACGGCAACCAGCCGGTCGACGGCGGCGTCTTTGGCAAGTCGATTACCGACCCGTGTCTGGGCTGGGAAAAGACCGACTACCTCATCCACGAGATTGCGGAACGTATTTAGTTACGCGGTTTTACCAAACCGCGTAACGGCTCGACGCTGCAAACCCGCCAGAACGGCAATCTGCCTTTCAGCTTCGACGGCATGACCAAAAGGTCAATGCCGCCTCGCTTCAAGGCACCTTGCTCGCTCTGGCGGGTTTTCGCTGACGTTTTTCGACCTGCATCGTTGCCAGGGTTGGCACCAATGACTAATGCGGTAACAAGCTACGTCGGTCCGATTGATCGGCTGGGTTTTCGAGGTGCCCCAGGTCGCCGCGAAAGAGGAGCGAAGCGTACTTTGGTACGCAAGCGACGGTTTGAGCGGCAAGGTGCCGTGCCTCGGGAGGACAGACAGTTACGCCGAGGGCTCCTGCTGCGTAATGCAGTGGATATTGCCGCCGCCAAAGACAACCTGCTCGGACTGAACGCCGACGCACTTGTAGACGCCCTCGCCCCAGACCTCGTCGTAGATTTTCTGGAGCGTGTCAACGGCAAGCTGATCGTTCTCGTCGCCGTACTGCGGGACGATAACGCCGTGGTTGGTGACCAGGTAGTTCATGTAGGAGGCGATCAGCGGCTCGTCGGCAACGCGCGGCTCGGCGTTCTCGTCGGCGTCGATGGTGTCGCAGGAAGCCTGATCCATGAACAGCGGGTTCACAGGCATGCAGAGCTTGTAGACCTTCATCTTGCGGCCCTTGGCGTCAACGGCGTTGGAAAGGGTCTCGTAGACAGCATGGCATTGCTCGTAGAACGGATACTCGGGATCGTCGGTCCAGATGCAGGCCATGACGCCCGGAGCGATGAACGTAGCGACATCATCGATGTGACCGTTGGTCTCCTCGGGATCGATACCCTCCTTGACCCAGATGACCTTCTCGACACCCAGGTAATCCTTGAGGTGCTCGTCCATATAGGCGCGAAGTTCCTCGCTCCAGGGCTCAAACTTCTTGTGGAACTTGGGCCAGATGGACTCGGGGTCCTCTTCCTCCTCCAGAACCGCAGAGCAGGTACGGCCCGGGGAAAGCAGGCACTGGTCGGTCACGACCACGGTGCCTTCGCCGTCGACGGTAATGGAACCGCCCTCGAGGATCATGTCATCGGGACGATAGCGACGGCAGCCGGAAAGCTCAGCCATCTTAAGGGCAATCTGCTCGTCCTTGTCCCACGGGAAATAGAGGCCGTCGACGAGGCCGCCGTAGGCGTTGAAGTGCCAGTGGTTGGCGCGCTTATCGCCCTTGCCATTGATAACAAAAGTGGCAGCGGTGTCGCGGAACCAAGCGTCGTCGGTGGTCATCTCGATAACGGTGACGTTCTCGTCTTCCTCAAAGGCGGCCTTGCAGTTGGCGTAGTCGGCCTGGTTGGCGCACATGGTGACCGGGGTGAACTCGGCGATGGCGCGAGCGATGACGGCATACTGCTTCTGAGCCGGCTTGGCACCATGGGCCCAGGTATCGGTGCGATGGGGCCAGCCCATCCACACGCGATCCTGTGGGGCGAACTCAGCAGGCATAAAGAAGCCATCGGCCTTAGGGGTGGACTCGGACTCGGTGATCGTACGCATAAGATTTCCTCCAAATCGAACGATCGCTTGCTGCGGGCGGGTTACCCGCAGCCTAAAACCAAGAGATGGTAGGCGCCCGTTCCCCGGCAAAGGTCGGGGCGCCTGGCACCGGTTTTCACGGATGTCGCACCGGCAAGCGACGACGTAACCCGGTGCGCGGAGACAAAACGCACGAAGGATACGGAAGAGAGATTGGGGCGGGCGGTGGTTAACGGAGCAATAGCTCACACCCACCTCAGAGAAAGGTTAGCAAACCTGTTGCTTGGGCACGCCTCCGAAGAGGCTAGAGTGTCCCGAGTCGGGAGCGACAAGCCCGACGAAGCGTACGTTGGTACGCGAGGAAGGTTGGAGCCCCGAATCCGGGTGCTCTAGTCCTCCTCGAACTCCTCAGCGAGGCGCTGAGCAGCCAGCTCGGGAGTGAGACCCTTGTACTCGGTCTCGCGGCCCTTAGCACTGACGACGCGGACAACCTCGCCAATAAGCAAGAGCACGATGAAGATGACGATCATCGGGACCTTATCGCCAATCTCATCGACAGAGAACGGAATCAGCGTTGCAACGATAGCCAGAATCAGCTCAATGCAGGGAATAGCCAGCATGACCTTCATCATGGCGCCCTTAAACGGGAACGTAAAGATACGCTCACGGTTGGGGTCGTTCTTACGAAGGTTGAGGAACGCCGGGAACATCGGGATGTAGGTCAGCAGCAGGAAGACAACGGAGGTACCGAAGAGCATCCAGAAGACACCGTTGGAGATGGCGTCGATGGGAACCAGCTGCAGGCACAGCACCAGGGAGGCAACGATGGCGTTGACCAGGTTGGCGCCGTTGGGCATGTCGTCATCCGAGATCATCGAGGCGAAGACCTTGGGCATGTTGCCATGCTCGGCAGCATAGCGAGCAACGGAGTTGACGCCGAAGGACCAGGCAGCCATGTTGGCGAACAGCGTGATCAGGAAGGCGATGCAGATGACCTTAAAGATCATGGAATCGCCCACAATAGTCTGGACTGCGTAGATCATGCCGTAGTCGGGATCGATGGAATCGGCCGACACAGCAGCGCCGATGCCAAAGCCAGCGAACAGGTAGATCACGGCGATGGACAGGCCGCCGACGATGATAGCCTTGGGGATATCGCGAGCGGGATCGGCCATATCGTCGGTCATGGTGCAGATGACCTCGAAGCCCATGAAGTTAAAGATGATGATCGACAGGTAGCCGAGCGCGTTGGTGTTGGTGAGCTCGGGCAAGAAGGTGACAGCGGACATATCGTTCGCAAAACCGTTCTCCATGGCGTACCAAATGCCCAAAGCGCCGACGATAACGGCAACGGCGACCTTGATGATGGCGCCGCCGTTCAGGACCCACTCGGAGTCGGCAGCCTTGGAGCGACCCATAAGATAGACGATCCACACAAAGGCAAGGTCGATACCAATCTTGGCAATCAGATTGAACTCGACGCCAAAAACCATACCCAAAATGTCAGGGAACATGGTGGCCAGCGAGGCAATCCACAGCGGGTAGTTAACCCAGTAGTAGTACGAAATGCGGGCGCCCCACTTGTCGCCCAGGCCATCGCGTACCCAGTCGTAAATGCCACCCTCACCGTCATAGGTAGTGCCGAGCTCGGCAACGACCATGCCATAAGGGAGCAGGAAGGTCAGAATCAGGAAGATCCACCAGAAGAACTGCTGGTTGCCAATGGCAGCAGCAGGTGCGGCGGCCTCGCAAACGAAGACGACGCAGATGATGGTCGAGATGACCGTCAAGAAGGAAAGCTTTTTCTTTCCGTCGCTCATGATGAGCTCCTTCGCTCAGTCTTGGACAAATCGAGGTCCTTAAGATATTAAGGCAATTGCCGGGCCTCGGTGAGCGAGCGACAGGAAACGAGCATCCGACGCCCGCAGACGTGCTTCTACGATGAAGTTACGCGGTTTTGCCAAACGCCGTAACGGCTCGACGCTGCAAACGCCCCTAAGCGGCAATCTGACGTTCAATCGTCGGTCGCGTACCCAAAGTACGCTTCCCTCCTCTTTCACGTCACCTTGCTCGCTTAGGGGCGTTTTCACTGACTTATGCTCAACCTACGATAATTCCAAACTGGGTGAGTTACTCGCTGTAGCGGGTGGCGATGGCGGCTCGCACCATGCCGGTGCTCATGAGGTAGGTCACCAGGAAGTAGCCGCCGTAGGCTGCCAGGAAGATTGCACAGGTGAGGCCCACGGTGCCACCGATGCTCATATTTCCGAATATGCTCACCAGCTCGATGATCACCTTAAGTGCCACAAAGGAGTGCGCCAGGCCCACTGCCAGCGGGAACAGGAAGAATACCGCTTGCTGCGCCATCACCGAATGGCGGATCTGGCGGTCGTCGCAGCCGATCTGTGCCAGCACACGATAGCTGCGGCTGCCGTCGGCCACGTTGGAGAGCTGCTGGATCGACAGAATCGCCGCGCATGCAACGACCAATACAAAGCCGATGTAGATGGCTAGGTAGCTAATAAGACCGTTCATTTGCGCTGCTTGCGTGTACATCTCGGAGCGTGTGATAAAGATTCCCCACGACCCCGGCTCCTTGCCGTCAACTAGCAGATTGTCGAGCAGAGTGTGTTTAATGCTCTCGTCTGCCTCGGTCGTATCCATCCCCTGTTTGTAGTTAACGAGCAGGCTACTGGAATACGGCTGCAGATTAAGCTGGGACAACAGCTCGTCGGCAACGACGACGGTACCCGGATTGCTGCCCATCGCCGAGTTGGCGATGGCCGCCGTATCTTCGTCCGACTTATCGGTTGCGGGCTTGAGCGTATGCCCGCCCAAGGTAAGGGCATGGCCGCCAGCCATATACTTGGTGTACAGGTCGACCAGCTCGCCGCCCATATCACATGTGAGCAGATACTGGTCGTGACCGATGTGCACCGGCTCCTCGCCCATCATCTGACGCAGTTTGTTGTACTGGCTCGCCGGCGTCACAAACAGACCCATCGTATCGGCATTGATACCCCCGAAGGCCTTGGGAAGCTTTTCGCCCATGATCTTGCACATCTCACTTGGGGTCACCGAAGGATCCGAACCGCCAAACGGGTAACTCAGATACGAATCGATCTGCACATGCTCACCGGCAACATCGGCGATATTGACCTTCTTGCCGGTCTCGTCGTTGTTGCCCGCCGACTTGCCCTTACCGTGCCATGCGGGGTACAAATCGACCGTACTATCGGCCAGCACCATGCGATCGGCTTCAGACGGATTGACATACTCTTTGTAGTAGTCGAGCGTATCGGGCGTGTAATAGGCATACGTCTGAGACACGTCAACAGGGTTATAGCGCTCCATGTTTTCGTTCATCACGTTGGCAATCGACATACCGCACGTCACCGAGGTGATGGCCAAAAACAGGAGCATCGCGATGACGCCCATCGAAAAGCACACCGTGTTGACCTTGGCCGCAAGCTGACGCACGGTAAACATATTGAGACCGCGCCAATACACGCTGCGTAGGCTCTGCAGCAGCTTGATGAGCATGCCCGAGAGTCCCCAGAACAGGGCAAAGGTGCCCACGGTAACCATAGCGGTCGTAATACCAAACTGGTTCATGGCCTCTTGCAGCTTGCTGTCCGTCGCGGTTAGCGGGAACCCATCACGTAGCAGACGGTAATAGGCCACGCCCACAAGCACCACGCCCACGGCAAAGATGGCAATCGCGATCCAGGGGTTGCGTGTCTTGATGCTCTCGTTGCGACGCTCGGCACCCATAAGCTCGATGAGTTTGGTACGACGCACGGCGCGAAGGTTCAGCAGTAGCGTGAGCACAAACATTACGAGCATGCAGGCAAGGGTCAGATTGAACGCATGCACCGAGAAAAAGAAGTGGAAATTGGCGATCTGTGTCTTAAAGAGCGAGGCCGTAAAGAACGTCATGAGCTGGGAGAGTCCCACACCCAGCACAATGCCGGCGACAAAGGCCACGACCGATACTATCACGGTCTCGAGCGCCATGATCGTGGCGACGCGCCCGCGCCCCATGCCGAGCACCTGGTACAGGCCAAACTCCTTCTTGCGGCGTTTCATGATGAAGTTATTGGCGTACACCATCAAAAAGGCCATGACACCGGCCAAAAAGTACGTCAGGTCGCCGAGTATGCTGCCCATAACCTGCGCCAAGCCCTCTTCATCGATTCCGGCGATGTCGACCTGCATCGAGATGGTGTTAAAGGCATAGAAGACCGTGACGCCCAGGGTGAGCGTCAAAAGGTAGACGAGGTAGTCGCGGCCGGCACGGCGAACGTTGCCCCAAGCGAGTTTACAGAGCATCGGAGCCCTCACCGCCCATCATGGCAACGACCTCCATAATGCGGTCGAAGAACTCGCGACGGTCGGTGTCGCCGCGGCGCAGCTCGGTGAAGATCTTGCCGTCGCGGATAAACAGCACGCGGCTCGTGTAGCTGGCGGCAAAGCTGTCATGCGTGACCATGAGCACGGTGGCGCGCAGGCGGCGATTGAGGGCCTCCAGGCTCTCGAGCAGCAGGCGGGCGCTCTTGGAATCGAGGGCGCCGGTGGGCTCGTCGGCCATGATCATGGTGGGGTCGGTGACGAGCGCGCGAGCTGCGGCAACGCGCTGCTGCTGACCGCCGGACATCTGGTAGGGATACTTGTCGAGCACCTGACTGATGGAGAGGCGCGCTGCCACATCCTGCACGCGGGTCGAGATCTCTGCCGAGTTTGTGCGGGCGATGGTGAGCGGCAGGGCGATGTTCTCGCGTGCCGTGAGCGTATCTAGCAGGTTGGAGTCCTGGAAGATAAAGCCGAGCTCCTCGCGGCGGAACTGCGAGAGCTTGGCCTGCTTCATGCGCGTCACGTCCTGGCCGTTGATGCGGATCGTGCCGCTCGTGGCGCTATCGATGGTCGAAACGCAGTTGAGCAACGTCGACTTGCCCGAGCCCGAGGCGCCCATGATGCCCACGAACTCACCGCGGTTGACGGTAAAGCTGACGTCGTTGAGCGCGCGGGTCACGTTGCCCAGCGCTCCATATACCTTTTCGAGATGCGCGACCTCCAGTACCGGGGTCGCCATGTGCGTGGTTTGCATACCGAGTCCTTTCTTGCGATTAGTCTACGGCATCTATAGTCGCAAGAAGACGAGTCGGCTACCATCGATATGGCTTACGCTTGCCTTACCGTTGTGTAAGGTACGGGTAGCCAGCCTGCCGCGTGTTGATGTTGAGAGAGGACTCCTGTTGAAGACTGTTCATGTTGCCGCTGGGATCATTCGCAAGGAAGGATCTGACGAGCTGCTTGCCGTGCAGCGCGGCTACGGCGACATGCAGGGGCTTTGGGAGTTCCCCGGTGGCAAGCTCATGCGCGGCGAGACACCCGAAGACGCCGTGCGACGCGAGCTTATGGAAGAGCTGCAGGTAAAAGTCACCAACCTGCGCGATTTCTACACCGTCGAGTATGACTACCCCGATTTCCATCTCTCCATGGAGTGTTACTACTGCTCGCTGACCAAAGGGTCTGGCGAGCCCCAGAAGCACGACCGCCAGCTCGATATCCGCTGGATTCCGCGCACCTCGCTTGCCACGGTGGAATGGATGCCCGCTGACAAGGGGCTCATTGATGCCCTGATTGAGCTGAAGGAAGATCGGCTTGAGGCCAACAACACTGCCAAAGATGTCGAGGCCGCCACGACCGAACACCCCGCCGCCAAACCCAAGCGCGCACCTAAGCGCCGCAGCAAAAAGCGTCCCAAGCCCGGCCTGCTCGACGGCATCGATACCTCGGACCTCTCCGCTGACGAGCGCGAACTGGTCCGCCGTCGCGCCGCCATCAAAAAGTCCATGAAGGGCAACAAACGCGCCAACACCAAGCCCGAGCTGCTCGTACGACAGCGCCTGCGCGCCGCAGGCCTTACGGGATACCGTCTGGAATGGAAGGCGCCCGGAAAACCCGACATCGCCTTCCCCGGGCGCAAGATCGCCATCTTCGTCAACGGCTGCTTTTGGCACCGCTGCCCCAAATGTAACCCGAGCCAGCCCAAGCGCAACGTTGAGTTTTGGGAGGCAAAGTTTCGCCGCAACGTCGAGCGCGACCGCGCTGCCGTGGCAGCACTCATTCAAATGGGCTGGACGCCCATAACCATCTGGGAATGCGAGCTCAAAAAAGACCGCATCGACGCCACGATGGAAAAGGTCATCGAGCAGGTGCGCGCCGCAGAGCCGAAGCGTTAGAAGCGAGCATTCACACGCTCCGCACGTTCACGCCACATCCACGCCACAAACCTTAGAAAGCCCTTAAGCCCCCAACCTTTCAAGAGTGTTACTCGATAGCTTTTACCTGCGGTTTCATCGCAACGTCAAACCTCATTAAGCCTTTCTTTAGCGCTTCTTTGCAACAGCCGCGGCATAATACTGCCAACGCACGGGACCTAGCAGCACACCCCGAGCGCTATCTTTTGGTGGACATCGAGGAGGCCGCATAAGCATGCATTCTTCCAATGACGCAGCACAGCAGCCATCCCTAAAACATGCAGACCTTTTCTCCTTCCCCCCGACACAGAGAAACGGCCTCCTCGACTCCCCAACCCCAAAACCCAAACGCTCAACCAACCAGAGCCACAACTTGCGAGCATCGTTCGAAAAGCTCCAAGCATCCCTAGACAAGGCGTTCCCCGAACAGGCAAGAGCAATCTAAGCCCATCGCGCTTTATACTGATGCCATGCGAAACATGGATCACATAGAATTGCACCGCGGAGGACGCGAGGAAGCGTTTCCCGAGACCGCCGAAGACTGGCCCTATATTGCCGAACGCGCAGAATTCGCTCGCTATCCGGGCAATTCCGTCCCCTGGCACTGGCATTCCGAAGTTGAGCTTTTCTACATGGAGCAGGGAGCGATTGACTATCGAACGCGCGCGGCTCATGAACACGTGCGCTTTGAGGAAGGGTCCGCCGGCTTTATCAACGGCGGCGTTTTGCACAGCACGCTGCAATCACCCAATTCGGCACCAGCCATTCAAATGTTGCATATCTTTCAGCCGTCGATGCTCGGCGATCCCGCGGGACGCCTTCAAAAGCGCTATATCAATCCTTTGCTGCAATGTCGAGGCGTCGATGTACTCAAATGGTCGCCCACCAACCCCGACGATATGCCCTTTATCGATTTGCTAAAGAGTTCCTTTAACCACGACCTTCAACGGCCGCAGAACGAGATGGCGCTTCGGAATAGCTTGTCAGAGCTCTGGATTCAGATTTACGCCAAGGCCGAACCGCTCTTTTCCTCCGACAACGCCTCTTGGATGACCAACCGCGACGTACAGTTCAAGGCAATCCTGGACTATATCCGCGCAAACTATGCAGCCGCTATAGATGTGCCCCAGATGGCATCTGCAGCCGGCGTAAGCGAAAGAGAGTGTTACCGCATTATCGAAGCTTGCGCAGGAACGACCCCGGCGGCATATCTGCGCGCATACCGCGTAAACCGTGCTTGCGAACTTTTGGCACACACCACGCGAACGGTCCAGACAGTCGCGCGCCAATGCGGCTTTGCGACAGCAAGCCATCTTGGCCAGGTATTTAAAAAACAAATGGGGTGCACTCCTTCGAGCTATCGAGCAGCGAGGCAGAATCTCGATAGCACCAGGCAGAAATCCCGCTAGCCTTTCTTCTGTCACCGCATCAAACTTGCAGGCAAACAACAGAGAGGAGCAATCATATGAAGCACTTTGACCATATCGTATTTGACGTTGATGGGACATTGGCAGATACAGAAGAAAGCGTTCTATCATCGCTTGTCCAGATTGTCCAAGAAGAGACCGGCAAAACGCTCCCCCGACACGAGCTTGAATTTGCCCTCGGCATACCCGGCAAGGATGCCCTTGAGAAACTCGGAATCTACTCGCAGGCAACGTTGGATCGCTGGTGCCAAGTTGCCGCCAGCTTTAAAAGCACCATCAGCGTGTTTCCAGGTTTGCTTGAAGTCATCGCAACACTCGCCGATAGCGGCTGCAAACTTGGCATCGTCTCCTCACGTGCGCGCAATGAATACGCAAAAGAAATTGCACCCCTTGGTTTCGATAAATATTTTGAGCGCATCATCCTTGTCGAAGACACAACCGAACATAAACCCGCACCCGCACCCATGCTCGAATATCTCCGGCGTACGGGCGCGAATCCTGGCAACGTCGTCTACGTTGGCGACACCGTCTACGACGAACAATGCGCAACTTCGGCAGGGGTCAGTTTTGCCAGAGCGGCATGGGGATCACACCAAGACATCCCAAACGCCACCTACAACCTCAAAACCCCCAACGACCTACTAACCCTAACAACCAAATAACCCCCGAGCCTAACCCTTTCAGCCCCAACACCACAAGGGCGACGACCTCGAGTAGGTCAACCTGGGAGGGACGAGGGCTTAGTTCCCCAATCTTTCCGCAGGGGGCAAAAAGCAACGTCTTATTTTTCCGACACTAACGCCACAAGGGCGATCGAGCAGGACGGCTTGGGCGGGCCCCCGTACTTAGTTTCCAAAATCATTCCGCAGCGCGAAGGCCCCCGTTGCCAACGCTTCGTAGAAGCGAGGCAACGGGGGCCTTCATGCGCGAGGACGTTTTGGAAACTAAGTACGGGGGCCCGCCCAAGCCGTCCGGTGGGATCAGAGTACCCTTGCTGTTACTCTGCTTTGCCCACAGAGTTGAGGTTGGTCATGCGGATCTTAACCAGCTCGGTGATCTCACGCATGCCCTCCTTGGCCGGCTTCTTGGGGTCGAAGCAGGCGGGGTTCTCGGCCATGTAGGCCATGAAGCCCTTGGTGTAGGCCTGACGCAGCTCGGTGGCGTAGTTAACCTTGCAGATGCCGTTCTTCACAGCCTCGGCAACCTGCTCATCGGGCACACCGGAGGTGCCGTGCAGAACCAGCGGCACGTCGACGGCATCGCGGATGGCCTTGACCACGGACTGCTCGATGTGCGGATCGCTCGTGTACACGCCGTGGCTGGTACCAACGCCGATAGCCAGCGAGGTGCAGCCAGTGCGCTCGACGAACTCCTTGGCCTCAGCAGGATCGGTGTAGGGGCTCTCGCCCTCAACCGCGGGACCGTCGTCCTCCTTGCCGCCAACCTTACCGAGCTCAGCCTCGACGGGCACGCCCATAGCGCGGCCAGCGTCGGCGACGGACTTGGTCAGGGCGATGTTGTCCTCGAAGGACTCGTGCGAGCCGTCGATCATGACAGAGGTGTAGCCCGTGCGGAAAGCCTGCATGCAGCGGTCATAGCCGTCGCCGTGATCAAGGTGCAGAGCGACGGGCACGGAAGCGCGCTCGGCGGCAGCCTTGACCATGCCGTAGAAGTAGTCCAGACCAGCGGTCTTGATGGTGCCCGGGGTGGTCTGCATGATGACGGGGGACTTGGTCTCCTCGGCAGCGGCCAGAACGGCCATAACAAACTCGAGGTTCTCGACGTTGAAAGCGCCAACAGCGTAGTGGCCGGCCTGAGCGTCCTTGAGCATCTTTTCGGTGGTAACAAGTGCCATGAGCGTTTGCTCCTCTCCCTCGCCCGCATCTGGACATCGGGCGTAGTTGTTCACAAGGCGTTTTACCTTGCGTTTTTCTGCGCTCATTGTATGAAAATCGACGGCGTCGCACGTATGAGATATCACCGGCACACAGGTCAAGACACTCGTTTTTGAAAAGCAAACGGAAGGGATTCGCGCCGGATCCCTCTATACGACATTGCAGTTTTCAAACGAATCATCTTTCTTTTATAGAAAAGATAAGTAATCGAAAGGCGTTTTCTTACTCAAAAAGAAAATGAACGAAAATGGACTCAACACAATTCCTGCAAATTTCAGTTGAGGATGGAGCAGCTATGGCCCATGCAACAACCCGAGCCTTCGCCGATGAGCGTCGTGCCGCCATCATGGAGATGCTTGAGCATAATGCCTCGGTGCAGGTAGCAGAAATCGCCCAGACCTTTGGTGTGTCCTCCGTTACCGCCCGTGCCGACCTAGACGCGCTCGCCGAGTCCGGCAAGCTGCGCCGCACGCATGGTGGCGCTGTGTCGCTCCAGAAGCGACTGACCGTATCCACCCAGGATCGCCGTATCAACGTCAATGTTGCCGCCAAGCAGGCCATCGCACAAAGCGCCATTGAACTCGTCGGCAACGGTGACACCCTGCTCGTCGACTCGGGCACCACCGCTCTCGAGTTTGTCCGGCTCCTCGACCAGCGCGATGGCATCACCGTCATCACGGCCGACATTACCATTGCCGATTACATCGACGAGAGCATGCCCTCGGTCGATGTCGTCATGCTGGGCGGGGCGCTGCGCAAAGGTCATCGCTATCTGTACGGCCCACTTGCCATGCAGGCGCTGCAAATGGTCCACGCCGATCTTGCCGTCATGTGCCCTGGCGCTTTTGTTCCCGGCTGCGGCTTTACGACCGACTTTCCGCAGATGGCCGAGACCAAAGCGGCTATGGTCGGCGCCGCCCGTCAAACTGTCGCCCTCATGGACGCCAGTAAGGTCAACGGACGTGGCATGTACCGCTTTGCCGAGCTGACCGATGTCGACGCCATCGTGATGGATAGCGACCCCGATACCGCCGTCGCCACCTCAATCGCCGAGATCGTCGACAACGCCCGCCCAAATCTCCTCATCGCCGGCGCTTAAACAAAAACCACCACAAAGGTCTCCTTTGTGGTGGTTGAGCATCAAAAGTGAACGTGTCGCTACTTGGAAAGCTCGTCGGCGAGAACCTCGATCTGAGCGCGCGAGGCGTCGTTGAGCGAACCCAGGACGGTCACCTTGTTCTGCGCCAGGGTGATGTCCTTCATGCCCTCGAGCTCCTTGGTCATAACCTTGGCAGCGGTGGGCGCCCAGGAGCCGGCCTCGACGAGTGCCACCGTACGGTTCTGATAGGCGTGCTCGGCAAGCGTGTGGATAAAGGTGCTCATGAACGGGAAGATCTCGCCCTGATAGGTGATGGAAGCGAGCACCAGACGGTCGTAGCGGAACGCATCCTCAACGGCCTCGGCCATGTCGTCGCGAGCCAGGTCAAAGACGGAGACCTTCTGGCCGCGGGCCTCGAGCGCAGAAGCGAGTTCCTCAACAGCAGCCTTCAGATGGCCATACACACTCGCATAGGCGATCGTGATGCCCTCGTCCTCGGGCTGATAACTCGACCAGGTGTTATAGGTGTCGAGGTAATAGCCCAGATTCTCGGTAAGAACAGGACCATGGAGCGGACAGATGATCTGGATGTCCAGATCGGCGGCCTTCTTGAGCACGGCCTGCACGAACTTGCCGAACTTACCGACGATGCCAAAATAGTAGCGGCGCGCTTCGCAAGCCCAACCCTCGGGGTCCTCGATATCGTTGGCGCCAAACTTTCCAAAGCCGTCGGCGCTAAAGAGCACCTTATCGGTGGACTCGTAGGAGAAGAGTACCTCGGGCCAGTGAACGTTGGGGGCGCCGACAAACGTCAGGCTGTGGCCGCCCAGGTCGAGCACGTCGCCATCTTTGACGACCATCTTGCGCTCGGGGAAGTCGGTGCCAAAGTAGTTGACCATCATGCGGAAGGCGCCCATGCTGGCCACAATCTGTGCCTGGGGATAGCGCTCCATAAAGGCGGCGATACCGGCGGAGTGATCGGGCTCCATGTGATGGACAACCAGGTAGTCGGGCGTACGGCCATCGAGCACGGCCTCGAGGTTGCCGAGCCACTCGTCGACAAAACCACCGTCGACCGAATCGGCGACGGCGATCTTGTCGCCCAAGATAACGTAGCTGTTGTATGCCATACCGTTCTCGGACACGTCATACTGGCCCTCGAACAGGTCAATGTCGTGATCGTCGACGCCAATGTAGCGGATATCCTTGGTGATCTCCATCAGGCAAAGCCTCCTAGATAGACAAAAGAACCCGTCTATCATAACACTCGTCTCCATAGCCACGGCTATCTGCCAACATCCTTATCGATTGTTATTGAGACGGAATATACCGCCGTTTATCAGCACAAACTATGCGCGCGGCATCGCCGTGCTATGTCGAATAATGAGCTGGCCGGGAATACGAATGGCAACGGTTTTGCCCGCCGTACCCACCTCGGGAACCGCATGCTCGAATACCTCGCGTCCGCGCTGATGCAGATCGAATCGCACGGTCGTGAGCTCGTTGTGTGCCACAAAATCATCGAGCGAATCGTCGACGCCCACCACGCTCACGTCCTCGGGCACGCGCAGGCCGCTATCACGCAGTGCGGCAATCGCGCCATTTGCCATCTGGTCGTTTGCCGCGTAAATCGCCGTCATGGTGCGATCGTGCTCGGCCAGGTACCTGCCAGCCTCGTAACCGCTGTTGGCAGACCAGTCGCCCTCGAGCGGCTCTGCCGGCTCGATGTGTTTACGCTCGAGTGCATCCTGCCAACCGGCACGACGAAATTGCTCGTCGACCGAGAACGACGGGCCGCCAATATAGCGAATCTGCTCGTGCCCCAGCTCAAACAGGTGATCCATAAGCAATAACGAGCAGCCGTAATGGTCGGAATCGACCGTGGTCACGCGCGGATGCGCGTACATGGTAACGATGACCGTGCCAATGCCCGGCAGTGGATCAAACGTCTCAAAATCGGGCGCCATGCGGCTCATGCCGATGATGATGCCGTCCACCGGCAATGCGGCCATACGACGCGTGGCCTCGGCAAGCGAAAACTCCTCGGTTTTGGACATCTCGACCAGCGTGATGGCGCAATTATGCTCGCGAGCAGCGCTGGCAATGCCGTCAATCATTGAGAGGTTGCCAAACTTGGTGACATCGTTGACGCACAGGCCGACCGAATGGTAACGGCCGTCACGCAGCGAGCGACCGGCATAACTCGGACGAAAGCCGAGCTCTTGCATAGCGGCCTGCACGCGCTGGCGCGTCTGCTCGTTAACGTTGGGCAAGCCGTTGGCGACGCGCGAAACCGTCTGCTGCGAAACGCCGGCAGCGCGGGCGACGTCGGCCATGGAGACCGGACGCGTACCTGTATCGTTGGACGGGCGCCTTGCCACAGGATCACCTTCACCCTTGCGAGATCTGAATAGCGTGAATGCCGGCCCGGGCAGAAATACACTCCGCGCCGAGGCCCGCTATCGTCGGACGCATGTTAACGTACTCTACTTTTTCTATCTGCATCTCTTCTGCTTTATAAGTCCATACGGCAGTACCGTTCACGGCTGTATTTCTACCGATTACCAGATTCTCAAAAAGTGACAAGTGTTGTGTTATGAGTACGTTAACATAGCCCGTAACGTGCGGCATCGTGAACACTTGGTTCATGCCGCCTCAAGTTGTTAACGTACTCATAATGACGCAAAACTTACCCTCGCGCGCCAAGGAAAGGACTCCCATGACCACTCCCGACGAAAAGACATTCGCCACGCTCACCAAGCTGTTTGAGGAGGAGTTTGGCCCCATCGGCGACCGCCAGGTGCTCTATGTGCACGCGCCCGGCCGCTCCGAGATCAGTGGCAACCACACCGACCACGAGGGCGGCCACGTCATCGCCGGCTCGCTCGATGTCGCCGTCGACGGCATCGCCGTGGCAACCGATTCCAACAAGGTTCGCGTTGCCGACGAGGGCTATCCCACGTTTGAGATCGCGCTCGATACGCTAGATGTTCAGGAGTCCGAGATGGGCACGTCCGCAAGCCTCGTCCGCGGCATGGCCCACGAGGTCGCAGCGCTTGGCGTTGAGCCCCAGGGCTTCGACTTCGCCTTCACCTGCTCTGTCCCCTCGGGCGGCGGCCTTTCCAGCTCTGCTGCTGTCGAGGCGGCATACGGTCGCGCCATGGAGACGCTCTGGGGCGCACCCGCCATCAAGCCCGTCGCGCTCGCCCAGATGAGCCAGCGCACCGAGAACAACTACTATGGCAAGCCCTGCGGTCTGATGGACCAGGCCGCTGTGTGCCTGGGCGGCCTTGCCTACATGGACTTTGAGGACCAGGCTCAGCCTAAAACCCAGAAGCTCGAGCTCAACTTTGAGGATCACGGTTATGCGCTCGTGCTCGTTAAGGTCGGTGCCGACCACGTGGCAGCTACCGACGACTATGCCGCCGTTCCGCGCGAGATGCAGGACGTCGCTGCCGAGTTTGGTAAGGCACGCCTGTGCGAGGTAAACGTGGCGGACTTTGATGCCAAGCTCCCCGAGCTGCGCGCCAAGCTGGGCGACCGTGCCTGCCTGCGCGCCGTTCACTACTGGTACGAGAACGGTCTGGTCGACAAGCGCTGGGCGGCCCTGAACGCCGGCGACATCGATCAGTTCCTGGTCCTGACGCGCGAGTCCGGCGCCAGCTCTGCCATGTACCTGCAGAATGTCGTTGCCAAGCTGGGCTCCGAGCAGCCCTCGATGTATGCCCTGGCACTGGCCGAGCACGTGCTCGACGGCCGCGGCGCCGTCCGTATCCACGGTGGCGGCTTTGGTGGCACCATCCAGGCCTTCGTGCCGCTCGATCTGGTCGACACCTTCATTGCCAAGATGAACGGCTGGCTGGGCGATGGCTCTGCCCGCCACTACGCAATTTCTGACAAGGGGGCTTACGCGGCATGGCTGTAATGACTGATGTGCGCGAGGCCGTGCAGGACCTCATCGAATATGCCATCCACCGATCGATGATCGGACAGGACGATCGCATCTGGGCCTACAACACCATTCTCGAGTGCATCGGTGCCACGGGCCCGGCGCTCGACATGACCTGGGCGCTGCAGAACGAGAAGCTCTCGCTCTTGCACCCCGATACCCTGCCCGACTTTGACCTGGAGGGCACGCTCGCCGCGCTTGCCGAGGCCGCCGTTGTCAACGGCGCCGCCGAGGACACGGCGTCGGGCCGCGACCGCATCGCCATGCGCATCATGGGCGCGCTCATGCCGAGGCCTTCGGTTGTAAACGAGGAGTTCAACGGCCGCATGGGCGTCAACGAGCCCCGCGCCGCGACCGACTGGTTCTACGGTCTGTGCTGCGACGCCGGCTACGTGCGCCGCGCCGCCATCGCGCGCAATATCAAATGGAACACCCCCACCAACTGGGGTGACCTGGAGATCACTATCAACCTGTCAAAGCCCGAAAAGGACCCGCGCGGTATCGCCGCGGCAGGTGCAGCCAAGAACACGGGCGAGAAGTATCCCGCCTGTCAGCTGTGCATCGAAAACGAGGGCTATCCCGGACGCTCCGCTGCAGCCGACGGCGGCGCTCACCCCGCCCGCCAGAATCTGCGCGTTATCCCCATCCAGCTCGACGGCGAGCGCTGGGGCTTCCAGTACAGCCCGTACGCGTACTTTAACGAGCACTGCATTGCCATGAGCTCCGAGCATCGTCCGATGCACGTCGACCGCAAGGGCCTGACCTGCCTGCTCGACTTTGTGGACCTGTTCCCGCACTACTTTATTGGCTCCAACGCCGACCTGCCTATCGTGGGCGGCTCGATCTTGTCGCACGACCACTTCCAGGGCGGCGCGCACGAGTTCCCCATGATGCATGCCACCGAAGTCTCGCAGTTTAACGTGCCCGGCTTTGACCAGGTCAGCGGTACCGTGTTGCAGTGGCCGCTTTCGGTGCTGCGGCTGCGCTCGCACGACCGCGCCCAGCTGCTCGACGCCGCCGAGAAGATTATCCTCGCCTGGCGCGAGTGGACCGATGAGTCGGTGGGCGTCATCGCGCACACAGCCGACGGCGTGGCGCACAACACCGTGACGCCCGTCATCCGCCGCGTCGACTCCCGCGGCAATGCCGGCGGCGAAATCTACGAGGCCTACCTGGCGCTTCGCTGCAACATCACGACCGACGAGCATCCGCTGGGCGTATTCCACCCGCATGCTGAGTACCACCATATTAAGAAGGAGAACATCGGCCTGATCGAGGTCATGGGCCTGGCCATTTTGCCGCCGCGCTTGGTTCCCGAGCTCGGCGCTGTCCGCGAGCATTTGCTGGCGGCCAAGGCCGATGCCAGCTACGACCTTGCTGGCGCGCTCGAGGGCGACGACCTTTGCCGCAGCCACGCCGCATGGGCCAAGGACGTCTTTGCCCGCCGCGCCGACGAGCTTACGGCCGACAACGCCATCGACATCCTGCACGAAGAGGTCGGCGTGGTGTTTGGCCACGTGCTCGACAACGCCGGCGTCTTTAAGTGGGACGAAGCCGGCCGCGCCGCCCAGCAGCGCTTTATCGACTCGCTGTAGAGCACGCGAGCTCGAACGCACGCACTTAACAAATAGCGCCTACACGACCGCGGCGCCCGCCGGCAACATCGCCGGCGGGCGCCGTTTTCTAATGCAAGGGTAACTAATTTACACCAAAGCAAGGAGTGTCCCAAACTGCCGGCAGAAAAGGAACATCCCCAGGTGCCGACCTAAACCCACACATTATTCGATGGAAAAACGTGGTTGCCTCCCACATTATTCGATGGAAAAACGTGGTTCATTCCCACATTTTTCGATGGAAAGACCAACACGGTCTTATACTAACCATGATCGTTAGGAGGCAGTATGCAGCGACAGCTAATGGACGAACTCATCGCTTGGAAATCTAGGGCAAACCGCAAGCCCCTCCTGCTTAAGGGGGCCCGCCAGACAGGAAAAACCTGGCTTCTCAACGAATTCGCAGGCCAGCAGTATCAAAACGTCATCCGTTTTGACTTTATGCTCGAACCGGGCGCACGCTCGCTGTTCGACGGAAGCCTTGACCCCAAACGCATCATCTCCCAGATAGAGCTCCTGCGCGGCCAGACCATAACGCCGACAGACACACTCATCATCTTCGACGAAATCCAAGAGGCACCGCGTGGCATCACCTCGCTCAAATACTTCAACGAGCTGGCGCCGGAATACCATATCGTGGCAGCCGGCTCCTATATGGGGCTCGCGCTCCGACGCGAAAACGAGTCGTTCCCCGTCGGCAAGATTGACCAGCTTACCATGCGCCCCATGGGGTTTGTCGAGTTCGTTCGCGCCGTCGATGGCGATCCGCTCGCAGATGCCATCCTTGCCGCAGACATGGACCTGCTGGCAAACGTTTCCGAAAAGCTCGAGCGCCTGCTCAAGGAATACCTCGTTGTCGGTGGCATGCCAGAAGTTGTCTCCGCTTTCGCCGCCTCCCACGATTTCATCGAGGCCCGCAGGCTTCAGCAGCAAATCATCGAAGCTTACGAATCCGATTTTGGCAAGCATGCGCCAGCCCGCATCGTCGAGCGCATGAGGCTGGTTTGGAAATCCCTTCCCGGCCAGCTCGCAAAGGAAAACAAGAAGTTCGTCTACGGTGCGCTCCGTCCCGGGGCGCGCGCACGCGATTTTGAGGAAAGCCTCCAGTGGCTCATGGACTATGGAATCGTTCATAAGGTACCACGTGTTTCCGCCCTAAGAGCACCGCTCACAAGCTACGAGGATCTCTCGGGCTTCAAGCTGTTCTGCATCGACACCGGCATCCTCGGAGCACTCTCCGGCCTCTCGCCAGCCATTGTTCTGAACGGGCCCGCTGTTTTTACGGAGTTCAAAGGCTCGCTGACCGAGCAATACGTCGCACAGGAGCTTTTGCTCCAAGGCAAAACTCCCGCGTATTGGTCATCCTCCTCCGGCAATGCAGAGACTGACTTTGCCATCGACCATGCGGGGACCGTGCTTCCGCTCGAGGTCAAGGCGGCAGAGAACCTCAAAGCAAAGAGCCTGAGGATTGCCTGCGAGAAGTTCAAGCTCGAGCGCTGCGTGAGAACATCGTTAGCGGCATATAGAGACGAGGGCACGCTCGTCAACATTCCACTCTGGGAGATTGGGCAAATCGACAAGCTGGCATAGGCGCTGTGGAGGGGGTGTCCCGTAAGGAGTGTCCCAAACTGCCAGCAGAAAAGGAACGTCTCTATCTGCCGCATTCCCGAAGCAAGGCAACGCCGATGTTTTGGCAACAGCAGCGAGCGGGTCGCATTTGAGACAAGGTGACGTGAAACGAAAGGGCGCTGACCTTCTGGTCGCGCCCTTGAAGTTGAACGTCAGATTGTCCAAATGCGGCCCGCGCAGCGTCGGCAGGTTACGGCGTTTGGTAAAACGCCGTAACTCTAAAGCTCAGTTACTTCAACGCTGTTGTAGATCTCGTCCCAGCGGTCCATGACCAGGTGGCCGGTCTTGGGATCCATGGCGTTGAGCTTGCCGCAGGTATTGGCGGTCTTGAGCACCGTGACGTCGTCGGCACCAGCAGCAATGGCATGCGCAAAGCCGGCGATGGTCGAGTCGCCGGAACCCGTCGCGTTCACAGCCGCAATCGCGGGCGTCTTGGCGCGGAACGCGCGACCCTCATGGAAGCCCACCGAACCGGCAGCGCCCATCGAAACGACAACCCAGGGAATACCGGCAAAGCGGCCATCGGCGGCAAGCGCCTCGCGCAGGGCATCGACATCATCGGTCGTAAAGGACGTACCCAGCAGGCCGTTAATCTCGGTCAGATTGGGCTTTACGAGCTCGGGCTTAGCGTCGGACTCCAGCGCGGCTTCCAGCGATGCACCCGAGGTGTCGAGCAGCACCTTGGCGCCCGCCTCCTCGGCAATCTTGACGAGCTCGGCATAGTAGCCGGCATCGACGCCGCGCGGCAGCGAGCCCGAAAGCGTCACAACGTCCGCTTTCGCTGCAAGCTCGGCGAACTTGGCCGTAAAGGCCTCGAGCTCGGCCGGGGCGATCTGCGGGCCGCTCTCCAAAAGCTCGGTCTGGTTGCCCTCGTGCAGAATATTCAGGCAAATGCGCGTCTCACCGGCGATGGGCACAAAGTCGTTCTTGACGCCGTCGGCATCCATAAGCTCGGCCATATAGGCACCCATGTGTCCGCCGAGCAGACCGGTCGCGAGCACATCGTCGCCCAACTGCAGCAGCACACGGCTCACGTTGAGGCCCTTGCCGCCAGCGGTCTTTTCGGGCGTCACACGGTTCACGTCGTCGATGATCAGCTTGTCGAGCTGATAGCGCGTATCAATCGACGGGTTCATGGTAACGGTCAGAATCATGTTGAACTCCTGTTCCGGGGCGGCATAACCCGCCCCAAACATACGATAACTCGTTAAAGGATCTCGATCTCAAAGCCGCGGGTGACGGTCTCCCCCGGCTTGGCCACCAGGCAGCCACGCTTGTGCTCCAGAATATCGTCCTCGTCGGAGCAGGTGGACAGACCACCCCACGGTTCAACAGCCACAAAGTCGCCCTCGGGCTTGCTCCATACAATCAGGTACGGCATATCGGGGAACGTCAGGCGCACGCCCTTGTCCTCGGTTTTCTTGGTCAACGTAACCACGCGGCTCTCGAGCACGTCAAAGATGGTCTCCGCGAAGTCGAAGAGTTCGTGGGTAAGCGGCAGGTCATGGCCGATCATGGGGTTCTTGCTGCGATGCTCAACATCAATCAGGCCCGTCGAGGGAACGGCAGTACAGAGCTCGTTGGCCTCACGCTGCTCAAAACGAAGCTCATAATCGTCATAGGACTCGCCCTCGTCGAGCGGGCACTTAAAGCCGGGGTGGCCGCCCACAAAAAACGGCATGTCCTCGGTGCCCTCATTGGTCACCTCGTACGACACGGCCACCTTTTCCGAATCGATCGTGTAACGAGCAACGATCTTAAACGGATACGGGTACTGCTCGAGCAACTCGGCATGGTCGGTAGAGCTTAAGCTCAGCGCAACCATGTTGTCGCTCTGCTCCTCGAGCTTCCACTCCTGTTTGCGCGCAAAGCCGTGGCGGGCGAGCTTTACCTCACGACCGCCCATGGTCATTGCGTGACCGTCACGAAGGCCACCGCAGATCGGGAAGCAAATAGGTGCCTGCCCCGACCAGACCGCCGGATCACCCTGCCACAGGTACTCACGGCCGTTGGCCGCAATAGAAGTGAACGACCCGCCCGCCGTGCTCAGTGCTACGCGGATAGAACCGTTATCAAGAACAAACTCCATAGGAGCCTTCCCTTTCTTACGACAGCCCGCCAAGTCAATAGGGCTGATAGAAAACCGGCCCGCGCCCCCTCACAGAAACGCGAGCCGTCAATTGAAAAGCTGCAGAATGCCGGGTACCACCAAAACGAAGCACACAAGCTCAGCAAGCAAACGTGTTATCGGAGCAGCTTACCGAACCAGAAAGCTTCGCAACAACAGCGGTAACCCTGCAGGTACCCCCAACGTCAGCGAGCGGCGCTCAGGTGCCCCAGGTCGCCGCGAAAGAGGAGCGACGCGTACTTCATGTACGCGAGCGACGGTTTGAGCGGCGAGATGGGGTGCCTGAGCGCCGCGCAGCGTCGACCGGTCCGGCGTTCGGCAGAACGCCGGAACCTAATTAGTCGTGATACTCGCCGCGGTCCCACTTCTCGAGGAACTCGTCAAAGAAGTGCGGGTCAGCCTGAGCCTCGGCGTCGGCCTTATTGCAGGCATCGATCTTGGCGATCAGGGCATCGTGCTCGGGAGTCTTCTCGTAGGGCTCCTCCAGGAAGGCAAGCATGATATCGGCCATCAGGAACTCGCCGGTGATCTTGCCACCAAAGCCCACGATGTTGGCGTTGAGCTCACGACGGGCATACAGGGCAGAGGTCATGTCGCGGACCAGGGCGCAACGGGCGCCGGGGACCTTGTTGACGGCGTTGGTGATGCCGATGCCGGTGCCGCACAGGGCCACACCAAAGTCGGCCTTGCCGCTGGCAACAGCCTCGCCCACGGCCTTGCCGTAGATGGGATAGTGCGTACGGGTGTGACTGTAGGTGCCGCAGTCGAGCACCTTGTAGCCAGCCTGCTCCAGGCGGTCGGCCAGATAGATCTTCTCGTCCGTAACGATATGGTCGCAACCGATTGCGATGGTCTTCTTCATCAGAACGTCCTTTCGTCTGAATTCACAAGTTGAGGTAGAAGTTCGAGTTCTCGGTGGCTCTCGTTAGGCCATCTTGTTGAGCATGTCGACACGGATCTGGTGACGGCCGCCGGCGTACTGGGCGCGCAGGAACTCGCGGGCGATCTTCTTGGCGACCTCGGTGCCCACAACGCCCGGGCCCATGGTGACCATGCGCGAGCCGTTGTGCTCGCGGGTCATGTAAGCGGAACGCTCGTCGGAAATGTTGGCGACGACCATGCCCTTAATCTTGACGGCGGCCATATAGGAGCCGACGCCGTACTTATCGAATGCGAAGCCCTGGGAATCCTTGTGCTCCAGCAGGTCCTTGGCAACGGCGGTCGCGGAATCGACAAAGTCCGCGGCAGGGGTCTCGGAATAGTCGACGACCTCGTGACCGTCGGCGATGAGCATCTCCTTGATGGACTCCTTCATCGACATACCGTCGGCATCGGAAGCGATTACAACCCTCATGACATCCTCCTTGAGAGATACGCAGGTGCGTAGTTTCTGTTTGGAAGTGTTGAATCGCGTTCAGGTCCGGGCATCTGAATGTGCGGTTCTTCACTGTTCATGTTTATTTGAACACATTCGAACACCGACTGCAACAATTTTTTGTTTGTCTTTGTTCTTTTTTGAACAAATACCGTTTACGGATGATTGCTGACCGTTTGGAATCGGGAAAAACCTAGCCTGCCACGTATTCATCAAACAAAAAGGGCGGCCGAGAACGCATCTCGGCCGCCCTTCGGCGGTATATCCCGGTATATACAGCTGTTTTAGTTACTCAGACCGTACGCTCTTCTTGGCGTGCTTGGACGGAGCGCTCAGAAAGCGGCCCGTCAAATAGTTCGCGGGACCGGAGATATCAATCCCCAACAGCGTGTGTCCCAGCCACAAAAACGCCGCGAGCACCAGCAATGGAATCACGCACGAGGTCACGATCATCACGATGACGCCTTCGATAAGGTCGGTCACCTGCTGCACAATTTCATTGGTCATCTGCTTGGCACCGCTGGTCACCGATGTGACGAGACCCGAGGCGCCGTCGGCAAGCTGCTCAAGCACATTCTTGGACTCTGTGGACTCGGTCTTTTTCTTGCTTGCTTTGGAGCTGTCGCTATCTGCCGCACCCGCAGCGTCAGCCGCCTTTTGCTCGGCTTGCTCGATGCTAACGCGATACGTTTCGTCGACCTTCTGCGACACCCAAA
The DNA here is from genome assembly GCA_902493515.1 of uncultured Collinsella sp. GTDB lineage: Bacteria > Actinomycetota > Coriobacteriia > Coriobacteriales > Coriobacteriaceae > Collinsella. Next base: position 42,062 of record CABUPE010000004.1, read on the forward strand.
CGCTTGCAGGCACCAACGCCATGCCAATTATGGCGACCACCAGCACACGCGTTGCCACGCGGCGAATGACCGTGCTCGTACTCCAGCGTCCGTGAATGCCAAGCGACACTGCAAAGAGCACCAGCGCAAACGGAATCAGGATGCCCAGACCAACCGACCACAAAATGGTCAGCAGGTATTTCTCGAGGTAGAGCACGGCAAGCACGATGCCCAAGTTACCCGAAAGCTGTGCGAGCTGCTCGGCAACCGGCGTTCCCGTATCACCCGGCAGTGCAGTGATACCCGCAGATAGGGCGACGCACGAGGTCGTGAGCGCCAAAACATTGCCCTTCTTTTGATCGATGACCTCGATGGTGGAGTCCCAAGTTTTGGTATCGGCGAAATGCGGACGAGCTACAAAGCCCGACAGCAGCGCCAGTACCACGAGCGCAACGATAAAGCCAATCTGCAGCTTTTTGTTTGCGCACACGACATCGGACAGGCTGGGCTGCAGCTCGGTTACCGTCGTGTGCTCGGTTATCTGGACAGGACGCCCATGAGCCATCTCATGCGCGTCTCTTTTTTGTATTGACCCGTTATCTGGCATTTGGATACCTCCTCAGTCCGGTCTGTATTGCGGATGGAAGTATACCCACCCAGCAAAAAACCGAACGGGAGGGCGTGCAGAAGCTCCAAGACTGCCCCCAACGACTAGTCGTTTAAGAACGTCCCCAATGACTGTCTCGGGATGAGTTGCGGTGGAATAGGGGTTGTTTTGCGCCCGCCGGCCTCTATTCAGTCCCCATTTCACCGCAACTTGGAGGAGGACAGAAAAAGCCCTGCCGCGGGTAGCGGCAGAGCTTTTGGAAGGGGACTTGGTTGTGAGGGCTCGTTAGGCGAGCTTGGCCTCGAGCTCGGCGATGCGCTTGTAGGCATCGATGGTAAAGCGGGTCTGCTTCTCCAGGATCATAGTGGTCATGAGGGTGTCCTGAGCGTGAGCCATGATGAAGGTCATTTCCATCTCGCCACCGCCGGCCTCCTGCGAAAGCAGTTTGGTCTGCGTGTCGTGGGCACCGATGAGCGCATCGCTGGCATCCTTGTGCAGCTGTTCGGCCTTCTCAAAGTCACCCTCGCGAGCAGCATCGAGCGCTGCAAGCAGATCGGTCTGGGCGTCACCTGCGTATGCGACGATCTCGAATCCAACCATCGAGATTTCTTCTTTGGTTGCCATGTTGCGTTCCTTTCACATATGAACCAATGGAGAGCATCGCGTCCGGGCATACGCGCTGCGTTGTGTATGTCAGAAACAATAACATTCAAACAAAAAAGAACAGCGCAAAACGTAATTTCGAGCTATGAACGGTCACTTTTCGCCCGTGAACGGTTTTTAAACCAATCTGAACAATATCGAACACAATTAACGGAAACCCAAACAGACCCGCGCTCTAGCGCCAATCGCGCACCGTATCGCCCTCGACGAGCACGCCCGGAAACAGCATGTGCTCCACACCGGGTTCAACGCCCTCAGCGCCGGCAATCTTGTCAACCGCCCACATGCCGACGCGCTTGTTGTCAAAGCGCACCGTGGTCAGGCGACAATCGGGCACGATATCGCCCAGGCTGTCATCAACACCCACCACGCTCACATCCTCGGGCACGTGCTTTCCGCGCGACTCGAGCCCGCGAATGCAGCCATATGCCATGGCATCGTTGGAGGCATAGATGGCAGTACAGGTCGGATCATCCGCCAGAGCCTGGCCTGCGGCATATCCGCTCTGTGCCGTCCAGTCGCCGCGCACGAGCTGCGGGGGCTCAATGCCATGCGCGCGCAATGTCTCGCGCCAGCCTTCCTCGCGCCGCATGCCCGAAAGCGAGCGCTCGGGGCATGAGATAAAGTGCACAGTCTTGTGCCCCCGCCCCAGCAAGTACTCGACAACTTGACGCGAGCAATCGAACTGGTCGTTATCGACCGTTGAACAGAGCGGGTGCTCCAGCATGGTAACGAGCACCGTCTGCATACCGGGCAGCGGCTCAAAAGTGCCAAAGTCTGCCGGCATGCGGTTCATGATCACGACCATACCGTCTACCGGCAGCGCGCTCATGCGTGACGATGCGCTCTCGAGGGTATACGGATGCCCGTCTACTTTAGTGAGGGTGATGGCATAGCCATGTTTGTCGGCCGCGGCGGCAAAGCCCTCCATACGGTCGAGGTTGCCGGTACCGGTAATGTTGAACATGGCGACGCCGACGGTCTTAAACCTGCCACGGCGCAGCGATCGACCGGCAAAATTGGGGCGATACCCCAGCTCGCGCATGGCGGCACGCACGCGTTCCTTGGTCTCGGGGCGCACGCTGGGCGAATCGTGCACGGTGCGCGAGACCGTCTGCTCCGAGACGCCCGCGAGACGCGCCACATCCTTAACGGAAACCGATTTTTTAACAGCGGCCATAGGTCGATCTTTCTATGTCAACGATGCCATTGGTGGCACCCTGCGCAGTCATTTTTAACGCCTTCAAGTATATCCAACGCCTCCCCCACCATACGCTCACCACCCAATACCCACCGTTCACCGACATTTTTGCTTCCCCGAACGGCTTTTGTCGACCAAATGTTAACGTTGCCATTGTGCAAACACAGAGCCACCGGGCGGCTCAAATGTTTACGCGTAAGGAATCGATGGTTCGCAGGCACAGGAACCACCGGTTCGCGTCTTTTTTTGTGTCGCAAAATGGCAACGTCAACATTTTGGCAACCGAACGCCAAAAGCTACCATCGTTGCTAACCCACCGACTCTTAGGAGCATTGCATGGAGCAACTCATCGCCACCATCGAAAAGGGCCAGCCCTTTTTCAACGCGATCGCCCGCAACAAGTACCTCAAGGCGATCCGCGACGGCTTTATCTCCGTCATCCCCATCATCATCTTCTCGTCCATCTTCTGCCTGGTAGCCTCGGTCCCCAACATCTGGGGTTTCTACTGGCCTGATGACATCAACAACGCCCTGTGGAAGTGCTACAACTACTCCATGGGCATCCTGGCCATCGCCTGCGCCGCCACCACGGCCAAGCACTTCGCCGACGCTCAGAACCGCGATCTGCCCAAGAACAACCAGATCAACTTCATCTCGTGCATGTGCGCGGCCATCATCGGCTTCTTGCTCCTTTCGAGCGACACCATCGCCACGGACGCCGCCAGCGGCTTCAACACCACCTACCTTGGTTCCAAGGGCCTGCTGACCGCTTTCATCGCTGCGTTTGTGACCGGCATCATCTACAAGTTCTTCATTAAGCGCAACATCACCGTCAAGATGCCCGAGCAGGTCCCGCCCAACATCTCGCAGACCTTTAAGGACATCATCCCCTTCTCCGTCTGCATCACCGTCTTTTGGGTCTTTGACATCGTCTTCCGCGCTGCTTTTGGCTTCTGCTTTGCCCAGGGCGTCATCCAGGTGTTCCAGCCCCTGTTCACCGCTGCCGATGGCTACATCGGCCTCGCTGTGATCTACGGCGCCATGAGCCTGTTCTGGTTCGTGGGCGTCCACGGCCCCTCGATCGTCGAGCCCGCCATCGCCGCCGCCCTCGTTGCCAACATGACCGACAACCTGGCTGCGTTCCAGGCTGGCCAGCACGCTTCCGCTGTCCTGACCCAGGGTGCCCAGTACTTCGTCGTCTGCATGGGCGGCACCGGCGCCACGCTCGTCCTGGTCTTTATGTTCTGCTTCCTGGCCAAGTCCCAGGAGATGCGCGCCGTCGGTAAGGCCGCTATCGTTCCCGTGTGCTTTGCCGTCAACGAGCCGCTGCTGTTCGCCGCACCCATCGTGCTCAACCCCGTCTTCTTTGTCCCGTTTGTCTTTGCCCCGATCGCCAACATCTGGATCCTCAAGATCTTTATCGACTTCTTGGGCATGAACGGCTTTATGTACACCCTGCCCTGGACTGTCCCCGGCCCCATCGGCACCATCATGGGCCTGGGCTTCCAGCCGCTCGCCTTTGTGATGCTCGCCCTTATCCTGGTCGTCGACTTCGTTCTGTACTACCCGTTCTTCCGTGCCTACGACGCCCAGAAGTGCGCCGAGGAGGCCGAGATTTCCCAAGAGGAGCTCGCCGCCAAGAACGCCGAGAAGGCCGCCAAGCTCAGCGATGCCTTCCAGGGCAAGGCTGACGCCAAGAGCGTTGCCGCCGGCGCTGCTGCCGAGGCCGTGAAGGCCGACGCCCCCGCCGCTGTCGCCACTGAGGCAACGACCGCCAGCGACCTCAACGGCAAGCGCGTACTCGTGCTCTGCCAGGGTGGCGGAACCTCGGGCCTGCTCGCCAACGCGCTGGCCAAGGCCGCCAAGGAGCGCGGCATCAATCTTGAGACCGCTGCCGAGGCATATGGTAACCACGTCGACATGCTCCCCGACTTTGACCTGGTCGTCCTGGCCCCGCAGGCTGCCAGCTACTTGGCCGACCTGCAGAAGGACTGCGAGCGCGTGGGCAACAAGTGCGTCGCCTGTCGCGGTAAGCAGTACATCGAGCTCTCCCAGAACGGCGATAAGTCTCTCGCCTTCGTCTCCGAGCAGCTTTCGAAGTAAGTAACGCTCAGGGCCAGCCGACCATCCAAGACCGGCTGGTCCTTCGATTTAAACGATTGGATCATCATGTCCGTTAACCCCGCTAGCGTCACCAACCCGCCTGCGCAGTTTCCCGAGGGCTTTGTCTTTGGCGGCGCCACTGCTGCTTACCAGGTAGAGGGCGAGACCCGCACCCACGGTAAGGGCAAAGTCGCCTGGGACGACTTCTTGGAGGCCCAGGGGCGCTTTTCCCCCGATCCCGCTTCGGACTTCTACAACCAGTACCCCGTCGACTTGGAGCTGTGCGAGGAGTTCGGTATCAACGGCATCCGCCTCTCCATCGCCTGGAGCCGCATCTTCCCCAACGGTACCGGCGAAATCAACCCCGAGGGTGTCCAGTTCTACCACGACCTCTTCGCCGAGTGCCACAAGCACCACGTTGAGCCGTTTGTCACGCTGCATCACTTCGATACGCCGCTGCCCCTCTTTGAGAAGGGCGACTTCCTCAACCGCGAGACCATCGACGCCTTTGTGGACTTTGCCACCTTCTGCTTTAAGGAGTACGCCGACCAGGTGACCTACTGGTTCACCTTTAACGAGATCTGGGCCGACGCCTCCAACACCTACATCGAGGGCACCTTCCCCGGTGGCGTCAAGGCGCATCTGGCCGAGGCTTTCCAGTGCGAGCACAACATGATGCTCGCCCACGCCAAGGCCGTGCTGGCCTTCCACAACGGCGGCTTTAAGGGCAAGATCGGCGTCATCCAGTCGCTGGAGTTTAAGTATCCGCTCAACGAGAACGACCCCGCCGACATCAAAGCCGCCAACAACGAGCACGTGCTGCAGAACCAGTTCTTGCTCGACGCCACCTTCCGCGGCGACTACGCGCCCGACACCCTCGAGTGCGCCAACCGCTTGGCTGCCGTCTCGGGCGGCACCATCGAGATCCTAGACGAGGATCTGGAAATCATGCGCGAGGCCGCGCTCTACAACGACTACCTGGGCGTTAACAACTACCAGTGCCGCTTCTTGAAGGCCTACGATGGCGAGAACGACCTGCACCACAACGGTACGGGCGAGAAGGGCACTGGCCGCTGGCGCGTTAAGGGCATTGGCGAGCATGTGAACAAGCCCGGCGTCCCCACCACCGACTGGGACTGGATCATCTATCCCGAGGGCCTGTTCGATCTGCTCGTCTACATTAAGCAGCGCTACCCCAACTACAAGCAGATCTTCATCACCGAGAACGGCATGGGCTACAAGGACCCCTACAAGGACGGTTTTGTGGACGATCAGCCGCGCATCGACTACATCGAGCAGCACCTGCGCTGGTTGCTCAAGGCCATGGAGGTGGGCGTCAACGTGGGCGGCTACTTCCTGTGGAGCCTGCAGGATCAGTTTTCCTGGACCAATGGCTACAACAAGCGCTATGGCTTCTTCTACGTTGACTTTGAAACCCAGAAGCGCACGCCCAAGGCAAGCGCATACTGGTATAAGCACGTGGCGCAGACCCGTCGTCTGGACTAGCGGCTGGCGGGGTCGCCTGCCCACATAACCTGTCCCCATTTCTCAGCCGGGGGCGGCACGTCACACGGCGCGCCGCCCCCGGCCTTTTTTGGGCTGGTCGGGAGCCGTTTGTCTCGATCTGTAACATCTAGCCGAGTTTTTTGGTCCTAGCTGTTACAGATTGAGACGAACAGGATTGCTCTTTCCGAAGAATCTAAATCTGTAACACGTAGCCCGCTTTTGACCGTCTACCTGTTACAAATCGAGACAAACGGAGTAGGACCTAACCCCGTATGTCCCTAACAGTCGAGCGTTCGACCAGCGTACTCGGCACATGAATCGCCTCGATAGACGAGCTCTCTCCAATCGCCGCCTCAAACGCAAGCTTACCGACACCGCGCAAATCAAATCGCAGCGTCGTCAGTCGATTGTGAGGAACAAGTCCCTCGAGTGCGTCGTCGATACCAACCACGCTCACGTCGTCGGGCACGGACAGGCCCGCGTTCTCGAGCGCGGCGATAACGCCCAGCGCCATCTGGTCATTTGCCGCAAGCACGGCAGTCGGCGCCTGCGACCCGCCGGCAAGCACCTCGGCCGCAATCCGCTCGCCCATGGCGTACCCACTGTCCGCACTCCAATCGCCACGCAGCATCGGAGCGGCATCGACATGAGCACGACCCAGCGTATCGCGCCAACCGGCCTCACGAAAACGCGAGGAAATCGAGTTTTCCGGACCCGCCACAAACCGCATATTCGAGTGACCATGTTCCAGCAGATAATTGGTCAACAGCTCGCACGAACCATACTGGTCGGAGTCGATCGTCGTGCAGCGCGGATGCGCATACATGGACAGGATGACCGTTCGCACTCCCGGCTGGGGAACAAACTCCTCAAAATCGGGAGCCATGCGGTTCATGTTGAGAATCATGCCGTCGACGGGTCGCTCGACCATGCGGCGCGAGGCATCGGCAAGTGTATAGGGCTTGTCGCCGCCCATCTCGATCATAGTGACGGCAAAATCGTGCTCGCGCGCCGCTTGCATGATACCCTCGAGCGTCGCCAGGTTACCGACACGTGTGATGTTGTACATGCACAGGCCAATAGAACGATACGACCCGCCGCGCAACGCCGCTCCAGCAAAATTGGGACGAAAGCCCAGCTCTTCCATGGCGGCCAGCACACGCTTGCGCGTCTTTTCCGTCACGTTGGGCATACCGTTGACCACGCGAGACACAGTCTGGCGGCTCACGCCAGCGAGCGCCGCAACCTCTGCCGCGCTCGCCGAATGACCATTCCTTGTCTGCTGAGCCATGCCTTCCACGCTAACCTGCTTCCCAACTATTCCCCGCGCCCATGGCGCATCGTACATACATCGATAACGTGCTCATGATACCCGAGCCATATACCACAACATGAAAACTTCTGTCAATCAAAACCGCTTACCGAACAAATACAACCGTTCGCGGCTGTTTGAAGTTGTTTTGTTTCTATACATCCCAGCCGGATGTTAACGTGCTCATTGTCAAATGTTCACGTGCTCATTTTGGTTCTAATCATTTTAAGATAGTGTTTATCGGGCTTTTTCACCGCTGAACGCTAACCAGGGAGCCTCCTGAGCGCAAACGCACAATATCGAACAGCGAGACGAGAGGGTGTATGCATATGTCTTTGCTAAACCGCGTACAGCAGCTGCCGAAGGGCTTTGTTTGGGGCGCCGCAACCGCCGCGTACCAAACGGAAGGTTCCACGAAGGTGGCAGGCAAGGGTAAGACCATGTGGGACGATTACCTTGTCGCCCAGGGTCGCTTTTTGCCCGACCCGGCCAGTGATTTCTACAACCGCTACGAGGAGGATATCCGCCTTTCTGCCGAGCATGGACTCAACGCCATTCGTGTGTCCATCGCCTGGACCCGCATCTTCCCCAACGGCGACGATGCCGAACCCCTCTCCGAGGGCGTTAAGCACTACCACGAGCTGTTCGCCTGCTGCAAAAAGTATGGCGTCGAGCCCTATGTGTCCCTGCATCACTTTGACTCCCCCGCCGCCCTGTTCAACCAGGGCGACTGGCTCAACCGCAAGACCGTCGACGCCTATGTGCGCTATGCCGAGTTCTGCTTCCGCGAGTTCCGCGAGGTCAAAAATTGGTTCACCATCAACGAGCTCATCAGCCTCTCGCACTCCCAATACATCCAAGGCAACTTCCCGCCCAACCATCACTTTGATGTGACGAGCGGCATCCAGAGCCAGCACAACGAGCTCGTTGCCCACGCCCGCGCCGTCAACCTGTATAAGGATCTTGACGAGACCGAGCACCTGGGCGGACGCATTGGCATGGTCAACGTCCTGACGCCGGCATATCCTGCCACCGACTCGCCCGCCGACCAGCACGCCGCCGACCTGTACAACGCCTTCTACACCGACTTCATCATGGACGGCGCCTTCCTGGGTCACTACTCCGCGCGCACCCTCTCACTCATCAACGAGATTCTGCGTGCCAACAACGCCACACTTACGGTTGAGGACAGCGACATGGAGGAGCTCGCCAAGGCGGCGCCCCGCAACGATATGTTCGGCCTCAACTACTATCAGTCGGCGTTTATCGCCGCCTACGATGGCGAGTCAACCAACAGCTTTAACGGCACCGGAGACAAGGGCACCTCGTGCTTTAAGTTTAAGGGCGTCGGGCAGCAGGTCGATATGCCGGGTATCCCCACCACCGACTGGGATTGGCTCATCTACCCGCAAGGCCTCTACGACACGCTCAAGCACATCAGCGCCACCTATCCCAACCTCCCCGTCATCTATATCACCGAAAACGGCCTGGGCCACAAGGACCCCGAGCCCGACGCAAACGGCATCGTCGCCGATCCCGAGCGCATCGACTTTGTCGACCAGCACATGGAGAAGGTGCTCCGGGCGCGCGCCGAGGGCGTCGACGTCCAGGGCTACTTTATCTGGAGCCTGCAGGACCAGTTCTCGTGGGCCAACGGCTATAACAAGCGCTACGGCCTGTTCTACATCGACTTCGACACGCAAAAACGCTACATCAAGCAGTCGGCACTCTGGTACAAGGAGCTCGCCGACACTATGGCGGACGCGCAGTAGCGCATCGCCTCGCTTTCCCCCGAGAGGGGAGCGGCCCTATGCGATACAAACCCAGCCGCTCCCCTCTCTCCCCCTGGGACCGACCCCGCCTGCACCCGGGCTTTTAGCAAGCGGGAGACCATATAGGTTTTCAACGTCCATGCCATTAAGATTTCATGCAAAGAGGAGCGTGAACTATGGAATCGATCGTTAAGTTCTTGGAGAAAGGTCAGCCGTACTTCGACAAGGTCTCTAAGAACATCTACCTTCAGGCCATTAAAGACGGCTTTTTGGCAGCAATGCCCATCATCCTGTCTTCTTCTGTCTTCCTGCTTATTTCGACCCTGCCGGGCGTTGTCGCCACGGTCGGCGGCTTTACGCTGCCCGACTGGTGGAACGTCGACGTCGTGAACTTCTGCAACAAGGTTTACAACTTCACGATGGGCGTCGTGGGCATCATGGTCGCCGGCACCACCGCAAGCGCGCTGACCGGCTCCAAGAACCGCCGCATGCCTGCCGGCAAGGCCATCAACGCCACGAGCACCATGGTCGCCGCCATGTGCGCTATGCTCATCTTGGCCGTTACCCAGACGAGTGCCAAGATCGACGGCGCCGATGTCTCGGTGTTCTTTACCGACAACATGGGCACCAAGGGCCTGCTGAGCTCCTTTGTCGCCGCATTTGCCACGGTCAACATCTATGCCTTCTGCATTAAGCGAGACATCACCATCAAGCTGCCCAAAGAAGTCCCCGGCGCCATCGCCCAGAACTTCCGCGACATCTTCGCCTTCAGCTTCTCCATCCTGTTTGTCGCCGTCATCGACGTTATCTGCCGCACCTGCTTGGCCGTCCCGTTTGCCAACGTCATCTCCACGCTGGTGAGCCCGCTGTTCGCCGCTGCCGATTCCTACGCCGGCCTCGCCCTCATCTGGTTCATGATCCCGCTGTTCTGGTTCATGGGCATCCACGGCCCCTCGGTCGTTAAGCCTGCCCTCAACGCCGCGCTGTTTGGCAACATCACCACCAACCTCGCCACGCTGCAGGCCGGCGGTCACCCCGCCCTCGCCCTGACCGAGAACTTCGGTAACTACATCGGCGAACTCGGCGGCACCGGCGCCACGTTCATTGTCCCGATCATCTTCCTGCTCTTTATGCGCTCCAAGCAGCTCAAGGCCGTCGGCAAAGCCTCTGTCGTACCCGTGATGTTCGCCGTCAACGAGCCGCTGCTGTTCGCCGCGCCCATCATCCTCAACCCGTACTTCCTGATCCCGTTCCTGTTTGCCCCCGTGGCCAACGTCCTCATTGGTAAGTTCTTCATCGACTTTTTGGGCATGAACGGCTTTATCTATGCCATGCCGTGGGCACTCCCCGGACCGATCGGCACCTTCATCGACACCAACTTCCAGCCGATCTCTCTGGTCCTGGTTGTCGTCCTGCTGGTCGTTGACTTCTTGATCTACTACCCGTTCTGCAAGGCCTACGACAACGTCCTGTGCAAGCAGGAGGCCGAGACCCTGGCCGAAGAAGAGGCCGAGGAGACCAAGGCCGTCAAGACCGCTGCCGCCCCCGCCGTTGAGGCTCCTGTTGTCGAGACCGCTTCTGCCACTGAGGCCTCCGCAGCTCCGTCCGCCCTTAAGGGCAAGGATCTGAGGGTTCTGGTTCTGTGCGCTGGCGCCGGCACCTCTGCACTGCTCGCCAACGCGCTTAAGGAAGGCGCCGACGAGCTGGGCATCGACATTACCGCCAACGCCGGTGCCTACGGCAGCCACTACGCCATCATGGACCAGTACAACGTCATCGTCCTGGCTCCGCAGGTTCGCACCTATTACAACGAGATGAAGGCCGACACCGACCGCCTGGGCATCACGCTGCTGTCGCCCAAGGGCAAACAGTACATCGACCTCACTAAGGATCCCAAGGGCGCCGTCGCCTGGATCGAGGAAAACCTCGAGGCATAAGACGCTGACACCACCTGCCGCTTGCAGACAATAAATGGCCCGTGCATCGATGTGTGATGCGCGGGCCATTTTGTTTAGACCGCACCCGTCCTCCTGTTCATCTCAATCTGTAACATCTAGCCGAGTTTTTCGGTCCTAGCTGTTACAGATCGAGATGAACGCACAGGCCAAGCCGAAAATCTCAATCTGTAACATGTAGACCACTTTTGACCGCTTAGACGTTACAGATCGAGACAAACGGAATATACCGGACCGAATTGTCTAAATCTGTAACAACTAGCTGAGATTTTCGGCTCTACCTGTTACAGATTTAGACGAACAGGCCGAGCACGTCTACGCCCGCAGGTCCTTTACGCTGGAACGCTCGACCAGCACACCCGAGACAAGCGTACGGCTTCTGGAGCTCGGGGCTTCTAGGCCCGCAACGACCTCGTTGAGCGCACGGATGCCCAGCTCGCGGTGGCGAAACTTCACCGACGTCAGAATCGAGTTGGGAATCGTCTTGTAGAGTTCATCGTCGAAGCCGATCACGGACACATCGTCGGGCACACTCAGACCCTTGTCACGTAGAGCCATCATCACGCCGTTTGCCATGCAGTCGTTAGCAGCGAGGACCGCCGTGCAATCGGGCTTATCGGCAAGCACAAGGCCCGCGGCATAGCCACTATCCGCATTCCAATCGCCTTGCAGAGGCTCGGGCGGCTCAATGCCACGCGCCTCGAGTGCCGCACGCCAACCTTTCATACGACACTGGCTCGACAGCGACTCTTTCTTACCAGAGACGAAGTACACGTTCTTGTGCCCGCGATTTAAGAAGTACTCGCACGCCATGCGCGCACCACCCTCTTGGTCGTCACTAACGGTAGAGCAGGTAGGATGCTCCATCGACGTGATAATCACCGTCTTGAGGTCTTTCGGCGCCTCAAAGGTATCAAAGTCATCGACCATCTGACGCAGGTTGAAGATCATGCCATCAACAGGCAGCTGCGACATCCTACGCGCCGCTTCGGCAAGGGTCATCTTCTCCCCCGCCCGCTTTTTGATCATCGTGAGCGCAAAGCCGCGTTCTTCGGCGGCATCTGCGATACCGTCAATCATGTCCACGGCACCGCCCGACAAGTGGAACAGCACCACGCCGATGCACCCGTAACGGCCCAACTTGAGCGAACGCGCGGCAAAGTTGGTTCGAAACCCGAGCGCCTCCATTGCCGAATGGACCTTATCGCGTGTCGACTCTCGCACGCTACCGGGCTCGTTAATCACACGCGAAACCGTCTTGAGAGAAACACCCGCGGCAACTGCCACATCATTCATTGAGACATTTTTCTTGTCCATCGTTGCCACTACTTCTCCAGTCGGTCTTGCATCGCTTGTTTTTTGCGTTCTAGCATACACTACCTGCCTGACTGACAAATCAACCGTTTACCGGACAATATCGACCGCTCACCCGTATATCCTTGTTGCTCTTCCAAAAAATGTCTTACGTTGTCATTAACGAAATGACAACGTTGTCATTTCGCAATGCCTTCCTTAAGCAGGAAGGTTTCCGGGCAGTCCTGACCATCCATCGACGACCAGTTCCATCCACATGCATCGCGCATCAAGTAGCAAAGGAGCTCTATGGACGCCATCGTAAAGATGCTCGAAAAGCATCAACCGTTCTTTGAGAAGATCTCGAGGAACGTCTACCTCCAGGCCATTAAGGACGGATTCCTTGGGTGCATGCCCATCGTCCTCACCTCTTCGATCTTTCTGTTGATCGCCACCCTTCCTGGCGTAGTTGGCATCACGCTGCCCCAGCCGCTCATCGACTGGTGCAACAAGCTGTACAACTTCACCATGGGCGTCATGGGCATCATGGTTGCCGGCACCACTGCCAAGAACTTCACAGCGTCCATGAACCGTCGCATGCCCGCCGGCAAGGTGCTCAACGACGGCTCCACCATGGTGGCCGCCCAGTGCAGCATGCTGCTGCTCGCTGTTACGCAGTTCACCACCAAGTTCAACGGCTCCGAACTTTCGGTCTTCGATTGCACCAGCATGGGCACGCGCGGTCTGTTCTCCGCCTATATCGCAGCGTTCATTACCGTGTGGGTCTATAAATTCTGCGTCTCGCGCGATCTGACCATTAAGCTGCCCAAGGAGGTCCCGGGCGCCATCGCTCAGAACTTCCGCGACATCATCCCCTTCGGTGGCGCTGTCATCATCTGCGGCATCATCGATGTCGTCGTGCGCAACCTCATGGGCGTTCCGTTCTCCGAGCTGCTCATCAAACTGCTCTCCCCGCTCTTTACCGCTGCAGAGACCTACCCCGGCCTCATCCTTATCCAGGCAGCCACCGCGTTCTTCTGGTTCATCGGCGTCCACGGTCCTTCGATCGTCCAGCCGGGCATCGACCCCATCCGTCTTGCCAACCAGGCCGAGAACCTGCAGGTTCTCCTGGCCGGTGGTCACCCCGCCCATTCCCTCACCTTTAACATGTCGCTCGTGGGTGAGTTCGGCGGCACCGGCGCGACGTTCATCGTGCCGCTCCTGCTGATTCTCTTTATGAAGTCCAAGCAGCTCAAAGCCGTCGGTAAGGCCTCGATTGTTCCTGTTGCCTTCGCCGTCAACGAACCGTTGCTCTTTGGCGCGCCGATGATCCTTAACCCCTACATGCTCATCCCCTTTGTTGCCGCCGGCTGCGTCAACGTGAGTGTTGCCAAGTTCTTTATCGACAATGTGGGCATGAACGGCTTCTCCTTCGTGGTGCCTTGGGCTACCCCTGCCCCCATCGGCATCTTCATCACCACAAACTTCCAGCTTATCGCCCTGGTATTTGTCGCGATCATCATCTTGCTGGACGCCATCATCTACCTGCCGTTCTTGAAGGCATACGATAAGCTACTCTGCGACCAGGAGGCCGAGCGCGCCGCCGAGCTGGGTCTCGAGTCCGATGGTGCTGCCGCCATCGCCGCCAGCACCTCTGCGCCCGCTGTCGAGCAGACCGCCGCTGTCACCACTGCCGCCGAGCCGACCGCCGCTGCCGCCGACAGCAAGCCTGTCGCCGATCAGCCCGAGCCCGCCGCCGACGCATCCGCTAAGAAGGACGTCGACGGTCTGAAGGTCCTCGTCCTGTGCGCCGGCGCCGGCACCTCTGCCATGCTCGCCAACGCCATCAAGGAAGGTGCTGCGCAGACCGGAGAGAACATCGCTTCCTCCGCAGGCGCCTATGGCCAGCACACTGCCATCATGGGTCAGTACGACGTTATCGTGCTCGCCCCGCAGGTTCGTAGCTACTACAACGACATGAAGGCCGACACTGATCGTCTGGGCATTAAGCTGCTCGCTCCCCGCGGTAAGGAATATATCGACCTTACTCGCGACCCCGCTGGCGCCATCAAGTGGCTCCGCGAGAACCTCGACTAGTTCCTCCCTCTGTTGGTGCCCGGATCCCCAGTTCGGGCACCTCTCCCTATTCGTATCCCACAGAAAGGATGACTCATGACCAACCCCATGCAGTTCCCCGACGGCTTTGTGTTTGGCGGCGCCACCGCTGCTTACCAGGTTGAGGGCGAGACCCGTACGCACGGCAAGGGCAAAGTGCCCTGGGACGATTTCCTGGCTGCTCAGGGTCGCTTCTCCCCCGATCCCGCAAGCGATTTCTACAACAAGTACCCGGTCGATATCGACCTGTGCCAGCGCTTCGGCATCAACGGTATCCGCGTCTCCATCGCTTGGAGCCGTATCTTCCCCAGTGGCACCGGCGAGATTAACCCCGAGGGCGTCGCTTTCTATCACGAGCTTTTCGCCACCTGCAACAAAGCTGGCGTTATCCCCTATGTCACGCTCGATCACTTTGACACGCCCGAGGCCTTCTACCAGAACGGCGGCGAGGGCTTCCTGACGCGCACGACGATCGACGCCTTTGTCGAGTACGCCAAGTTCTGCTTTGCCGAGTTCACCGAGGTCAAGCACTGGTTTACCTTTAACGAGATTCCCGCGACCGCCGAGGGCAGCTTTATCGTCGGCAACTGGCCGCACGGCGAGAAGTATCGCCTGGACAAGGCCTTCCAGCTTATGCACAACATGATGGTGGCCCACGCCAAGGCTGTCGTCGCCTTCCATGAGGGCGGCTTTGAGGGCGAGATCGGCATTGTCCAGAACCTGGAGCCCAAGTATCCCCTCGATCCCAACAGCGCTGCCGACTGCGAGGCCGCCCGCATGGCCGACGTCATCAACAACCGCTGGGTGCTCGACGCCACCTTCCGCGGCCACTATGCAGCCGACACCATGGAAGCCGCAACCAAGCTGGCCCATATCGCCGGCGGCGAGCTCGACGTCCGCGACGAGGACATCGCCGCGCTGACCGCCGCGCTCCCCTACAACGATTGCCTGGGCGTCAACACCTACAAGTGCCAGTTCCTGCGTGCCGCCGAGGGCGAAAACGACATCAACCACAATGGCACCGGCGACAAGGGCTCCTCGCGCTGGTTCCTCAAGGGCGTGGGCGAGTCGTGCGTGCGCGAAGGCGTACCCACCACCGATTGGGACTGGATCATCTATCCCGAGGGCCTGTACGACCTGCTGCTCCGCATTAAGAACGATTACCCCAACTACAAGAAGATCTACATCACCGAGAACGGCATGGGCTATAAGGACGACTTCGAGGATGGCTTTATCGATGACGCCCCTCGTATCGACTACATGCGTCAGCATCTCGCGTGGATCCTCAAGGCAATCGACGGCGGCGTAAACGTCGACGGTTACTTTGTGTGGTCGCTGCAGGACCAGTTCTCCTGGACCAACGGCTACAACAAGCGTTATGGCCTGTTCTACATCGACTTTGAGACCCAGAAGCGCTATCCCAAGGCGAGCGCGTACTGGTACAAGAACGTCGCGGAGACCGGCCTGCTTATGGCCTAACTTTTGCCGCATACCCCCTGTCGGCCGCATGCGAATCCCTCCACGGGTTCGCATGCGGTCTTTTTGTTTTTGGTGAGCCCGTGCGGACCGTTTATCTCGATCTGTAACATCTAGCAGGGATTTTCAATCCTAACTGTTATAGATTTAGACGAACGGGCGACCAGGGCTGAAAGATCTCAATCTGTAACACGTAGCCCACTTTTAACCGTCTAACTGTTACAGATCAAGACAATAAGATAGTCAAATCCGAACTTTCCAAGCAGTTATGAACCATGGTTTCCAGTTTTCGGTATCACGAACATACTTTCGGTATCATTTAATGGTATTATGATATCGAAAGTATGTTCGTGATACCGAAAGGAGCCGCATGCGCCAGTTCGATTACACCACAGTCCCAGCGGAACTCGAAGCAACTCCAATCACCAACCTCCTCCTCTCGATACGCGAGCATAAAGGCCGTCAGCTTGCTCTGAGTCAAGTCAAACCCGAGCTTCTATCGTCCCTAATGGAGGAGGCTAAGATCCAAAGCACCCGATCCTCCAACGGACTTGAAGGAATTGTTACCACCCAAAAAAGACTCAAAGCGATCATGGCGTATTCCGCCAAGCCAAGCTCCCGCGCAGAGGAAGAAATCGCTGGATACCGAGATGTGCTGTCGCTTATTCACGAGCAACACGATTCCATTCCCGTAACGCCATCGGTCATTCTGCAGTTGCATCGTGACCTCATGGCGCACACGGCAATCTCGTATGGAGGCCATTGGAAAGATGGCGATAACGAAATCGTCTCCATTGACGATCAAGGTAATCGATTTGTGCGCTTTAGGCCCCCTTCGGCTCTAGCAACCCCGGGACTTATTAAAGAAGCCTGCCAGTCCCTCAACGATGCTTTATCTCGCCAAGTTTGCGATCCCCTCCTTATATCGCTCCGCTTTATCTTCGATTTTGTTAGCATTCATCCCTTCAACGATGGCAATGGCAGGATGAGCCGGCTCCTTACAACGCTGCTGCTCGAAAAGACTGGATACGATGTTGCGCGTTACATCAGCATCGAACGACTTATTGAAGACAACAAAGCGCTTTACTACAACGCCCTCGCTGCAAGCTCCACTGGATGGAATGAAAATCAAAACACCGAAGTACCCTTTATCCGTTTCATGCTCGGAACAACCCTGGCCGCCTACCGACAGCTCGAGCAGCGTACCTTAATTGAATCAAGCACTCGTCCCATGTCGAAGCAAGCGCGCATCACTGTTCTATTTCAACAGAGACCCGGCGTCATTAAGAAATCCGACATCCGGTCCAGCTGCCCCGATATCAGCGAGGTAACCGTTAAACGAACCCTCGGCCAGCTTGTTAGTTGCAGCGCAATCGAAAAAACAGGAGCGGGTCGTTCGACGGGCTACATACTCAAAGACGTCCATGCTCTAGAACTATTCTTGCAAGCCACAATACCCGATGGCGAGGCCGCAATAACAAAAGAGGCTTCAAAGGATAAGCTCCTTGGACGTGTAAACCACGCCGAGGATGAAAGCAGAGAAGGGCTCTATGAAGACTACGATTCATTCTCAAGGGACATATAGACGAGATACGGAGTCTAGTCATATCTCAGAATAGCCTCATCCTTGTTGCCCAAAGTTATTTGCACGTCATTGTGAAGCGGTAACCCCGCGCTGGCAAGGGCAAAAGTCCTCCTGCTGCGCTAGCTAGCAAATGACCTGCGTGTGCTCCTCGATGGCGGCGCGATCCTCGGCGGTAATACCCGGCTCGCACACCACGGCGTCCAAATTGTCCAAGCGGCAGAAGGTGTAGAAGTCGCGCTTGCCGATCTTGCTGGAGTCGGCGATCAGATAGCGCGCATCGGCCTTGCTAAAGGCGAACTGCTGGATGCGGCCCTCGTCCATGTTGGACGTGGACACGTCGCCGTCCAGAATGCCGTTGGCACCGATAAACGCCGTGTCAATCCCTAGTGCGCGCAGGGTATCCTCGGCCATGGGGCCCACAAAGGCGGCGGTGCGGCGACGGTACATGCCGCCCACCGGGCACAGCTCGCAATCCTCGCGCGCCTCGAGCAGGCTAAAGGCCGAAAGCGAATTGGTCACATAGATGGAAGACAGTTTGTCGGTGACTCGGAGAGCGCCAATGCGATCTCACGACGGTTGCGCGCATTGTCTCAATTAGATACTCAACGAAATACGGCCCCGCAGCTCAATAAGCTGCGGGGCCGTACCATACACCGACGAATCAACGACGAAGTGCATCCACTATTTGGCCAGCTCCTGAACGATCCAGTCAATTGCACCTTCGGGATCGTTGGTAAGGTCGATATACTCCTTGCCCCTTGTGGTGAGCAGTTTAATTCCAAGGCGATCGGTATCGGCCTTCATAGCGTCATAGTACATGCGTGCCTGGGGCGCCAGAACAATCACGTTGTACTGATCCATCGTCTCATAGTGGCTTCCGTACGCACCGGACTGAGAAACCAGATCGATACCCTTAGCAGCGGCACCTTCGCGAAGAGCATTTGCCAAGAGAGTCGAAGTGCCGGCACCCTGGCAAAGCACAAGCACGCGGATCTGCTCCGCCTTGTCCTTTACCGCCTCGAGAGCTTTTGCGACATTTTCCTGTGCGGCAATAGCATCTGCATCCGAGGTTCCTGCAGTCTCCTTTGCAGACTCTTCCAAACAAAGCTGATGGTCATACGCCTTGCAGAACGGATAGTAGATCACAAAGTCAACGACCAACAGCACTGCCATCAATACGAGAGAACGTAGATCGAGACCCGTGGTGAGGAATGCACCGATTGGGCCGGGAAGCGCCCACGGCATGGTATACATGGGGGCGTTCATTCCAATGACGTCAATGAAAAATTTACCGATAATGGCGTTGACCATAGGAGCCACTAGGAAGGGCACGAACATATAGGGATTGAGAACAATCGGCATACCGAAGATAACGGGCTCGTTAACTCCAAAAATCACCGGGATAATCGATGCCTTGCCCATGGCTTTAAGCTGCTTGGAGCGCATAAACATGATCAGGATAATAGGAACGATGAACGTGCAGCCAGAACCGCCCAGACCGCCGATGAAGCTTGTAAAGTCCTGCGTGAGAGCAATTGACGGGTGTCCACCTGCTTGGAAAACCTCAAGATTGGTAACGGTATTGCCGTAGAGCGCAGCATTGATCGGACTCATGACAACCGAAGCACCGTGGATACCCATAAATTGGAAAAGCGCGACCGCGCCTTCGATAAGCGCCATGCCAGGATAGGTGTCGACCGCGGAGAACAGCGGCGAGATGAGAGCGGATACCAAATTGGCGAACGGCACAGCAAGCAGCTTGCGGCTCGCAAGATCGATAAAAGCGCACGCAAGGATCGAAAACCCAAATGCAAAGATATCGCGAAAACTCTGCGCAATAGAGCCAGGGACCTCTTTGGGAAGCTTGATCGTCACATTATGGCTAATGCACACCTTATAGATATTAACGGTCAAGAATGCGGCTACGAACGCAGCGAGAAAACCCTTGGTTCCCATATAGCCGGTTTCAAAAACAGATGTATCTGCTCCGCCAATCGAGACAACATCGTTCGTCACCGATAGCAAGAGCATGCCGCACATGGCACAAACCATGCACGAGGTGGGGTTGAGAGATTTACCCGAAGGCATGCGACGGTTCATCGACATGGCAAGTGAGCTCGCCGTGGTGCCGGCCACCATAATGCCAAGAAGTCCCATGGTATATGCATAGATTTTATTGAAGAAATCCAGCACCTCAGACGGAAGCGTGATGCCTACATAGGCAGGGAGCGTCGAAAGAAGAAGGAACAGGCTCGAGAACAGCACAATTGGCATATTCGAGAGAAAGCCATCCTTAATCGCCACCAGATAAATGTTCCTCGAGATTTTGTCGAAGAGAGGCTGGTGTTTTTCAAGGAATTTGACGATAGCGTCCATAACACATCCTTTCATGATTCCCGGGCACACAACGATTTATCCGGACTCAACCGTCGTCGTCCCCGTTTGTATCCACTTATGTAAGTGAATACGTTCTTGTGCGAAATGTAATATCATTTGCGCGATTTGTCATAACCAATTCTTTTTCCGCTTTTTCGATATGTCAAGAATTCAAATACTTATTCGGTGAACGGTAGTTGATTAATATAAGGTTTTCCCAGCTAAAGGCTATTTTTCCGAGCAGTACAATAAGTTTGCAACCGTTCACCGATTGGATATAACATATTGAATATATTGTTGTAACAATATTAGAGACAATGTCACAAGCCTGTCGTTCTAGTCAAAGGAAGTAACAATGCCCAAACGATTACTGAACATGTCCGCATCCGATTTTGCCGCCACGTCACCCATGGATCTAAAACAGGCAATTCTGGCTTCCGAGGGACGTACCATCATGGCGGAAAACGTACCCTCTTCCCAATTTCTCGGCGGCGTTACTAATGCAGAAATCGAACGTGCCGCAGGTGCCGACCTGCTTCTGTTTAACGCGCTCGATGTGTTCGATCCAGTTATTGCCGGTATTCCAGATGATCTCAATGAAAACCCGGTCACTTGGGTGAAGCGAGCATGCGGAAGGCCCATTGGCGTCAATCTGGAGCCAGTTGATAACGGGGCAGAGATGTCTGAATCCCGAACGGAAATCCCCATGGGTCGTCGCGTCTCTCCCAAGACCTTAGAAAAGGCTAACGAACTCGGATTTGATTTTATCTGCCTGACGGGCAACCCTGGAACCGGCGTCTCCAACGATGCAATCGCCCATTCGATTAAACTCTCCAAAGAGCATTTCAATGGCCTGGTCATAGCCGGAAAAATGCATGGAGCGGGCGTTGCGGAACCTGTCATGACGCTCGAAATTGCGCGCAAGTTTGTTGACCTCGGCGTCGATATCCTTCTCGTGCCAGCCCCCTACACCGTCCCTTGCTTCCAAGAAGCAGACCTGCGCGCCATCGTAGACTTTGTACGATCCCACAACGTAGGCAAGTCAATTGAAGAGAAGGTTCTCGTCATGGCGGCGAACGGGACGAGTCAAGACTCCTGCGACAGCGAGACCATTAAGAAAATAGGCCTTGCAGCAAAAGCAGCCGGCGCTGACCTCCAACATATCGGGGACTCCATGAACGGTATTTGCCTGCCCCAGAATATCTTCACGCTCGGACAAGCCCTTCGTGGATACAGGCATCAGATCGTCATGCTGAGCCGCTCTGTGATACGTTAAGGTTACCTTGCCCACGTTACATCCCGACTGAGGCAACCATCAGGTATAACCAACATGCAAACTGAGGCTCTAATGCTCGATACACACGAAAAACGGCCACTCTATTTACAGCTCACCGACGCGCTGCTCAAGCAGATCGTCGATGAATATCAAGCAGACGATAAACTTCCAACAGAAATGGAACTCTGCGACGAATACGCCGTAAGCAGAACAACCGTCCGACTTGCCATGAGTGAGCTGGAGCGTCGTGGAAGTATCTATCGAATCCAAGGTAAGGGGTCGTTTGTTGCACCGAAACGCGTTAGCGAGCTCAATTCACTTTTAGACTTTGACTTTGCAAGCCATTGCGATGGCGTTGATCCAGATGCCATTACCAAACATTTCGGCGGCCTCACATCAGGTCGTCCAATTTCCGTAATGATGCTCCAACAATTTGGATGTCAAAGTCGCGACAAAATTCAGCGTCTTGAATTGACCTACGAACTTGAAGGCAGCTTCATAGGCGCTGATACGTTCTTCATTTCAAAGTCGCGCGTTCCGAATAACCAGTTAGATTTTCAGGCATTTAGCAGAATCATGGACGACTTGTCCAAGTCTATCCAATCTGTTAGGGAAAGCTATAGAGCACGTCAGCTTAGCGATTCCGAAGCCAGTAATTATGGTGTTGCAAAACTTCCGGTCATCGAACTGACTCATTATGCTTACGACTCCGGAGGCAAACTAATCTCAATTGTCTGCCGCACCGTCTTAACTGGGCGAATCCCTTATCAAAACTTTATTTTCAAGTCCTAATGTTCTTTTTCTTTTGTCTCGATCTGTAACACGTAGCCGAGTTTTTAAGTCCTAACCGTTACAGATCGAGACAAACAAGGTAGGCCCCGCCGAATTGTCTCAATCTGTAACATCTGGTTGGTGGTTTCACCCCTACCTGTTACAGGTTGAGACGATTTGATAGTGGAGTCCTTATTTGCGCGTCATATCGCGTAGCGCTGACGCGCTGGTTTCCACAATGACAGGAGGTAAAAGTCCTCCCGTATCACCCGTTGGCAATCCCGTAGCGATAACTAGCAAATAACCTGCGTGTGTTCCTCGATGGCGGCACGATCCTCGGCGGCGATGCCCGGCTCGCACACCACGGCGTCCAAATTGTCCAGGCGGCAGAAGGTGTAGAAGTCGCGCTTGCCGATCTTGCTGGAGTCGGCGATCAGATAGCGCGAGTCGGCCTTGCTAAAGGCGAGCTGCTGGATGCGGCCCTCTTCCATATTGGATGTAGACACGTCGCCGTCCAGAATGCCGTTGGCACCGATAAACGCCGCGTCGATGCCCAGCGCACGCAGGGTATCCTCGGCCGTTGGTCCCACAAAAGCGGCGGTGCGGCGACGGTACATGCCGCCCACCAGGCACAGGTCGCAGTCTTCGCGCGCCTCGAGCAGGTTAAACACCGAAAGCGAATTGGTCACAATGCGCAGGCGAAACGCCGGCAGCATCGAGGCCATCTGCTCAACCGTGGTGCCCGTGCCCAAAAAGATGGTCGAGCCTTCCTCGATAAGCTCCACAGAACGGCGCGCAATCTGCAACTTTTCCTCGGCATGCTTCGTGCGCTTTTCGCTGTGCGAATACTCATGGCGCAGCATAGCGTGTGGACGGACCTGCGCACTGCGGGCTCCGCCGTGCACGCGCTCGATCTCGCCCAGGCTCGCAAGCTCCTCAAGGTCACGGCGGATCGTCATATCCGAGACACCTAACGCATCCGAAATCTCCTTGACCGAGACCGTTCCCTGTTCCTCGAGCAGCTGCCGAACCTTATCCTGTCGCTCCGCTTTAATCACGATGAGTCCTCGCTGTTCCACGCTCACGTCAATTCAAACAATAACGAACAAATTGTATCAGACTCGCGCGCGTCAGAAATGAACGCCCGCACAGCTCCAATCATCACTTTTTTGAGAAAAATACCCCCTGCTTTAGTGGGGTGTAGTGATAATCTTGCCTGTTCGCGTTACAGTTTGTCGGAAATACCTCGATGTTAGGAACCAAATGATCACTTCCGAGCTTTTCGGCACCGCGCCGTGCGGTACCCCCGTTCATCGTTACACCCTCAACGGGCCCGAGATCTGCGTTCGCATTATGGACTATGGCGCCACCGTGTTGGGCATCGACGTGCCCGACATCCCCGGCAACGTGCGCGATGTGGTGCTGGGCTTCGATAGGCTCGAGGATTACTTTGACAACCCCGCCTGCTTTGGCGCGACCATCGGACCTGTGGCCAACCGCACTGCAGGTGCCACGATCACCATCGCCGGCACGGACTGGCATATGCCCGCCAACGAGGGCACCAACAACCTGCACAGCGATCTTGAACATGGTCTGCACAAGCGCGTATGGGACGTTGAGCTCGACGAGGTCCACAATGCCGTGCGCATGACCACCTCGCTTGAGAACGGTGAGCTGGGCCTTCCCGGCAACCGCACCTTTACGGCCGTGTTTACCGTGACGCGCACCGGCTGCTTCCGTATCGAATATGGCTGTGAGAGCGACCGCGCCACGTACGTGTCCATGACCAACCACACGTACTTTAACCTTGCCGGTCACAACGCCGGCATGGACTGTGAGCACTTCTTTGTTGCTAACGCTGCCCACTACCTGCCCATCAACGAGCAGAATATCCCCACCGGAGAGATCGCTCCGGTCGAGGGCACGCCGTTTGACTTCCGTGAGCTGCGCCCCGTCGCGCCCGGCATGGAAGCCGACGACCCGCAGATTAAGCAGGCCCGTGGCTACGACCACTGCCTGTGCATCGATGGCTATCAGTACGGCCGTAATCTGCGCCGCGCGATGCACGTCGAGGAGATGTGGACCGGCCGTGAGCTGGACTACTACACCACCGCCCCGGGCGTGCAGCTCTACACCGGCAACTGGCTGGGCGACGAGCACGCCAAGGACGATGCTAACTATGGCTGGGGCGCTGGCTTTGCCCTCGAGGCAGAGATGTACCCCGACACGCCGCACCAGCCGTTGTTCCCGCAGGGCATTGTGGGCCCGGGTCACCCCTATAGCAATGTGATCGAATACCACTTTATGAGGCACTAAGCCCGCAACGCGACATATCGCACAGCAGCGCCCGCCGGCACCACCGCCGACGGGCGCTTTTTCATCTTTTGGGCTCATTTTCGCTGTGAGTGTATGAGTGTGACGTATCAAAAGTATGCCCATTTACTACGTTTAGCCCGGGATGCTCGACCATGCACCGGTTTTTGTTAGATTCACGAGCCGTCTACCTGCGGTTTTGTTTTTCTCAAATTCGACATGCTCGGCGATAGCCGATCAAACGTAGTAAATGGGCATTGTTTTTGACAGGCAGCATCGCGCGCGTCCCTCGCAAGGGCAAAATGATTCGTTTTTCTCCGTCCCCAAGGGATCAGTTGAACAGATTGCCGATGGGGTCGGGATTCGAGCTGGGGAGATAGCGGATTTCTAGTTCTATGCCGAGCTTTTGCAGCTCTTTAAAGGCGGCGACGTCTGCATCGTCTATGGCAACCGCGGGCGTTATGGGGCGCTTGCCCTCCCCTGCCTGCATATGGCCAATGCTGATCTTGGTAATCGGCACGCCACCCTTAACCAGCGCGAGTGCATCGGCGGGTGAGGCCACCATGATCAGAATCAACTGGCGCGGCGTTGCGGTATGAATGATGTCGATGGTCCTTTGCACCGAGAAAAACCGCGTCCACACGCCCTCGGGCGCCGCGACCCTCATAGGCGCCCACTTGCGCGAATCTGCCGCGATCTCATCGTTGACGATTAGGACAAGGTTGGAACCCACGGCTTCGTTCCACAGCTCAACGTCTTGTCCGTAAATGAAACGGTCGTCGATGCGTGCGAGAAGAATCTTGGGTTGAGTCATCGCTGCCCCATTCTGTTTGAGACCCGTAAGAGCAAGACATCGCGTCTCCAATATTAGTGCATTTAAAGTGAGAAAAGCCGTCAGAACACTTGCGCGGATTTGCGATGTCCCGTATCATAGACAGCCGTTGACGCCTCAGTTGCGCCATCACATGGCCGCCAGCGTAGCTCAGTTGGTAGAGCACCGCTCTCGTAAAGCGGGGGTCACCGGTTCGAGCCCGGTCGCTGGCTCCATTGCACAAGATAGCCGCCTTCGGGCGGCTTTTTTGTTGCTGATTTCGGGCGCGCTTCCGCCAATCCAAGCACAACGCCGCCGGAAACTCTCCTACTCAACAAAAGCCCCGCCAACCGCAGTCTCCCAAAGGAACCGCGATCGGCGGGACTCAAGCGCGCTCCTCAATGGAATCACGCCAGCATACGAACAGCTCAGCCGAGCGGCTCGTTACTCCTCCCAGTAAGCGTCTGCAAGCAACTTAAAGCAGATCTTCTTGACCGGCTGCGCGCCATCGCCCGGGAACTCGAGCGAGGGCATGTGAGGCTCGCCGGCAACAAACAGCGCAAACTTGTCGTCAGCAAGATCGCCGGCGATCGAGGCGTCGGAATCGACCAGATCGTAGTCGTCCTTCTCGTCAAACTCCTGAACCAGCGTCAGGCTGCCCGTGGCAACCTTAAAGGCCTCGCGACCCTCGACGTCGATCTGCAGGTCGTGATAGCGCTGATGCGTCTCATAGTGAGCCTCGGCCTCGGGACGCGTCGTGGGAGCCATGACGTTCGCAAAGACCTTATCGCCCAGAATCGGATGGCTGCCGACCTCGAGCTGCGCCGGGTCGTTCTCCTCGAGCCAGTCGATCAGCACGTCGAGGCCCTTGAGCATTCCGCGGTACTCCTCGATATCGCCCAATGCACCGTAAATCATCTAAATCCCCTCTCGGATCGTTTCTTTGGCGGCTACTCGGCAAACGCATTACCAAAGCTGTTGCCACCCACATGCGTCTCGACCAGGGTAAGGTCGGGATTGAACACGACAGTGTCGGCGTCGCGCCCCGGCATAATGCTACTGCACTTGTCGTCGACATGAGCTAGCAACCGATGCCGGGGCCGCAGCACAAGCTCCTACAGCTCGGTCACGACAACGCCGTTGTAGACCTCGTCCCAACGGTCCATAACCAAGTGGCCAGTCATGGGATCCATGGCATTGAGCTTGCCGCAGGTGTTGGCGGTACGCAGGACCGTCTCGTCATCCGCACCAGCAGCAATCGCATGTGCGAAGCCGGCAATGGTCGAATCGCCAGAGCCCGTAGCGTTAACGGCGGGGATATCGGGCGTCTTTGCGCGGAACGCACGGCCATTGTGGAAGCCAACGGAGCCGGCAGCACCCATGGATACGACGACCCAGGGGATATCGGAGAAGCGGGCGTCAGAGGCGAGCGCGGCACGGAGTTCATCCACATCGTCGGTGGTAAAGCTCGTGCCCAAAAGGCCGTTAATTTCGGTCAGGTTAGGCTTAACCAGCTCAGGCTTGACCTCGGACTTGAGTGCAGCCTCGAGCGAGGCACCCGAGGTATCGAGCAGCACCTTGGCGCCGGCGTTCTCGGCAATGCCCGTGATCTTGGCATAGTAGTCTGCCTCGACACCGCGGGGCAGAGAACCCGAAATGGTGACGACGTCGGCCTTGCCCGCAAGCTCAGTAAACTTGGCGGTAAAGGCATCGAGTTCCTCGGGGGCAATTGCCGGGCCACTCTCGAGCAGCTCGGTCTGGTTGCCGGCGTGGAGGATGTTGAGGCAAATGCGAGTCTCGCCCTTGATGGGCACAAAGTCGTTGTTAATACCGTTGGCGTCCATGAGCTCAGCCATGTAGGCGCCCATGTGGCCGCCGAGCAGACCGGTTGCCACAACGTCGTCGCCCAGCTGACCCAGCACACGGGCCACGTTGAGGCCCTTGCCGCCAGCGGTCTTTTCGGGCGTCACACGGTTAACGTCGTCGATAATGAGCTCATCGAGCTGATAGCGCGTATCGACAGACGGGTTCATCGTAACGGTGAGGATCATTTTTAGCTCCTTATCTCGCAGGCTCCTTGTGCCTCGCGATACGAGTCGACAAAACGGAATTACAGAATCTCAATCGTGAACGAGCGAACGACGGTCTCCTTGGGCTTGGCGACAAGGCAGCCGCGCTTATGCTCAAGCACGTCGTCCTCATCGGAGCAGGTCGAAAGGCCGCCCCAGGGCTCAACCGCCACAAAATCGCCCTCGGGCTTGCTCCACACAATGAGATATGGGAAGCCCTCAAAGCTCAGGCGGACGCCCTTGTCCTCGCCCTTTTTGGAAAGCGTGACCTGACGGCTCTCGAGCACGTCAAAGATGGTCTCCGCAAAATCGAAGAGCTCATGTGACAGAGGCAGCGTCTTTCCCACCATGGGGTTCTTGGAGCGATTGGTCACGTCGATCAAGCCAGTCGAGGGGACGGCGGTGCAGAGCTCCGCAGCCTCGTCCTTCTCAAAGCGCAACTCGTAGTCCGTATAGGCCTCGCCCTCATCGAGCGGACACCTAAAGCCGGGATGACCGCCAATAAAGAACGGCATGTCCTCGGTGCCCTCGTTGGTGACCTCATAGGAAACGCGCACGGCAGCGTCCTCGAGCGTATAGCGGGCGACAAGCTTAAACGGATACGGATAATCGCTCAGCAGCGCGGCGTTATCCTCCGAAGCCAGGCACATCGCCAGCTCGTTCTCGCTCTGGCTCAGCAGCTTCCACTCCTGTTTGCGCGCAAACCCATGGCGAGCGAGCTTTACATGATGCCCGGCAAACGTCATGGCGTTGTTATCGCGCAAGCCTCCGCAAATCGGGAAGCAAATCGGTGCCTGGCCGGACCACACGGCGGGATCGCCCTGCCACAGATACTCGCAACCTCCGGCCTTGATCGAGGTAAACGAACCACCAGCCGTGGACACCTTAATAGAAATCGAATCGTTGGAGAGAGCGTATTCCATTGCCCATCCTTTCGAACAACTGCTTTTTGCTCGCAAGTACCCGTCTCGGCCCTAACCAAAGGACAAACCCGCACGTTCATCGATGCGTCCGGTATCCCAGCCATGTAACGGGGTACCATACAGACATTGATGCAATTACAGCTGAAAGGCCTTCTTATGCGAACCATCATCCTCTACGCCTCGCGCCATCACGGCAATACGAAAAAGCTCGTGGACGCCATCGTCGAGGCACACCCCGAGATCGATACCCTCGACGTCAAGGCACTCGGTAAAAACGAGTATCCCAACCTGCACGAATATCATCTGATCGGTGTCGCCACGGGCATCTATTACTCCGAGATCGACAAGGACATGGCACGAGTGCTCACGAACGTGCTGCAGCCGCAGGACAAGGTGTTTGGCCTTATGACCTACGGTGGCAAAAACAAGTGGTACGGCAAGGATATCGATGGCATCTGCCGCATGAGGCAGGCCATCTTTATGGGTGTCTACGGCTGCCCCGGCTTTGATACGTGGGGGCCGTTCAAACTCGCCGGCGGTGTCCAAAAGGGACACCCGACCGCTGAGGAAATTAAGGGCGCCGTCGACTTCTTCGACAAGATCGAAGACGAATATGGCGATATCATCGTCGAAGAGTACGCCAAGCGCGAGAAGCGTCTAGCATACGAGAAGGAGCATCCTGCAGGAGGCCTGGTGGCCGGCGTCAAGCGCACGGCAAAGAAAATCGCTAACAAGCTGTAACTGTGAAGGTGCTTTTGAGCGTTCAACCCATACGGCGGGTCCGAGCAGATTCGGGCCCGCCGTCTTTTTCTATCGTTACTCGGTAAAGGCGTTGCCGACGCTCTGGCCGCCAACATACGTCTCGACGAGGGTAAGCTCATGGTCGAACACGACAAAGTCGGCGTCGCGACCCGGCATGATGCTGCCGCACTTATCCTCGATGTGCGCGGAGCGTGCCGGCACCTCGGTTGCCATACGAATGGCGATATCGGCGCTGGCGATGCCCCAGTCAACGATGTTCTTGACGCCCTGGGCAAGCGTGAGCACCGAGCCGGCAATGCTCTTGCCGTCGGCGAGCCAGCACAGGTTGTCCTTCATGATGACGTCCATGCCACCACTGGTGTAGCTGCCCTCGGGCATGCCGCCGCAGCCCAGGCAGTCAGTGATGAGCACCGTGTGTTGCCAGCCCTTTGCCTGCAGCAGCGCCTTGATGGCGGCAGGGTTTACGTGCTTGCCGTCACAGATGATCTCGGCGTAGGTCTCGGGCGTGGACATGGCAGCACCCACGACACCGGGCTCACGGTGATGCAGACCGCGCTGGCCGTTATAGGTATGCGTAAAGCAGCTGGCACCGGCATTGATAGCGGCGATGCACTCATCGTAGGTGGCGTCGGAGTGACCGATGCTGGTCACCACGCCCTTGGCGTTCAGAGCAGCCGCATAAGCAGCGGCACCGTCGCGCTCGGCGGCCATGGCGCTCTTAACGATGCGACCGCCCGCAGCCTCCTGCCACTGGTCGAAAACCTCCTCGGAGGGGTCAATCAGGTAAGCGGGGTTCTGCGCGCCCACGTGCTTCATGGTAAAGAAGGGGCCCTCCAGGTAGATTCCCTGAATGCGGGCACCGCAGAAGTCGGGGCCGCGGCCCTCGTCCGCCTTGGCGATAGCAGCGCAGGCGTCCTTGATCTGTTCGACGCCATCGGTGAACGTCGTGGGCAGCCAGCTGGTGGTACCGCGACGGGCGAGCTCGGTTGAGCTGATATCGATGCCCTCGGGATCGTTATCGGTAGTTGAGTGGTTGTAGAAGCCATGGATGTGAGTATCGACCATACCCGGTGCGATCCACGATCCCGTGTAGTCCTTAATCTCGCAAGAGGGCTCGTCGGCCTGCCAGGCGCCAAAAACGCCATCCTCGACCATAAGATAGCCGCCCAGTTGCGGGCCTGCCGGCAAGAAGAACTTGTCAGCCTTAATTGCGTACGTGCTCATATGCACTCCTCGCTTCTAAAGCAGTTGACTGTGGTAATGCTTATACCCAGCTCACGTAAAACAAAAAGCGCCCGCCCGCCGTTATGAGCGGACGGGCGCCCTTACAGGGGGACGCGATTAAGCGGTGAAGGGGTGAATCGTCACGCCCTTAACCACGCGGTTGACCGTGCCGGTGGGGCTCGGCGTATCGGGCGTGTTGCCCACGCGGACGGAGTTGAGCAGGCTGATAGCCTGGGCAAACATCACGAACGGCAGAGCAAGGTAACCCTCGGGAAGTGCCTCGTAGCCCTTAAAGGTGAAGGACTCACCCTCATAGACGGTGGCACCTTCCTGCTGAACGGCGATGGTGTGCTGAGCGATCTCGTCGCCACCGATCTCGTTGAGGATGTCGATGTCGTACTGACGGGTGTAGGCGTCGTTGTTGACGAACACGAAGACGAGCGTCTTATCGTCGACGAAGGACTTAGGTCCGTGACGATAGCCCATGGAGGTGTCGTAGGAAGTAGCGACCAGACCGTGAGCGAGCTCGAGGATCTTGAGCTGGCTCTCCTGAGCAAGGCCACCGAAGGAGCCAGAACCCAAGTAGGTCACGCGGTTGAAATCGCCAGCAAGGTAATCGGCGATCTCGGGCTCACGGGAGATGACCTCCTCGCCCATCTTGGCAATCGTCTCAACCCACTCGGCCTTCTGCTCGTCAGAGGCAGTGTCGAAAATAAGGGTGGAGAGCAGGGTCATGCAGGAATAAGAACCGGTCATGGCGAAGCCCTTGTCGTTGGCGCGCGGAATGAGCAGCGTCAGCGCATTGGGATCATCGGCAGACTCGACGGCAAGCTTGCCCTCGGGAGCGCAGGTGATGTTGAGGAACTTGACGTTGTGGACGAGCTCCTTGGCAACGGCAACGGCGGCAAGGCTCTCGGGGCTGTTGCCAGAGCGGGCAAAGGAAACCACGAGCGTGGGATCCTCGGCGCGCAGGAAGTCGCGCGGGGCGCTCACGATGTCGGTCGTGGCGATGGGCTTAAAGTCGTAGAGATCAGTGTTGCCAGCGTGACGCAGGTACGGGGCGCAGGTATCGCCAACGTAGTCGGACGTACCGGCACCGGTGAAGACAACGGACAGACGACCCTCGCCCATAGCGCGAGCCTCGGCCAGGAAGGCCTCGATGGCCTCCTTGTTCTCGCGATAGATGTTGAGCGTATCACGCCAAAGCTCGGGCTGCTGAGCAATCTCGGCCGTGGTGATCTGGGCGCCGAGCTCGGTGAGCTCCTCGACACTCTTCTCGAACATTTCTAATACCTCTCTCTAGAAGTAATCCTCTGACGTGCAATTATACACTTCGGTTGGTTATCTGGTAGTAACCAGTTAAATGCAAAGAATCACCATATGGAAACGATGCGAGCACTAGTTACTGCGCTGGTGGTAAACCTTGTATTTAAACTGATCGGCACGAGCAACCGAGAGTGTGTACTCCACTACCTCGTTTGACTCGTTATACGTAGTCCTGACCAAATCGAGCACAGGCGAGCCCTCGACAATTCCCAAAAGGTGGGCATCGGTGGGACGGGCTATGCTCGCATAGAACTCCTCTTCGGCCACGCGAATCTTTTGCTGAAAGTCCTGCTCAATCACATCGTAAAGCGGCTTACGCTCCAGCAGCGGTCGCTTTAGGGACAGAAATTGACGAACCGGTAGATAGCTGCGTTCGACCATCATGGGCATGTTGTCGGCAGAGCGAAGGCGCTTGAGCTTAAAAATGCGATCACCGATGCGCAATCCCATATGCTCGGCCAGATTCTTATCGGCCTCCATCTCGCAAAACTCGAGAATCGTGGTCTCGGGTTCTCGACCCATCGCGCGCATCTGCTCGGTAAAGCTGTAGGACTGCATAAGATTGGTTGCCTTTGCCGAACGGTCGGTCACAAAGGTACCGCGACCGTGCTGCCGAACCACCAGTCCTAAACGCTCCAGTTCCTGCAGAGCCAGGCGTACCGTAGTGCGCGAGAGACCATAGCGCTC
The DNA here is from genome assembly GCA_902493515.1 of uncultured Collinsella sp. Classification (GTDB taxonomy): domain Bacteria; phylum Actinomycetota; class Coriobacteriia; order Coriobacteriales; family Coriobacteriaceae; genus Collinsella. The sequence goes on from CABUPE010000004.1 coordinate 74,167, forward strand.
CGAAAGTTCGCGCTCGGAAGGAATCATGTCACCGGCGCGATATTCATGGTCAATCTTTTCGGTCAGAATATCGACCAGCTGATCGTACAGCGGTTGCTTACGCGCTCCGATCGCCATCCTATCCTCCCTTTTGCTCGAATTCGGCTAACTACCTAGGGTGTTATGCATTATCTGTCTGCCACACCCGAATCATTAAGAAAACAAAAGCCGCGCGCTCTTTCGAGCACGCGGCTTTTAACATACACATGGCTTAAGGGGTCGGGGTGTGAGCCGCGTAGGGACACACCCCTCAAGCTAGAGCCTTACCAGATGCTCGGCCAGAGACCAAGCGGGCCAGCGCCCAGGATGCCAAGGACGAAGAGCAGGAGAATGCCCTTGGTCGGGGTCCAGCTGTGCTTAGCGAACATGTAGTAAAGCAGCAGCGTAAGCATAAGCGGGACGAGCTTCGGGACGATGGTGTTGAGGGTGTCGGCAACAGAGAAGTTGACCGGATCCTCGGTAACGGTGCCGTAGGTCACGGACTCCATGCCGTTACCCAGATCGGTGACGCCGCACTCGACAGCGTTGCCGTCGGCATCGGAAGCGGTAAGGGCGTTGCCGTCCTTATCGGTCATGGCGATGGTACCGGCCTCAGCGGTCTCGGTATCGATGCCCTCCATACCGGTGAAGTTCTCGGCCTCCTTCTCGGAGACGATCACGGTAGTAGCGGAGAGACCACGGGTGGTGCCGTTGGGGATCTGGAGGTTGATCTGGGTGCCACCCATGGTGACGACCAGGCAACCGACGACGAAGACGCCCATGATGGAAGCGGCACGCGTGAAGGCCTGCATGTTGGCGGTCAGAGCGTCAATAGCGCTGGTGCCAAGCTTGTAGGACCAGTTCATGAGCCAGAAGCGCAGAGCGAACTGGACGGCGTTGAAGATCACCAGGAAGATGATCGGCGCAGCAGCGTTGCCGTTGATGGCCATGTTGGAGGTGATGCCGGCCGTGATAGGCACGAGCGTCAGCCAGAACAGGGCGTCACCGATACCACCGAGCGGGCCCATTGCGGCGACGCGGACGGCGCGGATCGTGGGGATGTCAACCTTGTTCTGCTCGAGCGAAAGCACGATGCCCATAACAAAGGTGACGAGGAACGGGTGGGTGTTGAAGAACTCCAGGTTGTGGCTCATGGAAGCCGCGAGGTCGTTCTTGTTGGTGTGGATCTTCTCCAGACCGGGGATGATGGAGTAAAGCCAGCCAGCGGCCTGCATGCGCTCGTAGTTGAACGATGCCTGCAGGAAGCAGGAGCGCCAAGCCATCTTGTTGAGGGTCTTCTGGTCGAGCTGCGGAGCAGGAGTGAGATCCTCGTAGTGCTCCGGGATCACATACTCATTAGATGCCATCTTCGAAGTCACCTCCGTCAGAAACAGCTGCACCCTTCAGCTCGGTCTGCTGCTGGAAGTCCCAGAAAGCGATGCCGAAGCCGATGAGAGCGAGGATGAGCAGAGCAGGGGTTGCCAGCGAATCGTTGGCAACGGTGATGAGCGCGAGGCCGAAGCCCATGAGGAAGAAGCCCCACATATCGCGGTTCATCATAACCTTGAGCAGGACGGCGAAGCCGACGAAGCGCATCATGCCGCCTGCAGCGGACAGACCGGTCTGCAGCCAAGTCGGGATGGCAGAAGCGATGGTCTGACCGATGGTAGCGCCAGCGATGAAGAACAGGGTGACGACGACAGCGAAGATCAGGCCGAGCAGAGCCATGGCGAAGTAGTTCAGGCGCTCGATGCCCTTGGTGTCCGCGTTGTGAGCCATGTTATCGGCCGTGGACATAAGCGGGGACATAAGCGTGAAGACCAGGGTAACGCCAAGCTGGCCAAGCAGAGCGAACGGAATGGCGAGGCCGACTGCCGCGTTGGGCTCGAGGCCCGTGGCGATAGCGAGAATGGCTGCCATGATGCCGCCGATGACGGCGTTAGGCGGCTGAGCGCCTCCGATCGGCATGTTGCCGATCGTCATGAGCTGATAGGTACCACCCACGAGAAGACCGGTGTTGAGGTCGCCAAGGATAAGACCGATGACGGCGCCGGTGACGATGGGCTGATAGAGAGACTCGAGGAAGTCAAACTGGTCGATTGCCGCGATGAACGTAACAACGAAGACCAGAGCGATCTGGATGATCGAGTATTCCATCTTGCTCCTCCTTTCAAAATGTATGTACGCACTTTGGATATCACGTACAGAACGTCAGGGTTTCACTCCTGACAACGTGGATCACGAGGATTACGAGAAGAGCTTGCTCGTGTCCTCAACAGGCGTGCTCGGAACGCGCCTGATCTCCAACTCCACCCCCAATTCCTGCAGCTCTTTAAACGCAGCGACATCCTCGTCGTTAACTGCGACGGAGGTGGCGACTTGGCGCTTTCCTTCCGACATGTGCATGTTGCCGATGTTTACCTTCTTTATAGGCACACCGCCCTTGACGAGCGTAAGCACGTCTTCCGGTGTTTCGGCCACGATGAAGATCTTCTGGCGCGGGCTCGCCTTGCCAATGACGTCGATGGTCTTCTGCAGGGAGAAGAAACGCGTAGCGACGCCGGCGGGAGCGGCCATCTTCATGAGGTTCTGGCGCATGGTGTTGGACGCCACGTCGTCGTTGGCGACGAGGATGAGGTTGGAGCCCAGGGTGGAGTTCCACTGGGTTGCAACCTGACCATGAACCAGTCGGTTATCGATGCGGGTAAGAAGAATGTTGGGTTCTGCCATGTTGATCAGCTTCCTTTCGATATTTGCTGACGACAGTTACTTGATCTCCTGAATCGCGTAACGCGAAACATCTACGACGGCTCCGGATCGGACTTTGATCTGGACCTTCTCGCCTTCGATGCCTTTGACGGTTCCGTAGATACCGCCGGCGAAAAGAACCTCCTGACCCGGCTTGAGCTCGGTGTGCAGCTCCTTGAAGTACTTCTGCTTCTTCTTCATGTTGATTTGCGACCAGATGGTGTAAATCAAGCCCATGATGACAAGCAGGCCTAAAAGGGCGACCGAGGAGCTCAGGACGTTGGCTCCGAAATCGGCCATTAGATGCCGTCCTCGTCGCCGAAGATATCCTCTTCCTCGGAGCCGGCAACGGATGCGACCGTCTGGGCGGTGATGCCCGTCTGGCCAACGGTCACGGCCTGCTCGCCAAGCTCGGCGAGCGTGGCATTGCCGCGGAGGAACAGAAGCTCAATAACCATGGGAAGGTTGGTGCCAGTCAGAACCTCGACGTTGTCGACATCCTGGGCAATCATCATCGACTGGTTGAACGGGGTGCCGCCAAGCAGGTCGGTAAAGACAAGCACGCCATCGCACTCCTCGCGCATGGCGGTAATAGCGGCGCGGAGATCCTCACCGTAGGATGCGGCCTGGTCGCCCTCAAAAGGAACGACGGTAAAAGCAGGCTGGTCGCCGGCAACCATAGCGATAGCGCTTGCAAGGCCGGGTGCGAACTGTCCATGACCGGTAAGAATAAAGCCAACCATTCAAATTTCCCTTCCGAAGGTGTGTACAATCTGAGTCCGATGATGTTCGGAAGCCAGCGGGCACTCGCCCTTAAAGCTTCTTAGAAAGCGTTCTTTGAAGACCAGTGGTTTCTAAACTGGTAGTAACCACGTGACGTGTTGTTGTCACTATATCACCCCAGAAGAGGTCGCTTTCGTTGATTCATACGGTAAAACGTTTTTGCACCGCTCACGGTGATAAATCGACCGTTTACCGGTCGTTAACACTTCTACCTGCGGTTTTGAAACCGTTTCGAAATGCTTTGGCAAAAAATCGGATCTTTTCCTGTGTCTAAACAACGCAGGGCGGCTAAAAATAGCGTGTAGAAAAATTGCAGGTCATTGTGAAGATATGTGAATTGGTCTTTTTGACTTAATACCAGTTAGAACCAGTTTTGAGATTATCGGTGAACGGTAGTTTTCGACCGTTCACCGGTTACTTGCAATCGTTTGCAGCTATTTTCCCATATGAATTAGGGGAACCCGATGGAGCGCTTGCGCGGGCGCGAGGCCTATCCTATTGATTTCGGCAACAAAAAGCCCGCTAGAACGTTGTCCGTTCTAGCGGGCTTAATCAGGTGATCGGTTAACGCGCAGTAGTGCAGGCAAACCTTACGCAAACAGGCCGTAGATGCTGATATTGGCCTTGGCGTAGAGGCCGTTGGCGTACTCGGTCCACTTGGAGCTAGCGCTCGAAGCCTGCGAGGAGTACTGCTGGTAGGCGGTGTAATAGGCGGTCATGGCCTGCTTGTAGGTAGCGCTATCGGCCGTAAAGGCATCGTCAGCGAAGGCCTTAGCGTAGGTGCTATCGGCGTCCTTCCAGGTACCCTTTTCGCTATCCCACTCGTCGCCGGCAAGGTTGATGATGTAGTCGGCGTAGTCCTTGCTCGCGGTCTCCTCGTTGCCGTCAGAAGGCTCGGTCGGGGCGGTCGGCATGCTTGCGGAGCTGTCGCCGACCTTCTTCTTGTAGAGCTTCTGCAGCGTCGCGGACTGGCGGACGATCTGCTTGGCCTGGTCCTTGGACACGCCATACTGCGTGGCCATGGTCTTGTAGTCCGAAGTGCCGATGGAATCCTCGGCGTACTTCTTCATCTCCTTGGAAGAGACGGTGATGCCCTCGTCCTCGGCAGCATCGAGCAGAATCTTGTTGCGCACGTAGGACAGGATGACGTCGGCAGAGGGAGCGGTGTAGTTGCCATCGCTATCCTTGACGGTGTCGAGGCTGTACTGGCTCTCGATGGCCTCGCGCGCGGTGATGTCGCTCTTCTTGCCGTTGTAGCTATAGCTTGCCACGGTCGAATCGAGCTGGTCCTCAGTGAGGGTCGCCGAGCCGACGCCCTTCCCGCCAAAGCCGCCATTGCCGATAAAGAAGCCGACCACGGCAGCGATCACGACTGCGACCACAAAGGCAGCAATCATCGTCTTCTTGTGCTTGGATGCGCGGTCGTCTTCGTCGGAACCCAGGATATCGTCGTCCTCGTCCTGCTCCTCGGGCATGAGGTTCTCGTCGGCGGCGTCCGCGGCGATCTTTGCCTCCAGGCGAGCGTCCTCCTCCTCGGCCGTCGTACCGGCGGCAATATGTTCGGCAGACGTACCGGCGACCAGATCGATCTTCTCCTCCTCATCACCATCGGGGCCTTCGCCGCGCTCGATGATCTGGATGCCGTCGATCTCGTCCTTCTCGTCCTTCTTTTGAATCAGACCCATATCAGTTACTCCTTGTTAGGAAACATAGTCCGCAATAGAATACGCCCGACAAAGCGCCGGGCGTATTGATTCTCAGGTTATACGCAAACACTTAAGTACTATTTAGGCGTTTGCAGTCTGCATGCCTTAGGCCAGGTGCGCGATAACGGCATCGGCAAAGGCCTGCGTGCCCACAGCGCCCTCAACGGAGCCGGTCTGGGCACGACGAACGTCGCCGGTAACCTGCTCACCCTCGTCGAGCGTGGCAGAAACGGCGGCGCGAATGCGATTGGCCGCGTCGTTCTCGCCCAGGTGATCGAGCATCATAGCCGCGGACAGAATCTCGGCCGTGGGGTTAGCGATATCCTGGCCAGCGATATCGGGCGCGGAGCCGTGCGTCGCCTCGAAGATGGCGCAGTCGGCACCGATGTTGGAACCCGGAGCCATACCCAGTCCACCTACCAGACCGGCGCACAGGTCGCTCACAATGTCACCGTACAGGTTGGGCAGCACCAGGACATCGAAGTCGTTGGGGTTCTGGACCAGGCCCATGCAGGTGGCGTCGACAATCTTGTCGTTGAACTCGATATCGGGATAGTTGGCGGCCACCTCGCGCGCAACGCGCAGGAACAGGCCATCGGTCGCCTTCATGATGTTGGCCTTATGCACGGCCGTCACCTTTTTGCGGCCGCAGCGGCGGGCGTACTCAAAAGCGTACTCCACAATGCGGCGGCTCTTGGCGATGGAAATCGGCTTGATTGAGATGGCGGAATCCGCGGCGAAGGTCTTCTGACCCGAGCGCTCGACAAGCTGCGAGAGCTCCTCAACCTCGGCAGCGCCCTCATCGAACTCGATGCCGGCGTAGAGGTCCTCGGTGTTCTCGCGCACGATGACCAGGTCGACGTCGCGGAAGCGCGAGCCGTCGCCCGGCTGCGACAGGCAGGGGCGCACGCAGGCATACAGGTCGAAGTGCTTGCGCAGGGCCACGTTGACGCTGCGGAAACCCGTACCGACCGGCGTGGTGATGGGGCCCTTGATGGCAACCTTGGTCTCGGCGACCGCATCGAGCACGTGCTGGGGCAGTGGCGTGCCAAACTCGTCCATGACGCCGGCACCGGCCTCCTGGACGTTCCAGTTGATCTTGACACCGGTGGCCTCGACCACGCGGCGCATGGCCTGCGTAATCTCGGGACCGATACCGTCACCGGGGATCAGGACTACATCGTGCGCCATAATCTGTTACTCCTCGTCTTCGGCGTCGTCAGATTTTTTAACGCTAGCACGCTTCTTCTTTTTGGAGAGATCCAGGCCAAAACGTTTAACAAGCATTTCGCAAATCTCGCTCGAACGGGCCTTGAGATAGCTGCCCTTGCCGTTCTCGGCGTCGAACTTAAGGCGCAGCGCGAGCTTCTCGGCGACCTCGGCGTCAATCTCGCCCTGGCCAAACTCGTACAGACAACCGAGCATGTCGCGATACTCAAGGTCGCCGTGGTAGCACTGGATAGCCTCGTCCAGGATGGGCCAAGCCTCGCGCGAACGCTCGACGCTCGTGGCGCCCCACACGCACAGCAGGCGGAAGGCGGCATAGCGCAGCGTGGAGGAAATCTCGTCGAACAGCGCGGTCTCGGCACCCTCAAAGGCATCGCCCAGCTGCTCGGGGCAGGTGGTGGCGAGCGCCGCCAGGGCATCGAGAGCCTCCCAGCGGGTCTGAGCCTCGGGGCGGTCGAGTGCCTCGATCAGCGCGGGCACGCAGGGCACGACGCGCTGCGGATCGCGCTCGGCAAGCAGGTGCAGCACGCGGGCGGCAAACTGACGGATGCGGCGCGTGGGGCAGCCGAGCTCCTTGACCAGGCGGTCGACGGCGTTCTCGTTCTCCTCTGCCAGCTGAAGCTGTGCCAGCTCCTCGTCGGTGAGCTGTTCTTCCTTGTTTTCTGCCATAGTTACCTCTTCTTACTATTTCTTAGCGTGCTTGCCAGCACCCTTGCTGTCATCGGCGACCGAGATGAGCTGTCGGTCGGCCGCGCCATTGCGGCGTGCGCGGCGACGCTCCTCGGCATCGCCCGCGTCGGCGGCGGCGCGGTGAGCCTTGTTGACGTTAAAGACCTCGTCGTGCTTGCGCCACGGGCCGACGGACTCGCCAAAGCTCATCTTAAGGCCGGCGATAAAGCCGCCGAGCCAGCCGATCGGCGCAAACTGCACCAGCGGGAACAGCGAAAACACCCAGGTCAGCAGGACGACTGCCGCCGCGCCTACAAAATTGGCGATCCAGTAGTCGCGTTTGGTGATGACGCGCTTTTCGCACGCCCACTGGCCGCACAAAAAGCCGATGTAGATCGCAAAGAGAAAGAGCACCAGCGCAAGCACCACGAACGTCCAGCTCATGGTCGCTACTCCTCGTGATGATGGCCGCAGCAGCACTCGTGGCCGTCATCATGGCCGTGGCCGCCGCAGCACTCGTGGTCCTCGCCGTGATGGTGGCCGCAACCGCACTCGTGGTCGTCGCCGTGCTCGCCGCAACCGCAGCCTTCCTCGTGAGCACCGTGCTCCTCGGGACGATACTGCGACCAGTCCAGACCGGCGGCGATGGCGTCGGCCTCCTCCTTGTAGAGTACCGTGATGGCCTGGGTGCCCAGCTTGGCGCCGCCAATGGCGTCGAGCATGTCGTAGAGCGTAAAGGCCACGTCGGCGCCGGGCAGCGCAAGCTCGCGATCGTCGGCATAGGCGAGCGCCAAGCGCAGGTCCTTGATGAAGTGCTCGACCATAAAGCCGGGCTTGTAGTCGCCGTCGAGCGCTTTGGGGGCCAGGCTCTCCATGGCGCCGGACTTGCCGGTGCCGCCCAGGATCATCTGGCGGGTCTTCTCCAGGTCAAGGCCGCTCAGCTCGGCAAATGCCATGGCGTCTGCCATGCCAACCATGCAGGCGCCCAGCGACACCTGGTTGGCGAGCTTGGCAGCCTGGCCCTTGCCGGCGCCGTCAAAGCAGCAGATGGTTGCCGCAAAGGTGGAAAGGATATCGCGGACCGGGGCGATGTCGTTCTCGGTAGCGCCCACGATAGCCGTGAGCGTGCCGGCGATAGCACCCGACTCGCCGCCGGTGACGGGGCAGTCAAACGCCATGCGACCAGAAACCTGGGCGGCCTCGGCAATGTCACGGGCGAGCTCGGGCGAGCTCGTGGTGAGATCAATCAAGACCGCGCCCGGCTTGGTGCACGCGAGCAGGCCGTCGCCCGCCAGGTAGAGCTCCTCGACCTCGGAGGGATAGCCCACCATGGTAAAGACGACATCGGCGTTCGCCGCGGCATCGGCCGGCGTATCGGCCCAGGCGGCACCGCGCTCGATAAGCGCGGCGGCCTTGGACTTGGTGCGGTTGTTGACCGTGACGGGATAGCCGGCGTCCAGGATGTGGCCGGCGATGGGGGCACCCATGATTCCGGTGCCGATAAATGCGACGGAGAGCTTGTTTGCCATGAAACCTTTCCTTTTAGGTTGGGTGTTGTTACCAGGTTAAATACTCGGTGCCAGCGTTTGGGCAGTGAGCTGGGATCGATTACGGCCGCGTTACTTGCCTACTGACCGCGCACGCGGCGGGCGATGCGGTCGGAAAGCGACGCCTTGTCGGCGCGGTTCTTACCCCAAAACGCGCAGGCCACCATGCCGGGGCCCACGTGCGAGCCGATGGTGGGACCCACGGAGCTGCGAATGATCGTGACGTCGGCGCAGCCTTCCTCCTTGCGGATGGCAGCTTCGAGCCAGTCACCGTCCTTTTCGGCATCGGCAGTCATAATGGCGATGGGCATGGTGCGATCGGGCACGTAGTTCTCGCGGAACGACTTGAGGATGGACTTGAGTGCCTTCTTGCGGCCTCGGTTGACACCGATTAGCGACAGCGAGCCGGCAAGGTCGTAGGAGAGCTCGGGCTTGACATCGAGCTTTGCCGTAAGCTGCGCCGCCGCGGGCGGAATGCGGCCGCCGGCAGCCAGTGCGTCGAAGCTCTCGAGCGTAAAGTAGCCGTGGACGTAGGTCTTTGCCTCGTTTGCCCAATCGACCAGCTGCTTGGCGGTCAGTCCCGCCGAACGCTGGCGCACGGCCTCGAGCGCCAAGAGCGCGCCGGTCGCGCAGGGCAGAGCGTTGTCGACCACGTACAGCTCAAAATCGGGATACTCGGCGCGCACGGCGTCCGCCGCCTGGCACGCGGAGTTGTAGCTCGACGACAGCGCCGAGGTAAAGCACAGGTAGACCGTGGGCGTGCCCTCTTTGGCGCACTCGGTAAAAAACTCGATATAGCGACCGAGCGACACAGCCGAGGTGGACACGCGGGCACCGGCGCGCATGCGGTCGTAGAACTCCTTAGGGCTCATGCTCGACCAGATGTCGTCCGTGCGCTCCTCGCCATCGATAATGAAGGGGAAACCCAGGATATCGACATCGAGGTTCGCGGCGACCTCGGGGCTAAAGTCGCAGCAGGTATCGACGACGATGCGGCAACGGTCCGAATGACCGGCGGATGCGGCCTTGTCCATCAAAGCGACTCCTTACGTAAAAAGGCGGCCACCCGCATGGGATGGCCGCCAACCGTTAACTCATGCAAGTTAACGTATTTTACTCGTCAAGTGTTTCGATGCGGGGCTTGATGATGCCATATCCACCATTCTTACGGTGATACACCACATTGATGAGACCGGTCGTCGCGTTCTCGAACACGTAGAAGTCGTGACCCAGCAGATCGGTCTGCACCAGCGCCTGCTCCTCAGTCATCGGGGTGACGTCGATAACCTTCTCGCGGACGAGCAGGTCGTCCTCTTCCTCGGGCAGCAGCAGGTCGGCCAGATCCTCGACGCGCTCGACCGGTGCGACATCCGCTGCGCTGGCACCGCCCTGGCGGTTGTCCACAACCTTGGTCTTGAACTTGCGCAGCTGGCGGGTGACCTTATCGGCGGAGAGGTCGATGGCGGCGTACATATCTGCGCCATGCTCGGCAACGCGAATCACCGAACCGCGGACGCGAACCGTAACCTCGACGATTGCCGGGTTGGGGTTCGAGGGGTTCTTCTCATAGCGAAGTACAACGTCGACTGTCATGGGCTCGATATCGAAAACCTTGAGCGCCTCGCCGATCTTTTCATCCACATGCGCACGCAGAGCATCGGTTACCGTCGTCTTGCGTCCAGAAACCTTGATATCCATACGTGGCTCCAATCTGCCTCGGGGACTTACTGTACTGGCTATGTACCCATTGCCGTGCATTTAATCACGCGGATTCCTAAAGACCCGAATAACGATTGCTTGATACCGCATACCGAAGTCTCGCACTTTTCTGTGGCAAAGTGCGCTATAGGAGGGGGCCGACGACTTTGTATTTGGTCCCGAAAATTGGCTTTGACCTGCTGATTTTATTGGGATGAAAAAGCCGTGCTCCCCTATTGGGGAAACCCGGAAGTGCGTGTTGAAACCGTGAAGAGGTATCCTTTCCAACGTATAGGAGACACCACCCCTAGCAATAACTAGCTACTGAGTTTGTTAATGTCGTCGTCAGTGATGGTGCCTTCCTGGCTGGACGATTTGTCCTCGGAGGATGCGGTCTCATTGTTGGAATCGGAGGATTCATCGCCGGAGGACATGGTCTCACCGGACTCAGAGTCGCCCGACTGCACGTTAACGCCCGAAACCGTCTTAGTGGCGAGGTCGTAGGGCATTGTGCCATACCAGACAGAGTGGACCGCCTCGAGCGTGCCGTCGGCCGTAATACCGTCGAGGGCATCGCTCACGGCACGGCACAGTTCGTCATTGGACGAGAGGCCCGCAACACCAAGCGTCGAGGGCGCCTCGAGCGCACCGACATAGGAGACCTCGCTCATCAGGCGTGCAAGGTAGCCGCCGGCCGTGGAGTCGCAGATCACATAGTCGACCTCGCCGGACTCGAGCGCCTCAAAGCACTCGTTGATGTTGGAGTAGGTCTTTTGGTTGGCGGTAATGCTCTGCTTGGCAAGCGCCTCCTGCGAGGCCGAGGACATCTGGACACCCAGGGTAGACGTGTTAAGGGTATCGGTGGAAACGCTTAGCGACCCACCATCGCTGGTTTTACCGAACACAGAAGCGGCATCGTACAGGCAGGTGCCGAGCGAGCTAACGTCCCCGTCTGTGGAGCTGATCTCGCCGATAAAGATATCAGCCTTTTTGTCGCCGAGCGCGGAACCTGCCGAGGACGCATCGACAAAGGCGACCTTAAGGCCCATGCGGCTTGCGAGGGCGCGGGCGGCGTCAACCGCATATCCCGTGAGCTCGCCGTCGGCGCCTTGCATGGCCTGCGGCGCATCGGAAGTATCGAGGGCGACCGTCAGGGTTCCGGGAGTGACCAGGGCATCGTCCGACACCGCCGGCGTGACGGTCTCGTACTCGATCTGGTCGATCGTGGGAGTCGTGAACGTAGACAGCGGGTTGAACGCGCATCCGCTCAGGCCCAAAACGGCAATGACCGCTGCGGTCCCAGCACCTAACCGAGCCGCGTGCATCAAGCTGCCCCTCACCATGTCCACTACCCTGCCTTCTGTGTCGTATACAATCCGTGCGTTGCGCGGAATATCAGATTGTTCCCACCAGCTGACCTGGTATTTGACCCCACACTTGCGCACCGGGGTGTTTGCTCGGGAGGCCGCAGCCACCTTCACGACTGACCCGCTCGCCCGCGAGGCGGTATTGCCCCAAAGAAAGTAGAACGGACGGTGCGGCTTACATCTAGGACGCGCCATGATCGCGCCGCGCGCACGCGGTCGCTTACGTGGATCCCTTTGACCGCGTCTGTCTTGGACTAGGACGGGCATTTCGTCCGTCCGCAACCACAGCCTGGTAGGAACGAAGCGCATTATAGCTAAGTTCAAGCTAAAGTTTAAGGTTAGGGGCGTCATTCGCATCGCGAGTACAGATTTCGCAGGTCGGAGCGGGCTATTCGTGCCCCCATGAAGCCCGGAGCTCCCCCACGGGGAACTCCGGGGCACCCGTCTCAGGGCGCCCTGTGCAAAAAACGGCAAATATGAGTACTGTCACCAATTTAGTAGCAGCGTATTACCGCCTCACGAGCCCTTTTTGAGTTCCGCACAGCCTGCTTGGCGCCAAGATATTCCACATTCGTTTACTATCTCTTCGCTGAATCCAGATTTTCGGCCCAAGTTTCTTTGTTTTTGCTGTCACTAATCTAGTAACAGTACTCATATTTGCCGTTTTTTGCACAGAGCATATAAAAGACCCCCTATAAAGCCATAGTTTTAAGCTGGCTTGAGCCCAAAGCACGCTCGGAGCGTATTCAGCAGAGCATCTTGCCTCTTTCGACGAGCCTCTACGCGATTCTGATATCGCTTACCCATACGCTGGTGGATGCGCCATGCGAGCGCTTCCATCGCTTCCATGTCGCGGAGCATTTCGTTGTTGACCGTCGCGACCTCGATTCCCATAGTAATCAAGCCCGTGTTGCGCTTTTCATCATGGATACGTCCCCTCCGAGAGGAATGGCCCAGCTCACCGTTGTATTCCAGGTCAAACCGAGCTGCTTCCTGATACGCATCGCAAACTGCATGCGGCATCCCCGAGATTGCCTGCGCACGGTCATCGAACTCGATCTTGTAGTCGGTCTTAAAAGGTCCGCAGGCAAACCCGCCATAGGAAAACGGAAGCGAAAACAGGGCGAGCATGATGCACTCCATGGGTGAGCGCAGGTTTTCCGAAAGATAGGGACACAGACGCTGCAGCTGCTTGGCCGCGTTCCCCTTGCATACCGCGAGGTAATCTGCCAGACGATCGGGCGTCAGCACCGGCTCAACCTCAAAGTAGCCCACATCTGCTGGCTGGTCCTTGTCCTTTGCAAGTTTATTCGTAACAGGCGAGGTGTAGGGAGGCAGATACTTCCCGCGGTCACTCAGCGAAATCTTAGAGCACAGCTCCTGAGCCAGGGCAAATGCCTGGATGCAGCCGACCTCGCGTGCGACGGCTACGCAAAGGGCCTCGGGAGATAGACTGTATACACCCGGCTCCACCTCTAGAATCGAGCCGACAGGCAACCCGGAACACACGGACCAGCCCACGCCAGGCATGCGGCGGCGCTGCGCCGCAGATCCCACCAGTAAGCAAAGATCTTCTTGCACCTCGCCACTTGCGGCCCCAATCCGCACCAAGTCGGGAAGATAGATGTCCTCGGTCGAGGGCGACGACGTGCGCAGCACACGGCGCTCTTCATCGGGATTGAGGTCCCTCCAGCTTATGTAGCCCATCTGCCGGCGCTCGGCGCGCATCATGCGTAGCGCCGAGGCGCCTGTTAGGATTACGGAAGCCGCTAGCTGTTCGCCTGTCGGCTCGTTGCACCGCTCAATCTTTACTGCCACAAAACCACCCCTACCAAACGCGTGCGATAGCGAGGCCATCGACTGCCGCAGCGCCGGCGCGCTTGAGCTCCGCCGAAGCCGCGGCCATCGTCGCGCCCGTGGTGATAACGTCATCGATAAGCAGCAGGCGGCGGCCGTGCACATCCTCAACCGTCTCGTACATGCCTTGGGCACGCTCGCGGCGCTCCTCACGACCGAGTTCGCGCTGGTCGCCATGCCCGTACTTGACGAGCGCATCGAGCAGAGGAACACCCGACAGCTCGCAAAATGGGCGCGCAATAGCCTCCATATGATCAAAACCACGCCGCCGAAACGCTGCCGCCGTCGCAGGCACAAACACCACCGCATCCGCACCGGACAGCACACCTCCGTAGCAATCGGGCGCTACGACCTGGGCATGCAGGGCGGTGTCGTAGAGCAGCTCCGCCAGATACGGAGCCAGACGTCGCTCGCCCGCATCCTTGTACGCTTTAATGATGCGCGGCAGCGGATGCGCATAGACGGCGCACGCCAGGCAGCGGTCGAGCGCCTCCGCCATTGCCGAGGACGTGCCCTCGACCGAACACTCAGTGCACAGCAAATCCCCAAACGGGGCGCCGCATCGGGTGCAGCTATGACGTGGGTCGATGAGCGTGAGCGCAGCCAGGCAGTCTTGGCAAATAAGCGCACCGGCGCGCTCGCAGCCGGCACATCGTGTTGGCGACAATGCCTCGAGCGCCTCGCGTGCTGCCCGCTCGGCAAACGGTAGCAATTCGTCCGCAAACGGTAGGGCACCGGCACCCTGCAGACAGTTCAATATGTTCAGATGGCTCTTCAAGACACAACCCTCCCTACGTTCGGTCGCAGGGAGGGTTGTTGATTCAGCGTTATGATACCCCGACGCGCTCGGGGCAAGGCGGGCTAAATCCGCTCGCGGGCGCTATTCGCCGGCAGGCGGTTGCGGTGCGGACGAGGTGTGGGTCGAGCCTTCACCACCGTCCTGGCGCGGCTTGCGGGAGCGACGGCGACGACGACGCTTTTGACCCTGGTCAGTCGAGCCCTCGCCGCCGCGATCCTCGCGCGGCTCGCGCTCGTCGCGAGCGGCGCCACGCGAAGCCTTGGCAGCCGCTCCCCCGCCATCCCCGGGACGACGGCGCGTGACCTTGACCTCGCCATCCGAGACCTGATCGGCCACGGAGGGCACTGAGGGCTTCTGTTGCGCGCCCGAGGAATGGCGACGGCGCGGACGCGGCGCGCGCTCCTCCTCGCCACGTGACTTGCCGCTCTTGTCGACAGGCGCATCGGAGGCCGAGGCGCCCTTGGGAGCGGCACCGGCCTCGCGAGCGGCTGCGGCGCGGAAGGCGTCCTCGCGCTCCTCGCTCGACAGATGACGGCGACGACGGCGTGTGGGGTTCATGCCACCGCCGCGATTCTGCTGCTGGGGCTGCTGAGCCTCGCGCTCGCGGGAAGCGTTCTTGCCTGCGGGAGCGACCTCGCCGGCATCGCCCGAACCCGAGCGTTTGCGACGACGACGGCCACCGGCGGCCTCCTCGGCCTCGGGTGCCTCAACCTTACCACGGCCCTTTCCGCGGCCACGGCCCTCGCCCTGCCCCTGACCGGCGCGAGCATCGGATTCGGCATCGCGACGACGGCGCTTGGGCATCGACGTGCCGGCCAGACGGTCGGCACTCGACAGACCATCGCCCACGTCGACGCCGTTCTCGCGATCGAGCTCCATGAGCGCCAGGCGCATCTCGGGCGACTCGATGCGCTCGAGCACGTCGCGCGTCACGCAGTCGGGGCGGCAGTTGCAGCCCTGCTCGGCAGCCTTCTTTTTGCAGCCCTCCGAGCACGTCATATCGGCCAGGTTGACCTTAAAGACTTTGCCGTTCTCCAGGCGCAGCACCAACTGCTCGCGCGGCGTGTCATATTCCTGGATACGCGCCTTGCCAAGCGGCGTATCGATGAGCGTTTTCTTTTTGGGCGCACGGCTCTTAAAGTCCTTGTACGCCTCGAACTCATAGCGCAGACAGCACATCAGGCGGCCGCAAACGCCGCTGATCTTGGACGAGTTGAGCGGCAGGTCCTGCTCTTTTGCCATGCGGATCGAGACGGGCTCAAACTGTCCGCCAAAGCGCGTACAGCAGAGTTCCTGTCCGCACTGGGCATAGCCGCCCACCAGGCGGGTCTCGTCGCGCACGCCGATCTGGCGCATGTCGACGCGAATGTGCAGCGTCGAGGACAGATCCTTGACGAGCTGGCGAAAATCGACGCGCTCCTCTGCCGCAAAGTAGAACACGGCCTTTTCGCCGCCAAACAGGTACTCGACGCCCACCGGCTTCATCTCGAGGTCGAGCTCCTTGACCAGGCGGCGGAAGTCGACCATGGCCTCGTCGCCCTGAATGGCCAGGTCGTCGGCAAGCTGCAGGTCGATGTCGCTCGCCACGCGCAGCACGGGCTTGAGCGGCTGACCGATCTCGTCTTGCGGCACCTCAAAGGGATCGGCCGTGACCAGGCCGATCTCGGTTCCGCGCTCAGTGGAGCAAATGGCATAATCGGCCTCGAGGATATCCAGATCCTGCGGATCGAACCACAGGTCGCGCGAGGCGTAGGTAAACTTAACGGGTACGACTAACGGCATTTCAGTGCCTTCCTGATATCGAACAGCATGACCTCGATGGCCAGCTGGGGAGTAACGTTTCTGGCGATGTTGCGCTCGGCGGTCGCGACTGCCTCGAGCGCCCGGGTGGCACCCGCAACATTCGTCGCAGCGGCAAGCCGACCGATCGTGTCGCGCACGTCTTCGTTCACCACGTCGGCTGCCTCGTCCTGAAGTGTCAGCAGCACATCGCGCATGAGCGTCCGCGCGCTCGCCAGCGCTTCCATGATACCCGAACGCTCGCGCGCGTTGAGTTCGCGCTTGTTGCGGTCCTCAAGCTGCTTCAATGCTCCACGCGACAGGTAGTCGGCGTTTTGCTCGAGCACCTTTTCCTGTGTGGACTTGACCTCGGCGAGAGGCGCCTTAACGGCGACGATGAGTGACTTGGCGCGGCTGAGCACGTCGGCCTCGTCGGCGGCGATGAGCGAATCGATGGCGCGAACCATCTGACGGCGGGCGTCCTGGCGCTCGGCGCTCTTGAGGAACTCGATGCCACGCGTGGGGCTTCCCGCTACGCCGACGGCCATGCGGCAACGCGCAGGGTCCTGACCGGTGGCGCGGCTCACGGCCTGCGCGGCGACGGCGGGCGATACCAGCCGAAACGGCACGCACTGGCAGCGGCTCACGATGGTGGGCAACATCACGTCTGCCGAGGTGCCCAGCAGGATGAACATAACGCCCTCGGGCGGCTCCTCGAGCGTTTTGAGCAGTGCGTTGGCGGTGTTGGCGCGCAGTTGCTCGGCACGGTCGATGATGTAGACCTTGGCCTTGGCGCGGATGGGCGCCAGAGGCACGTCATCGAGCAGCTCGCGGGTCTGGGCGATGAGGTAGCCCGTGGCGCTCTCGGGCGTGTAATAGTGCACGTCGGGGTGCGTATGGCGGGCGACGCGCACGCAGCTATCGCATGAGCCGCAGCCGTCCTGCTCGCACAGGAAGGCTTGGGCGAGCGCCCACGCGGCGTCGAGCTTGCCCGCGCCGGGCGCGCCCAAAAACAGGTAGGCGTGCGATGCGCGACCGCTGGCGACGGCATTGGTCAAAAAGTCGCGCACGCGCTCTTGGGTGTCAAGCTTGGCCAGCAGGCTTGCCTGAGCGGGGGCCATGTTACTCGGCCTCCTGGGCTAGCGCGATAGCGACGGCATCCTGGGAAATGTCGAGGCCGTAGGCGCGAACCTGCTCGACCGTCTGTGCGAATACGTCCTCGATGGACGCGGTCGCGTCGATGAGCTTTACGCGGTTTGGCTCATCGGCGGCAATTGCGCAAAAACCCTGGTAGACACGCTCTTGGAAGGCCATGCCCTTAGCCTCCATGCGATCTGCCGCGCCACGGGCTGCCATGCGCAGCGCCGCCTGCTCGGGCGTGATGTGATAAACGAGTGTGAGCGCCGGGTGCGTACCCGCGACGGCCAGGTTGTTGGCGTCGCGCACTATCTGGCGATCGAGGCCGTCGGCAAACGCCTGGTAGCAGGTCGTGGAATCGTAGAAGCGATCGCACAGGACCACCTTGCCGGCAGCGAGGGCGGGCGCGATGACCTCGTGCACCAGCTGGGCACGGGCGGCCTCATACAGCAGCAGCTCGCAAGTGTCGCCCATCGCCGTATTGGCGGGGTCGAGCAGCAGAGCACGGATCTTTTCGCTGATGGCGGTACCGCCCGGCTCGCGCAGGCTCACAACCTGGTAGCCAGCGAGTTCGAGCGCGCGGGCAAGCAGGCGCGCCTGCGTGGACTTGCCGGCGCCATCGACGCCCTCGAGCGTGATAAAGCTATGTTGAGCGGGCTCAAAAGCCATGGGCGCAGCCCCTTCCTACAAGGCGCGTAAATGCAGATATATCAACCAAGCCATGATACCCCAGTGCTCGGCGCGTCCCAAATCCCACCTAGCCAATGGCCACTCAGGCGGCAGTTAGGGACGTTCCTAAACTGCCGGCACAGACGATATGAGCAGGACATAAAAACATTGAGAGCCCCTGCTGCAT
>CABUPE010000005.1 GCA_902493515.1 uncultured Collinsella sp.
CTTCGTTAAACGGGCGCTAGGGCGTCACCCTTACACCAACATTTTCGACGCGATCAACCTGACCCCTTTGCACCAATCTCTTGACAACCAAAGAAATGCCGATGTTATGGCAGAGTCAGCGAGCGGGTCGCATTTGAGGCAAGGTGACGTGAAACGAAAGGGCGCTGACCTTCTGGTCGCGCCCTTGAAGTTGAACGTCAGATTGTCCAAATGCGGCCCGCGCAGCGTCGAGTAGTTACGCGGTTCGTAGAACCGCGTAACTAACAAATGAGCATCGCGTCGCCAAAGCTGAAGAAGCGGTAGCGCTCCTCGATGGCAGCGGCGTAGGCATCCATGATCTGGTCGCGGGTGGCAAGCGCGCTCACGAGCATCATGAGCGTGGAGCGCGGCACATGGAAGTTCGTGATCAGCGCATCGACCACGTGATAGGTCGAGCCGGGCATGAGGTAAAGCTGCGTCGTGGCGTTCTCGCGCACCACGATGTCACCGCGGCCAAGCGTATCGGCCCCGTCCTCGCGGCCTTCAAAATAGCGCGCCGTCACGGCCGGATCGGACACCGGCGCGTCCGTGTCAAACGCGCTCTCGAGCGAGCGCACCGCGGTAGTGCCGACGGCGATCACACGATGACCCTCGGCCTTGGCCTTATGCACGGCGTCGACAACCTCCTGCGACACGTGGTAGCGCTCGGTGTGCATGACGTGCTGCGTAGGGTCGTCCTCCTCCACCAAGCGGAAGGTATCGATGCCCACCTCGAGCTCGACGGCGGCAAACTTGGCACCCTTGGCCTCGATAACGGCCATGAGCTCAGGAGTAAAATGCAGACCCGCCGTAGGAGCGGCAGCCGAGTGCTCCTCCTTCATGGCGTAGACGGTCTGGTACTTCTCGGGATCGCCCTCGTAATCGGTAATGTAAGGCGGCAGCGGCACGTGGCCGGCAGCATGGATAGCCTCGTCGAGCGTGCGCGGGTCGCCGGCGGCATTGCAACCGGCCGGCTCAAAGCGCACCAGACGGCCACCGCGGCTATCAGTGACAAAGTCGACGACCTCGGCCGTCAGCACCACGGGAGCCCCCTCGGGCGCATGGGCGCCGCCCGCACGATACTCAATCTGAGCACCGGGCTTCAGGCGCTTGCCCGGCTTGACCAGGCACTCCCAGACGTGACCCAGCGGGTCAACATCCTCGCGGCGCTTAAGCAGCAGCGTCTCGACCACGCCGCCCGAGCCCGTCTTGCGGCCAATCAGGCGAGCCGGCATCACGCGCGTCTGGTTGATGACGAGCACGTCGCCCGGCTCGATATAGTCGATGATGTCACGGAAGATGCGGTGCTCGACGGTGCCGCCATGCTCTAGCGGCGTTCCTGTCTCGGAGCCTTTGCGATCAACCACCAGCAGGCGGCAGGAGTCGCGCGGCTCGGCAGGCGCCTGGGCGATCAGTTCCTCAGGAAGGTTGTAGTCAAAATCATCGGTACGCATCTTTGCCTCTTTCACAAAGCGCGTCAGTCGAAAAAATCGACTGACGCGCGCATCATTCTCCCCTGTATCCTATCAGCTTGTTGAGAGAAATATAGTATGGCAAACAGATTTGCGACTGTTTTCTCAACGCCCCGCTACTTAAGCGTTGCGTACATCACCGCCTTAATCGTATGCATGCGATTCTCCGCTTCTTGGAAAACACGAGATTTATCGGACTCAAAAACCTCGTCCGTGACTTCCATTTCGGTGACTCCAAACTTCTCAGCAATTTCGGCACCAACAGTAGTATTAGTATCGTGGAAGCTCGGAAGGCAGTGGAGGAAAATCGCCTCGGGCTTTGCCATAGACATCACCTCAGCGGTCACACGATACGGCGACATGAGCTTAATGCGGCTTTCCCACAGCTCTGCGGGCTGACCCATGCCAACCCAAACATCCGTGTAAATTACATCGGCATCACGAGCGCCTTCCTCAATATCCTCTGTAATGGTAATCGTCGATCCATGCTCGGCCGCAATACGACTACATTCTGCAAGGAGTTCAGGGTCATAGGATGTAGCCCCCTCCGAATTTCCCCCGATTGGGCCGCAAGAACAGTAGTTAATGCCGAGCTTAGCGCAAATGACCATGAGCGAATCGGCGACGTTTCCGGCCGCCTTACCAAAAAATGTAAGTTTCCTGCCCTTAATCTCTCCAAACTCTTCACGCATGGTCAGAATATCGGCAAGCACTTGAGTCGGGTGAAATTCAGTAGTCAGCCCATTCCAAACGGGAACCCCAGCTTTTGCAGCAAGCTCCTCAACCTTCGTCTGCTCAAAGCCGCGGTATTCAATTCCGTCATACATGCGGCCAAGGACGCGAGCCGTGTCCTCAATCGACTCCTTTTTGCCCATCTGGGACGAGCCCGGATCCAAATAAGTTACACCCATGCCAAGGTCAAGTGCACCAACTTCGAAGGCGCAACGAGTACGCGTGGAAGTCTTCTCAAATAGCAAAACAATATTCTTACCTTCAAGGTATTTATGCGGAACACCGGCACGCTTCATGCTTTTGAAGTTAGCAGAAAGCTCAAGCAGATACTCAATCTCTTCCGTCGTGTAATCAAGCAGCTTCAGAAAACTGCGCCCAGCGATGTGAACACCCATATTCGCCATCTCCTATCACAGTGGATTTGCAACTAAATATCTTCGCGCCAGAAGGGCATGCTCATGCAGCGCGGGCCGCCACGACCGCGGGACAGCTCCTCGGAGGGAACGACCAAAAGTTCCAAACCGTTCTTGTAGAGCTCATCATTTGTGACAACATTGCGCTCGTAAACACAGACTTTACCAGGAGCAACGGCAAGAGTGTTCGACCCGTCGTTCCACTGCTCGCGAGATGCCTCAACCATATCGCCGGCACCGCACTCAATAAGCTGCACCTTCTCCACGCCAGTAGCCATTTCAAGAATATGTTCAAGCGTGTCATCAATCTCTTGAACAGCGACCATTCCCTCAGAGTCACCACGAGTCAGACGATAAACACGAAGGGTCTCAAAAATACCGGGATAAACTGTGAACTTATCGAAATCCACCATGGTGCAAACGGTGTCAAGATGCATGTAAGCATAGCCGTTGGGGATTTTAATAGCGTAAACGGTATCGATCTCAGAATTCCCAGATCCCCAGAACAAATTCTTTGCAAGCTCCTCAATCGCAGCCGCCTCAGTTCGCTGGCTAATTCCAATAGCCAAGGTATGAGCGTTAATGTTAAGCACATCACCGCCCTCGATATGCCAGGGATTCTTATGGTCGTACCAAATCGGAGTCCCTACATAATCGGGATGGTATTTGAAAATCGCTTCATAGAAGGGCACTTCACGATCTCGCTGTTTCCAATACATATGGTGAAGCAGAACGCCTTTGCCCACGGAAGCAAGAGGATCGCGAGAGAAATATGAACTCGGAAGAGGCTTCAACACCAAATCATCGGGCTTCGCATCCTCATTATCCATCATACTAAGCGTAGTCGAAACGCGAGGCAGCTCAAGGTCACGATAACGATACCCCCCCATAGCCTCAAGTACAAACTGATACGAATCTGAAATAGCGTCGAGCTTTTCACGAACAGCCTGCTCAAGCATAGGATTGACAATCCCGCTCTCAGCCATAAATGTATCGGTAAACTCAGCGCGAGCCGAGGGGCATGCATCCAGCGCTTCAGCAACGAGTTTCTCCATATAGAGAACCTCAACACCTTCGCTCCTCAGAAGATCCGCAAAGGCATCATGCTCCTTTTGAGCCACATCAAGATAGAAACAGTCGTGAATCCAGACATCCTCGAACTCTTCTGCCTTTACGTTCACAAGGTCACGACCGGGGCGGTGAAGCACAACTTTCTTGAGCTTACCAATCTCGCTGTGTACATTCAGTCCTTTAGACATTCCTGTTACTCCATTTCAGCCATGAAACCTACAGGGCAATAAGTCCCGAGATTGCTACGAATACGATATTGATGAGCGACACGACCAAGAAGAATTTCCAAACGGTCTTCCACCACTGGCCAAGCTTGATCTTGCACACGCCCAAACCCGCTACAAGAATGGCGCTAGTAGGACAGATCAAAGACATCGTCGCGCTACCCATGGAGAGAGCCCACACGGCGGCCTCGGGATTAAGGCCCATGAGTTCGGTCAAAGGTCCAAAAATGGGAGCGGTCAGTGCTGCAAGGCCAGATGAGCTGGGAACCAGAATCGCCAGGAGGTTCTCAACCGCATAAAGAAGCGTAGTAAAGAGAACCGCCGGGATGCCGCCCAGACCAGTGGCGAGCGCATTGAGGATGGTATCGATGATCATGCCGTCAGAGGCAATGACAAGGATGCCACGCGCAAGTCCAACGACAATTGCCGAGAAAGCAAAGTCAGCGATACCCGCAACAAATTCCTGAGCGATGACGTCCTGACTAAAGCCCGCAATAACACCAGCCAACAGGCCCATGGCCAAAAAGACCGCAGAAATCTCGTTCATATACCAGCCCTGGGTCACAAGTCCCCAGATGATAAGGCACATACCAGCGATAAATACCGCAAGCACGCCTTTTTGACGACCCGTAAATTCCGCGTCAAGGGCAGATTCATCGGCAGCGAACTCGACTTTCTTGGCGATATCATCCTCAAATGTGATCGATGACTCAGGGTTCTTCTTTACCCTTCGTGCATAGAGGACAACCCAAGTAATTGCAACGGCAGTCAAAACAACCCAGGCAATCATACGCAGCCACAGCTGGGGGTTGCCCTGAATACCAAGAATACCTTGCGCAATGAGAACATTAAACGGATTAATCGTTGAGGCGATGTAACCCGTGCGCGCTCCAACGAACACGACCATGAACGCCGTCATCGAGTCGAAGCCCATAGCCATCATAATTGGCATGAAGATCGCAAAGAACGGGAGAGTTTCTTCCGCCATGCCAAAGCTCGTTCCGCCCAATGCAAAGAGAACCATCGCAATAGGAATAATTAGAATGTCTTTGTTCTTAAAGCGGCGAACGACACGACCCATTCCGCTCGTGATAGCGCCCGTTTTAGTAATAACCTGAAACGAACCGCCCACAATCAAGATGAATGCAACGACCTCAATTGCCTCTTGTATACCGCGCGTTGGAGCCTGAAGAACATCGAAGACGCCTTGTCTGAGATCTACTTCATCCCCGGTTTCCTCGTCAATATATGTCTTTTCACTCTGCTCATACGTACCTGCGACAGTGACTTCACGACCGTTCACCTCCTGACGCTGATAGGACCCAGAGGGAACAATCCACGTGAGAACAGCGAAGATGACCATAAGTGCAAAGATGATCGCATATACGTGCGGGACCTTGAACTGCTTGATGCCTTTCGAACTTTCCGCTGCCATATCTCCTCCTTCATTCCTTTTCCCATCTATCCAGCTGGCACCATAAATGTATGAGGTTGCTCAGCGGTGGTCGGCCAACCATCGCCATCGTGTCGCTTTTCACCTATGAACGGCAGCTAAAGTGACGTTATTAATCAATCTGATATTTAAAATTGATGTTATTTATCAATTACATACGTCTTTTAACTTTTCCGCAACACAACAAGGAACCTGCCTTAGCCTTATATAAAAACCAGCAGGACAGGAGACAGACATGCAAGGCGTACACATAACAAATGAAATCGGTCATTTAAAAGCCGTACTTGTCCATCGACCAGGAACTGAAACACAAAACTACCCTGATGCCGACTTCAGCCAAGTTTTCTCCCTGCGAAAATGGAGCGGTCGTTTTGACCTCGACAAAGCAATATATGAGCACGATTCCATGGTTCAATTGCTTGAGAAGCATGGCGTAGAAACCATTGAAATTAGGGACCTTCTCGAAGACTCACTTGAAACTGAGCCCCAATCACTTAAATGTTTTATTGATGACTACCTCCGTTGCAGTGGGGCAACAGGCAGAGAGTTCCTCGAGACAATAACCCAGCTGTTTGAGAACGCTAAGAACACCCAGGAATTGGTGAATATAGTACTTAACGGCATTCGCTTTGGAGACACTGAGCTATGTTCAAACCAGTCGGAAACACTACGGGCGCTCGTGCACGAGCAATTTGACCCCGCCTCGCTCTTGGTCAATCCCCTCAACACGCTTTTTTTCACTCGTGATCCTGCTGTGGTAGTCGGAGACGGCATCATCCTAAATCATATGTATTGGCCTGAGCGTGATCGTGAGGTCGCCTTATACCGGCAGATATTCACCCACCACAAGATCATGGGAGAAACCCCGGTATGTGATTTGAACAGGAGTAGTTACCATATCGAAGGCGGAGACATTCTTGTTATCAGTGCTAAGACATTATTAGTTGGAATCTCTGACCGAACTGAACCCGCCGCCGTCGAGTCACTTGCCAAAGAGCTCCTGACCTCAAATAAATTCCAGACCACCGAGCTAATTGCGATTCGAGTCCCCTCTGACGGGCTGCGTATCCACCTCGATACGTTCATAAGTAGAATTGATCACGACGCGTTCCTCATCGATCGTGAGATATGCAATGCCGTTGATGCATACAGCATTCAACTAAAACGATCCGGAAAGGGCCTTACGATCACTCCTATCGATCGCACGATTTCGGAAATACTCTCTGCAGCCTGTTGCGAACCAATAAAAGTAATTGACTGCGGAGGCGGGAATCAAACCGCCTACGAAAGAGAGCGCCGGAACAACGCAACGTCTATCCTTGCGCTCTCGCCAGGAAAACTATGCGTATATGAAGAAAACGTTTGGACCAACGAAGCGCTTGAGAAAGCAGGAATGGAATTATTCCCGTTATCCATTGACGAGCTCACCAAAGGCTATGGTGGCACAAACTGTCTATGCCTCCCTCTGTGGCGAGAGGATCTATAGCCATGGGCTTCGGGGCAAATATTCGTAAACTCCGCACCATGGAGCACCTTGGTCAGGCGCAACTTGCAGAGATGTTGGGGGTATCTAAAGAGACCGTTTGTCGTTGGGAAAAAAGTCGGTATGCCCCCCGTGAGCGCCATATCGAAAAGTTACAAGCGCTCTTCGGTTGCACCCGCGATGAACTTGTTGGCGAGGAAAACGGTTTGGCCGTAAAGCTCGCAAATAAAAGAATCGTCACCGACGAAGACCCTGCTATCCACGAAATGGAGGGCGCATTTCCCGTCATCGATATCGAATCGCAAAAGCGCCGCATCACGCACAGCCAACAAAATGCTTGCGCGCCTGTAGAAGTAGCCAAGCGTCACCCACATAGCGTTTTCGTTAAAATCAAAGGTGACGAAATGTCTCGCATTTACCCTCCCGGCAGCTTACTACTTGTCGATACCACCGCAAAGCCTTGGAACGGCTGTGCTGTATTGGCGCTCGCAGACGGTAAAACACCGGTAATTAGGCGATTTGCAGAAGGAAACGACATGATTGTGCTGTCGTCCCATTCATATGCAACAGCAAGTCCGGATCTGATGTTTAACAAACGGAGGATTAGAATCATAGGAGTCGTCGTTTGGTATCAAGCGAGCCACGATCACACGCTTAATTAAATCGACTTTCCCAAAAACGACCGTACCGCACAGACAGCTCAAAGCCCCAGCCCAAAAGAACTACTTTTTGGACGCTTTGCGCTCGTCGCGGATGCGGGCGCGGTCCATGGCCGCCTCGACAGCCGAGAAGCGGCAGCCACAGTAGTTCTGCCGATACATGCCCAGTTCGCGCGAACGACGCGTGGCCTCGGGGTAATACGGGCGAAAATCGCGAATCACCGGAGTGAGACCGCGGGCAGCAGCCAGACGCTCCAACACATCATTGCAGGTTTCGAACAACTGGTACGGCGAGACGGCGAGCGTCGTGCCCACAAACTCAAACCCGCGCTCCTGGGCCACACGGCACGCCTCGGCCAGACGCAGGGCATAGCATGCGCGACAGCGACGAGCTCGATCGGCGCCCAGCGGGGCCACGCCGGCCTCCCAGCGCCCCCGGTCCTCCCCCGCCTCGATAAGATCGATGTCGCCATCGGCACACCACCGGCGCAGCTCGTCCAAACGCCGCTGCCATTCATCGTGCGGCTGAATATTGGGGTTTGTCCAGCAGATTGTGGGCTCAAACCCTTCCTCGCGCAGCAGGCGGACCGGCTCAAGAGAGCACGGCGCACAGCACGCATGCAGCAACAACGGCTTCATCGACATCTCCTCACCCGAAAAAGCGCACGCCAAAGGACGTATCCTCGCAGGCGACAATGCGGCGGTCGCGCAAAATGGTCCGCACGTAATACCAGTCGCCCACACAGCCCGACAAATGCAAGCCGGCCGCCAGGTAGCACAGCAGCGGATAGCCCGAAAACGCAAACCCCAGGGCAAGCGCCGCCGTCACAACAACCGTCGGCGCCAGGCAAACCGCCATGTACCGCCGGCGCGAATACACAACGCCCTCGGCGCAGGCATAGATCATCGCCGTCTCGCGATTCGCCCCAAAGGTCACCTTCGCGCCCGCAGGCGCCAGCAGCTTAAAAAACACACCGTGCACCAGCTCGTGCACGGCGAACGACGCCATTGAGATCGCAGCCAAGCCGACTATCCAGCCCACGACAGCCATCCAGCCGCCCGCGTCAGCCGCATCCAAGTCTGCAGGCCCACCCAGCAACATAAACACCGGCACCAAGCACACGGCAAATGCGCCGAGCACGGTCATCCCCCACACAAAGCAGGCGTGCAGAAAATCCTCGTCTTCAAACGCATGTATGTTGGAAATCTCATTCATAGCATCTTAGGATAGCGCCCCTGCCACGTACCCGTCCGCATGTGCGATAATGTCGAACGATATGCACGAATTGACCACCGCGCCGCCGAGCCTTGCGCCCGGCCGCGCTCTCACCATACGCGAAGGAGTCCCATGGCATCCAAATACTCCATGAACGACCGTCCCAGCTGGCCTCGCCGCGCCATCGTCACCGCCGGCGAGCCCTACGGCAACAAGGGCCTTCACTTTGGCCACGTTGGCGGCGTCTTTGTCCCGGCCGACTTCTTCGCCCGCTTCCTGCGCGACCGCCTGGGCCGCGAGAACGTCATCTTCACCTCGGGCACCGACTGCTATGGCTCGCCCATCATGGAGAGCTACCGCAAGCTCAAGGAGAACGAGGGCTACGACAAGTCCATTAGCGAGTATGTCGAGTCCAATCACTCCCGCCAGGCCGCGACCCTCAACAACTACAACATCAGCTGTGACATCTACGGCGGCTCGGGCCTTGAGCCGGCGGCCCAGATCCACAACGAGGTGACCGCCGAGATTATCGAGCGCCTGCACGAGCAGGGCACCATCTCCAAGCGCTCCACGCTGCAGTTCTACGATGCCAAGGCCGGCACGTTCCTCAACGGCCGTCAGGTGATCGGCCGCTGCCCCATCCAGGGCTGCAAGTCCGAGAAGGCCTATGCCGACGAGTGCGACCTGGGTCACCAGTTTGAGCCCGAGGAGCTCATCGCGCCTAAGAGCCAGCTCACCGGCGAGGTGCCCGAGCTGCGCCCGGTCGACAACCTCTACTTCGACCTGCCGGCCTACCTCGACTTTATGAAGACCTATACCGCCAAGCTCGCCCAGAACCCGCAGGTTCGTTCCGTGGTCTCCAAGACCATGGAGGAGTGGCTGCTGCCGGCTCAGCTCTATATTCAGAACAAGTTCCGCGAGGCCTTCGATGCCGTCGAAGATCAGCTTCCCGAGCACACCGTCCTGGAGCCCGAGGGCAACAAGAGCAGCTTTACCGTCACCTTCCCCAGCTGGAAGGAGCGCGACGATGCCCACGCGGTGCTCGCCAACGGCGGCGTGCGTTTCCGCAGCGGCAAGGCGCTCGTGCCCTTCCGCATCACCGGCAACATCGACTGGGGCGTTCCGGTGCCCGAGGTCGATGGCGTCTCCGACGTCACCTGCTGGTGCTGGCCCGAGAGCCTGTGGGCGCCCATCAGCTATACGCGTACCGTGCTCGCACGCGATGCCAAGGCCGCCGGCGTGACCGAGGGCGTCGCCGCCCAGGATGCCGCCCTCATGGGCGAGCCCGCCGCCGATTCCACGCAGGTACCCGCTCCCACCTACCAGCACAGCTCGCTCGACTGGCGCGACTGGTGGTGCTCTGACGACGCTCAGATCTACCAGTTCATCGGTCAGGACAACATCTATTTCTACTGCATCGCTCAGACCGCCATGTGGGAGGCCCTGGGTTGGGACCTTACGCAGAGCACCGTCAGCGCCTGCTATCACCTGCTCTACATGGGCAAAAAAGCCAGCTCGTCCTCGCAGACGCCTCCCCCGCCGGCAGACGACCTGCTCAACCACTACACCTGCGAGCAGATGCGCGCGCACTGGCTGTCGCTCGGCCTGTCCGAAAAGCCGGTGAGCTTTAGCCCCAAGGCATACGACACGCGCGTGACCGGCAAGGACAAGGACGGCAACGAGGTACGCGCCTGCGACGACAAGCGCGTCATCGATCCGGCCCTTAAGGAGAGCGCCCTTTTGACCGGCGTCTTCAACCGCCTGGCCCGCAGCTGCTTCTACGGCGTTGCCATCAAGGAAGGCGACGAGAGCCCCTGCCGCAACGGCTGCATCCCCGCCGGTGCCGCTTCTGACACCGTGGTCGAAGCCGCCCAGCAGGCAGCCCTCGCCTTTGAGCAGGCCATGTACAAGTTCGAGACGCACCGAGCGCTCGCCGTGTGCGACGACTACCTGCGCGCCGCCAACAAGCGCTGGAGCGACGCCTCCAAGGCCGCCAACAAGCTCGAGGGTAATGAGGCAAACGCCGCGATGACGCAGGCCCTCGTCGACGCCTTTACCGAGCTGCGCGTGGCGACCGTCCTGATGCACGGTATTGTGCCGGCCGGCTGCGAGCTCATCTGCGAGTACTTCGACGTCGACCCCGTCGCCTTCTTTAGCTGGGACAACATCTTTGCCTCCACGGACGAGTTCGTGGAGAGCCTGGGCGAGAAGCCCGGCGAGCACCGCGTGAAGCCGCTGCCCCCGCGCTTCGACTTCTTCAGCAAGCACGAGAGCCAGTACTAAAACACTCGACATGTAATGGAATGGGAAGGAAAGACGGATGTCCAAGCCGCGTCGTCGTAAGCAGAAAAAGCAGGTCAAGCCCGAGCTCAAGCTCAGGCAATTTGCCGCCACCGAGCTTTCCGACCAGCTTGCCGCCCTTCCCTGCGCCGCCGACCTGCCGCGCTTTATGGTCGACACGGTCGCCGGCGCCTATGCCCCCACCGATGCCGAGCTCATGATCGAGGGCTTCGGCGCCGCGGCCACACGCCCGGTCACGCTGCGCGCCAACACGCTCAAGGCAACCGCCGAGGACATCGTTGCGGCGCTCGATGCCGCCGGCATCGAGCGCCAAACCGTTACCTGGTATCCGGACGCCTTTATCCTGCCCGAGGCCCAGGTTTCCGACCTATGGGACCTCGACATCTACCGCGACGGCAAGATCTACCTACAGAGCCTGTCGTCCATGATGCCGCCTTTGGTGTTGGGCGCCCAGGCAGGCGAGGACATCCTGGACATGTGCGCAGCCCCTGGCGGCAAGACGACGCAGATCGCCGCCCTCACCCAGGGCCAGGCGCACCTCACAGCCTGCGAGATGAGCATTCCCCGCGCCGAAAAGCTCGAGTCGAACCTCCATCGCCAGGGTGCCAAAAACGTGCCCGTCATGCGTATCGACGCACGCGAGCTCGACGAGTTCTTCCGCTTCGACCGCATCCTACTCGACGCTCCCTGCACCGGCACGGGCACCGTCATCAGCGGCAACGAGAAAAGCCTGCGCGGCCTGACCGAGCAGCTGCTGAGCAAGTGTGCCCGCTCGCAGCGCGCGCTTCTGGACCGCGCCATGGGGGCCCTCAAACCAGGCGGCACGCTCGTCTATTCGACTTGTTCGATCTTGCCGCAGGAAAACGAGGACGCCCTGCAAGAGGCCCTCGACAAGCACATGGACTGCGAGCTCATTCCCCTCGACGGCACGCCGAGCGAAAGCGAAACGCGCCGTGCTCAGGAAGCTGGCGAAGAGCCACGCGTCGAGAGCAACGCCCTCACCGAGGCCATCGCTGCCGGCCATGTCTCGGCCGTCGCCAACGGTATGCCCGGCACGCTGACCATTCCGCCTAGCCGCGGCTTTGAGGGCTTCTACATTGCCCTGATCCGAAAACGCAGCTAGCGCACGGATCCAAAACTCAACAAGCTATCTCTGTGCGCGTTTGCCCTGCTGGTCGCGATGCTGCTTAAGCATCGCGCGCTCCTTGCGTTCGGCCCTTTTGCCCTTAATGGCCGTGACCACAAAGTAGATGACCGCGGCGGCAACGATTGCGCCCACACACAGGCCAATCGAGCCCAACATTGCTGTCAATTCCATACCGCGTCACCTCTCTTTTAAACGGGACTTTCAAGATAGCACCTCGATCCCCGCCACCACAGCTCCTTCACGTTCGCCGGCCCTTCGGTCTAACGGATGGCGCGGCGGGGAAAAATCAACTCGTCAAACGATTTAGCATTCGCAATTCCGGCTGTATAGCGCCGGCCGTTATCACATAGAATCGAGCCTCCATGGATACCCTCAACGATCTAAATGAGCGCGTCGACGCCTTCGTCGGCACCAGCTCCTTCGACACGCCTGCCGCGGCAAACGACCAAGCTCCCATCGATGTGCCCGCCGAGGTTCACGAGGACATCGTCGCCTCGGTCGATTTCTCCGAGGTCGAGCTCGCAGACGAGTTCACCGAGCCCCAGGTAGCCGTGACCCCCAACGGACTGCTCCCCATGGAGCCACTGCCCATCGACGGACGTTTGCGCAAGGCGGCCCTTCGCATGCCCGACGAGATCGAGGAGGCCAGCGGCTTCACGCTCTTCGGCCGTCGTATCAAATCGCTCATCTACACCACCGACGTGGCCGTCATCCGCAACTCCAATGCCGATGCCGTCTTTGCCGTTTACCCCTTCACGCCGCAGCCGGCCATTACGCAGGCGCTGCTGACCGTCGCCGAGTGCCCGGTCTTTGTAGGTGTGGGCGGCGGAACTACGACCGGCAAGCGCTCCGTGCAGATGGCAGCCGTCTCCGAGATGCAGGGCGCGGCGGGCTGCGTGGTCAACTCCCCCGCCACTGCCGAGATGGTCGAGCACATCACCAACATCGCCGATATCCCCGTCATCGCCACGGTTGTACGTTGCGACGATGATGCGCATGCCAAAGTGCGCGCCGGAGCCAAGATTCTCAACATCGCCGCCGGCAAAAACACACCCCAGGTCCTGCGTGAACTGCGCGAGCACTATCCCAACCTGCCGCTCATCGCGCCGGGCGGCAAGACGCCCGAGAGCATCCGTGAAACCATCGCCGCCGGCGCCAACGCCATCATCTGGACGCCGCCTTCGGCCCAGCAGCTACAAACCGACATGATGCAGCGTTATCGCAAGATGAAGGAAGACGCCACACCTGTCATCTCGCGCGACGATGTGCCCATTATCGATCAGGTCGCCGCCGCCGAGGTCAGCCAGGTCGAGAACATGAATCCCGACGTGCCGATTCCCGACGAAGTCATCGAGCGCGTTGCTTCGATCCACGAGCGCGTCGAGGAGCATCGCGCCAACCGCGGCCTCAAGCCGTCACTGCACGGCTTCTTCTTCCGCGGAAAGAAACGCTAGCCGCAACAGCAAGGCCCGCCCCACAAACGTGAGGCGGGCCGTTTTCGCTTGAACAAACATGCAGCGACGTGATGGGGCAAATTAATCCACGCGCTTGTCGCCCATAAAGAAGAGCGCCACCGTACCAGGTCCGGTATGCGAGCCAATCAGAGTACCGATGTCATTGATCTCAATCTTGCCTTTAAGCTGCGGAACCTGTTCCTCAATCAGCGCCGCAACTGCCTCGGCATCCTCGCGGCACGCCGAGTGCGACATGATGCACTTACCCGAATAATCCGCACCGTCCTGCACGTGTGCCATCATGGTCTTAGCCATCTCGGAAATCGCGCGCTTCTTAGTGCGAATCTTCTCACGTGGCGACAGCTTGCCGTCGCAATCGACCGTCATAAGCGGGCAAATCTTAAGCGCCGTGCCGATGATCGCGCTCGCGGCCGAAATGCGACCGCCGCGCAGGTAGCTCGACAGATCGGTCGAGAAGAACCAGTGGTGCAGGTTGAGCTTGTGCTCCTCGATCCAGGCAGCCGTCTTGTCGAGTGAAGCTCCGCTATCGCGCACGTCGGCGGCATATTCCAGCAACAGGCCAAAGCCCGAAGACGCCGCCAGCGAATCGATGACGCGCACCTTGCCGCCCTCGGGATAGCGATCCGCAAGCATCTGCGCCGCGACGCAGGCCGATCCATACGTGCCCGAAATACCCGACGACAACGTCAGGTGCAGCACGTCTTTACCCTCGGCAACAAACGGCTCCCAAAACTCCTCGTACTCACCCACGCTCACCTGAGACGTCTTGGGCATGGCGCCCGCGGCAATCTGGGCAAAAAACTTGTCTGGCGTAATCGACTGATACAGATCGTCCGTATAGACAACATCGTCGATCTCGTAATGAAAACACACGACAGGGATATTGCGCGACGCAAAGAACTCACGGGTTCGGTCGGCGGCGGATTCACAGGTCAGGACAAAATCACTCATATGAGGCTCCTTACGTATTGCTGCGCAAATTATCGCACAGTGAGCCTACATACGGTACATATGTCCACTATTTACCAAATCGAACCAAAAATAGCGAACATCTTTACCACCATCGTCTCCACCGGCCCCACGCATAAATATCTGAGAAAACACCCTCTGTCGTCTCCATCCAACCGACACATCTACCTTCACTAAATCGATTTACCAAACCGTTCAGCCGACAATTCAGCCGCTGGCGCAAAATCGAAACAAAAGCGGCGCATACTGGTAAACGTTTGACGCTGTTTATCAGTTTTACCAGCCCCATCGGAAGGTGTTTCATGGTCGCATTCGATCGCAACCCGCAAGACTTCAAGTATCTGCGCCTGCTTTCGAGACAGTTCCCCACCGAACAATCCGCGTTTACCGAGATCATCAATCTCTCGGCCATTCTCAACCTGCCCAAAGGCACTGAGCATTTTATGAGTGACGTGCACGGCGAGTACGAAGCCTTTATGCACATCCTCAACAACTGCTCGGGCGTCGTGCGCGAGCATGTCGACGAGATTTTTGGCGACACGCTCTCCTTTGACGAAAAGGGCGAGCTGTGCACGCTCATTTACTACCCGCGCGAGAAGATTGAGCTGGTCCGCAGCCAGCGCGAGGACTCGCCAACTTGGTACAAGACGATGCTTGACCAGCTCATCATGGTCGCTCGCTCGCTTTCAAGCCGCTACACGCGCTCCAAGGTGCGTAAGGCCATCCCGCGCGACTACGCCTATATCATCGACGAGTTGTTGCACACGCACCCGGACGAGAACAACTATCGCGTGCGCTATCACGAGCGCATCGTGGAGTCCATCCTGGAGACCGCCAGCGCCGACGACTTTATCGAGTCGCTCGCTTCGCTCATCAAGCGCCTGGCCGTCGACCACCTGCACCTGGTGGGCGATATCTTCGACCGCGGCGGCGGCGCGGCCAAGATTATGGACCGCCTGCTCACCTACCATTCGCTCGACATCCAGTGGGGCAACCACGACCTGCTGTGGATGGGCGCTGCGGCCGGTGAGCCTGCATGCATCGCCACGGTGCTGCGCAACAACCTGCGTTACGACAATTACGAGATCCTCGAGAACGACTACGGCATCTCGCTGCGTGAGCTTGTCGCCTTCGCAGACGCCACCTATACCGCCGGTGAGTCCATCATCCCGCTGATCAAGGCCATCAACGTGCTGCTCTTTAAGCTTGAGGGCCAGATTATCCAGCGTCACCCCGAGTTCGACATGACCGACCGCCTGCTGCTCGACAAGATTGACCACGACACCGGCACGGTCACGCTCGCCGACGGCAGCGTGTGGCCGCTCACGACCAACGACTTCCCTACCGTCGACCCGGCAGACCCCTATACGCTCACGCCCCAGGAGCAGCACATCATCGACAAGCTCGTGTCCGAGTTTGTCACCGCCGATCACCTGCATCGCCATATCGATTTCCTCTATTCCCACGGCTCGATGTACAAGGTCGCCAACGGCAACCTGCTCTTCCACGGCTGCGTTCCGCTCAACGAAGACGGCACCTTTAGCAGCATGAACTGTCTGGGCACCTGGCACGCCGGGCGCGATTATCTCGATTTTTGCGACCACATCGCCCGCCGCGCCTGGCGCGTGGGCGACCGCGACGCCCTCGACTGGATGTGGTACCTGTGGATTGGCTTTAACTCACCCGCCAGCGGACGCCTGGTGCGTACCTTTGAGCGCGCCTATATCGCCGATAAGAGCACCTGGGTCGAGCCGATGGACCCGTACTTTACGCTTACCAAGTCGCCCTCGGTCTGCGATGACATCATGCGCGAGTTTGGCGTCGCGCCCATGGCATGCTCGCCGACCGGCCACATCATCAACGGCCACACGCCCGTTAAAACCACCAAGGGCGAGCAGCCCATCCGCGCCGAGGGCAAGCTGCTGGTCATCGACGGCGGCTTCTGCCGCGCTTACCATCCCAAGACGGGTATCGCCGGCTATACGCTCATCTCGAGCTCGCGCGGCTGCCGTCTCAAGTCGCACCGGGCCTTTACGACGGTTGCCGAGGCACTCACGCGCAACGTGGACATCGAGAGCGAGACCAACCGTTTTGACCAAGCAGACCGTCGCCGCATGGTGAGCGACACCGATACTGGCGCCAAGATTCGCAGCCAGATCCAGGACCTGCGCCAGCTGCTCGATGCATATAGAAACGGTGCTATCGAGGAGCGCGCCTAGCACCACCCGCGGGGATTGGCTAAACTTGCTAAGTTTGTCATCCCCGCGGCGCTTCGGCGCCAGCTTAAGGCAGGTACCATGCAAAAGCTCCTTGCGCAGATTATGAAATTTGGCGTCGTCGGTGTCATTGCCACGGTTATCGACTTTGGCATTATGAATCTGCTCCACTACGGTCTGGGCCTCAACATCCTAATCGCCAACACCAGCGGCTTTATCATCTCACTCATCTTTAACTACCTCGCAAGCATGAAATACGTGTTTGCGCACAAGGAAGGCATGAGCCGCCGCCGCGAGTTCATCATCTTTGTCGTGCTGTCCGTGATCGGTTTGGTGCTCAACGATGGCATCGTGCTGACACTCAACGCCGGCCTGGGACTCGAGGCCAATATCGCCAAGATATGCGCCACCGCGCTTGTCATGGTCTACAACTTTGTGACCCGAAAGATCTTCCTGGAGGGCGACGAGACCAAGTAGCTCGCAATCTTACAGCTTTACGATGCCTACGGACAATGCGCGCTCAGCACAGTATCGTCCGTGGGCATCGTTCGTTTACGGGCAAATTTGCAACGTTTGCGGATTGGCTCTTGAAAATTTGGCGAGTTCGTATAGTTCTTGGCAAAGACCTTACGTTTCCCTTGCAAAAGCTCTAAAGTATCCTCTGCTCGATTCATCAACGCATTGGATGTGATTACGTGCGCAAGGCGCTGGCACAACCTCATACCAAGCAGTTCCTCAAGTTCGCTGTCGTGGGACTTATCTCCTTTGGCATCGACTGGGGCATGCTCATTGCGCTCGTCGAGCTGTTCCACCTCGACTTTTTGATGAGCACCACGATCTCGTTTATCACGTCCGTCGTGGTTAACTACTGGCTCAGCATGAAGTACGTGTTCGACCACCGCGAGGGCATGAGCCGCAAGCGCGAGTTTACGATCTTCACCATCCTGTCGGTGATCGGCCTGGGCCTCAACGACCTGTACATGTTTGTGGGCGTCACGTTTTTGAGCATCGGCTACCAAGCCATGAAGGCCATCGCCACGTTCCTCGTCACCTGGTACAACTACTTTAGCCGTCGCTTCTTCCTCGAGGGCGCACGGTCGTAGCCGATTCACTATTTGCTTGAATGTATAACCGGTTGGAATTCCCATTCCAACCGGTTTTTTGTTTGCAGAGAGACCCGGCGACCCAGTCCCATTCGCATGAAAAACGGGCGGTCCGGATGTTGGTCCGAACCGCCCGTCTGGCGCGCTATGTCGAGGCCTCTAGCCCGTTACGTAATACCAAACGACGTTGTCGCCATTGGAGAGAACGTAGTTGCTGCAGGCCGTCATGGGCGTTGTGCCGTTGACGGAGTACATCCAGCCGCTCGTGCCGCCGTGCTGTTTCTCGACCAAACCACCAATCGCGGAAACATACGTACCGTACGACGAGCCGTGTGCGTTGACAGAAAGGCCCAGCGCGCACAGGGCATCGTAAACGGTAGCGCCTTCGTTAAAGGTAAAGGTGCCACCAGAGGACACAGGATTGCCTACAGCGCTCGATGTGACCGAAACCGTCACCGTGACGTAGCTAGGCTGCTGCGAGCTGCCCTGGCCGCCCGAGGGAGCGCTTCCGCCATTAGAGCTGGAGGCTCCATTAGACGACTGGCCGCCGCCCGAAGAAGCACCGCCAGACACATTGGAAGTATCGCCGGCTCCCGTATTTTGGGCTGCGGATTTATCGCCAGACTTCTTGCCGTCCTGACCATCGGACTTCTTGCTATCCGATTTTTTGTCCGATTCCTTGTTTGAAGACCCGGAATCGTCCTTGGACTTGGACTCATCAGAATCCTTGGACTCATCTTTTGCGTCATTCGATGACTTGGAATCCTTGGAACTGGCCTCGCCCGAAGTAGTAGTCGAGCCAGACGCCTTGGTATCCTTGGTGACGACGCTCTCCCCCGTCACGGTCTGAATGATCCAGTCGATGGACCAGGCACCGCTTGTGGAAGGGTGGACGAAACCCAGCGAGACGACGATCAGAATGGTGCAAGCGGCAGTCAGAACGCCAAGGAGTGCCTTGCGACGAGGGGCGGACGCCGCCGAAGCGGCGCCCTGTTGCTTTGCATCGTCGAACTGAATGAACGAGGAATCTGGTTGCTTGGGGTCAGCGTCCTTGGATTTATTGGACACAGCCCTCACCTACCGACGTTTGGTGAACACGAACACGCCGACGATGGCGAGACCGATGACGCCGGCGGCAACGCCAACAATGGCGAGCGGGTTGGTGCCAGTCTCCTGCTCGGAGGCACTAGAGGACTTCTTAGCAGTGGTCGTGGAAGCAGCACCCGTATCGGACTTGGAATCGGACTTCTTGTCGGACTTGTTGTCCTTCTTGTCAGACTTCTTGTCAGACTTCTTGTCAGACTTCTTCTCGTCCTTCTTATCGGACTTATCGGTGTCCTTCTTGTCGGACTTGTTGTCCTTGGTCTCGGTCTTGGTCGACACCGTCGTCTTGGTCGTCGGCTTATGACCCGGGGCGATAGCGCCGCCGGCCTGCTGGCCCTTCGTGCCGGAGCCGGAACCCATGCCCGTGCCAGCACCGGAACCGTTGCCAGCGCCACCGTTGCCACCATTAGTGCCAGAACCGCCATTGCCGCCAGGGTTAACGGCATTCTTGGTCCACTTGGCATACAACGTAAGGTCGGCCGTCACCGGCGTACCGAAGTCATACGCCTGCGTGCAAGCCTCATCGGTGAACCAACCGCCGAAAGCGTAGCCATCGCGCGTCGGATCGGCCGGCTTGACCAGCTTGCCATCGGACGTAGCAACAAACTTAGTGTCGCAAGCAGACCCGCCGTTGGAATTAAAGGCAACCGTCCAAGACTCAACGGCCCCCAGCTTGAACAGAGTGCCCGAGTCATTGATGTAGTACAGGTTGCCAGATGCATCGGCAATGACCGGAGAGTCGCAGTGCTGGTAATGGCCAGCCGCATCATAAATCTGCGTCGCCTCTGCATCGCCGAGCGTATAGCGATATACGCCACCACCAGCAGAGTAGTTGACGTAATCCTTGCTATCCGCGCTGTTAACGGTGAAGTACACATAGGTCTTGCCGCCCTGAACACTCACCAGCGGAGTAGCAGCAATACCGTTAAATCCGGCCGGCAGTTCTTTACCGTCAGCAGCGGTGACCATCGTGGTCTTACCGGTCTTCAGATTATAGAGAGCCAGAGCAGAGCCAGTAGCCGTCTGTCCGCCGACAATCAAGTTTTCGCCAGCCACCGCCGGTGCGCTCATGTTATTCGTAAGACCCAGATCGACCGTCTTCTGCTCGCTCAGCACGCCCTTCGCCGAAAGCGAAATCACATGGAGCTTTCCATCGTGCGTCATCTGATAGAAGGTCGAACCATTGGACGGATCGGCGACACAGTCGGCGTTCGCGAGAGCGCCGAGCTTCATGGTCGAAACGACATCGCCCGTCGTCTTATCAATGCACTTAAGCGTGCCCGCGCTCGTAGGAACGATGGCATACTTATCCGTCAAAGCCGCACCAGTCCAGTAATAGCCCTCGGCAGGGTCGATGTTCTGCCAAGAAACTTCGCCCGTGGCAATCTTAATGCGCGCAAAGGAGCCGTTGCCGTAGGTCGCGTTGTAATTCTCGTCATACGAAATATCGACCGAGCCTACATAGACGTACTCGCCGTCCGAAACGACGGTGCAGGAGCTCTGCGTCAAGTCCGTCAAACCAGGCGTCAGCCACTTGCAGATCAGCTTGTCTGCAGTAATCGCCTGGACCGCACCGCCGTTGAGCGGAACGATGATAAGGCCATTGGTATAGATCGGACGAGAGGTATAGCTCACCTTGGAGGCAAGCGGCGCAGAGGCAACCTTTTTGCCCGTGGACGAATCGATCTTAATGAGCTCGTTCTCGGTCGCGATGTACACAAAACCGTTAGCGATGACAGGCTCGCTGCAGTTGGCATACTGCTGGCCAGACTCGGCCTTCCAATCGAAGGCCCACTTAAGACCGGCGGCCTGCGCAGGCGTCTTGGCATCCGTTACGGTCGAACCGTTGCCACTGTTGCCGTAGCCAGCCCACTCGGCATCCCAATCAGGAGTCGTCGCACTCGGGTCCACGACAATCTTGTCGGGATCGGGCATGGCCGAATCGTCGGTGGTATAGGCAAGCGTAACCTTATCGCCGCTTTTGAGCGTAATCTGATTGGCGCAGAGTAAGGAGGGCTCTCCATTGATATACAGGTGCCAATATTTATTGGTCGCAGCATCCCAGGCATACGGCTTGTGATCGAACGGCGAGTTGATGGAATTGAGGAACCAGTACTCACCACTCTGGGAGCCGTTGTACGTAACGCCCTTGGCCTTCAGGACCGTCTCAATAAGGTTCTGGGCAGTAGAGCCTTCGGGCAAAGAAACATTGCTTGCCGAGCCCCAGCGAGTATTGTTGCCGTTGACATCGGGACCGATAACATCGACAGACCCAAGAACCTGACCAGGAAGGGCATCGGCGTCAGCACCATACATAAAGGTGACGGCATCGCCCTCATGGAGCTCGTAGGCACCGGCGCCAACGTCGGCGAACTTGTACTTTACGTCAGACTTGCCCTTTACGTAGAAGCGCCAATAGCTATTGGTCGCAGCATCATAGCCACAATAGGACTCATCATCGAACGGCGAATAAATGCCGTTGAGGAACCAGCCCCAAGACGATTCGCCAGCATCGAGCTTAAGGCCGGTCTGCTCAAGGAGATCCTTGGCAGTAGAGCCCGCCTTGAGACTCGTCTGACCCGTCGAAGCCCAAACCTGCTGCTTGCCGTCCTTGTCCTTGCCAAGCACCTGAACGGAAGCATGGACAGAATCGGACGGCAACTGGTCGCCCCAGCCACCGTAGAACCACGTAACGGTATCGCCAGCATGAATGGTGACATTGTCTGCCGTGTAGTCGCTCGACTTGCCGTTGATAAACAGCTGCCAATAGGTCGAATAATCTTGGGGCGTACCCAGCTCAACACCGTTGTACTTAAGGCTCAGAATGAAGGAGCCAGCAGCAACGGCGTCGATGTCATTCGCCTCAAGCGCGACCTTCGTAAGGTCAAGTGCGCTCGAACCGGACGTCACCACATACTGCGCGTTATCGACCCAAGTCTGAGTCTTGCCCTGGGCATCGCGACCAATGACGGTCACATTC
Organism: uncultured Collinsella sp.; assembly: GCA_902493515.1. Lineage (GTDB taxonomy): Bacteria > Actinomycetota > Coriobacteriia > Coriobacteriales > Coriobacteriaceae > Collinsella. The sequence goes on from CABUPE010000005.1 coordinate 22,037, forward strand.
GCAGCAAGCTGGTCCTTAACGACGGGGGATGCGCTACCACCCGTAAAGGCAAACTCAATCTTCTGCCCCGGGGCGAGCTTAACGCTGCTCGCGCCAACCGAGGAAGACACGCCGTCGACGAACAGCTGCCAGTAGGCATGAGTCGTCGGATCGTAGGCAAGCGCGCGGCCATCGCTCGGGGATGTGATGCTTTCGAGGTAGAAACCGTATGCCGTGTTCGGATCGTAGTCCACCTTGAAGCCCGTCTTCTCCTGCAGCTTAATGAAGGCATCCGCAGCCGTCGCGCCCTCGTCGAGCTTGAGCTGCGTAGGTGCCACCCAGGTCTGAGCCTTGCCGTCGGCATCGGTGCCGATAATCGAGAACGAGACCTCGACTTGCTTCTTGGCGACATCGCCGGTTTCTGTCGGGCTCTCTGTCTGGACGGCAGTCGCGGCGGCAGATCCTGCTTGGCCAGCGGATGCCGTCGAAGACCGCTCGCTCGTGGCAGGGCTCTCCCCCGTCGCCGAGCCTTCGTCGCCAGCTGCCGCCCCTGTTGTGGCGGTACTAGCTGCAGGCGCGCTCCCAGAATCTGAAACCTCAACGTTGCCCTGGTCGGCAGCAACGTCCGCAGGCGCTGCACCCTCGTCCGGCGTCGTAGCCTGAGCCACAGCCTCGGCAATGCCCTCGGCGCCCTCGGCCCACAGCTGAGCCGGCGTGGTGCCAAAGGCCATCGCGAAGGCCAGGAATGCCACCAGGCAGCGCTTGGCTACACCGCGTGCAATCGCGCCACGGCGATGCAACGAGGCGCGCTCGCGCTCGTCCTCAAACATATCCATTTGTCCCCCATTGTCTGTACTCGGAGCGTTGCCTTGAGGCTGCCCCACGTCATCGCGCATGTTGCGCTCGAGTTCCCCCATCGGGGTCCCCTTCCCTCCAGAGCCCTATGCACACCGACGGCATACGCCGCAGCCGCATGCAAGATGGGAGGCGATCCGACTTAATCTTAACGGCTCAGGCGCGCCGTCCGATCTGCGACGCGAACATCCCGAGCCAAGAGGAATTACGGTTACTGGTACAGCCGGGGACTTGCACCCCGATTCTCCCAAACGCGCAGGAAAACCGCGCATTCGTGCGTCTCCGCACCACCATCTAGGCCATCGATTATTATCGTTAAAATGGTATCACGCAAAAGGGCCTCGCACGCAGGCGAAGCCCAAGGTAAAAGCTATTGTTTGCGATAGGAAAATGCGGTGACGGTCGCGGCCTCTAGTGCTTGCCGCCGTGACTGTTGAGCCAGATATTGCGGCCCAGCATAAGCGCCAGCACCAGCGCGCTCACGTAGCCCATAAAGCCGATGACCGGGATACCAAACACAACCGGCTCGATGCGCGCGTAGTACACCACCGACGAACCGATAAACAGACCGGCGATCACAATTGCCATCGACATGCGGTCGATAATTCCACCCAGCTGTCGCAGCGCTTTATCGCTGCTCATGATCTGCGTGTTTACCTTAAGCTGACCGCGTGTGAGCATGCGCGACGCCAAGCCCAGATACTCAGCCGCCTCGAGCGAGCCTTTTGCCGCGCGATAGCTGCTCGCGGCAAGGTCGCGTCCCATTTCGCGGACGCGCGCATAGGTGCTCTTCTCGTTTTTGATGTGCGTCTGGATGATCTGGATCATGTTGACGTTGGGCATATACTCGGTCAGCAGACCCTCGAGTGTCACCATGCCACGGGCGAACATCGTCACCACGCTCGGCAGCTCAACGTCATTTTTGCGCGCTAGGTTTAACAGCGAGGTCAAAAACTCGCCGATATCAAGATCCTTAAGGTCAAGACCCGCAAAGTCGGCGACGATAAAGTCCAAGTCGGACAAAAAGGCCGAATGGTCGAGCTCGGCTGAGTCGCCGCGCGTCACGGCAAAACGCATAAGCGAATCCTTGAGCTTGGGCACATCGCCTTCGGCCACGGCGAAAATCATGTCCTTGACGATACCGCGGTCGTGGCTCGACATGCGCCCGACCATGCCCAGGTCGATAAAGTAGACGATGCCGTCCTTGAGGATGATGTTTCCCGCATGCGGGTCGGCATGGAAAAAACCATCGTCGAGTACCTGCGTCGAGTAGTCCTCGACAATCGCCGAGCCGATCTTTTCCAGGTCATAGCCCTCGGCTACCAGGCGCTCGGGATCGGCGATGGAAATACCGTCGATGTAGTCCATGACCACGACGTGCTCGGTGCACAGATCCAGATAGGACTTGGGACACGACACGCCATGCACGCTTTTGTGGAAGTCATAGAAATCGTTGAGGTTTTTGGCCTCGGCCAAAAAGTTGGTCTCCTCGCGAAACGAGGTCCACAGCTCCTCGACCACACCGTGCAGGTCAACAAACTGATCGGTGTTGACGAACTTGGAAACGATGCACACCACCGAACGGATGATGTCGATGTCCTGCGCCATGACCTGTTGCGCGCCGGGGCGCTGCACCTTAACGGCCACGTCCTCGCCTGTCACCAGGCGGGCGCGGTGCACCTGCGCGAGCGATGCGCTTCCGAGCGGGTTGGGGTCGATCGCGTCGAACATCTGCCCCAGGCGCTGGCCGTATTCCTCTTCCAGACAGCGGAGCACTACCTCATACGGCACCGGCTCTACGTCGGAGCGCAGACGGCGCAGCTCGTCGCAAAACCGCTGCGGCAAGATCTCGGAGCGGTTGGCCAGAATCTGTCCCATTTTAACGAACATGGGGCCGAGCTCTTCGAGCAGACGACGCAGGCGCACCGGCGTGAGGTTATCCCATACGCGGTACTTCTTGATCAGGCGAACGATCTGCCCAATGCGCTCACGACGACCCGCCGGCGTGAGCTGGTATTCCTCGTCCGGCGCCATCGCGTCGGGCTCCTCGGGGACCATATCGACAGCACGCGGTTTCTTGCGAGCGCCCGAGACGGCGGCGTCGACCTCATCGACAACCGCCGTCTCGTCACCCAAGGGATCTAGATTGTTGTTATCGGTGGTGGAATCTGCCATCTGCGCTGCTACTCGGCCTCTTCGGTGCCCTCTGCATCGTCGGGCTCAACAGACTCGACGGGCACCGAGGTCACATTGTCCTCGACCGAATCGACGATGTCGCGCACATGTGCTAGGAAGGCCGTACGCTCAGGGGCGGTCATAACGCGGACGCGGGCCAGGATGAGCTCGTCGAGCACGCGCTGTGCCGCGGTCTCGCCCTGCATGCCCAGGCGCTCGGTGAGGTCGGAGATGGTGCCGCCGGCCTGCTCGAACATATCGGACACGCTGCGGGCGATATCGGGGGTGCCGGCGTCCTTGCGGACCTGCTCGCCCTTGGTATTGAGGTCGTCGAGGACCTTCTTGCCGCCCTCGACGGCAACGGCAGCGGCGCCGAAGCCCACGTTGATGGCACCGTTAACAAGCTGATCGAATTTCATAACCATGGTTGGCTCCAATCGTGAACAACTGCAATGGCCTTCTTGTACCCAAGATTGGGCGAACGACACAAAGTCGTTTGTCGCCGGAATAGAAATCGAGCGGGGCAAAGCCTTTGACGGCGTTTGCCCCGCTCGTTCGCTGCAATGCGGCTTTTACCTAATGTTATCGTTCATCGCGAAGGAGTTCTTCATGGCGCAGCTCGTGGTGTAGAGCACCTTGCCCAACAGGGCATCGGTCTCCACGCGCACGAGCTCGGCAAAGGCCTCGTTGGCGCGGGCGAGCTCGGCGGGCACCTCGGCCTCGGGCAGGGCGGCTACGACAGCGTCAACGTCGTGAATCTGCTTGTGGCCCATGCCGCCGACCTTCTCCTGGTAATCCTCGACTGCGCGACCGCACTCATGGAAGCGAACATCGGCCAAGGCACCGATCAGCCGATTTGCCCAGTAGAAATTCTCGGACGTCACGCGGGCCTGCGTGTCGGCATAGTACTCGGGCATGGTCTCGACGTTGGCGTACAGCGGCACGAGCGCGTTAAACGAGTTAGAGCCAAACGCCATCCACTGCACGGCGCGATACGCCGGCTGCGCATAGGGGCGCAGCTGCAGCACGGCGAGCTGGCTGTTGCGGTTGATACCGATGGGACGATAGGCGCCACGTGTGGCGGGCGTTCCCTTGCTGCCGTAGCAGTCGTACTCCGTGCCCTGGTAGTGGCTCGAAAGCACGTACTTGATGTCCTCGAGGGTCACCTTGCGCTCGGGCACGCGGCTCCAGGGGATGTCGTCGCTCTCGGGCGTGTAATCGGCGTCGGGACCGTCCCACACATCGCTGGGGTTGAGGCAGCGTTGCATGTACCAAGCGCGCGGCGTGTTGTAGACGTGGTCGCTGTCGCTGTGCGAGCCAAAGGCCTCGCGCGGGTTAAAGACCGCGGCGGGACCGTCGCCCTCGACACCCAAAGTCAGGTCCAGATGCCACTCGGCCATCCAGGAGCGCAGGTCGGCAGAGCACATGTGATCGGCCTGGGCGCCCTCGGCGTCGTTCAGGTCAAAGCTGTCGATACCCAGCTGGTTGGGCATGGTCACATAGGCGTCATCGGGCACGCGCTTGGCAATCCAGTGGTGGCCGCCGATGGTCTCGAGCCACCAGATCTCGTCAACGTCACTAAAGGCGATGCCATTGTTCTCATAGGTGCCGTAGCGCTCGAGCAGCTCACCCAGAATGCGCACGCCGTCACGGGCAGACTTGGCGTACGGCAGCACCAGGGTCACCATGTCCTCCTCGCCCAATCCGCCGGGCTGCGCCGGAACATGGCCGTCCTCGCCCTCGTTGCCCTTGGCGGGCACGTAGTCCACGAGTGGATCGGCGCCGCGGACGCGCTCGTTGGTGGTAAGCGTCTCGGTTGCGGACATGCCAACATTGAGCTCGTTGAAGCCGGCCTCGGCCCAAATGCCATGGCCTGGGACAACGTCGGGGACGCTCGTGTAGCGCATGGGATTGTCGGGCAGCTCAACGGTCAGGTGGCTCAGGACACTCGTGTAGACACGCGGCTGCTCGTCGGGATGCACCACGCGCATGCGCTTGGGCTCAAACACCCCGTTGGACGAATCCTCGTTGCGGGCGACCAGCGTCGACCCGTCGTAGCTCGCGTTCTTACCAACCAAAATCGTTGTGCACGGCATGCGCATCCTCCTTGAGCGAAGAAATCAAACGGGTACAGTGTATCGCTTCAGCGAAAAAAGGGCGAAACCACGGCACCTCGGAACCCCTGTGGTCAAAAAATGCCAAATATGAGTACTGTCACCAATTTAGTAGCAGCAAATTTCCTTGTAATGAGTGCCGAAGATCCCTATTTGTCCAAAAGTGAGACAGCGTTATTCCCCATAGGTTCAATAAAATGGGCTTCCTAACGAGAATGAATATCGTTTGGAAGCCCAAAAGACGTAAAACATATGTGACTATCTTGGCAACAGTACTCATATTTGGCGCTTTTTGACCACGTGGTATATGGCTAACCCCTCAAACAGCCCAAAACGCCTATTTCGATGCACGCTCCGACGCCTCAATCACGTGTTTGGCAAGGATAGCCGTCGTTACAGCCCCCACGCCGCCCGGCACCGGAGTAATTGCGCCAACAACCGGCTCCGCAGCATCAAAATCGACGTCCCCGACCAGCTTGCCAGCGGCTTCGTCCCAATTAATGCCAACATCGATGATCGTCTGGCCCTCGCGAACCGCATCCGCGCCAATCGTGCGCGCGCGTCCAACGGCCGCAACCACAACATCAGCCGCACGGCACTCGGCAGCCAGGTCACGCGTATGCGTATGGCACGTCGTCACCGTGGCATTGCGAGCCGTAAGCATGGCGGCAACGGGACGGCCAATCACCAGCGACCGACCGACAACCGCGACCTTGGCCCCATCCAGCTCAACGCCATAATGGTCCAGCAACGCCAACACGGCCTCGGCCGTGCAAGGAGCAAAGCCCTCGCCTCGCCCAGAAAGCGTGGTAAGCAGCGAGGCCGGCGTCATGGAGTCAACATCCTTGGCGGGATCAAGCGACGCGGCAACCGCATCCTCGTCAAGCCCAGCAGGCAACGGACGAAACATCAGGCAGCCATGAACAGCGGGGTCAGTATTGATGTCCCCAATAACCGCCAGCAGCTCGTCCTGCGAAACATCGACAGGAAGTAAAACGCGGCGAGCCTCGATGCCAACCTTCTCGCAGCGCTTGAGGGCGCCGCGCTCGTAGGATAGATCGTCCTCGCGCTCGCCCACGCGAACGATGACCAGCGTCGGCACAACGCCGCACTCGCGCAGAGCGGCGCAGCGAGCAGCGAGCTCCTCGGTCAAAGCGCGGGCAACGGGAGCCCCTTTGAGCAGCTCTGCCATGGCTATCCCCTCTTCCTGGCGGCGTCGGCGGCGCGGCGCGCCAGCGCATCGGCGCGCGGCAGCCACGTATCCAGCAGCTCATCGCACGCCGCCTCAAGCTCCTCGGCGCGCGCCCGGTCTTTCATAGACGTAGTGTTGGCAAAGAGCGTCAGGCTCGCTCCCTGCATGGCGGCGCGGCAGAACACGGCACCGCACGCCACGTCGGACAGCAGCTGGCGCGAGCCCTTGTCCGCCATGTCCTCGAGCAGCGCCAGTGCGCGGCCGCAGGCGTCCATAATGCGGTACGGTGGCATGGCGGCCACGTGCAACGCGTCCTGAATCGCCGCAGGTCGAGCCGGGTCCTCGCGCGGAATACCATACGCCGCGGACACCTGGCCGTACGCGCGAACGTCCTCGGCGACCAGACCCACAAGTTCCTGCGCCAAATCATCCGCTTGGGCAAATGCGCGCGTCAGATCGTCTGCGCGATCGGAAAGCGCGGGATTGGTCGCCCCATAGCGAGCGACCATCCCACAAAGCGAGGCGCCCAGCGCACCCACAAAGGCGCTCGCGCTGCCACCGCCGGGAACCGGCTCGCGCGCGGCAAGCGCCTCGGCAAACCCGCGGCAGGTCTTGTCCATCATCTCTTGGCTCATACGCATGCACCTTCAAGTCATATACATCGGTCGGGTGGAAACCGCCGACCGACCGCATCGATCACATAATGGTGCTAAGTCTAGCCCATAAGTACATAAGCGTCAGCGCACCTGGCCATCGCGGATTTCTATGACGAACGATAGGCGTCGGCACCGCAAACATGGGACACATGGCCCACCTTTCGAGACTCCCGAGCAGCACAAGCTGGGGCATATCTATAAGTAAGGAACCCGTTGGGGAACGGCCGCGCAACGACCACAAGCGATGAACTGAGGCATAAGTCGCACAGTACACAGAGACATCCGCCGCCAGCGCAATCAGTACCCCAACAGCATGCGGCGCCGTGATGTCATCAGCAGACAAGGAGGACGCCACCATGATGAAAAACCCTATCAATCCTTTCCCTTTGCATCGCCCTCTTTGCCGCGCTCGCCCTTGTGGGCTGCGGCGGGAGCGCATCGGGGGGCGGCAGCGCCCCCAAGAGCGAGAGCAAGGAAAAGGCCCCCGTCGCCAAGAAGACCGACTACATCTGGTTTAAGGTCGAGATGCCCGAGGGCGTCGGCGTAAGCGACTCTGCCGGCAAGAATGCCGACAGGGTCCAGCTCACCTTCCCCGAAGACGAGAACGCCTCGGCCGATCGCTTTATCCCCGTTTGGAAAAAAGCGCTGACGGCCGAGGAATCCCACGCCGACCAGGCGGAAAAGAAGGGGGATACGTTCCAGTGGAAGGATGGCGGGTCCGTCGAGTATAACGGCAGGACGTGGCTCGTCGGAACATACGAGGACAACAGCGGCATCTCAACCATGCTTTTTACCGATGTTGAGCCGGGAAGCGTCTACGTCCTCATCTCGAACTTCGACCAGCACAAGAAAGAAGCCGAGGCACTCCTCAACTCCATCGAGTTCCCCGATGACATGGAAGAGGCAGTTTCCGAGGCACGCGAAGTCGAGATTTCGAGCATCGAGATCAAGTAACGGGACACCCGCACGCGCCTACGCGCACCCGCGCACATGCGCACCCGCGCACATGCGCACCCGCGCACATGCGCCCCATTAAAACAACGGGCGCCCAACCCGGGGAGGGCCGGCAGCACCGGCCCTCCCCTCTTTTGCGCCCGAACATATTGCCACTTAACGGCGCAAATCCGGCACCCAGAATGGGACACATGGCCCACCCTAGCGAGCCGTCCGCGCGTACAGTAAAGGCAGGTAATCCATGGGCGGTTACAGATCGAGGAGGACACGACCATGAAAAAGAAGGCCTTTGCGATTCTCACCCTCTGCATCAGTCTCTTTGCCGCGGTTGCCCTGGTGGGCTGCGGTGGCAGCGGCGGCGCTACCGGAAGTGGCGGTGGCGGCGGAGCAGAAAAGCCAGCCGTGGATATGAGGACCGACTTCATTTGGTTTAAGGTCGAGGTCCCCGAGGGCGTCGAGGTCACCGACGTCGCAGGCGATACCGCCGACAGGGCCCAGTTTAAGTTCACCGAGAGCGAGCACGCCAGCGATCGCTTCATCCCCGTCTTCGATCCTGACAAGAACGCCGACGAGCTGTTCGACTACGAGGCCAAATGGAAGGCCAACTCTGGATGGACCGAGAGCGATCCCGTTAAGTACAACGGCAAGACCTGGCGCAGTGCCTACTTCACGCACTCGGGCGGCGTAACGACCGAGTACTTCACCGACGTTGACGGCGGCAGTGTGTACGTGCGTATCGACAACGTCGAGGAACACAAGGACGCCGTCGAGACCATGATGAAGTCCCTGGAGTTTGCCGATGATATCGCCGAGGCAAAGACCGAGGCCATGGACGTCAAGCTCGACGATATCGAGATTAAGCGCTAAGCGACTGGCGAGCGCAACGGGAAACACGGTCGCAGTGCAAACAAGCGACGGTACCCCAACGCTTCGTACCCAGGGAGGGCCGGTAAACCGACCCTCCCCTTTCTTATGCCGGTAGCCGACGAACGCAGGATGTCGGGCTCCAAAACCATACCAGACGTGATAACAGCACAAATAGACAAGTGCCCCAACACGTCCGCCCGCCGATTTATAGCGCCGCGCAGGCAATTTAAACCGGCGTCTTTAAACATCTGGGCAGTATAGTGACCAAAACAAGTGCATAACCGCACCCTGCGAACGGAGGAGATATGACCGAACACCACGCCATCAGTCGCCGAGCGTTTACGTTGGGCCTAGGACTTGCGGCGTTGTCGCCGCTTGCAAGCCTGCCCGAAACCGCGACGCTGGGTATTCCCCTGCGAGCGGCATTTGCAGAAGACACGCCCACACCGGCGGCCAACCTCGACAAGTTCGTCATTCGCCTTCGCCCCGCGGGCTACTTTCGTACCGCAAGCGTCAACCAAGACGGCAACTTCAAGGGCAACGTCTGCCATCTGTTTAACGACGGCACGTCCAGCAAGCTCATCCTTGAGCACGTAGAGACCGATACAGATAATAGAAATTGGTATGCCATCCGCACCCTGCTCAATTTCGAAGAGCACAAGAAGACGGGCTACAGCATTTGGTCGGTCGATGGCGACTCGGACAAAGATGGAAAGGTCATCCACGTATGGAGTGGCGAGCATGACGGCAAGCCCAGCCGCTCTTTTGCGTTCGACCGCCAGTCAAACGGAACCTACATCATCCGAGACCGCACAAACGAGAAAAAAGACATTAATTACCTGGCCATAGAAAAGGACGGCAAAGACCAAGACAACAACAAGATCTGCCACAAGAGGAAGAGCATTCCATGGGAGCTCGAACTTGTCGGTTACGACAAGGGCGAGATCAATACCACGGTTAGAAGTATCGACTGGATCACGTATAGCAGCTACGTCGACGGACCATGCTGGATGAAATACGTCGACGGCAACAAATACCTCGACGAGCTGATCATTCCGGGCACGCATGATTCGAGCACCTGCAGCGTCGACAACGACACCGAGCCCCAAACCTCGCTTGCAAAGTGCCAGCAGGATTACATCCCCACGCAGTTGCTCGAAGGCATTCGCTATTTTGATATCCGACTTGGAAAGAACGACGATAAAGGCGACCCCGGCATCGACCATGGAATATGCTACCTGCTCAAAAAAGACGGGGGCTTTATACATCTCTCCGATGTCATCGGTTACTTCAAAACATTTTTGAACGAAAACCCGTCAGAAGCGCTCATCATGCTGGTGTCACGAGGCAACGACGAAGCCACCGACGACAGTGTTACGACGGCTTTCGCCAATGTTATGGACAATAACTCCGATCTGTTCTATACGTCGAGCCATGTCCCCACACTGAACGAGGTGCGCGGAAAGATCGTCTTGTTGCGTCGATTTAAACTCGCCGGCGACAGTGTAGACGGCCACACGTGGGGCCTCGACCTCACCGAATGGGACGACAAAATCAAGACGCATTCCGGAAAGTCCATGTGCCTCGTGAAATACGAGCAAGGCTTTGAGGCTGCGGGCAATACGGGCGACAAAGAGCCCTATAGCACAGCGGTATATGCCCAAGACCATTACAACTGCACGGGGTCCAGTAAAATCGACTGGGTCGATATGGCCCTGAAGGCAGCGTCCGAGTTCGAGCGCAGCACCGTAGATATCACTGCCGCGGACGGGACAACGGTGCAGGCAACGGAGCGCTGCTGGTTTATCAACTACACGAGCTGCACGCAAAACAACCCTTTTACCGCAGCGCGAGTGGTCGACGAGCACCTGTACAAGAGCTCGTATATAAACAATAGCGGAGTTGAGAGCACAAAGGCGGACTGCCGCAAGCACATTGGCATCATTGCGTCCGACTTTGTTGATGCGGCACTGGCCCGAAGCATCTACCAGCGCAATTACGATACGCAGCACAAGCAGACGGCTTCGTGCTACCTCCCAGCCCGCATGCACATGACATATGGTGACTCGCTGAGCGACGCCTCGCTCCAGGACGGCAAGACCGTTGGCGAGGGTCATTTCCGCCTCGTCGACAGCAGCAACGTACTCAACGTGGCGGCTTCGGGAAGCGCTTTTGCCATCGAATACGTTGATGTCGATGCCTTGGGCAATGAGACCGTTATAGGGCTGCAGGGATCCGTGCCCATCGATATCGATCCGCGCGTGCTGACGCCTCATTTTGAGGGACTCGAAGGCCTTAAGGCCGGCGAGGACGTGCGCGCCAAGATTGCGGCATCACTCGAGGGCAAGCTCGAAACCGATGCCTGCACGGCCCAGCTCGAGTTTATGCACGATGCAAACGGCGCTCCGGGCACGGCAGTGGCCGAGGGTGAGGCATTTGCCGCGGGGACGTATTGGGTGCGTGCGAAAGGCCTGTTGCGCGACGCGGCGCAAAACTACACGCTTGCCACCGACGGAGCCGCAAGCTTTACCGTAGCGGCCTCGGGCAGTGCAGGCGGCGCCGGCACCGGCACTGGCGCCAACGCGGGCAGCGCGGACAAGAACGGTAAGGGCAACAAGGGCAAGGGCTCGGGCGGAAAACTCGCCGACACAGGCGACGGTTCCGGCATTGCCGCCGGGCTCGCCGCTGCCGCCGTGGCAACAACGGTTGCCGGCGCAGCAATGCTTGCCAATGACCGCGAAGACAACGAAGGTGCTAGCGAATAGGCAAGCCAGTCTTTTGGGCGCATCAACTCAATCGGGGCGTAGAATACCGTTCTGCGCCCCGATTTTCACCTTGGCCCGTACACCGTTATCGGCTACATCACCATGTTCAGCGCGTTAACAAACTCCTGGGCCTTCGCACGACTGCTCGGGCTAAAGACGCAAGCGGTTAACAGTCGATTGCGCAGAAAAACGTCGCGGCCCTTGATCCTGTTGACCCCCGTGATGTCCTTAAGGTAAACGATCTCGGTGTGCTTGCCACCAAACGTGCCCTTCTTGAGCACCTCGATACGGTTAGGCTAGATCTTGACGTCTTTAAACCTGCCCGAACCTTTGTCCTGGAACAGCAAAGTGTTGTTATCCATGCGTGTCACTCCCGCGGGGTTCGCTAAAACTGCCTCTATGGCCACATTTTAGTCACCGCAAGGCTCCCATGCGAAGGTGCCAGACAGCACAGCAATTCGTGTCCGCGCGAGGCTTTAAACTAAATGCGATAAAGATGCATTCCACAGGAGGAAAGTGGGCGATGGTGATGGGCGAACTGGCAAACCGCGGAGAATCGGCAATCGTGCCCGAAGGTTTTTATAAGCAGGTTTCCTCGATTCTCAACGCTGCTCGCGACAAGGCATATGCCGCCGTTAACTTTGCGATGGTTGAGGCATATTGGGAGATCGGCAAGAGCATTGTTGAGGAACAGGGCGGAGAAGAGCGCGCCAGGTATGGAGAGGCGCTGCTTAAAGGACTCGCGACCAGGCTTACCACAGATTTCGGCAAAGGCTTTGATACCTCAAACCTCCGCTACATGCGGCAGTTTTATTTAGCATTCCCAATTCGTGACGCACTGCGTCACGAATTGAACTGGACACATTATCGCAGACTATCTCGCATTCCCGACCCCGAAGCTCGCATTTGGTACATGAACGAATGCGCCGACTCTCGCTGGAGCACGCGTCAGCTCGAGCGCCAAATCAACACCATGTTCCGCGAGCGTCTACTTGCCAGCAAGGACAAAGAGACCGTCGCCCAGGAAATCCAAAAGAGCGTCCCGGTTCATCGCCCCGAGGATATTATCCGCGACCCATATGTGCTGGAGTTTTTAGGCTTCTCGGACGATACTGCGTTTCGTGAGAGCGATTTAGAGCAGGCACTCATCACGCATCTTCAGAGGTTTCTGTTGGAACTTGGCCGCGGCTTCGCTTTCGAGGCGCGTCAGAAGCGCATCACCTTTGATGGACGTCATTTCTATATTGACCTCGTTTTTTACAACTATCTGATGCGCTGCTTCGTGCTCATCGACCTTAAGACCGATGACCTTACGCATCAGGACCTGGGCCAGATGCAAATGTATGTGAACTACTACACGCGTGAGCTCATGAACGAAGGCGACAATCCACCCATAGGCATCGTGCTCTGCGCGGACAAAAGCGATTCGATTGTCGAGTACACGCTGCCCGAAGACAACGACCAAGTGTTTGCCGCCAAATACCTGCCGTACCTTCCAAGCAAGGAAGAGCTGGCGCGCGAGCTGAGTGCCGAATACCGCGCCATCAACGAAGCGACTAATGGCGAAGCGCAAGGGTAGCAACACGTTGTGACCGATACCCCCGACGACGTTCCACTTCCCCTGGCATAAGAGGAGCATTCCATGACAGACAGACCGGAAACAACGCTACGCGACTGCATCTATGGACTTGCCGTCGGCGACGCGTTGGGCGTTCCCTACGAGTTCAGGCCCCGCGGTACATTCGAATGCATCGACATGATCGGCAGCGGCACGCATGGGCAGCCCGCCGGCACCTGGAGCGACGACACTTCTATGACGCTTGCTACCTGCGACTCGATTAGAGAGCTTGGGCGCATCGACACCGCAGACATGCGCGACAAGTTCGTAAGCTGGATTGCCCGTGGCGAGTATACGATCGACGGCGTTTTCGATTACGGCGGCACGACCGCCCGCGCCTTGCGTGCCGGCAAAGGTGGCTCCGGCGAACGCGACAACGGCAACGGATCGCTCATGCGCATCGCTCCCTTGGCGTTCACCGATGCTACAGACGAAGAGATCGGCGAGGTCTCCGCGATCACGCACGCCCACAGAACGTCGACCGACGCATGCGTCATATTTGTCGAGCTGATGAGGGACGTGATGAACGGCACGCCCCCCTCGTGGGCGCTCCACCTGAAAGGCGTGTCCGAGCACGAAATCAGGTCTGGCGGCTTCGTGCTTGACACGCTTAGGGCCGCCACCTGGTGCTTTGTGAACACCAACAGCTACGAAGAATGCGTACTTGCCGCCGTCAACCTGGGCGACGACACTGACACCACCGCAGCCGTCGCAGGTGCCCTCGCCGGCACGGCATACGGTATGGACGCAATTCCGCAGGAGTGGATCGATACCCTACGAGGGAAGGATCTGATTGAGAGCTGCTTGTTTTAGGACGCCATTCAAGAAATAAGGCAGGAGGCATCATGGAGAGGAAGATCGCGAATATAGACGAGTTCCAAGTGGACGAAAACAGGATTCCGCTATTTCCAGCAGGACTGAAGGAAGAAGCCAACCTCTATGTCCTCCCCGACGGGCGTTACCTCCCCTGCGGGGTCTACAGGACCGCGGACGGCGGTTCGCTCATTTATGAGCCATCCGAACTAAGCTTCTTCGGGCAGATGCTTGCTCAATTCAAAGAGAACTAGAGGCTTGATTGCCCGTTAGATCGACGCTGCTCCAAACCATGGAATGGGTAGCGAAGGGAGTCATAGAAAAGGGCCGGTTGCAGCCGGCCCTTTAGACGATAATACCTGCGTTGCCCGCGCTTCCGAAGTGTGACTAGCTGAGGAGCGGGTTCCGCGGCACAACCTGATTTTACCCAGTGGGGCGGCTCTTTTGCAGCCGTCCCACTGTTTATTTAGATCTACCACGACGGACAGCTCGCACTGCTGCGCGCTGTCCCGTACCACTCCCCTACTTCCCAAATAGCGCAGCGAACAAGCCCTTGCGCTTGGGCTTCTCCTCTCGGTAGGAACCCTCGGCAACCGCTGCCACCTGACCCGGCTGTTCGCCGCCTCCTCGGCGTACGATCTGGTATAGGAACGGCGATTTAACGTATTTGACCTCGATGGGCGTGGCGTGCACGGTGCTTTCGCTCGACAGCATCACGTTGGGATTGAGCGGTGCCACCACATGCGTCTCGCGCTTGTCGCTAAACACTACCGCGGCCGCGCGACCCGTCTGGCCGTTCACGGCGATGCGCACCTGCTCGCCGTCGCGGCTATCCGACGCCGGGCGATCGACAAAGTAGACCGGTACCATCACCAGGCCGTCCTTGTGCTTGCGAGCCTTGCGCGCCCAGGTGCGGATGCTCTTTTTATTGAGCCCCAGCACCGCCTCGGCATCGTTGCCGGCAACGTCGAGCGCCAGCTTATCAATGACCACCTGGTCCTTGGTAGACGCATCGACGGAGACAACGCGGAAGTCGCCTTCCTGCATAGCGGGATCGAACGGCCCCACCTTGCCAAAGTCCCACGGCTCCAAAATGCCCATAAGGCGAACATCCAGGTAGTTGGCCCTGGGATATGCCCAGTCGAGCACCTCGTAGTACACCAGGGTCTCCTTGCTCAGGCCCTTGCCCGGGAAGGATGCCATCATGCGCAGGTCCGCGAGCGCCATGGGGAAATAGAAGAGCATCATGTCGTTTTGGATCGCGTCTTCTACGTCGTGCCCGGCAAAGGCGTCGGGATACTGACGCACCAGCTGCAGTGCGTTGGCGCGTGCCTGCTGCGGCGATATCTCACAGGGGACGCCCTGCTCAGGCACGTACTCGGCACCCACGCCCATGGTCAGGCGCTTGCTAAACGTGCCGGGCTTGAGCAGGTCGGCCACGCCAATCTTGTTGCCGCAGGACGGGCACTCAAACACACGTTGGGTCGACTCGCCCTCAAAGGACGCGCCGCAGAAGGGGCAGGGAATGCTCACGTGCGTCGCCTCTTGGAACTCCTGCGCCGTTCCGCGATCTTCCCACAGCAGATGCTCCAGAACCGACTGGTTGCGCCAGTGCGAATTGAAGAAATACCAGTCCGGGTCCTCTGGGCGCTCGAGCTGCGAGACGTGCGTGAGCTTGAGCAGCCCGTCAACCACCGTCAGCGGCGTATGACGGATACCCAGGGCGCTCTTGGGCTCTCCGGCGTCCGCTTGCCACGGAATAACCGTTTCGCAATAGGCACACTCAAAGCTGCGCTTTGCCTGGTGCGAATACATGGGGCCGCCGCAGTTTTGGCATTTAATGGCAAACATCTCGTCCATGGAAACGTCCTCCTTTGCACAGGGCTGTCGACATTAAGTATGTCGAGCAAATCGGCGCGTGCCCATACCCATGTGGCCCAAAATGGAGCACTCGGTCGAACGGGAAGACGCAGCGAACTCGAAGGCGCGCGGACGGTCGCCCTCTCCGCCTCGCGCCCGTTAGCGCCGGCAGACCATTGCTGCATTTTCTGAGCATCGGCACACGTTGCGTCTGTGCGAGCTACACTATCCCCTTAAACATAATTGTGAGGACGATCGTTATGCTATTTGTAAATCGGCTGGTACATACGCTTGTTCCCGGCGGCGAAAGCGAGCCGGTCGATACCTCCTGCCGCACCAACGCGGGTTTTGCCGCAAGCCTCATCTGCATCGGCCTCAACATCACGCTGTGCCTGGCCAAGGGCATAGCTGGTCTGCTCGCGGGCTCCGTCTCGCTTATTGCCGATGCCTTCAACAACCTTTCCGACGCATCGAGCAACATCGTGAGCCTGCTCGGATTCCGCCTTGCCAGCCGCCCGGCCGATGAAGGCCACCCCTATGGCCACGGCCGCTACGAGTACCTGGCGGGGCTGTTTGTCGCCGTTCTCGTTTGCGCCGTCGGCATCAACCTGGCACTCGAGTCCATTACCAAGATCATCAAGCCCTCCCCCACCGCGTATTCGGCGCTTTCCATGGCAGCCCTTGTCCTGTCCATGCTCGTCAAGTTTTGGATGGCGGCGTTCAACCGCACGCTGGGCAACCGCATCGATTCCGAGACGCTTATCGCCACGGCGCAGGATTCCAAAAACGACGTCATTACCTCGGCCTCGGTCCTGGCCGCAGCGCTTATTTCGCAAACGACAGGCTTTGACCTCGACGGCTGGGCAGGCCTGGGCGTGGGCATCTTCATCTGCATCAGCGGCATGGGCCTGGTGCGCAACGCCATCAGCCCGCTGTTGGGGCAAGCGCCCGACCCCAAGCTCGTCCAGGCAATCCGCGACAAGATCATGTCGTATCCGCAGGTCCTAGGCACACACGACCTGATGGTGCACGACTACGGCCCCGGCCGCCAGTTTGCCAGCGCACACGTGGAAATGCCCGGCGAGGGCGATGCGTTTGAACATCACGAGATCCTGGACACCATCGAGCACGATATCAAACGGCAGATGGGCATCGGTATCACGCTGCACTGCGACCCCATCGCCACCACCGGCGACGACCTGCGCGGCTGGGTCAAGCGCGGCATAGCGCAGATCGACCCCACGCTCTCCATCCACGACCTGCACGAGCACGACGGGTTCGTTTCGTTTGATCTGGTGCGTCCCGACGGCTTTGACATATCCGACGAGGAGCTGCTGGAGCTCGTCACGCGCATCGTGCACGAGCGCAGGCCCGATGCATCATGCGTCGTCACGTTTGATTCGGGCTTCAGCTCGCCCGACCGTCCGGCCGAGCAGCTGTAATCGACAGCAAAACGGGACGCAGGACCGCCGACCAACGCGCCTACGCGCCCGGTCACGCGATCCTGCGCCCCGTTTTTGTTTGCACTGATAAGGCTCTAGCCGCTCGGCCGCTAGTTCCCCTGCGCGCCCGAAATGCCGTTTTGCAGGGCGTCCCAGGCGTTCGTTGCCATATCGCCCAGGTTCTGTGCGGTATCGCCGAGGTTCTGAGCCGTGTCGCCCAGCTCTTGGGCCTTATCCCCCAGCTCCTGCGCTTTGTTGCTCAGGTTCTCCAGCGTGTTGGAGCTCGAGCTGTCCGTAGTGCCCTGGTCGCCGGACGCATTACCCGACGAGCTGTCCTTACGCGTGAGCTGAATCTCGAGGTTGCCGTTGTCGTTATAGTAGGCAGACGTCACGACCCAATTGGCATCGACAACGGGCGTCGAGCCGTCATCGGTCAGAATCACGGCATTCGAAAGATCGGCCCCGCGCGACTTGAGGAGCTTCTTGGCGTTGGACCAGTACTGACCCGGGATATCGCTCAGGTCGACGGTGCCGGACTGGGTAGTCTCGGTCTGCTCGGCCGTGGTATCAGTCGCGGCGCCCCGCTTGTTGAGCATGCCCGACACGATGGCGAACACAACCGACAAGGCAAAGAAGATCGCCAGCACGATCAGGATTTTCTTGATCACGCTCGACGAACGCGAAGGCTTCTTCTCCTCGTCCTCGCCATACTGAGGGATGGACTTGGGATACTCACGATACGGCTCACGCGCATATCGGTCGCGCGACTCGTGGCGCGGCTGTGCCGTGCGCGGCATATAGGTCGTCTGCTGAGGTTGCGGAATGGGATTTTGCAGCAGGTCATCATAAGGGTCTGCCGCCGCGTTGCCGTAGGGGCTCTGCGACGAGGCACCATACGGGTCCTGCGCTGCGTTTCCGTAATTCACAACGCGCGTGGGATCGGCCGACGCCTGCGTCGTATCGGGGGCAGCGTAGCCGGGATTCGGCACGACGCGGGTCTCATCGGCGCCATTGCCCGTCCGCGGGGAGCCGTAGCCACCCATTACGGTCGTCTTATCCTGGTCCATGCAACGATTCCTTTCCGTCGCCCGTAAGCATCAAGTTATCCATGCATTCTACCCGCGCAAAAGCCTATGATGGGCAAAGCCCGCCGGTATCTACAAGACAAGCGCGGCCGACGGTCACAAGCGAATCGAGGAACGTCATGGCAAAAAGCAAGCTCATCAAAGACACGACGCGCGCCGAACGCGAGGAGATCATTAAGCTGGCACTCGCGGGCTGCGGCAACGGCAGTTGCGACAACTGCGGAAGCTGCAGCTTGGGAGCCGGCGACCCGTACGGCACCTACCAGCCCTACATTGACGGCGAGATGGAAATCGCCGATATCAACATGATGGTCGCCGAGCGCAACGCTAAACTCTTCGGCCTCCAGCGCGGCTAATGATCCCTTCTTGGGCTGTGCACCAAAAAATGCGCCCATCTACTACGTTTAACCCAAGGGTGCCAACCATAGCCATATTTGTGTTAACAAAACCGCAGGTAAACGTCTTGCCGCATTGTTAAAAAACGCTCCATGGTCGGTCCAACCCTGGTAAACGTAGTAGATGGGCGCTTCTCGTGGCGTGGCTGGCCCAGATAGCTTGTTTCGGAGCCAATTTGCATCAAAAAGTCCCCGGCGGCGCTGCGTTTTGCGTCACCGGGGACAGTTCAATTTATCCCTCGCGGTCCACCTTACTCATTGGGTACGTACGTAGCCCTGGCTCGCTCGGGCGTCACGTCCTGACCACTGGAATAGCTCGAGTCGAAGGCGTGCGCAACCAAGTCGTGCGTATCCCATGCCATGCAGTCAAACTCGCCAGTATCGAGGACGATGATATAGCCCTTGCCGTCGTAGTAGAAATGATCCTCGGTGTAGTTATTGTCATCGTCGATGCTGTCTTCGGACACAGAGTCCATATCCGGCTTTGCCGTCTTAATCGCCTGTTTGGCTTCACTCTTGAGGGTATCGAACGAGAGCCCATGCTGCGCAAGTGAGTCCTCGAGCGAAACCTGTTCACCCGTCTTGAGGTTGTAGTACGCCGACCTCGTCACCCGTTCCGATCGATACGGAGGTTGATAGCTGTCGGTAAACGTGCGCACGCAGGCAATATCGCCATCGATCGAGACGATCTCGGCGGTATACATCATGGTCACGCGGCTGTCCTCGTCATCCATCGAAGCCTGCTTGCTCGCGTCGAGCGTGTCCGCAACAAGCTGGACCATGTCCTTGTTGAACTTGGCGACGCCCGCGCCCTGGCCCTTCACCTGAGGATAGGTCCACGTAGCCGTAATCTGGCATGTGTCATCGGGAGACGGGTCCAGCGGGCCTTCGCCAACCGCAGCCGTAAAGTTGACATCCTGCGTGGCAGAGACGGCCTCGTAGCTCACCTGCGCACTGTCATCGTCCTTCGACTTCAACTGCTCCAGCGTCGTGGCCACCGTTGCGATGGTGCTGGCTACGCTCTCCTCGGTGCTGGTAAGCACGGCGCTCAGCTCGGACACCTCATTGGTGCCGGCAATCTTCGAATCGCCTATCGGCGCCGGACCGGCAACGGCGCTAAACGCCTTACCATCGTAGGCATCGAATTCGCACTCATAGCCATCACGAGATTCGTCCATCCCGACTGGAACCTCTTTGACGTTGATCTTCTCCCCGTCATGCAAATATCGCCTGAACCCATAGGTGCCATCGTAATCGTATACACGGAGCGAAACGCCAACGCACATAACGTCAACCCAGATATCGGGCTCATATACTTTCTCGATTTTGCCGTCGCGGTATGCCCAAACTTCGGCCTTAGCGGCGGTGGCGCCATTAGCGTTGAAGAGCGGCTCATCAGAATACTCAATCAGGAGTTCGTCCTGACCATCCCCGTCAAAATCGACGAGTTTAGCGAAAGCAACGCCCTGGGCTCCATACGTAGATTGAGCAATCTCGACAGCCTCGCCCTCGCCGTACTTTTTCTGGTACTCGAGAATCTTGTCGGTGAACAGCTCATCTGCCGTCTTGACCGCTGCCTTGGCAGAAGCCTTGGCCTCCTTCTTGGACTGCGTGAGCTCAACGTTCTTAGGGGCGTCTGAGCCTTCCTTGGCGTAGTCGACCTTCATGGTGGTCGTGCTCTTCTTTTTGCCCTTGCCCGAGGTGATGGTCATCTGGTACTTCTGGTCGGGCAGCTCGCCAAAGTCCTCCATGGCAAAGCCGTCCTCGCCATCGACCTTGATGGTGTAGCTCTTGCCCTTACCGGACACCGGCGTCAGCTCGACGGTATAGCTCTTGAGCTTTTTGCCCTTGCTGTTCTTGGGCAGCACTTTAGTCTCGCATGCGCAGACAACGTAGCCCTTGCCGCCCGAAGTCACCTCGGACGACGCGCCGATACGCGGCACGATCACGATAGCGGCGACAATGGCGACAACGGCAACACCACCGAGAACGCCGCGACGATGCGGCCCTTGTGCTTGGGTTTCTTGGGCTGAGGCGTCAGATCGATCGACTCAGCGGGCTCGGCGAACGGCTGCTCATATTGAGGCTGTGCCGCCATGTGAGTCGGAGCACCTTGCGCGGCCTGCCGCCCCGCAGGAGCTGATGACGGCGCGGGCGCAGCAGGGTCGCCCGCCAGCGCACTATCCCCTACCGGAAACGCCACGGGCTCCGCTTGATCTTCGGCGGCGTCCACACGCGTTCCGCAGCTCGTGCAAAACATGGAGCCATCGGGTATCTGAGCTCCGCACTTGGTGCAATACATCGCATCTCCCGTCTCTCGTCGCAGCCGCAATGCGCCCGCGCAGTTCTACCAACTACACCGTACGAGAGAAATCCCCATTCTTGTTGCGCAACATTGCCGCCGCAAAAAATGATCCCTTGGGGACGAAGGAAAAAGCCCCGCCGGGCCTTGGTAGGCGCGGCGGGGCGTGCAAGCGGCTATGAGCGGCAGGCCTAGAACAGGCCGGTGATGTTGCCGTCGTTGTCGACGTCGATGTTCTCGGCCGCGGGAACCTTGGGCAGGCCAGGCATGGTCAGAACGCTGCCGGTCAGCGCGACCACAAAGTGGGCACCGGCGGAAACCTTGAGCTCGCGCACGGTGATGCGGAAGCCCTCGGGAGCGCCCAGCGCCTTGGCGTTGTCGCTAAAGCTGTACTGCGTCTTGGCCACGCACACCGGCAGGTTGCCAAAGCCGTTCTCGCGCAGCTCGGCGAGCTGGCGCTTGGCAGCCGGCGTAAAGTCGACGCCGTCGGCGCGGTAGACCTTGGTGGCAACAGCTTCCAGGGCGTCGGCCACATCGGCACCGTCCTCGTAGGCAAACTTGAGCTCACTCGGCTGCTCGATCAGGCGCATGACCTCATCGGCCAGGTCGAGCGCGCCCTCGCCGCCCTTGGCCCAGACCTCGGACAGTTTAACGTTAACGCCCAGCTTCTGGCACTCGGACTCGATGAGGGCGAGTTCAGCCTCGGTATCGGTCGGGAAGCGGTTAATGGCGACCACGCAGGGCAGACCGTAGACGTTCTGGATGTTGTCGACGTGACGCAGTAGGTTGGGCATACCGGCCTTAAGGGCCTCGAGGTTCTCCTCGTTAAGATCGGCCTTGGCAACACCGCCGTTGTACTTAAGCGCGCGGGCAGTGGCGACGACCACGACAGCGCTGGGGCGAACGCCCGTCATGCGGCACTTGATGTCGAGGAACTTCTCGGCACCCAGGTCGGCGCCGAAACCAGCCTCGGTAATGGCGACATCGCCAAAACGCATGGCCATACGCGTGGCCATGATGGAGTTGCAGCCGTGGGCGATATTGGCGAAGGGACCGCCGTGGACAAACGCGGGCGTACCCTCGAGCGTCTGCACCAGATTGGGCTTGAGCGCATCCTTGAGCAGTGCGGCCATAGCTCCCTGGGCCTTAAGGTCGCGTGCGCGGACGGGCTCGCCGGCATAGCTGTAGCCGACAACGATCTCGCCCAAGCGCTCCTTAAGATCGTTAATGCTCGTGGCCAGGCACAGAATCGCCATGACCTCGGAGGCAACGGTGATATCGAAGCCGTCCTCGCGCGGCACGCCCTGGGCCTTGCCGCCAATACCGTCGATGACATGGCGCAGCTGACGGTCGTTCATATCGACAACGCGCTTCCAGGTGATGCGCTTAACATCGATACCGAGCTGGTTGCCCTGCTGAATATGGTTGTCGAGCATGGCCGCCAGCAGGTTGTTGGCGGCACCGATAGCATGGAAGTCGCCGGTAAAGTGCAGGTTGATGTCCTCCATGGGGATGACCTGGGCCCAACCGCCACCGGCGGCACCGCCCTTGACGCCAAACACGGGACCGAGCGAAGGCTCGCGCAGGGCCACGGCGCTCTTGACGCCGCGACGGCGCAGACCGTCGGCCAGGCCGATGGTCGTGGTGGTCTTGCCCTCGCCCGCGGGCGTGGGATTGATAGCGGTCACGAGGACGAGCTTGGCCTGGTGATCAGTTGGCTCATTGAGCAGAGAGTAGTCGACCTTAGCCTTGTCGAAGCCGTACGGAATCAGGTGCTTTACGTCGACACCGGCGTTCTTGGCCACCTCGGTAATGGGCAGCGGTGTGACGGAACGTGCGATTTCGATGTCAGTAGGCATGGACGGTCCTTTCGTTACCGGATGAGAAAAAGACCAATTCAGCATAGCACGGGCGCGCAATAGTAAAGCACCCGCAACCGACAAACGGCGATATGTTTATCCAATGCTCAGCGATAGCCTACAAACCCGTCCTAAACGGTCGGCTCAATTCCTAAGTGCTCAAAGGTGCGAAGCGTTGCCTGGCGGCCCTGGGGCGTGCGAATCATCAAGCCGCACTGCAGCAGATAAGGCTCATAGACATCCTCAAGCGTTCCCGGGTCCTCACCCACCGCGCTGGCAAGCGTCGTCAGGCCCACGGCACGGCCGGAGAACGTCTTGGCAAGCGTCTCCAAGATACGAATGTCCATCCAGTCCAGGCCGAGCTCGTCAATCTCGAAGAACTCGAGTGCCTGACGGCAGATATCGAGCTCGATGGGACCGTTGCCGCGCACCTGTGCATAGTCGCGCACGCGTTTGAGCAGACGGTTGGCCAAGCGCGGCGTACCGCGCGAGCGCGAGCCGATCTCGAGCGCGCTGGGATGGTCGATCGTCACGCCCAAGATGGTTGCCGAGCGCGTCACAATCTGGGCGAGTTCCTCGACGGTGTAGTAATCCAGACGATACGAGATGCCAAAGCGATCGCGCAGCGGACCCGTGACCATGCCCGAACGGGTCGTGGCCGCCACCAGCGTAAACTTGGGAATATCCAGGCGAATCGAGCGCGCCGCCGGACCCTTGCCGATCACGATATCGAGCGCAAAGTCCTCCATCGCGGGATACAGAACTTCCTCGACCGAGCGGTTGAGGCGGTGAATCTCGTCGATAAACAGCACGTCACCCGGCTGCAAGTTAGTTAGGATGGCCGCGAGGTCGCCGGTGCGCGCAATAGCGGGGCCGCTCGTCGTCTTGATCTGAGCGCCCAGCTCGTTGGCGATAACGGTAGCCAGCGTGGTCTTGCCCAGGCCCGGAGGACCCGAGAAGATCACGTGGTCGAGCGTCTCGCCGCGACTCTGCGCCGCCTCAATGAGCACGCGCAGGCTCTGTTTGATATGCTCCTGGCCGCAGTAGTCATCCAGGCGCTGGGGGCGCAGGGTACGGTCGACATCGAGGTCCTCGGGCGTCAGCTCCGAGCCCACCACACGCTCGCCATGCGCCATGGATGCCGCCGGCGAGTTGCCGGGCGTCGCCCACAGGTCCTGAGAGTCATCGGCTTCCCACATCACGCATCCATTCCGAGTCGCTTAAGCGCCGCGCCGAGCAGATCCTCGACACGCATATCCTGCCCATCATACCCGCTCAGGGCAACATCGGTCTCCTGCGGGCTAAAGCCCATGGAAAGGAGCGCCGCACGGGCGTCATCGATCGCCGAAGGCGCGGCGGCAGGAACCGGCATCGCAATCTGGCCGGGAATCACGTCGACCGGTACAAAGCCCTTGTCCTTGGCAAAGGTGCTCTTGAGCTCCAGGATCAGACGCTGCGCAGTCTTTTTGCCCACACCGGGAACCTTGGCCATGCCTTTGTCATCCTCGGCCATTACCAGGGAATACAGCTGGCCCACGGTATAGGTGGACAGCACGGCAAGTGCCAGGCGCGGGCCAACGCCCGACACGGACACGAGCCGGTCAAACATCGTGCGCTCGTCTTTAGAGGCAAAGCCAAAGAGCGTCATGGCGTCCTCGCGCACCTGCATACGGGTATAGAGGCGCACCTCGCCGCCGGGTGTAGGCAGCGTGGCGGCAGTGCTGCCCGAGATGCCGAGCTCAAAGCCCACACCCGATACATCGACAACGGCCGAGCTCATCGTGGCCTCGACAAGCGTTCCATGGAGCTGGGAGATCATCAGTATCCGGTTCCTCTCTGTTGATAGAACTCGCCGCCGGTAAGCGCCCGGGTGCGGCTGAGGTTTACATGGCAGATGGCGCAGGCCAGGGCATCGGCGGCATGGTCGGGATGCGGGTCGTGGTCGAGCTGCGTGAGCGTGCGTACCATGTAGGCGACCTGCCGCTTGTCCGCGGCGCCGGTGCCCACAACAGCCTGCTTAATCTGCATAGGCGTATACTCGCCAATCTCGAGCGCGCATTCCGAAAGCGCCACGAGCGCGGCGCCGCGGGCATGCGCCGTAGGGATGGCCGAGCGAACGTTGGCGCCAAAGTAAATGCTCTCGATAGCAGCGGTATCGGGTCGATAACGCTCCACGACACCCTTGAGGTCGCGGGCGATATGCGACAGGCGCACCGCGAGCGGACTGCCCGCGCTGGTCTCGATACAACCGTAGGCACGGCAGCGAACCTCGCCGCGCCGCTCCTCGATAATCCCCCAGCCCGTATGGGCCAAACCGGGGTCGATACCCAAAATGACCAAGCCAACCTCCCCTCGCCACAAGCACAGCGCAAGACAAGGCCCCGCGCACTATTCACGAACGTCTGTTCTAGAATAACACAACGGGGACACGATGCTTAGTTGAAGTATCGGGGTTGGGAGCGAATCCTATTCCATAGTTAGTTTTGAGAGAAGAACGGGAACTGTCGGGGATCCACCGGCGGTTGCGGCATCGGCGTGCCCTGGGGCCCACCTTGCGGTCCGCCCTGGCCGCCCATCATCTTTTCGATGGCGTCCTGGACCTCGCCCTCAAACTTTTTCATACCCTCATGCAGGCGACGCTGGCCATCCTCGGAGCGCAGCTCTTCCATCTGCTCGGGCGAAATACCCAACAGATCACCCAGTAAGCCCATCATCTCGCCACGCATGCGTTCGCTTGTATCCTCGTCGGCAAAACGACGCACCTCAGCGCGCGCCAGCGCATCGACCGTCATGCGTTCCTTGCCGCTCAACCCCAGGTCGGACCATGCGAGCATGTACGGCCAAGCGCGCTCGACAAACGAGCGGGCCGAGACGATCGGCGCCGTCGGCAGCATGCGGCGGGCGGCCTCGCCCTGACGCACGAGCATCAGCAGCAGCGAGCAAGCCTCGGGCTTGCCGGCGGCCATTGGGATGTCGTCGAAAGATCGATTGCGGTCCACGTGCGCCTCGAGCGTGCCATCGACCTCGCCCGGCTCAAGCCCACCGAGCAGCTGCGCCGCGCGGTCGAGCATGTTGACCGGACCGTCAAGCGTCGAGAGCGCTTGCGCCAGCACGCGCTCCATGCAATCCTCCACCGCGTTGAGCGTCACGAGCTCCTGCGGCACCACGGCAGACGTGCGGTTGCGCACGCGCGCCACAAACTCGAGGGTCGACAGATACACATCGCCAAAGGGCGCATAATCGCCCTGGTAGCCACCGCAAAGCGCGGGCGCCGCCAGCGCGTACTCAGTTTTGGACAGCGGGCTCAACGCCATCGCGCCCAGCTCGAGCGCCGTATCCTCCAGCATAAGGCCCAGCGTGCGAGAGCGCAGGCGCTCGGCATCGCCCGCCGACACATCGCGGTCGAGCACGCGCGCCGCATCCGGCGCATCGCGCTCAACCGTGCGAATATGCAGGCGCTCGGCAATCGCGCGAACGGCGGCGCAGCGGGCGGCCTCGGCCTCTTCCTGCGCCGGCGTAAAGATGCGGTTGCGGTCCAACACCAGGCCGATCACGTTGCGCGAGCCCAATGCATCGACGGCCAGCGCCGCAAGCAAAGACGACGGCAGATCGCCCTCGAGCGCCACCACGGCGCGCGACGTACCATGGGCACGGGCGTTATCGCGCACAGCGAGCACCAGCGCCTGCCACAACCACTCCTCGGAACGAAACTCGGGCAGCTCGTGGTCCTCCAAGGCATCGAGCATCACACCGCGCTGGATCTCCTGAACCAGCAGGCTCTCCTCAAAGCACGGCGCCTGGGCCACCACGCGGCCGCAGTCGTCGAGCACAAACGAGCCGCCGGTATACACCGACTCGTCATAGGCACCGACCGGCGCCATGCAGGCAAACCATACGCTGCGCTTGGAGGCGATCTTGCGGTAGGCTCCGCTGCGCACGGCGGCGATCGCAGCGCTCTCGCGGTCGGTCATATCAAACGCGTTGAACTGGAAATAGACAATGAGGTCGACACCAGTCGGCAGCATCTCGAGCTCGCGGTCCAAGTCGAAGATCACGGCGATACGCACGCCGTCCACATCGAAGACCGGCGGCGCCCAACGGGCATCGCCGTTCCCACCGCGCTGCAGGGCAATGCTCGAACGGGCCGGCACCACATGGCCGTCCTTGAGCATCATGTAGTCGAGCAGGGGCTGGCCCTCAAACGAAACCGCCGCGGGCACGATGCAGATCATATCGAGCTCTTGGATACGCTCGGCGACGCCGGTCAAGCCGGCAAGTATGTCGTGCTCAAAGTCGGCAGCGCCCACCAGGCCGCCGGGCAGGGCTCCCATAAAGAGCGGAGCCGGGACGCACAGCACGCGCGCACCGCGCTCGTGGGCCAGGCGCGCCTGGTCCTCGATGCGACCGCAGATACCCTCAATATCACCCAGGCGCATATCGATCTGTGCAAGTGCGAGCTTCATGGCTCAGCCCTTTCCGTCGTAAACCATCGTTGTCGTAGTAAAAGCGCCGGCCGCATGATGCAGTCGGCGCTCGCTTGTGCATATGCTAGCTATGATACCCCGAGCGGGGGGCGCGCTCCTAGAACGTCGCGGACCACAGCCCGTGCAGGTTGCAATAGGCATAGACGGTACCGGTCTTGGAGCCGCCGGCAAAAAACGTCGCGGGCTTCATGCCGGGCTGGAGGTAATGGACCTCCAGACGGCCCTCGGCCTCAAGGGCAATCCACTCGATGTAGTGCTCGGGCAGGCTGGGATGCTCAACCGAGCCCACGCGTGCGCGGATCACGTGACCGTCGCGCTCGCTCTCAACGACCGGCACGTGCTTTTCGTGCGCCGCGTCCTCGGTGTTCGCGGTCAGCTCCGTGCAGCCGGCAGGGGTTGCAACGTCGTTGCCAAGGGCGGCAATGAGCTTGCCATCGGGGTCCTTAAAGAATTTCGCCATGATGTTCTCCTTTGCTGATGTGCCGATGTTCTCGAGGTTCTTATGCCCAAAGGCAGGCGAACCATCCACGACATCGCAAATGAACACATAACGAGCGAGGCTAGCGCCCGGGGTCAGAGCGCGCCGGCAACCCGGAGTCATCTCGACAGCCCCGGTTGCCATCTGCGCGGCTAGCGCCCGTCGCCGCCGAGCAGCGCCAGAACATCTTCGCGGCTAAATAGCGCCGAGGAGATGCCGTCGCCACCGAGCACGCTGTTGACCAGGTCGCGCTTGGACTCCTGCATCTGCATAATGCGTTCCTCGATCGTGTCCTTGGCGATGAGCTTGTACACGGTCACGGTATGTTGTTGGCCAATACGGTGCGCGCGGTCGGTCGCCTGGTCCTGCGCGGCCACGTTCCACCACGGGTCATAGTGAATGACCACGTCGGCCGCCGTCAGGTTGAGGCCCACGCCGCCCGCCTTGAGCGAAATCAAAAAGACCGGCACCTCGCCCGCTTGGAACTGCGCGACCATCTTGGCACGGCTCTCCTTAGACGAAGCGCCCGTGAGCTTAAGGAAGGCGATGTCCTCCTTGGACAGGCGCTTGCCGATGATATCGAGCATACCCGTAAACTGGCTGAACAACAGGATGCGATGCCCGCCGTCGAGTGCGCCGTGCACGAGTTCCATGCACGTATCGAGCTTGGCGCTCCCCGCCTTGTAATCCTCGTAGTGTAGACGCGGGTCGCAGCAAATCTGGCGCAGCTTGGTGAGCTCGGCGAGCACCTTGAGCTTGTCTTTCTTAAACTCGGATGCCTCGCGGTGCTGCACCTGCTGGGCGATGCGGTCCTGGTTTGCCAGGTACAGCTTGCGCTGCTCGCCGGTGAGCTGCGCCACGACGGTGTCCTCGATCTTTTCGGGCAGATCGGCCACCACGTCTTCCTTGACACGGCGCAGCACAAACGGCGACACGAGCGCCTGCAGGCGAGCGGCGCTGTCACCCTCGGCGTGCTCGACCGGGCTTTCGAAACGCTTGGCAAACGACTCGCGCGCGCCAAGCAGGCCCGGCATCAAAAAGTCGAAGATGCTCCAGAGCTCGGACAAGCGGTTTTCGATGGGCGTGCCCGTCAGGGCAAAGCGCACGCCGGCAGGCAGGCGCTTGGCGGCGCGCGCCACCTGGGTGAGCGGGTTTTTAATGTACTGGGCCTCATCGAGCACCACACGGGCAAAGTCCTGCTCGACGTACTCGTCGATATCGCGCCGCATAAGGTCATACGACGTTACAACCACGTTGTGCTCGGCCACGCCGGCAATTTGCACGCGACGCTGGGCCTTGGCGCCCACAATGGCGCACACGTCGAGCGACGGGGCAAAGCGCTCCAGCTCGGCGGTCCAGTTGTACACAAGCGACGCAGGGCACACCACAAGCGTGGGCTTAGCGTCCCCCGCTTCCACGCGCGCCAGGATATGTGCGATCATCTGCAGCGTTTTGCCCAGGCCCATATCGTCGGCCAAGATGCCGCCGAGGCCCAGGTGCTCGAGCGAGCCGAGCCACTGGTAGCCGTCGACTTGATAGCCGCGCAGTGTGGCCTTGAGCGAGACCGGCACCGTAAAGTCCATCTTGCCGAGCGTATCCAAGCGCTCGACGGTGCGACGGAATGCAGCGTCGCGATCGGCCTCGAGCGCGGGCGTGCGCGCAAGCATGCTGTCGACAAACAGGGTACTCGACGAGGGAAACGACACGCCGTCGAGCAGATCGACGGCATCGACCCCCAGATCCTCGGCAAGGCCAAACGCGGCACGAGCGCCCTCGTCCAGGCGAACGATGTCGCCAGACGTAAGGCGAGCGAACGTCTGGTGGCGCTTGTACGAGTCCAGATAGATGGCAAGGTCTGCCGCCGAAAGGCCGCTCGCGCCCAGCTCGACGTCGAGCAGGTTGCTCTTGACGGTGGCGCGCACCGAGAGCTTAGGCGCAGGGCGTACCGAAATCTGGCGCAGGCGGTCGCTGAGCATGACCTCGCCCAGCTCGGACAGGGCAGACAGGCCCTCGGTCAGCAAGTGGAACAGTTTCTCGTCATCGCGTTCCTCAAATGCCAGGCCGCCCTCGTAAAAGTCGAAATACAGAGCCGCCGTGTCCATAACGCGAAACTCTGCCACCTCGTCGCGCGGCGGCACGCCCGGGCGCTGCTCTTCGAAGGGGCTGCCCGGAGCGCCCAGGCTAAAGAGATCTGCCGACCAGTCGCCGTAGGTAACCGTAACTTTGCAGGTCACGAGTCCATCGTCGACGCCGATCGCCATGGCAAAGCTCGGCTCGGGCGCCACGGTATCGAGCGCAACGGGCGCGGTAAGGTCGGTGTAGTCGCGCAAAATGGGCAGCGCCATACGACAGAACTCCCCCACCTGGTCGGCAGCAATATGGACCGGCGTGCGACAGGGCAGCAAGCGCGATAGGAACGGCGCCGCATGCTGGGCAAACGCTACATCGGTGCGGCGCGCACGGCGGGTGTCGACCAAATAGGCAACGTCGCCCGAAGCAAAGCAGTATGCATCGGCCGGCAGGCGCAGATCGTAGCTGCCACCAGCCGCCGGCGCGATTTTGGCGGCAAGGAGCGGTGGGCGCTTAGACAGCGCCTCGTCCTCCCCTTCCGGAGGCATCTCAACCGCAACGTCATAGGTGCGATGCGTCGTCGTCCCCCGCGACCAGGCGGGCTCAAAGGAGATAGTCTGGCCGCGCAGCAGGTCCAGCACATACACGATGCTATGCTCGGACAGCGGCAACTGACGCTCGGCGACAAAACCGCTGCGGGCAAAGTCGTACGACGCCGAACGCGAGCTTGTGATGTCATCGAGATAGGCGACTGTCGTCACAACAAGGTTGAGCAGCTTTGTCGACACGTCTTCGAAGGCTTCGGGCGTATGGACAAACGTGAGCTTCTTGCCGTACGAGAAGGTGCCGCCTCGAACATAGGCGTCGGCCATGCCGTCGATATCCTTGACCACGTAGGACACCGAACCGCAGCGAATGCGGAACTCGAGCGCCCAGCTAAAGCGGTCGGCGAACAGCGGATTGTAGTACGGCACCAACGAGGGCTCCAATGCCGCTTTGGGGGCGTTGGGATCAACGGCACCGGCAAGCTTGCGGCGCATGCTCGCCAGCTCATCCATGCGCGCGTCCGAAAGATCGGAGAGCGCCGCCATGAGGCTGGGGCTCGTGGGGACGGGCGCCGGGAAGGGAAAGTTGGGATTGACGGCCGGCGCTTTGGGCGCGGGGCGCGCGGGCTGTTTCGGCTGCGCCGTAAACGTGCGAACCGGTGTGCGCAGCCCCTCAACAGGCTCAATGCCGCTGGCGTCCAGGTACGCCAGCGCCGTGGCGATGGTGTGCTTGCACATGCCGGGGTAGCGATAGGCAGCGGGGCAATCGCAGTCGTAATCGATCACCTCGTGCTCGTCCATATCGAGCGCCACGTGCGTCTTGTACAGGTCGCCGCGCGAGCCGCGCACCGAGCCCTCAACCGTCACGTTTTTGGAGAAGCGCGAGCCGCTGTCCTCAATCGACAACACGGCGCCGTTGAGCATGAGCGAGCGGCCCTTCATAAAGGTACCGCTCAGCGCCGCCTCTTTCCGGAGCGCCTGCACAAACGTCCCCTGTGCCATCACTTCCTCCAATCTCGCGCGGGCCAGCAAGGTCGTCCTTAGATCACCGTCACTCTGCCTTGGTTACCCACGATGGCCTTGGCCTCGGCCAGCAGCGGAATCGAGCGCGCGTTGACCTTAGCAGGTACCTCGGCACGCAGCACGCGCCCGTCCACCTGCTCGATAAAGATCTCCACACGGTCGCCGCCCGGGTTGGCGGTGAGCACCGTGGCAAGACGCGCCATATTGCCCTGGCTAAAGCGGCTGTTGGGCACCATGACCTCAAACACCTTGGGCTTGTTGTTCTCCTCGTTGAGCTCCAGCGGCACAATCTCCTGCGCGATGATCTGATCGCCGCGGTCCGAGCGCTCGAGCTTGCCCTTAATGCGCACAAACGCATCGGACAGCTGCGCACCGGTCTCGGGATCGACCTCGCCGTACAGGTACCCCTCGGCCTCCTTGTAGGTCTTGGGGAACACGACGACCGTAGCCTCGCCTTCCATGTCCTCGAGCTGCACGATGCCCATGGGGTCGCCGTTTTTGGTCACGCGCTTGGACACGCTCGAGACCATACCGGCCCACCACAGCGCCTTGCCCTCGGGAATCTCCTGGTTGATGGTACCGCCCGTGGGGTTTTGCACCTCGTAGCCGGTGTCGATCTGCGAGAACGAGAAGTCGCGTGCCTTGGCCAGTGCATACTCAAACGGGCGCAGCGGGTGGTCCGAGACATAGATGCCCAGAACCTCCTTCTCCTGGCTCAGCTTAAGGTGGCGGTCCCACTCCTGACCATCCGGATCGGGTACGCTCACCTCAAAGCCCGAGCCCTCAACGTCGCCAAACATATCAAAGAACGACGTCTGACCGCTCGCGCGATCCTTCTGGCGCTTCACCGCGGCATCGATGATGTTCTCGGGGTTGTTCTTATCCACAAAGTGCATCATCTGGCGACGCGGATACCCCGTGGAGTCGAAGGCGCCTGCCTTGATGAGCGATTCGATCACGCGACGGTTGGCCTGGCTCGAGTCCACGCGCTCGACAAAGTCGTGCAGCGTCTTAAACGGGCCGCCCGCCTCGCGCTCGGCGATAATCGCCTGCGCCACGCCGGTGCCCACGCCGCGGATGCCGGCCAGACCAAAGCGCACGCCCTCCTTGGTAGCCGTGAACTCGGTACCGGACTCGTTGACATCTGGCGACAGCACGGGGATGCCGTCGTGACGGCATGCCGAGACGTAGTGCACGATCTTGTCGGTCTTGCCCGTGTAGGACGTCAGAACGGCCGCCATGTACTCGTGCGGATAGTGCGCCTTGAGCCACGCCGTCTGCATAACCAGGATGGCGTAGCCGGCGGAGTGCGACTTGTTAAAGGCGTAAGATGCGAACTCGAGAACATCGTCCCAAATCTTCTGGGCGACCTCGCGCGTGTAGTTGTTCTTGATAGCGCCGTTCATCCAGTGGTCGTAGGTGGTCTCGTCGGAGCCATCCTCCCAGTGGAGCACCGTCGACGTGAGCAGCTTGATTTTCTTCTTAGCCACGGGCTTACGGATACGCGAGTCCGATTCGCCCTTGGAGAAGCCGCACATCTCGACGGAGATGAGCATAACCTGCTCCTGGTAGACCATGGTGCCGTAGGTTTCGCCCAGGATGTCGTCCAGGCGGTCGTCGTAGGAGACCGCCGGCTCCTTGCCGTTCATACGGTTGATGTAGGACGAGACCATGCCGGCGCCCAGCGGGCCCGGGCGGTACAGGGCGATCAATGCTACGACGTGCTTGTACTCGGTGGGCTTCATGTTCTTGATCGTGGCCGTCATGCCGGCGGACTCGACCTGGAAGACGCCGGCGGTGTGGCCGGAACCCATGAGCTTAAAGATCTCGGGGTCGTCAAAGGGAATCTCTTCCTCTTTGATGTCGATGCCGAAGTTCTTTTTGATGTTTGCCTTGGCCTTGGAGATAACAGTCAGCGTGCGCAGGCCCAAGAAGTCCATCTTGAGCAAGCCCATGTCGGCAACGGTATGGCCCTCGTACTGGGTAATCTCGACGCCGCCCTTGGTGTCGAGCTTGGTGGGCACGTGCTCGTTGACGGGGTCGCGGCAGATCAGAACGGCGCACGCGTGCACGCCCTCGCCACGGGTGAGGCCCTCGATTGAGAGCGCCGTGTCGATGATGCGGCGGGCGTCGTCGTCCTTTTTATATGCCTCGGCAAAATCGGGGTTAAACAGGTCCTCTTTGCCGGGTTGCTTTTCGAGCACCTGCTTGAGCTTGACCTTGGGGTCGCTCGAGACCATCTTGGACAGACGCTGGCCCATGTAGACCGGGTAGTCCAGGACGCGAGCGGCGTCGTTGATGGCCTGCTTGGCCTTAATGGTCGAGTAGGTGATGACGTGGGTGACCTTCTCGGGGCCGTAGAGCTGGCGAACGTGCTCCACGACCTCGAGGCGCCGCTCATCGTCGAAGTCCATATCGATATCGGGCATCTCGGTACGCTGCGGGGACAGGAACCTCTCGAACATCAGGCCGTTCTCGAGCGGATCGAACGCGGTGATGTTCATGGCGTAGGCGACGATAGCGCCGGCGGCCGAACCACGGCCGGGGCCGACGCCGATACCGTTGTCCTTTGCCCATTGCACGTACTCGGCGACGATCAAGAAGTAGGCGGCAAAGCCCTTGTCGCAAATGACCTTGTATTCGTACTCAAAGCGCTCTTTGATGTTGACGCCGCCGATCTCGCGCGTGGCCCAGCCGTCGCCGTAGTGCTGGCGCAGGCCCTTCTCGCACTCGCGGCGGAACTGACTCTCGTGCGTCTCGCCGGGGTCGAGCAACGGGAAGCGCGGAAGGATGATGGAGTCCCAGTCCAGCTCGACGTAGCACTTGTCGGCGATCTCGAGCGTGTTGTCGCAGGCCTCGGGGCAATACGGGAACATCGCCCGCATCTCCTCCTCGGTCTTCATATAAAACTCCGAGCCGGTCATGCGCATGCGGTTGGGGTCATCGACCTTGGCGTTCATACCGATGCACATGATGACGTCCTGCACGGGCGCATCCTCACGGCGCAGGTAGTGGAAGTCGTTGGTGGCGATGACCTTGACGCCCACCTGCTTGGCGATATCGATGAGCGTGCGGTCCATCTGCTCGTCGGTCAGGCCGTTGTCGGTGGTAATGCCGTGTTCCTGGATCTCGATATAAAAGTCGCCGGGATCGAAGGTGTCGCGGAAGGTCTCGGCCCACTTGATGGCGCCCTCCATGTCACCGCGGTCGATGTACTTGGGAATGATGCCCGCGATACAGGCGCTGGTGCAGATCATGCCCTTGGCATGGCGGCGCAGGTTGTCGAGCGTCACGCGCGGCTTGTAGTAAAAGCCCTGCACGGCGGCCTCGGAAACCGTCTGCATCAGGTTGACGTAGCCCTCCTGGTCTTTGGCCAGAAGGATCATGTGGTAGAGCTCGGGCTTGTGGTCGCGGGCGAGCGTCTCGTCCGGCGTAAAGTAGACCTCGCAGCCAAAGATGGGTTTGATGACCAGGGGCGGCTTGAGCTCGTCGATGTTGCCCTTCTCGTCCCACATGGCCATATCCTTCACATACTGGGCATGCTCGCGCGGGTTTTCCTCGGGATCGGGCTCCACCAGCTCGTCGCGGCGGTCCTTTTCCAAGAAGGCCTTGTCGTGGCTCCAAGTTTTGTACTCGGGCGTATTGTGGTTGACGGCGTCGCAGGCCAGCGCCAGATCGGGCACGCCATACATGTAGCCGTGGTCGGTAATGGCCACGGCGGGCATGCCAAGCTCAACGGCACGATTGACCATATCCTGGATACGGGTTGCGCCGTCGAGCATGGAGAAAACAGTGTGATTGTGCAGATGGACGAATGCCATGTGATGAGCTCCGATGCGGGTTCGTGTTCTGACTGAACGATTTTACCCCACGGCACGGACAGCACCCGAACCTAGCCAAACCCACACGGGTAGTCTTTTTGGGACCTTCAAAAAGGGGAATGAGTGCATCCAGATATATCGAGTATTACTGGAACCCCGGCGATACGCTGAATGATTTGTGACGAATAGTCATGTCCATCAAGAAGGCTCGACGCTTCGGGCAGCTCGTCAATCGATATATCAATTCTTGGAGACATGTATTCCTACCATTTTTAAAGAAACAACGGCGGTAATTGCTATCGCGATTGCGCCAATAACACCGAGCGCTATCTGAATGGGATATAACCCCAACACATATCCAAATATGGAGAAAAACATTGCAGAAAAGAGAGCCCTTACCAGAGACGCGACGGAAAGGACCGTCGCGCGGAGATCGTCCGCTATCGCGTCTTGGATTAAGTTTTCCGAAGTGATGTACACCACTTCTGGGAGAAAGCAAAGCACCATGCTAAGGCCAAACAAGCACAGCGGATTTGAAGCGAACCACGGAAGAATCATGAAAAGGCCGGCCTCGATTAGCATCGAGCCGAGCATGGTGTTTCTTTTCCCGAAACGCGATGAGAAGAAATCTGCTGCAATGTAGGCCGTCGCATTTACTGCATAGGATGCACCGAAAAAGATTCCTATTATGGAGACGGGAGCATCAAATGCATCGAATACCAACTGATTCAAGTTGTAATAACTCCCATAGAATCCATCGAGCATGCTCGTGCCGATTAGAAGAAGCAATACCGCAAAAGCGGATTCTCCAACACGCCAGGTTTCGCGTCTGAACATCTTGGCTGCGTCAAACCTTCCCTTTTCAGAGCTTTTAGAACGGGTCGCTTCCGTCCTCTCAATGGGATACAGAAGGAAAAGCTGCAGGAGATAGAAAACGGAGACACATACGTAGAGGGCGCTCCAAGATACTTGGGCAATGAAAGATCCGAGCACAATTGCCATTCCCGTAGCGATTGATTGTGCGGCAAGCAGCCGAGCATTGATGGTGAGGAAGCGCTCTCCTTGACCGGCATTCCGGGCAATTTCGTATAAAAGTGCTTGTTCGGATCCCGATTGAAGGGAGTAAGCGAGTGCCTCAACAAGGGAAAGCACGACAAGAAAGGGACCTGAGAGCAGCAGCATGCCAGCCGTATGGAAGAAAAGGAGCAGCACGCCCATTTGAATCGAAAACTTCTTTCCAAAGAAATCGCCTATCAGCCCTGTTGGTAGCTCGAGGACGACCGTTGCAATGTTAAACAGAGCTTGATAAAGCGCGATTTCCGTGCCAGACATTCCTTTCTCCGCAAGGAAAAGTAGAAACACTCCCCGATTTAAAACAAATCCCGCGAGAACGAAAAAGGCGGAATAGATGTGCAGCTGCGCAGTGGCATTCTTATTCATTTGGCACTTCCATCAACTAATTTTGTCAGGTCGCTCGCTACTGACTCGAAGCCTGAAGTGTTTACAGTTGATGTGAAGAGCGGTAAAGCTTTTGCACAGGGTATCAATGGAATACATCCGAAGCGTTTTCGGCAGTATCATCGGCGAAGGCGGGATTAGCCTTTACGCGGCGCTCACCCTCGATGTATTTGACGATTTGATCAATCGTCTGGTTGGCGTGGCTCTTGAGCTTGCGCTCATAGAAGAAGAGGCCGAGCTTGCCGCGCGTGCCAGACGTGTTGCCACCCACACCCTGAAAATCCTCGGTATAGGTGAGCTCGCAGGCACCATCGCCAGCAGGTGCAGCCTCATAGCGCATGGTATTGATGCCCGCCGCATACTGAAAACGGGCCTCATAGAGACACGGGTAGTCAAAGTGCTTAATCTTAACCTTGATCGCCGTGCCCTTGGCCTTGCCTTTTGCGGACTGGGCGCGCTTCTCGTACTTATAGCCGTTGAGCTTGTTGCGGCTGGGACGCTTGCCCGTGGCGTTCTCGATATCCTGCATGATGGACCCCGCCAGAGCGTCAAAAAGCTCCTCCGGCGTCACCTTAAGCGTTTTGGTGAACTGCATGATGGCTCCTTATTCGTTTGAACCGTTCGAGCCATTGTACCGCCCCAGGCTCTCCCATGCGTTGCGGTGAAATACGGACTGTTTGGCGGCTTTTTTGGCCAAAACAGTCCATATTCCACCGCAAGTTATTGAGGGCTAGAGGTTGTAGGCAACTACTTGAGGCTCGGCGGGTTCGACGAAGATGGTTGGATCCGGCTGCTCCACGCGGACGAACTTGACGGTCACGGCCTCAAAGCCCGCCTTGTGCAACACGTCGGCGTAAACGCGCGCCTGCAGGGCGTGCTTCTCGAGCAGCTGGTCCGGCGTCTCGTCCGGCGTGCCGCCCGTCTTGTAATCAATGACCAGGGCGCGCGACGGATCGGCCGGGTCGGTGGCCAGTGCATCGATGGCGCCCTCGGCATAGGCACCGTAGCGAGCGATGTCCTCGTCCTCGCAGCCCAGCGAAAAGAACGGCACCTCGGCGCGAACGCACGGCCACGCGAGCAGGTCGGCACGAGCAGCCGACTTGAGCCAGCGGTCCAGGGCAACGTCGAAGCGTTCGCGCTGCTCCGGCGTCAGGCGCCACAAGCGTGCCAGCGCATCGGCACGCGCGGCGGGCAACGCGTCGGCACCCATCTCGATGAGCCACTGGCAGGCGGCGTGGAAGGCCGAGCCCAGCGCCATGGGATTGCCGGCGGGCTCGACAGCGGCCACGTCTGCATCGGTTATTTCCGAGCCATCCGACTCTGCATCATCGCCGGACTCGTCCATGGGAACACGAGCCTCGGCGGCACGGTCTTCCGTCTCGGCATGGAGCGCCGCGGCGATTGACGAGTAGCTATACGAGTCACGCGCCGGGAACGGACAGGTGCCCATGCGCACGCCCACTGCCTGGGGATACACAAGCTCAAACGAATCGGGCTTGGGGTCGGCAGGACCGGGGACGATTGTGCTGGCCGAATCGTCGGCAGCATCTGCATCGGCATCGCCACGAACAAGCCTGCCCTCGGCATCCAGCGAAGCGTTGGCCTCAAACGCCTGCTCGCCAAAGGTAAAGTCCGAAAGCGAAATGAGCTCGTAGTCGCCCGGCTGGGAGTTGTCGAACACCAGGCGGTCGGCATCGAGCTGCGGCATGTCCAGAGCGTCGGTCGGCAAAATACGGCGCAGCACATCGTAGGTCAGATCGGTCTCGACGTCGAAGGTCGGCGCCGTCACCTTGCCACGGCTCACGCCGGCATCCATCGCCAAGATCACCAGCTCGCGCGCACGCGTCATGGCAACGTAGAGCAAGCGGGCCCGCTCCTCGAGCGAAAGCTGCAGGTCGTCGTTGCGCAGGCGAACGAATGCCTCGGCGGGAGAACCCGTCGCGCAGACATCCTCCATGAGCTCCGGCGGCAACCACAGCGACGTGCCCTTGCCCTTAAACGCATGCTCAAACTGCTTTTTGACGTCATCGCCCTTCACAAAGGTCCCATCGGCGAGCTTAACGCCATCAAAACGAGCTGGCAGTGCCACGACCTGCGCTCCGCCCTCGACACGCCCCATATGAGCCGCACCGGACGGCTTGCGCACGCCAAAACACTCGGCAACCGCTACGACCGGATACTCCAGACCCTTGGACGCATGCACGGTCATGATGCGCACCGCGCCGTCGCCCTCCTCGTTGAGGGCACCCGGGGCTTCCTTGCCCGCCAAGAAGTGGTCGAAGGCCAGCGCGATGGAACGCGGCGAGTTACCGAACTCGGCCTCCGCCTCGGCCACGGCGTCGAGCGCCTTGAGCACGTTGGCGGCAATGGCCTTGCCCTCGGGACCGCGCTGTGCCAGACGCACAAACCAGCCGGAGGCGTTGACCACGTCGCGCGCGATGGCGGCGAACGAATCGCGGCCCACGCGACGAAGCGCATACCGCAGCACCTCGCGGGCGCGCGTCACGAGCGGCAGATCTTGCAGACCCGGCACGTCGAAATCACTCATGATGCCCGCGTCGATATTCCGGCGCGAGGTCTCCCCCGTCTCGCTATCGAGCTTGGTCGCCAGCGCCAGGAACTCCTGAGCGCCGAGCGCAAACATCGGCGAGGCGAGCAGCGGCATAAGGCCCTGCGCCGTATCGGCCGGATTGGCGAGCGCACATACCAGGGCGCGCACCGTCTGCACCTCGGCTGCCTGGGCAAAGACCGAACCACCCGCGATGACGCAGTCGAGCCCCTGGTCGCGGAAGGCCTGGGCGTAGACGTCGGCGTTGGTCATGCGGCCCAGCAGCAGCACCATGCCGCCCTGGGGCTGGCCGGCATCGGCAAGCGCGCGGAAGCGCTCGGCGATCGCACGGGCCTTGGCCTGCGTGCGTTCCTGCGTACTGCCGCCGGCAACAAAGAGGGCCTGGCGACGCGAGGCGTCTGCCACCAGCGTGTCCTTGCGGCCGTCGCTCGCTTCAAGATCCAAAAAGCCCTGCATCAGGCCACCGTCATCGCCGTCGAAGACGCGTGCCACGTAACGCAGCACCTCGTCATGGCTGCGGAAGTTGCGCACGAGCTTGACGAGTTCGCCGGCAGGGGCGTCGGCCACGGCAGTCGCCTCGGGCGCGGCAGACGAGCCCACCTTGCGCTCCTGACGACGGAACACCTCGACCTCGGCGCCACGGAAGCGATAGATGGACTGCTGCGCATCGCCCACGGTGCACAGCGCGCGCTCCCCCGCACCCGTCAGGTAGCGTATCAGATCGACCTGCATCTGGTCGGTATCCTGAAACTCATCGATCATGACCATCTTAAAGCGGCCCTCGTACGCAGCACGGATGGCCGGGTAATCGCGCAGGGCCTCGTAGGCCATACGCAGCAGGTCGTTATTATCGAGGGCGGACTGGGCAGCCTTCAGCGCGCGATACTCGGCCTCCACGGAACGGGCCAGGCCCACCAGCGCATCGAGCGCCGGGGCACCGCAGGCAAGCACAATATTGATAAACGCATCGGCGGCCTCGGCCTTGAGCAGCTCGACCTGCTCCTTAGGGAATGCCTTGCTCGCGCGCGGCATGGTGCATGACATCATGAGTCGCGCCGCATCGACCATGGTCTTGCCGCTCGCCTCGAACGCGTCGATGGCATCGAGCGCCATCTGCGCCTTCTCGGTCGCGGCCTTGCTTGCGCCCTGCGCCGCGCGATAGGCATCGGCGAGTGCCGAGGTATCGGCCTGGCCGCGCGCCACGCGCACGTCGTCCATACCGCCCGGCAACTGGCTCGACAGCTCCAGCAGGTCGCGCACCAGACCCCTGATGGTCGTACCGCCGCCAAAGGAACCGCCCTCGCCCGCCATGGGATACCAGGCATAGAGGGCCTTGAGCGATGCCGCGAGCTCGGGGGCGGCATCGGGTGCCGTCGCGCGACCCAGCACATGCTCAACAGCCTGGTCCATGAGCTCGTCGGTATCGGTGAGCACCGTGAACTCGGGGTCGATGCCCAGCTCCAGCGCGTGCGCGCGCAGGATACGCGAGCACATGCCGTGAATGGTCGAAATCCACGCGTCGTCGACGGTCAGTGCTTCCTCGTCCATGCCCTCGTCGATAAGCGCACGGCGCACGCGGTCGCGAATCTCGGCCGCGGCATCTTTGGTAAAGGTAATGGCGAGCACCTGGTCCAGATGCTCAACGAACGGACCGGATTCGGGCGAGAGCGCATAGACGATGCGGCGCGTGAGGGTAAAGGTCTTACCCGAACCGGCGCCCGCCGAGACAAACAGCGGGCGGTCGAGCGTTTTGACAATCTGCAGCTGTTGCGGCATCAAAGTCGAAAGATCCATGGTCTACACGTCCCTCCTTACAAACGTTCCTTCGTGGTTATACGAGCAGCGCGCATGCGCGGCCTGAGCCGACGCCGGGTCGACGGCGGCAACGTTGCCCGCCTCGAGCTCGCGCAGGCGCTCGGCGATGCCGGCCTCCACGCGATCGAGCAGGGCATCGAAGTCCATGCTGCCGCCCTCGCCCGGGAAGCCCTTCTTGAGGCCCGGGATGCGACCGTCACCGCGCTCTTCCTCGAGCAACTCGGCGCTCGCCGCACCGCGCAGCGCGGGCTTGCCGCCCTTGGTCGAAAAATAGAGCGCTGCACGGGTATCCAAGCCCAGTGCCCGACGCATGGCCTGCGCGTAGATGAGCGTTTGGGTATGGGGCGGCAGCCAGCGCGGGTCGTCGATGGGGGCCTCGCCCGTCTCCTCGTCACGCACCGTGGGGTCGGCAAGCTTAAACTCCTCGACACCCGAACGATGCTTGTAGTCGATTACCACGGCGCGATTCTCGGCATCCACATCTACGCGGTCGATGCGCCCGCCGAGCGGCCAACCGGCATACTCGACCTGGAGCTCGTTGAACGCAAACTCCAGGTAGCGCGGGGCAAAGGGGGCAAGTGCCTCGGACTCGTAGGCAAGCACGCCCTCCAGCTGCGGCAAGATCTCGGCCACCTGGCGCTCCTCTACCGGAGAGAGCGGCACGAGCGGACCCTCGTTGCCACGCTTGCCCGCATGCTCGGCCAAGGTATCGGTAAAGACCTCGCGCAGCAGCTCCTGCACACGCGGCAGGTTCTCGGGCGTCACGCGCTCCATGCCCTTCTGCGGAAGACACGCATGCAAGTGCTCCAGCACGTCGTGGACAAAGTTGCCCTTCTCCATGTTGCCAAAGCCCGCGTCGATCGACTGGGGCTTGACGCGATACGAGACGAACCAGCACAGCGGGCAGGTGGAATAGGCCTCGATCTGCGAGGCGGACGTCAGACGCGGCACAAGCGGCGCGTCCTCACCCTCGCCATCGCGACGGCACAGGACCAAATACGGAATGGCTTCATCGCTCAGATGCTGAGGAGCTTCGCAGGTCACGCGCTCGCGCCTAAGACCTTCACCTGCCGCGGGATCAAAGTCGGCGATGATATCGCCCTCGCCCACGCGCATGGGCTTGGCAGCGCCAGCGGCCTCGGCATGTGCCCACAGCTCGGTCCATACGGCTGCCGGGTAGCACTCGCGTGCCTGGCGATCGTGCGTCACACGGGCGAGCGCGACCGGACCGCTCGCCGCCTGCATCGCACGGCCAAAGCGCACGCGCAGCA
The DNA here is from genome assembly GCA_902493515.1 of uncultured Collinsella sp. Taxonomy (GTDB): domain Bacteria; phylum Actinomycetota; class Coriobacteriia; order Coriobacteriales; family Coriobacteriaceae; genus Collinsella. The sequence goes on from CABUPE010000005.1 coordinate 64,502, forward strand.
GGGCAGCGGGCTCCAAAGACACGCCGTCGCGGCGCAGCTCGGCTGTCAACGTGGCAAGCGGGCCCTCTTCGTGCGAAAGCGGATAGCTGTCCAGGTCGACATCGGCAAACAGCACGGCATCGTAGCTGCCAGGGCGAAGAACCGACGCATCGGCAAGCGACGCGAAGCGCACTTGTGCTCGTGGTGTGCGATCGACCTCGTAGGTCTCGTAATCGTAGGCGGTACCGCGCTTGTCCACCTTGGTTCGAACGCCGTCGAGAACCGGCACGGTCGCGGCCTGCGACACGTCGAGCGCGCGAGCATCGTTCATAAGGATGTCGATGGCATGGCGCAGCAAAGCCGTCTCTGCCTGGCGACGGGCCTGGCCGTCAAGGCCGCCTAGAGCGCGATCGGGCAACGCCTCGGCAACGGCAAGCATGGCCTTAAGCGCCGTCACGGGCTTGTCACGCCCCAGCGCCTGGAACACGTCCGAGACCACACACGGTACGTTCTTAAACCAGTTATCGTCGCTCGTCGCCTTGCGCGCGCCCCTCACCTGGCCCTGAACGCTCTGCAGCAGGCTCTTGACGCCCGCGGTAGTCTTGCTGCGCGAGAGACGCATATTCTTATCGAAGGTACGGGCATTGACGGCATCAGCGCCCGAAAGCGGACTGTAGATCCAGTCGGTAAGCTCCGGCGCGGGCCACCACTCAGTCTTGGAAGCGGTGCCCTCGTCGGCGGCTTTCATACGCTCGATCAGGTTGGCGAGCGCCGTAAACTGCCTGCCCGCGATGGACTGGGAAAACGCCGTGAACTCAGTCGTCTCGGCCGCAATGTGACGCGCCGCCAAACGGGCGGCGAGCTCGCCGAACAGCTGGGGTGCCCGGGCAGAAACGACGAGCACGCGCACGGGGTCGGCGGGCGTTGCAGTAGCTTTATCGGCCTTGGACTCCTTGTGCGCTTTCACCAACTTATCGATGGCGTCCGCATAGACATGAGCACGGGCATGGGGGCCGGCGACCTCAATAAAGGCAGGCTGAGCGGCGGCCCCGCAAGCGACATCAGACGCGACGGCGTCCTCCCCCAGCGGCGCGATCTCAAACAGCACACCGCGGGCATCAAATGCCGTGGCAAGCTCCTCGCGCATCGCCGCCTGCTCGCGGGCAAGCAGCACGACGACCTCTCCCCCATTGTTCGCCACGGCAGACAGCAGCTCGAGTAGACCGTGCGTAAACGACGTGGTACCGCGCACGCATACGGCGCGGGCGCACGCCGGCAGGCTATCGGCCAGGGCACCGGCCATAATGTCGGCTGCCTCGCAGGGCTCGACCATATCTCGACGGTCCAAACCGCCCGCGTAGGCACGCAAAAGCTCAAACACACGAGCCTCGGCATCGCTTTTTGGCTCAGGCTGGCAATTGTTGCCACCGCATCGCTCGGCCGTCGTCCCCGCCACACCCGGCAGCACATCGCGGGCCATGCGCGCGAGCATGCGCACCGTGCCCTGGCTACGCGAAAGCGGCTGCAGGTCGGCATCGTCGCGGCGGGCAATCATATCCGAAAACAGCATCTGACGTTGCAGGTTGTCGACGAAACCGCGCCCGTCGCCCAAAAGCTCCCAAAGCGAGCGAAGCCACGATGCGGGTGTCTTGTAGTCGATACCCAGCGAAATGCCGGCTTCCGCCGCATCATGACGGCACAGATCGAGCTCGGCAAACGTTGGTGCCAGCAACACGGCACGCCCGTGACGGGCAATAAGGTCGGCAAGCAGTGCCGACTCGGCATCGCTCAAATCCGTGCCGGCATTGGTGGTATAGATTCGAACAGGCATGGTCCTCCACTCAAACTGTTCGCAATATTCAATGCATCTATCCTACCCGCCCGCACGGACAACCTGGCCCCAATGCACCAGATCCCCTCGATGATCCGTTTTCCTCCGTCCCCAAGGAATCAATTATCGACACACAAAAACCGCCCCCGAAGGGGCGGCTCCAGCTGATTCGTTTGTTGCCGTTGGCCTACTCGCCATCCTCCAGCTTGATGAGGATCTTGCGGTAGCCACCGTACTCGCCGTTCAGCGCCTTTGAAACGCGGCTCACCGTGGTGGACGAAGCGCCGGTACGGGCCTGAACCTCAACATAAGGCTCGCCCTCGTCCAAATAGCGCGCAACCTGCAAACGCTGAGAAAGGTCGCAAATCTCGCGCGGCGTGCAGATATCGGTCAAAAACGCTTGGATATCCTTCTCGTCGTCCAAAAGGCTAAATGCGTGGACCAGCTGCTTGACATCAGGCTTGTCAAACATGTTCTCGATATTCATCGATCACCGCCAAACCCGCCAAAAGGCATCGAAGTTGATACTGACATCGGGCATCGTTCGCCCGTTCTATGCAATAGGGCAACGCCTGTGGCTTTTGCCCGTAGCAGTGTAGCACACCACCAAACTAAAGCGACAAGACTCTCTGCCAGCGGCGCGTTTTTCAGGACGAACGCCGTTTAGAAACCATATGCGCACGTAAGCTCCACGAATATCTGAGACAATGGGCGCCCAAACACCGCGGCGCGCCCGCGCAACCATCCAGGTCGCCGCCGTAAGCCGCTTCACGCGACGCCAGCAATCCCGGCGCAAGAAAGGATTCACGCCATGCGCTTTATGCTTAACTGGCTCTTCACCTCGATCGCCATCGCGATCGCCACGTTCCTCGTCCCCGGTATCCAACCCTTCGGCTTTGCCGAGACCTGGGTCTGCTTTGCCTTTGTGGGACTGTTCCTGAACATTGTCGATTCGTTCGTCAAACCGTTCCTCACGGTCATCTCGCTGCCGCTCACGATCATTACGCTCGGCATTTTCCAGCTCGTGCTCAACAGCTTTATGCTGGAGCTCGCCAGCTATCTGTCGGTCAACCTGTTGGGCGTCGGCATCTCCATCGCCGGCTTTGGCTCGGCCTTTATGGGCAGCATCCTGGTGTCCATCATGCGCAGCATTCTCGACAGCATAGCCGAGGACTAAAACGGCCATTCCGGCCGTGCCCGTCTCAACAGCCCAAAACGAAGGCCGCCCATCGCAAAAATGGGCGGCCTTCTTATTTGTCAAGTCTCAGAGGGCAAGAAAATCTACCATTTCTACCCCGTCCCCAAATGGCAGGTGGGCTAGATGACGTAGTCGTAGCCTTCGTTGGGGGCGACGAGCTGGTCGAGCGTCACACCGTCGAGGTAATCGTTGATGAGCTTGTCCAGGTTCTTCCACACGCCGAGTGTGGGGCACTCGTCCGAACGCGAACAGCCCTTGCAGTCGCCGTCCAGGCAGGCGACCGGCGCCAGGCTACCCTCGGTCAGGCGCAAAATCTCGCCCACCGTGTACTGCTCGGGCGGACGCGTGAGCACATAGCCGCCACCCTTGCCGCGCATGCCCGAGAGCATATTGGCGCGCACGAGCGTAGCCAAGATGTTCTCGAGATATTTCTCGGATATCCCCTGTCGCGCCGCGATCTCTTTGAGGGGAATGCGACCGGCCGCCTGGTGCTCGGCCAGGTCGACCATAACGCGCAGGGCATATCTACCCTTAGTAGAAACCAACATATATAGTGCTGCCTTTCGGTCTTTTAGTCCGTTGAAATTCTAGCCGAAAAAATGGGTTTGAAAATACCCGTTCCGGTCAAGATGGTTAATCGACTCGTAATAATCTTCTATTTCCTATTGCATTACTAGGCTTTAGTGTCTACTATGCTTGCCAACAGCTAAACGAACAACCTATAAGGTTTATGGGTTAGCTGCTACACACACCGTGAAACCACACGGCAACCAGCAACTTGAACACTTTGGAGGTTCACCATGAGCAAGGTTTACACGTCCATCGATCAGCTTATCGGCCACACCCCGCTTCTGGAGCTCACCCACTTTGAGGCCGACGAGGACCTCAAGGCTCGCGTGCTCGTCAAACTGGAATACTTCAACCCCGCCGGGTCCGTTAAAGACCGCGTCGCCAAGAACATGATTGACGAGGCCGAGAAGGCAGGCAAGCTCGTGCGCGGCGGCGACTACACCATCATCGAGCCCACGAGCGGCAACACCGGCGTCGGCATCGCCTCGGTGGCGGCCGCCCGCGGCTACAAGGTGATCATCACCATGCCCGAGACCATGTCCGTCGAGCGCCGCAAGCTGATGCAGGCATACGGTGCGCAGCTCGTGCTCACCGACGGTTCCAAGGGCATGAAGGGCGCTATCGCCAAGGCCGAGGAGCTGCGGAAGGAGACTCCCAACAGCATCATCGCCGGCCAGTTTGTGAACCCCGCGAACCCGGCCATCCACAAGGCCACGACCGGCCCCGAGATCTGGGACGACACCGACGGCAAGGTCGACATCTTCGTCGCCGGCGTCGGCACCGGTGGTACCGTGACCGGCGTGGGCGAGTTCCTCAAGGAGCAGAACCCCGAGATTCAGGTTGTCGCCGTCGAGCCCGCCACCTCCCCGGTGCTCTCTAAGGGCCAGGCCGGCCCGCACAAGATCCAGGGCATCGGCGCCGGTTTTGTGCCCGACGTCCTCGACACCCGGGTCTACGACGAGATCATCCCCGTCGAGAACGACGACGCCTTTGCCACCGGCCGCGCCGTGGGCCACAAGGAGGGCGTGCTCGTGGGCATTTCGTCCGGTGCCGCCGTGTGGGCCGCGCTGCAGCTGGCCAAGCGCCCCGAGAACGAGGGCAAGACCATCGTGGCGCTGCTTGCCGACACCGGCGAGCGCTACCTGTCCACGGCACTGTTCCAGGACTAGAGCTTCTCGTTCTTAGAACGAGTCCAAGGCACGCCGGTCTCCCCTCTCTTCTGGCAGCCTGGGCTCATCCCAACAGGGTGTCCCACGAGACGTCCGAACTTGCTACAATGTCTGCGGCGCGGAACCAGCCTCCCGCGCCGCTTTTCTTTTTTGGCCACATGCCACCAAGGAGAACCTCCCCATGCACAACAAGCGCGTGCTCGTCGCCATGAGCGGCGGCGTCGATTCCAGCGTGACCGCGTACCTGCTCAAGCGCCAGGGATACGAATGCGTCGGCGCCACCATGCGCCTCACCTGCCCCGCGCCCGACCCCGCCACGGGCATGAGTAAGGTCGACCGCGACATCGCCGATGCAAAGGCCGTCGCCGAGCGCCTGGGGATCCCCCATCACGTACTCGACCTGCAGCAGACCTTCGACCATAGCGTTATCGAGCGCTTTGTGAACGCCTACCAGGAGGGGCTGACGCCCAATCCGTGCATTATCTGCAACCGCCACATAAAGTTTGGCGCGCTGCTCGATGCGGCGCTGGACATGGGCTGCGACTACATCGCCACGGGACATTACGCCAAAACAAGCCAGGCGGCAGACGGCACCTGGCAGCTACATCGCGGCGAAGATCCCAAAAAGGACCAAAGCTACTTTTTGTATTCGCTCACGCAGGAGCGCCTGGCGCACACGATCTTTCCGCTGGCAGGCCTGGATAAAGAGCGCGACGTGCGCCGCATAGCCGCCGAACAGGGCTTCATAAACGCCAAGAAGGCCGAAAGCGAGAACATCTGCTTTATTCCAGACGGTGACTACGCGGGCTATATCGAGCGTCGCTGCGGACATCCCGCTGCACCGGGCGACATTGTGTGGCGCGACGGCAGCGTGGTCGGGCGCCACAACGGCGCGCTGCGCTACACCATCGGCCAGCGCAAGGGCTTGGGCGTCGCGATGGCGCATCCCGTGTACGTAACGGGCGTCGACACCGCCAACAACATTGTGCATCTGGGCGAGGCCGAGGACCTGACGGCCACAGCGCTCACGGCCAACGACTGGATCTGGAGCGCGCCGGACGCACGCATGGAGGCAGAGCTCGATGCCGGCGGCATTCACGTGGGCGCAAAGTACCGCTACCGTCAGAAAGACCAGGCAGCAACCCTTACGCGCGGCGAAGACGGGCAAATGCTGCTAACTTTTGACGAGCCGCAGCGCGCCATCGCCCCCGGCCAGGCTGTCGTCGTCTACCGCGGCGACGTCGTCCTCGGCGGCGGCACCGTTACGGCAGCCATCAGGTAGCCGCGGGATTATCGCCGCACGTGTCGAAGCACTCCAACAGCAGCATTCACCTCGATAACGCGACGCTCCAGGCCGCGGCGAATGGACTCGAGCCGACCCTCCGCCGTGGCCCACTTGCTCTGCGAAAGAATCATTATCGCTTCATCAACAAATCCGTTGAGCCGCGATGAGTCGAACCAATCGAGCGAGTCCGCAAGCGCCAGTTGGACGGAAGGATTGGGTCCAAACGGCTTAGCGGCAAACCCAAACTCCCCAGCTGCGAGCACAGCAGTTGGCACGTTATACCACAGACAGTTGCCGCTATCGAACAGCGGTGCATGCCTTATCTCCAAGGTATCGACATTGCGGATGATGCCGAAGTTTCGCCAATGGCGATCGCTGTTGGCCAAAAGGGCGTCGCAAACGATCATCTGCGACATAGACCTTCTCACGGCAACCTCGTCTGCTCCATGCTTACCAAGGAAGCGGCAGTACCGGTCGTACGTCGAGTTTCCTCGCTGGCCGCCAAGGGCGTTCTTAACGTAAACAGCCGGAACATATTCCTCGCGGCCGTCAAGAAAGTCGTCGCACAGACACACAGGGCCATCGAACATCCGCTCAACCGCATAAGGAACAAACTCACCCTCTGACAGCAAGCGACGATGTAGAGCCGTTGCAACCGCCTCGTTAAAGGGACGTTGATCGTCCATGCCGCATCCCTTGACCAGAACGCGAACGCCGTTGCGAATCATCCACGATTTAGGGAGCTCACCCTCGGACGTGTTATCCGGATTTTTAAGACCGATGCCTTCCAACCAACCCGAACGCTCTTCGGGCGCCGATCGCTCAAATTCGTTCTCGAAGTAATTGAGGTTTCGCCATTCGAGCCCGTCGCATTCTGCCGGCCGCAGCCAATAGCAATCCGAAAGCGAGAGGCCCAGGCACTGAACCGGCACCTCAACGCCGTTGACAATCCCTAGCTCGCGGTAGCGCGAGATAAGCCCAGGGCGAACATCGGGCACCGACCGATGCCCCCACCACGCGTTGAGCTCCCGCTTATTCACCGTTGGAGAAGAACTCGAGCATGTGCCAAACGGCATTCGTTGCGCATCGAGGACCTCGGCGATTTCGAAGGGAAACTCGCGCGTCGGATCAAATGAGACATGCGCGACCTCATGGTCGGCCGACATCAGCGTAAACTTGCGTCCCACATCGGCTGCAGGACGGCGCCCTCGTTTGCGGACCTTTTGATAGGCGATCGCAGAATTGTACTCGACCATCTTCCGGCCGCCCACAATATCGCACGCAAGCGTCCCCGATGCGGCAAGTTGCGATATACGGGCTTTCGTAACGCCCAACAGGCGGGCCGCATCACCCATAGACAAGTACTCAGATGTATTCATATGCCGCATCACCTCATTAAGTAATTTACGCGTTTAGTTAATAGATTACATATATCATAATACTAAACAGACTGAAGCGAAAAAAAGGCCCGAGCAATCGGGCCTTAGCGATGGTCAGCCGAGTCGCAAGCTGCTCCCCTAGCGCTGTACGTAGGCGCGGACGAGCTCGAAGGTGTTGCGCACGCCGTCCATGTGGCTGCGCTCGTAGTTGTGGCTCGCGTACACGCCGGGGCCGATCAGGCCGTGACGGATGTCGTAGCCGGCCGAGAGCGTGGCCTCAACGTCCGAGCCGTAGTGCGGATACACATCGATGGCGTAATCGAGCTCCAGCTCGCGCGCGATGTTGGACAGCGTGGTTACCAGGTCGTAGTTGTAGGGGCCGCCCGAATCCTTGGCGCAAATCGACACCATGCGCTCGGTGCAGCCCAGGTCGTCGCCCACGCAGCCCATGTCCACGCTGATCATCTCGCGCGTGTCGGCCGGCACAAAGGCACCGCCATGGCCGACCTCCTCGTACACGGTAAAGAGCAGCGAAACCTTACGCGAAAGCGTCACCTCGCCAGCGGCGACGGCGCGGGCGAGACCCAGTAGAATCGCCGCGGACAGCTTGTCGTCAAGGAAGCGACTCTTGATGTAGCCGCTCTCCGTCACCGTGGTACGCGGATCCATAGCGATGATGTCGCCGGTCTGAATGCCCAGCTCAAGCACATCGTCCTTGCTGTCGACATTCTCATCGAGCAGGATTTCCATGTTCTTCTCGATGGTCTTGACCGGCTCGTCGGCCACATGCGCCGAAGGCTCGGTATTGAGGACCACGCCCGTGTACACATTGCCGTCGCGCGTGTAGACGGTGCAGTTCTCGCCATCGGCCGTAGACCACTGGTGCCCACCAAGCGTCGTGGGACGCAGGCGGCCATTGTCCTTAATGGAGCGCACCATGGCGCCCAGGGTGTCGACATGGCTCGCCAACACAAGCGGCTCGCCCTCGCCGCCAAGCTCAACGAGCATGTTACCCTTATTAGAACGCTCAGGCCAAAACCCCATATCGCGCAGGGTCTCCATCAGATAATCAGTCGCCGCACGGGTATAGCCGGTAGGCGAAGCAATAGAAGTCAGCGTCTTAAGCTGTCCTGCGATATAGGAGAGCGTCTCCTCTAGAGAAGCATCAATATTAGAAGTCATATGCATCCTTCCAAGTAAAACTAAGACCGAGTCCCGATTTTAACCGTTCTGCACGTGCAATGCCCCAGGAGCCGAGCCGCCTCCAGACGTCCCCGCACCGGTTTTGTGCACGTGCACGGTTTACAATCTCAATCTTGCATAAATCCTATTAGTATTTGCATAGAAATGAGGCATCTTTTTGCTTCGTCTCAGGGTGCCCCACCTTGGACCGTGCAAAAAACGGAGTATTCAGCACCGTGGGCCCCAACGGCCCCATCACGAACGACAAAACGACGCGGTTACAGCAGTGTTGCAGGTCGTCGCAAAGCAGAAACTCAGTAACAACCCCCTCCACTCATCGATAGCCCGCCCACAATGGCTGTCGATGGGCGCCTGCGGATCACTACCGCCCATTCACAACGTTATGCATTTTTAAGAGCTTGCTGAATACTCCCAAAAATGCACGCAGGGGAGTGCACCACCTATCCGCAGCGGGCAGTACGCCTTGGTTTCGTCCGTCTCAGGGCATCGACGCAGCACAAAAAGCCCCGCCGTGCGTAGCACGGCGGGGCCAGCGGCAAGTCAAAAGACCATACACTTACGGGCGAAGGACCACCAAACTGAGCTAGGCAGCCGGGCAGATCTTCTTGAAGAGCTCGATGACGTCGTCGAGCGTCGCCTCGCGCGGGTTACCCGGGAAGCAAGCGTCGGCCATGGCGTCCTTGGCCAGGACCTCGATCTCGTCGGCCTTCATAGCCTCGCAGACGTGCGGGATATTCACGTCGGCGGAAAGCTGCTTGACGGCGGCGATAGCGGCGTCGGCAGCCTCGTCGGTGCTCATGCCCGTGGTGTCAACACCCATGGCAAGGGCAACCTTGGCCAGGCGCTCAGCGCAAACCGGCTTGTTGAACTCCATGGCGATCGGCAGCAGCATGGCGCAAGCGACGCCGTGCGGGGTGTCGTAGTGAGCAGACAGGGTGTGAGCCATTGCGTGGTCGATGCCCAGGCCAACGTTGGAGAAGCCCATGCCGGCGACATACTGGCCAAGGGCCATGCCCTCGCGGCCGGAGCCGGGCTGGCCGGACTTGGCCTCGGCGACGGAGTCACGCAGGTTCTCGCTGATCAGCTTAATAGCCTCAAAGTGTAACATGTCAGAGAGCTCCCAAGCACCCTTGGTGGTGTAGCCCTCGATGGCGTGGGTCAGAGCGTCCATACCAGTGGAAGCGGTCAGGCCGGCGGGCATGGAAGCCATCATGTCAGGATCGACGACGGCAACCTCGGGGGCGTCGTTGGTGTCGACGCACACGAACTTGCGGACCTTCTCGGGGTCGGTGATGACGTAGTTGATGGTCACCTCGGCGGCGGTACCGGCGGTCGTCGGCACGGCGATGGTGAACACGGCGTGGTTCTTAGTGGGAGCAACGCCCTCGAGGCTGCGGACATCGGCGAACTCGGGGTTGTTGATGATGATGCCGATGGCCTTAGCGGTGTCCATGGAGGAGCCGCCACCGATGGTCACGATAGCGTCAGCCTCGGCGGCCTTAAAGGCCTCGACGCCGTCCTTGACGTTCTGGATAGTGGGGTTGGGCTTGATCTCGGAGTAGAGGCTCCAGGCGATGCCGGCGGCGTCGAGCTCGTCGGTCACCTTAGCGGTAACGCCAAACTTGACCAGATCGGGGTCGGAGCAGACGAAGATCTTCTTGTAGCCGCGACGCTGAAGCTCGCCGGGAATCTCCTTGATGGCGCCGGAACCATGATAAGAGATGGTATTGAGAACGAAACGATTAGCCATTGATAGCCTCCCATCGTGTGCAGGGCACCCATTACGCCCCACGCTATGAGTCCCATCCTAACGCTTTTGAAACGAAAAACGCGTGAGAACGTCAAAATTGTTAAAGCGTTTCAACAGAATAACGGAGCCCTAGTCCTTCCCTCCCGACAGCAGCGAAGGCTAGATTATAGGAGCAATCGCCCAAAGAATACGACCGACTCAGTCTATAAATTGTTTCTGTTTTAGCAATATATGTTTGACAATACGTTTATAAATGGTTACCTTATAGTAAACTTCTTAGTTCACTAAAATAACATTAGTGAAATGAAAGAGGCGGTAGAGATGTTAGTTCTACCCATAAAGACCCTCTTGGGCCACTACATTTATGATGCCAATCGAAACGAGATACTTGTAGTAAGCAAAGATCTCTTCAATTACATCTCAGAAGTCCAAGCAGGCGAAGTTTGCCCCGTCTCCTATAAATCAGACCAAGAATTCCAGTTACTACAATCATGTGGCTACTGCTGCGATTCGCCATTGCAGGATGTCGCTTATCCATCAATTGACCTTTTGAAAGTTAAGCTGGAAAGAAATTTACGGATGATAACCCTTCAGCTGACTCAATCTTGCAACTTCCGATGTGATTACTGTATCTATTCCGAAAACTCCTTATACAACAGAACCCACAGTCATAACTCTATGTCTGTTTCGACGGCCAAACATGCAATCGAATTCTTTAAGATGCACTCGATTGACAACCCAAACCCGGTCGTAGCATTTTATGGAGGAGAACCTCTCCTTCGATTTAGTGAAATTAAGCTAATTACTCAATATGCAGAACAGGTATTTGAAGGAAAACACATCTCATTTCGAATTACAACCAATTGCTCTCTTTTATCTGAAGATATGGTTAAATTCTTCTTCGATTCTGGACATGAATTCTATTTGCTAATCAGTCTTGACGGGCCGCAGCAAATCCATGATAAGTCTAGGCATTACGCTAATGGTGAGTCCTCATACCAAGCAGTTATAGACAATGTTCATATGATTTTAGACAACCATCCTGAACGCAACAAATATATTCATTTTAATGCCGTAGTCGACACGAACAACATCTATAAAACAGTCTCTTCCTTTATAAATGATAAGGATATCGAGGCTTGCGATGTTCAATTCAACTACTTGGAACGCAACGGACGTATCGCCCCCTACAATGACAAGTTCTCAAGTCAACTGAATTACGCCTTATTTAAAGCAAGAATTATGGACGAGCGCAAGATCGAAAAAGGAAACTGCAGCGATAGGCTCGCTTCATATACGCTTGCAAGCATCAACCAAAACATTAAGCGATTTGCACCTTCGAACATCCCAACAAAAGCTATACCCGGTGGTCCATGCGAGCCAGGAGTTACGCGTCTATTTGTGACAACAGCAGGAGCGCTTCTTCCTTGCGAAAGGGTCAGCGAAACAACCAAGGACATGTATATCGGTACATTGGATTCAGGATTTGATTTAGGTCAAATTGAAAAGATGATCAATGTTTCAAAGCTGACCAGCGATTCATGTAAAAAATGTTGGGCATTTCAGCTGTGCACTCAATGCATTAAAAGCGCAGATTGCAAAGGAGTAATTAGCCCTGATTACAAACGAACAGCATGCGACAACTCAAAACGAATTGCCTTTGATCGACTTAATCAGAAAATACTTCGCTTTGAGCTTCATAGACACGAAGTGTCCATTACAACGGCTCTTAAAAGGAACAAGCGATAATAATCATGAAGACAATTGGACTTATATCTTTCACGAGAGCTGACTATCCTCTTCTAATTGGATTGCTAGGAGTTGGCTACAATATTCGGGTATCAACACCATGTGGCATTCTACCGGACGGCGTAGATGTTGCCAACCTTGTTAATTGCAAAGAAATTGGCATAAGAAATCGAATTAACTATGTAACGACAATCGATGAATCAGACCTGGTTGTCGTTTTATCGACGAAAGAAAGCGCCACAGGACTCATAGAATTTAGTAAACACGCTGAAACCTATGCACATTCTGTAAATAAGAAGGTTGTCAGTCAACTCGCCACTGAACAAATTGAGTCTAGCAAAAGCGACATGCAGGAATTAGCCCTGATACCAAAAATTGTTGTCGGGAATCTATATACACCCGCCGATTCAACAATTACGTTTAGTAGCATCGTTAGCGAGATGAGAAAGCACCATCCCAATCTATGCGCTTTGAGCTTCAATCCTTTAAATGAAATCTGGGGCTGCAACACCCTTAGTTTTGATGGTGGCCAATCCGCCGTCATCAAAATGAATGAGCAGATCAACATCATCATTGAGAATGATAAATCCGACCTAGCTCTATTAGAAACGCCCAATGTGCTTATGAAATACGACGACCACATTTACGGAGATTACGGATTAGGATCGATTGCTGCATGTCGAGCTTTCTGCCCTGACTTGGCCATTATCAATATCCCATACACGATAGCCGACTACGACATAATGCTTGGACTCATGCCCATAATTGAAACGCTAACGCAAGCAGAGAAAGTTCAATTTGAAATTACAAACGAAGTACTTGACGCCACTGAAGGGTTGGAGACGCATAGGTTTCAAATAAGCTATTCATCTAGCGATAAAGCAATTCAAGCAGCAAGAGAACTTCGACTAAGAGGAATGCCCTGTTTCTCAGCCAGCTTAGATCCAGAAGAATCATTACTATGCTGCAAAACAATCGAGAACGAGTTGTTTGATTTCGATATTGGGGTGCTGAAATGACAGCATATCGTAAAGATGAAACCATCTACGCAGAAATCGAAAAAGCGATAAGCAATATTAGAGATTTGGATTTGACTCAATTTGACCAAAATCTAAGAAATCAGCAATTGACCGACCCGCCATTCAACTTGTCCTCATCAGATTTAGTTCGACTGCTTATTTATCTTGAAAGCAGGTTTTCTGTTTACGTTGAGTACTCGTCGATTGAAAACCTAGGGTTCAACAGTGTTGAGGAGGTGAAGAAGGTAATAGAACAGTCAGAAACAATCGAACAATGGGAGGCAGATCATGAGAAGTATTCGTCCATTTAACATGCATGCAGTAAATAGCGTCATTCATTTTGTTAGAAATTGCCCATGCGGTTATTGCAGCTGCATGTACTGCAACATACTGCGCAATTCTCCGCACGAAGCAGAAGTCGGTTCCAATTCGATCGAGGCGATGACGCGTGGTGGCTACTGGTCCTAAATCGAGCAAGACGGTTACAAACGAATATCGAATCTCAATTGAAGGTAACCCTTATCCGCATGCTCTAGCTCTCATCAACCCAGCCGGAGACAACCTCAATATCAAAAGACATGGGTTCACGGGTCCACTAGGACAGCTATTGAGTCTAAAATATACCGTTTATGACGATGCAAATGAAAAACTCTTTACTGTCGTCGACGGTGGTTTTAGTAACATGCCCAGGGTTGCGCTCATCATCGAACACAAGGAAGTTGCGGTGTTCGATTATGGCCTAAACAGACTTGAGATGAAGTGCGTAACGAACATACCGAATTACACAATAAAAGGTAACTTCCTATTTGGAGATTACGACATATTCAGCCAACGGGAAGTGAAGCTATCTTCAGTTATCGTCCTTCAATGTGATAAACAATCGTGCTTTAGCATACAGGTTTTGGATAAAGCCGAATTGGCCGCCGCAATTGGAATACCCACAGCCATTGCCCTTCTGAGGGCTCGGATTGAAGAGCATCTCGAATAAATCGCAAAAAGCAGTTCGTAGCAACGTTCAGGAGCTAGATAGTTTTTTCTGGCTCCTGAAACTGCATTACATAGTCTGCAAATTGTTCGAAACCATGTCCATGATCCGCAATGATGACGATTCGCTCTTTCATCTCCTGCGCAACCACCATCTTCAAAAAGGATATCGAAGCATTATCTAAATTGTTGCAAGGCTCATCCAAAATAATAATAGAATAACTGCTCAGAAAGGCCCTACAAAGTAATAGAGAAGCCAGTTCTCCGCCAGACAAATTGTGTCCCCTAGCTCCAATGATGGGATTTACTTCAAATAATTTATCGAGGCTAAAACCCTTCAAAAGATAGATGAGTTTTTCAGAGTCAATATCTACAAGACCATAGTAAAGAGCCTTCCTGAAAGTTCCCCCCATTATCAAATGTCTTTGCGGCATAGTTGCGCAGGGTAGCTGGATTAAAGTCGAACCATCGAAAATGACAGTAGACTCATTAACACACAGTCTGCCAGCAACTGGCGACAATAATCCGTTCAATACTTCCAGAAATGAAGATTTACCACATGCATTAGGGCCGCTTACTAAAACCAGACAAGGTGCCTGTATCGTGCAATCTGGAATTGTTATCCTCTCATTAGTTTCGTTCGACGGGTAGTGTCGAGAAAGTTGGTGTAGAGCCCCATCCGAAGCGAGTCGGCCCGGCGT